>CAYUYF010000060.1:0-14112 GCA_964449145.1 uncultured Gemmatimonadaceae bacterium | reverse complement strand
GCACCAGAAGCGCATTCATGAGGTGGCACTGAAGCAAAAGGGTCTGCCGTCTAACTTGAAATTCGACTGCCGGCAGACCGCCGGTCCCCGCGGTCACTGTCAGCGAAAGCGGAATAAACCGGGACGCTCGCGTGGATCAGCCCCCTCCCGGCAGCTGGTCTGCCGGGCTCCGGACGCCGCGGCCGCCTTTGAGCAGGACATGCGTGTAGATCATCGTGGTGCTCACATCCCGATGGCCCAGCAGCTCCTGCACGGTCCGGATGTCGTAGCCTGACTCTAATAGGTGTGTGGCAAACGAATGCCGCAAGGTGTGACAGCCGGCCCGCTTGGAGATGCCCGCCCCAGCCACCGCGCGGCCCATCGCCCGCTGCATCGCGGAGGGATGCAGGTGGTGGCGCCGCAGCTCCCCCGTGGCGCGATCGGCGTACTGCCTGGTGGCCGGGAAGACCCACTGCCACGCCCAGTTACGTGCGGCGCCCGGGAGCTTCCGGGCCAGGGCCTCGGGAAGCATGACGGCCCCCGCCCCCGCCGCCAGGTCCAGCCGGTGCCGAGCCTCGACCCGCTCCAGTTGCTCCCCGAGCAACCCCCGCGCCGCCTCGGGCAGCATCGTGACCCGGTCCTTCTGCCCCTTGCCCCGCCGCACCCGGATCTCGCCCCGCACCAGATCCAGGTCCTTGACCCGGAGCGTCAGGCACTCCAGCAGCCGCAACCCGCTGCCATACAACAACAACCCGACCAGGTGATAGACGCCCGGGAGCTGGGTTAGGAGCCTCTGCACCTCCCCCCGGTCCAGCACCACCGGGATCCGAGTGACACCCCGAGGCCTGGGGACCAGTCCCGCAATCTGCAGCGGCCGCCCCAGGACGTCCCGATACAGAAAAAGCAGTGCCGCCAGCGCCTGCGCCTGGGTCGAAGCCGATACCTGCCGCTGGTCCACCAGCGCCCGCAGGAACTCGGCGACATCCCGTTCGTCCAGGTCTCGCGGGTGCCGGCAGCCATGAAAGCGGATGAACCGCCGCACCCAGCCGGTATAGGCGCGCTCCGTTCGCAGGCTATAGTGGCCCAGGCGGAGTTGGAGCCGCAGAACGGTCAGTAGTTTCGGATTAGACTGCGGAGAGGGCGGCGACATGCTGGAATGTCGCCATGGGCGGCGGAGGATCCGGTACCGAAATAATGCGAGACGCCGCCCAGGCTAGTCGGCCCCCTCGCGAGGGAGCGACCCGGTCAGCCGACCCCAGCCTCCGCCTCGTGCCGCACCTGCCCAAGGATGGCATGACGGATGAGCCCGCTGCCCGGCCCCACCAGCCGCCAGTAGCGCCGAAAGGTCCGCAGCGTGGCCGGGTCGGCGCACCGGATGCGTGTCTCGGTCGTCAGCTCACTGCCCCCGTCCGCCACACGCACTTCGAAGTTCCACGCGCCCTGGGCCAGGCCGGCGGGCAGGAGGTCCCGGAACCGCTCCGGCGGGGTCGGGACCACCTCCGGCGCGAGCTTCCAGAACCGGCCGGTGATTCCCATCACGAGCTCGGAGACCGGTGCGGCCTGCAGGAGCACAAAGCCGGAGTGCTCGAGGTCCGACAGCGACAGCCGGCCCGCTCGGCGCGGACGCCGCAGCCGCCGCCACGCGGTTCGGGGTGAGAAAAGCAGAGAGGGGAAGAGGCGGACCCCCATCAGTCCGCGCACCAGCCAGGGACGACTGAAGTCGGTGCCAAGCAACGCGGCGTAGACCCGCTCCGGCGCCGCACCGATCCGGACCGCATATCGCGCCGAGACGTCGTAGTGGGGCATCCAGGCATCGAGCAGGGTCATGTCGGCCGGCTACCCCTGCTCCGCCCCGCCCCCCACCGCCTCCAGCATGAACGCGAAATGAAACGCGATGTCCCGAAGCCTGGCGTACCGCCCCGACGCCCCGCCGTGCCCGCCGGCCAGGTTGGTCTTGAGCAGCAGCGGATTGTGGTCGGTCTTCCGGGCCCGGAGCCGAGCCACCCACTTGGCCGGCTCCCAGTACATGACCTGGGAATCGTTGAGCGAGGTGGTGACCAGCATCCACGGGTACTCTTGCGCCGCCACGTTGTCGTACGGTGAATAGCGTCTGAGGCAGGCGTAGTGCTCCGGGTTGCGCGGGTCTCCCCACTGCTCCCACTCCTGCGCCGTCAGCGGCAGGCTGGCGTCCAGCATGGTGTTGAGCACGTCCACGAACGGCACATCCGCCACGATGGCCCGGAACAGCTCCGGCCGCCGGTTGGCCAGCACCCCCATCAGCAGGCCCCCCGCACTCGCCCCGCCCGCCACCAGCCGGTCGGCGCTGGTATAGCCGCGGGCGATGAGGGTCTCCGCCACGTCAATGAAGTCGTTGAAGCTGTTCTCCTTCTGCAGCATCTTGCCGGCGTCGTACCAGGCCCGGCCCATCTCCAGGCCTCCCCGGATGTGCGCCATCGCATAGCCGAAGCCCCGGTCCACCAGGCTCAGCGCCTCGCTGCTGAAGGCCGGCTCCATGGTGACGCCGTAGGCCCCGTACCCGTGCAGCAGCAGCGGCGAGCGGCCGTCACACCTGCTGCCCCGCCGGCTCAGGACCGACACCGGGATCTCCGCCCCGTCCCTGGCCGGCGCCAGGAAACGCCGCACCTCGTACTGGCCCGGATCGAACCCCGATGGGATCTCGCTCCGCTTGCGGAGCTGGCAGGCCCGCGTCGCCACCTGATAGTCAAACACCGAGGTGGGGGTGATGAAGCTGGAATACCGGAACCGGTAGCTGTCCGCGGCGAAGTCGTGATTCTCGCCGTGAAAGACGCCGTACGCCGGCTCCGGAAAGGCGATGTAACCGGTCTCCCCGCTGGCCGGCACCGTGACCCGGAACCGCCGGAGCCCGGCCGACCGCTCGCTCACCACCACGAAGTCCCGGAACGCCTCCACCGACTCCACGAAGACCGATTCCCGCTCCGGCAGCCACTCGGTCCAGCGCTCCGGTGCCGGATCATCCTCCGACGCCCGCATGACCCGGAAGTTCCGCGCCCCGTCATTGGTCGTAATGAAGAAGCACCCCTCCCCCGGCTCCACCCGGTACTCCACCCCCGCCCGCCGGGGCGCCACCACCCTGGCCGGCGCGGTGGGCTCCGCCGAGGGAATCAGCCACGATTCCGCGCTGCTGAAGCTGTCGGTCTCAATGAGAATCCACCGCCCGCTCCGCGAACGCGCCACCGCCACGTCGAACAACACGTCCGGCTCATGAAACACCCGGACATCCGCCTCACGCGGCGTGCCGATCCGGTGCCGCCATACCGAATCCCCCCGCTTGGCGGCGTCGGCGGTCATGTAGAAGAACGTCTCGCTGTCGTCCGCCCAGGCGGTGCCGTTCCACACCCCGGTGAACCGCTCCAGCTCCAGGCCGGTCTCCAGGTCCAGGACGACCAGGCCGTAATCGCGGAAGCCGGTGGTGTCCTCCAGGTAGATGAGCCGCCGCCCGTCAGGGCTCACATCCATTCCACCCATGGCGTGGAACTCGTGACCCTCCGCCAGCCGGTTCTGGTCCAGGTAGATCTCCTCGGCGCCGTCCACGCTGCCCCGGCGGCGGCAGAAGATCGGGTACGACTTCCCCTCCACGGTGCGGGCGTAGTACCACCACCCGTCCCGGTGATAGGGAACGGTCTGGTCATCCTGGCGGATGCGCCCCAGCATCTCCTGGTGCAGCGCCTCCTGCAGCGGCAGGGTGTGCCGCATCATTCCCTCGGTGTAGCGGTTCTCCGCCTCGAGGTAGGCCACGACCTCGGGGTTGGCCCGGTCCCGCAACCAGCGGTATTCGTCCGTCCGCACGTCCCCGTGCAGCGCTTCGGCGTGCGGCTCCGCCCGCGCCACAGGCGCCGCCACACCGGCAGATCCAGGTGAATCGGGAATGAGGGTGCTGGCCATGACCGCTTCCTGCTCTGACGCGTTGAGACCCAACCAAAGCGAGCGCGAGCATACAGGGAATCGCCCGCGCGACACAAGCCCGAAAGGCCGTCGCGGGGGTGCACAAAAACCCGGCAGCGCTGGAAACGGTTGAAGGGGAATGGCTTGTGGGGTGTGACTGAAAATCAGTCGAGGCGGACTTTCCGCCTACGAGGGACGGGCGGGCGGCTCAGCCGGGGATGCGGTCGCCGGTCCACCACCGGCGCCGTTCACCCCCAGGTCGATAGGGGTTGAAGGGGAGTCCGGTGTCCCCCAGGTCGGGCCGGAACGGACGCAGCATCAGGAATCCCAGGCCGAGGAGGGCCACCAGCCCGCCGCTCACGAGCGACGGGATGCTCCGCACCGGTTCCTCTCCGGCCAGGGGCGGAATGCCGAGCCCGAAGGTGACGAATGCCACCAGGCCTGCGAAGGTGGCGCCGACCCCCAGCAGCCGGAGGTGGATGTTGAAGATCCGCCAGAGCGCGGGATCGTGGTTCACGGCAGCGCGAACGCCGGGTGCGATACCAGCGCTGCAATCGCCGGCCACAGCGTCGACGACTCGGCGCTGGCCGCGGAGCGGCGCAGCATGGGGTGGGAATGGTCGGCGTTGTCGATGATGACGCTGGCCCGGTCGCGGGGGCCGCACTCCTCGTGGTAGCGCTGCTGGCCCGGCAGGTAGCGCTGGTCGAGCCGGTGTTCGACCTCCCCCCGCGGCCGGCCCCGGCCGGTGTCACGCCGGATCAGCCGCTGGCGCGCCACCTCCGCAGGGGCGTCCAGGTAGAGGTGGAGCGCCGCCACCGCGCCGACCGGAATGCGCCGGATGAACACCCCCTCGATGATCAGCACCGGACGCTCTCCCAGCGGGATCCGCCGCGGCAGCCCCCGCGTGCCAGCCATCCCGTCGAAGCTGGGGATGCCCAGTTCCCCGATGCCGCCGGCGAACTCGCGGATGACCCGGGCCAGCGTCACCAGGTCGAAGTAGCGCAGGTAGTAGAGCGTGGCTTCGTCGCCCTGGGTCCAGTCGAGCGGCACCCGGAAGTCGTCCACCCGCACCAGCACCGGCTGGCGCCCCAGCGCGACCAGCCCGGGCAGCAGCCGCCTGGCAAAGGTGGACTTGCCGCTCCCGTCAATGCCATCCACCGTGATGATCGGCCTGCTCATGGGAAGCACTCCTTGGCTCGCTGGACCAGCTCGGCGTGGTGATCGCCGGCGCTCAAGAGCACGCCCCGGCGGTGGCGCGTGTCGGCCTGGTTGTAGCGGAGCGGGGCGCCGTCGGCATCGGTGACCGTTCCCCCCGCTTCACCGACGATGAGCCCCGGGGCGGCGGTGTCCCACTCGTTCTCCCGGTCGTGCAGGGTCACGCACGCGTCCACGGCCGCCTCCGCGAGCAGCATATGCTTGACCGACGCGCCCCGTGGGACCGCCGCCGCCGCGAGCCCCGTAATCGAGAGAAACCGCTCCAGCGCCGGATGCATCGACGTCCGGGTGATTCCGGTGCGGTACCGTGCCAGCGGCCGGGGCTCCGCCACCCGGATCCGGCGGGCTCCTTCCGCGTCCCGCACCGCCGCGCCGCCCCCGGCCACGGCGGCGTACATCCGTCCGAGGGCGGGACAGGCCACCGTGCCGACCACCGGCCGGCCCGCCACGACCAGCGCCACATGCACGGCGTAGTCCGGCGAACCCTCGGCAAAGTCGCGGGTGCCGTCCAGCGGGTCCACGATCCACACCCGTGATGCGGCCAGCCGGGCGGGGTCGTCCGCCAGCTCCTCGCTCAGCACGGCGTCATCCGGGAACGCGGCGGCGATGGCCGCGACGATCCGGTCGTTGGCCTCGAGGTCAAAGCGGGTGACCGGTGAGCCGTCAGGCTTCCGCTCCACCTCGGGGATGGTGCCGGCCGGCGGGAAGACCGCCATCGCCCGCTGGGCGGCATCGATGGCCACCGCCAGCTCGGGCCCGAACCTGCCTCCGGCGATGGGAAAGTCGGACATGGGTCCAAAGGTGCAGGCGATCGGGACCCAATGCCAGAGCCGGTTTCAGTCCAGCGTCTTGTGGAAGCGGCGCACGCTGAGGGCCACCAGCACCACCGCAAAGGCGGTCAGGGCCAGCAGTTCCGGCCACAGTGCGCTCATCCCGGCGCCCCGGAGCAGGATGCCGCGCAGCACTTCGAGGAAGTAGGTGAGCGGCAGCAGCAGGCCCAGCCACTGGGCCGGCTCCGGCATGGCGGCGCGGGGGAACATGAACCCGGAGAGCAGGATGTTAGGCAAGATGAACATGAATCCCGCCTGCATCGCCTGGGCCTGGGTCTTGACCATGGTGGAGAAGAGCAGCCCCACCCCCAGGCTGGCCACGATGAAGGGCAGCGAGATGAAATAGAGCAGCGGCAGGCTGCCCCTGAGCGGCACGTCGAACAGCACTTTCCCGAGCACCAGGATCACCGTGGTCTGCACGTACCCCACCAGCAGGAAGGGGAGCAGCTTCCCCAGCATCAGGCTGGTGCGGTTGATGGGGGTGACGATCAGCTGCTCCATGGTGCCGCGTTCCCGCTCGCGCACCACCGCCATGGCCGTGATGATCACCATGGTGAGCGAGAGCAGCACCCCGATGATCCCCGGCACGATGTAGGTGCTGCTGGCGAGCATGGGGTTGTACCACGGGCGGACGCGCAGCTCGGCCACCTGCAGCCGGGGCGCCTGGCTGGTGGGGTTCCAGGTGAGGCTGGCGAGCATCGCCCCCTGCAGCGCCGCCTGGGAGGAGAGGGGATCGGCGGCGTCCACGATGATCTGGGCCTGGGCGCCGCGGCGGCGCTTGATGTCGCGGGTGAACTCGGGCGGGATGATCAGCGCGGCGGCGGCGGTGCCCCGTTCGATCTCCCGGGCAATCTCCTCCCGGCTGCTCACCTGCCGCACCACATCGAAGTAGCTGGAGTTGACCAGCGTGGCCACCAGCGACCGGCTCTCGCTGGTGCGGGCCTGGTCCAGCACCAGGGTGGGGAGGTGGCGCACCTCGGTGCGGATGGCAAAGCCGAAGAGCGCCAGCTGCACCGCCGGGATCACCACCATCATCGCCAGGGTAAGCCGGTCCCGCCGCATCTGGATGAACTCCTTGCGAAGCATGGCCCACAGCGGCCACTGCCGGATGGTCATGCGGCGCGCTCCTCGTCCTGGAGCTGCAGCGCGATGAACGCATCCTCCAGGGTGGCCGCGTTGAGCTGGGTGGTCAGTTCATGCGGCTCGCCCATGGCCACCAGCCGCCCCCGCCACAGCATCGCCAGCCGGCCGCAGCGCTCCGCCTCATCCATGTAGTGGGTGGTGACGATGATCGTGGTGCCGCGGCGCGCCAGCTCGCGGATGATCTCCCAGAAGTGCCGCCGGGCCGCGGGATCCACCCCCGCCGTCGGCTCGTCCAGGAAGAGCACGTCAGGGTGATGCGAGGTGGCGCAGGCCAGCGAGAGCCGCTGCTTCCAGCCGCCGGAGAGCGTGCCGGCCAGCTGGCGCCGCCGGTCGGTGAAGCCCAGCTCCCTGATCAGCTCCTCCACCCGGGCCCGCCCCTCGTTCCCGACCAGCCCGTAGAGGCCGGCGTAGAAGCGCAGGTTCTCCTCCACCGTGAGGTCGTCGTAGAGCCCGAAGCGCTGCGACATGTACCCCAGTCGGCGGCGCACCCCTTCGGGATCCTGCACCACATCGATGCCGGCGACGACCGCGCCACCCGACGTGGGCGCCAGCAGGCCGGTGAGCATCCGGATGGTGGTGGTCTTGCCGGAGCCGTTGGCGCCGAGCAGGCCGAAGACCTCGCCGGGGCGGATGGAGAGGTCGAGGTGATCCACCGCCACGAGGTTCCCGAAGGTCTTGTGGAGCTGGGTGGTGACGATGGCGAACGGCCCGTCAGGCAGTTGGTCGGTCAGGCGTTTGGACGGTTGATGCGTAGATGGGTCAGTCACTGTGCCCCCCCACGAATCGAACCGTGACCGGCAGCCCGGGGCGGAAGCCCGCCGGGGGGTTCTCGAGCCGTATCCGGGCCGCGAAGAGCAGATCGGCGCGCTCCTCCTCGGTGAGCGCCGCGCGCGGGGTGAACTCCGCCTTGGGGTTCACCGCGTCGAGCCGGCCCCGCACCTCGACCCCCGAGGTACTGTCGGTGCCGCCCGCCGACGGTCCCTCCGCCGGTACCACCAGCGCCTCCGCCCCGGTCGCCAGCTCGGCCAGCAGGCGGGCGGGGAGATAGACCCGCACCCAGGGACGGCCCACCTCACCGATGGACACCAGCGGCGTGCCCGCGGCCACCACCTCGCCGGGATCGGCGTGGCGGCCGAGGACCACGCCGTCCACCGCCGCGAGCACGGCCAGCTCACTCACATCGGACCGGGCACTCCGCACCTGGGCCTCGGCGCTCTGCACGTCGGCTCGCGCGGCGCGGACCTGGTCCTCTCTCGTGCCCTCGCGCGCCAGCTCCAGGGTGGCGCGGCTCGCCGCCAGGCGGCCGGCCGCGGTTTCGGCCGCGGCCTTGGCCCGGTCCAGCTCCTGCGGGGCGACGACGCCATCCGCGGCGAGACGCCGCGCGCGCTCATACTCGCTGGCGGTCCGCTCCGCTTCGGCGGCGAGTGCCGTGACGTCGGCCTCAGCCCGCTCAAGTTCGGCGCTCCGCGATCCGCGCTCGAGGTCCGCCAGCCGGGCGCGCGCGGCGGCGAGCCGGGCCAGCCGGTCCTGATAGAGCGCCGGGATGGAGCCCTGCGTCAGGACGGCGAGAGTGTCCCCGGCCCGGACGCTGTCTCCCTCATCCACCCGGACCTCGATGAGGCGGCCGGCCACCAGCGGTGCGGCATCACTCTCGTTCACCTCGATGGTGCCGGGATAGACGGTCGCGACCTGCTCGGATCTGCAGCCGGCGCTGAGCATGGCCAGCGTCAGCAGCGCCACCCTGGCGGCATTGAGCGGCACCGGCCCAACGCTGCAGGCTCCGGCCGGCACCGGCTCGCCAGTGGAGCAGGTGTCAGCTCGAAGACCAGTGAGTCGGTTCATGCGCGTACCCTTCGTTTTCTGGATGCGGGTCTGACCGTCCGAGCCGGGGCCAGTGCGGCCATGGCGTAGTCGGCGGCATGTTCGGCGAAGCGGTCCTGCTCCTTCAGGGGCACGTGACCCTCGTGCCCCAGCAGTCTCGACACGGCGGGTGTGGCCACATAAAACCACGCCACCTGGGCGATGGTGGAGATGGCGGCGTAGCGGGGCTCGAGGTCGGCCCGGATCTCTCCCATGCGCTGCCCGGCGCGGATCAGGTCGCACAGGCGGCGGAACACCCCCGCTGCGACTTCGCGGATGATGGGGAGCGCGTGGGCCGCCTCGTGGTCGGCCAGCTCCCGCGCCAGGAGCCGCGGGAGCAGCGGCGCGTCCCGCAGCATGCGGGCGTAGGCCAGCAGGAAGAAACGGACGGCGGCGAGCGGGGTGAGGTCGGGCGGCAGGTCGGTCAGGCCCCGGCGGGCGAACCCGCCGAGGCGGCGCTCCAGCACCGCGTGGTAGAGCCGGGCCTTGTCGGGGAAGTAGTAGTAGATGAGCGCGGGGTTCACCCCCGCCTCGGCGCCGATCTGCTTGATGGTGGTGGCCGCGAACCCCTGCCGCGCGAAGAGCGCCTCGGCGCCGTCCAGCAGGGCGGTGGGGGCGTCGGGAGCGGGGGGAGCAGGCTTGGTCATGCCAATTAATTAATTGGCCAATTAATTCCTGTCAAGCGATGGGGCGATGGGGCGATGGGGCGATGGGGCGATGGGGCGATGGGGCGATGGGGCGACTGGGCCCGGCTACACCCCCAGCGCCCCGAGCAGCATCCCCGCCAGCCGGAAGGCGGCGTAGCAGGCGGCGAGGAGCAGCAGGAAGAGGGTCAGCAGGATCACGCCGAAGAGCAGGGTGCTCCGGCGGCGGATCTCCTCCGGCCGCTCCAGCCAGCGGTCCAGCAGCGCCACGTTGCGGAGGTTGCCCTTCCACACTACATCGAAGAGATCACCGAGGAGCGGCACCGCGCCCAGCACCAGGTCGATACCGAGATTGAACAGCAGGCGGAGCAGCACCGCCGGCGGGGCGCCCAGCTGGTAGGCGGTCAGGATGCCGTAGGCGCCCAGCAGGCCGCCGGCCGCGTCGCCGAGGCCGGGCACCAGGCCGATCACCGCATCCCAGCCATAGCGGAAGGGGGTGCCGGGAATGCGAAACTGCGCATCCAGCAGGGTGGCGAGCCGGCGGTAGCGCTCGACGGAGGCTGGGGCCTCGGTCATGGCTTGAACGCCGTGGCGCCGTCGGCCGGCTGGAAGGGATGCTTCGGCTCGAAATACTGCCAGAGCAGAGCCGACAGCTTCCGGATCAGGACGTACCCCTCGTTGTCCGGCTCCCAGCTCTGGTCTGCCTGGTTCCTGGTGATGACGCAGAAGACGTAGTCCCCCGACGGGGCGTTGACCAGCACCACCTCGCTCCGCGACTGGTTGACCGCGCCGACCTTCGAGGCCGCCTGGACCCAGGGCGGCAGCGCCGACAGCGCCTCACCGGTCCAGTAGCTCCGGGTGAGGTGGCGGTACATCTCCTGGCTGGCGGCCGGGCTCACCGCCTTGCCCTCACGGATCCTCACCAGCAGCCCGGCCATCTCGCGCGGAGTCGTCTGGCCCCAGCCGTACTGGGCCCGGTTGGCCTCCCGCCCCGGGGTGCGGCTGTTGACCCGGGTGGAGTCGAAGCCGTTGGCGGCGAGCCACTCGTTGATCACGGTGCCGGTGCCGGCCAGCGCCTGCAGCCACAGTGAGGCGGTGTTGTCGCTGGTGGTGATCATGAGCAGCGTGAGCTTGCTGAGCGGAACCCGGGCCGAGTCCGCCAGCGCGCCGACCAGGTCGTCGCCCTCGTACAGGAGGCTGTCGGTGTAGATCAGCTCCTGGTGGAAGTCGAGCCGGCCCCGGCGTATCGCATCGAAGGTGCCGAGGAGGATCGGCACCTTGATCATCGAAGCGGTGGGAAAGACGCTGTCGGCGTTGAGTGCGGCGCTCCGGCCGCTGGGCAGGTGACGGACGTAAATTCCCACCGTGCCGTGAAACCCCCGAACCAGGTTGTCCAGCTGGCGCTGGAGCCGGTGGTCTGGACGCTCCCGGCCCTGTGCCGCGAGTGGGAGGGCCTGGGAGGAGGCGCCGAGGAGGAGGAGAAGGAGGGCGGCGGCGCGGCGGAGGCTAATTGCGCGACTCCCAGGGATCTTCGCCGGTGATCTTGATCAGCGCCCGGCGAGCCATGGCGGCGACGTCGTCGCTGCGATCCTCCAGCGCCTCGGTCAGCGCCGGCACGGCCTCCCTGGCATCGGGGCCGATCTCGCGGAGCGCGATGCACACCGGAAAGCGCACCGCTGCGTCGGGGTCCTTGAGCGCCCGGATCAACGCCGGCACCGCGGACTTGGCCGCCGGCCCCATCCGCGCGATCGAGTAAGCGGCGTTGTTGCGGGTATAGGGTGCGGCGGCGTCGGCAAGGTCCGTCAGGTAGGCGGACAGCGGACGGCCGTCGAGGAACGGCTCGGTGGGCTGCTGGGCCTCGGCGCCAGTGGCCAGGGCCAGGGCGGCTGCGAGGGTGGTGAGGAAAGACACGACTCGGCGGTGCATGGCGTTTCTCCCTGCGACAACGTGAATAGGTGACAGGAAACTATACCCGTCGCGCCGCCGTACGCGAGCCTCGTTCCCCCAGCTCTATTACGGCAGTCGCGGGCCGCGGTGCGACAGTCCCGGTCACCCCGAAGAAAGCCACTCCATGATGCTGCCGCTCCTCGCCCTGCTGCAGGCCGCCAGTCCGGCGGTTGTTCCCCAGGCGGAAGCCTCCCCCATCACCGTCTACGACGGCAGCCAGCGCCGCCTCGAAGTGGCGATTCCCCGGCTGGAGGCGGAGGTGGTAGTAGATGGGATGCTGGACGAGCCGGCCTGGGCGCAGGCGGCGGTGCTGGCCGGGTTCTCCCACTTTCAGCCCATAGACCGGGTGCCGGCCGTGGACTCGACCGAGGTGCTGGTCTGGTATTCGCCCAGCGCCATCCACTTCGGTGTCCGCGCCCGGGAGCCTCACGGAGAGGTCCACGCCACCCTGGCCGACCGGGACCGGATCTTCAGCGACGACTACCTGCAGTTCTTCCTCGGCACCTTCAACGATGGGCGGCAGGCGTTCATGTTCGCCGCCAACCCGCTGGGGGTGCAGGCCGACGGCGTACTGGTGGAGCGGGGTGTCACCGGGGGCGGAGGCTTTTCCAGCGGAGTGGTCCGCTCGCGGGAGGGGGCGGACCTCAGCCCCGACTTCGTGTTCAGCTCCAAGGGCCGGCTGGTCCCGGGCGGGTATGAGGTGGAGATCCGCATCCCCTTCAAGAGCCTGCGGTACCAGGCGGGATCGGGGCAGGCCTGGCAGCTCCACGTCTTGCGGCAGATCCAGCACTCCGGCTTCGAGGACTCCTGGGTACCGGCGGAACGGGCCAGCGCCTCCTTCCTGGCCCAGTCGGGCCGGTTGACGGGGCTCACCGGACTCCAGCGCGGGCTGGCCCTGGACATCACCCCCGAGATCACCGGCCGGCTGGACGGCAACCCGGGGAGCGGCGGCTCATGGGACTACGATCGCGCCGGGCCGGAACTGGGGGCGAACGTGCGGCTCGGGCTCACCAACGACCTGACGCTGAACGGCACCGCCAACCCCGACTTCTCCCAGGTGGAGTCGGACGTGACCCAGATTCAGTTCGACCCGCGGGACGCGCTGTTCTTCTCGGAGAAGCGGCCCTTCTTCCTGGATGGTCTGGAGCTGTTCCAGACCCCCAACAACCTGGTCTACACCCGGCGGCTGGTGCAGCCCGCGGCCGCCGTGAAGCTCACCGGCCGCCTCTTCGGCGCCGACGTCGGGTTCATCTCCGCCGTGGACGACACCGTGGCCTCACTGAGCCAGGACGCCCACCCCGTGCTCAACGTGGTCCGGGTGCAGCAGAACGTGGGGGTGCGCTCCAAGCTCGGCTTCGTCTACACCGACCGCATCGACGGCGACCACTACAACCGGGTGGGCGCCGTGGACGGCCGGCTGGTCTTCGGCAAGAGCAACCTCACCTTCCAGTACGGCCAGAGCCGCACCCATGAGAATGGTCAGACCTGGAGCGGCCCCATCTGGCACGCGCGCTTCACCCACAACGGCCGGCTGGTCGGGGCGCGGTGGAGCCTCAACGGGATCAGCCCCCAGTTCCGCACCCGGAGTGGATTCATCTCCCGGGTGGGAGACGTGAACCTGTCGCTGGTCAACCTGGTCACCCTCAACGGCAAGCCGGGGAGCCTGGTGGAGAGCTTCACGCCGGATATCACGCTCTTCGGGCGCTGGAGCTACGACAACTTCACCGGCGGTGGCGGGATCCGGGACCAGCTGCTGCACTTCAACCTCAACGCCGGCCTGCGGGGCGGCTGGCGGGCGGGCGCGTCCCTGCTGCTGGAAAAGTTCGGCTACGATGAGCGGCTCTACCGGGGCTACACCATCGAGGTCCCGGGACCGGGCGGGGTGGGGCGGGACACCATTCCCTTCACCGGCACTCCCAAGATCCCCAACCGGGACTGGGTGCTCTCGGCGGCGACGCCGGCGTTCTCCGGCTTCTCCGCCGATGCGTTCATCCTCTGGGGCCAGGACGAGAACTTCTTCGAATGGGCCTCCGCCAACCTGCTCTCGACCAGCGGCGGGGTGAACTGGCGGCCCACCGATCAGCTTCGGGTCGAGGCCCGCTACCGCGAGAATCGCTACCAGCGCCGCACCGACGGCAGCCTGGTGGGCCGGCAGCGCATCCCGCGGGTCAAGGTGGAGTACCAGCTGGCCCGGCCGCTGTTCATCCGGCTGGTGGGAGAATACAACGCATACCAGCAGGACAGCCTCCGGGACGACAGCCGCACCGAGGGCGTGATCCTCATCAACGGGCAGCGCACCCAGGCGTTCACCAGCAACATCTTCCGGGGCGACGTGCTGCTCTCCTTCACCCCGGTGCCGGGCACGGTGTTCTTCGCCGGCTACGGCAGCACGGTGGCCGACGGCGAGGCGTTCCGCTTCCGCGACGTGCAGCGGCAGAGCGATGGGTTCTTCCTCAAGGGGAGCTACCTGTTCCGCTTCGGCGGGTGAGCCGAGGGCAGAGGTCACCGCGAACGCCCCGTCACCGCGAAGGCGCCAAGGCGGGCAGCTACACTCGCCCTGGCGCTGTGGA
>CAYUYF010000059.1:0-14637 GCA_964449145.1 uncultured Gemmatimonadaceae bacterium | reverse complement strand
TACGACAGCTTCATGAAGGCGGGGCGGATCAAGTTCCGCGGGCGGCAGCAGCGGTTCATGTAGCGGGCGGCGTGTGCGCCGCCAAAGGCCTGAGCAGAGCGAAGGATCTCTCCGCCCGGCGAAGAGATCCTTCGTTCGCTTCGCTCCTTGGCGCGGACAGCCGCCACGGCCTTCCACCTCCAGCCAGCGACGGACATGAACATTCTCCTCCTCGGCCCGCCGGGCGCCGGCAAGGGCACCCAGGGCGCGATCCTGGCCGAACGGCTGGGACTGCCCAAGTTCGCCACCGGTGACCTGCTGCGGGACGCGGTCAAGCGTGGCACACCGATCGGATTGCGGGCCAAGGCGGTGATGGAGGCGGGCCAACTGGTCAGCGACGAGGTCATTCTCGGGGTCGTCCGCGAGGAACTGGCCAAGTCCGAGGCTCGCAACGGAGTGATCTTCGATGGGGTGGTGCGTACCGTCCCCCAGGCGGAAGGCGTCACCGGCCTGTTGCAGGAGCTGGGCCGCCGGATGGACTGGGTGCTGTTCTTCGATGTTCCCGACTCCGAGGTCCTCTCCCGGATCGAGCGCCGCCGGGGCATCGAGGGCCGGGCGGATGACGACCCCGTCGCCCTGGTCACCCGGCTCAAGGCCTACCGCGAACAGACGGCCCCCGTGCTGGACTGGTTCCGGACCCGCGGGCCGGTGCAGGAGATCCAGGCGGTGGGTGGGATCGACGACATCGCCACGCGGGTCAAGGGGCTCATCGGCCGCTGACGGCCGGATGAGTCAGGGCGCGGCTCAACCGCGCCCGCGCCGCCCCGGAGGCCGGACGCCACTCATGATTACCATCAAGTCCCCCCGTGAGATCGACACGATGGCCCAGGCGGGCCGGATCGTCGCCGATACGCTGGCGCTTCTCAGCCGAAGCGTCCGGCCGGGCATGAGCACCCTCGACCTGGACAACCTCGCCGAGGATTTCATCCGTTCCCACCCGGGCGCCCGGCCCTCCTTCAAGGGCCTGTACGGCTTTCCCAAGACGCTCTGTACCTCCATCAACGAGGAGATCGTCCACGGGATCCCGAACGCCAAGCGAGTGCTGCGGGAAGGCAACATCGTCAGCATCGATGTCGGGGTACAGCTCGACGGCCTGCACGCCGATTCCGCCACCACGGTCGCCGTGGGCGAGATCTCCCCCGAGGCCATCCGGCTGCTGCTCGTGACCCAGGAATGCCTCAAGGCGGGCATCGCCGAGGCCCGCATCGGGAATCACGTGGGGGATATCGGTCACGCGGTGCAGAGCGTGGCAGAGGCCGCTGGGTTCGGGGTGGTGCGGGAGCTGGTGGGGCACGGGATCGGGACCCAGTTCCACGAGGAACCCCAGGTGCCCAACCACGGCCAGCCCAAGCGCCTGGCCCGGTTGCTGGAAGGGATGACCATCGCCATCGAACCGATGATCACTGCCGGGCACTATGTGACCCGGACGCTGCCCGACAAGTGGACCGTGGTGACCGCCGATGGCAGCCTGTCGGCCCATTTCGAGCATACGGTGGCCATCACCAGCGCCGGGCCGAGAATCCTCACGCTGCCGTCGGGGGGCTGACGGTGCGAACCTGATGTAACTCCGGCGGCCGCCCGCTCGTCACCTAGGGCGGTGTCACCCCTCTCACCCGCCGCGAGCCCATGCGCCTCCTCGTTTCAATCTGCCAAGTCGCCCTCGGGCTGACCACCGGCTGCAGCTCACCGTCGGCCCCGGTTCTCGTGGTGGAGCCCCTCCGCCTCCTCTTCATCGGCAACAGCCTGACCTACACCAACGACCTGCCGGGGATGGTGGACTCCATCGCCAGCGTGGTGGAGGCCGGCAGCGTCGAGGTGGAGAGCATCACCTACCCCAACTTCGGCCTGACGGAGCACCGCCTTCGGGGAGAGGCAGACTCGGCCATCCGGGCGGGTGGCTGGACCCTGGTCATCTTGCAGCAGGGCCCGTCATCCCTGCCGGAGAGCCGGATCCAGATCGTGGCAGAAGCCCGGTGGTATGCCGCGGTTGCCGCCGAGGCCGGCGTACCGCTGGCTTTTCTGATGGTGTGGCCCGACCGGTCCCGGCTGGCCTTCTTCGATGACGTGGCATTGTCATACAAATTGGCCGCGGACAGTACCGGCTCGCTCCTCCTGCCGGCGGGGGAGGCGTGGCGGGCCGCCTGGCGCAGGGACTCAACGCTGCAGTTCTTCGGAAAGGACGGGTTTCATCCCGAGCCACTGGGGACCTACCTCGCCGCCCTCGTCATCGTGGACCGGTTGCGGCCCGCGGCGCTCGATCGCCTCAGCGCCACACTCATCAACGACGAGGCCACGCTGGTGACCACCGCCCGGGAGCGGCGCATCCTCAAGGCGTCGGCCCGGGAGGCCAACCAGGCCGTCGGCGAGTAGGTCAACCGGAGCCGGGGCGGGCGGCGGCGCGCCCAAGGCCGAACATCCGCTCTTCCGCGATGAGGCGGACCTCGGCGGCGATCCGCTGGGTCTCCCGGAGGGCCACCTCGGACTCGTCGCGGAGGAGCAGGAGGCTCGCGGGGCGGCCGGCCGCCTCGACGTTGCTCCGCAGGTTGAGGTGGGAGCCGGCCGCCACCGCGGCGGCAACGAGGGCCGCCATCACGGCGTCCGGGGCGGTGCCCGCGGGCCCCTCATTCACCGCGCGACGCGCCAGCAGGGCGATCTCCCTCCCGCACCCGACCACCGCGGCCGGCACCCGGGCGGCCTCCCGCCACGCCGCGAGGAGACGACCTTCGCGTTCCGCCTCACCGCCGGCGTGGTTGCGTCGCGCGGCCAGGACTCCCTCGTAGGCGGTCTCATCTTCCAGGCCCAGGGTGAGCAGGCGCTGGCGCAGGCCTTCCGCCGATTCGATCAGCTGGTTGAGGCCCGGGTCTCCGGGTGAGCGGCGTACCGCCACCCGCCCGACCATGGCGGCGAGCGCGGCGGCGAGCGCGGCGGCCACCGCGGCGACCGAGCCCCCGGCGGGTGCCGGGGTGCCGGCGGCCACTCGCCGGGAATACTCGTCGAGGCCGTGGCCCCGTGTGGATTCTTCCATTAGTTGCTTCCTCCCTCCTCAAAGTGCCGCAGCAGACCAGAACGTCGTCCGCGGCTCAGGATGCCAGCGTCTCGAGGAGCCAGCGATGGATCGGCGGGTTGCCCGCCACCACGGCGCCATGTTCGACACCCAGATCCCGTCCGCCCGGGTCGGTGACCAGGCCGCCCGCTTCACGGATCAGCAGCGTTCCCGCGGCGATATCCCAGGCCGACAGCCGCTGCTCCCAGAACCCCTCGAACCTGCCCGCCGCCACGTCCGCGAGGTCAATCGCCGCCGAGCCCGGACGGCGCACGCCGGTGGCGTGGTGGGCCACCCGGCCGAGTTGCTGAAGGTACTCGTCAATGCGGGTGAAATCGCTGTAGGGAAATCCGGTGCCGATGAGGGCATGGGCCGGGTCGGCGATCGCGGAGACGGCGATCCGGCTGCCGTTCTCCCAGGCGCCACCTCCAAGCGTGGCAGTGGTGAGCCGGTCCAGCGGCACGTGCAACACCGCCGCGGCCTGGAGCCGGCCATCATGCGCCGCCGCAATCGAGACTGCGAACGCGGGAAAGCCGTGGAGGAAATTGGTGGTCCCGTCCAGCGGATCCACGATCCAGGTCAGCCCGCCGGTCACCAGCGCCGGACTCAGCTCCTCGCCGATGATGGCGGCGCCGGGCGTGCCTGCCAGCAGAATATCCCGGATCAGGGCCTCCGCCGTCCGGTCCACGTCGGTGACCCAGTCGGCCCGGCCCTTGGTGGTCCAGCCGCTGGGATCACGCCGGGCAGGGGCGGTGCGGAGGTAGTCCCCGGCGGCCCGGGCCGCGGTGACGGCGAGGTCCAGTAAGTCGTTGACCGATGGCATCTTGCGTGGCCTCTCGACGGTCCTTAGCTTGCGCCGATGCCCCGAATCTTCTCCGGAATTCAGCCCAGTGGTGAGCTGCATATCGGCAACTGGCTGGGCGCGGTCCAGAACTGGGTCCGGCTGCAACAGTCGTACGAGTGCTTTTTCTGCATCGTGGACCTGCACGCCATCACCGGCCCGTATGAAGCCGGATCGCTCAGCCGCCGCACCCAGGAGATGGCCGTTGGTCTGCTGGCTTCCGGAGTGGACCCGGACCGGGTGACGCTCTTCGTGCAGTCCCACGTGCCGGAGCATAGCGAACTGCAGTGGCTCTTCAACACCGTGACGCCGATCGGTGAGCTGGAGCGGATGACGCAGTTCAAAGATAAGTCTAGCCGGTTCGAGAGCGTGCCCGCCGGAGTGCTCAACTATCCGGTGCTGATGGCGGCGGATATCCTGCTGTACCGGGCGGACATGGTGCCCGTGGGTGAGGACCAGATCCAGCACCTCGAGCTGACCCGGGAGATCTGCCGCAAATGGAACGCCCAGTTCGGCGGGGGCACCGATTTCTTTCCGGAGCCCCAGCCGCTGCTTACCGAGGCCAAGCGGATCATGGGGCTCGACGGCCAGGCCAAGATGTCCAAGAGCCTGGGGAACACCATCGGCATTCTGGAGTCTCCGGAGGAGGTCTGGGCCAAGCTCCGCCCGGCCAAGACCGATCCGGCACGGGTGCGGCGCCAGGACCCCGGAACGCCGGAGATCTGCAATATCTACGCGCTGCACCGGTACTTCTCGCCACCGGAGACCGTCCAGCTGGTGGCCCAGAACTGCCGCAGCGCGGGCTGGGGCTGCCTGGACTGCAAGAAGGTCCTGGCGGACCACATGAACGCGGCCCTGGGGCCGATCCGGGCCCGCGCTGCGGAGCTCAACGCCGCTCCCGACCGGGTGGGACAGATCCTCGGGGATGGCGCCGCCCGCGCCCGCCGCATGGCCGGCGAGACGATGCGCGAGGTGCGGGGAAGGATGGGGTTCTTCCCTCCGCTGGCGCGAGGCTAGTGGTGTGGCTGCGCTCTCTGCCTTCGACCGTCTCCTCGGATCGCTGCCACGAATCGCCCAAGTTGTGACACGATCAGCGGATCGCTGACCGGGTTCTCTCACCCCTGGCTATCGCCCATGGAAAAGATCATCAAGGCGGCCGTTGAGCGTGGCGCATCGGACCTGCACATCAAGGCCGGCGACGTCTTCCGTGCGCGGATCAACGGCAAGCTGGTGCCGCTCACCAAGCAGCGGCTCACCCCGGACCAGACCCGGGCGATCGCCCTCAAGCTGCTGCCCAACGAGGAGGAGCGGGCCCGGGTGGACCGGCTGAAGGACTTTGACTGCTCCTGGGGCATGCCGGGGGTGGGACGATTCCGGGTCAACGTGCTGCGGCAGCGGTCCTCGTTCATGATCGTGATGCGGGTCATCCCGTTTGCGGTGCCCACCGTGGAGGACCTGGGGCTGCCCCCGGTGACCATGCGGCTGGCGGAGCTGGAACAGGGCCTGGTGCTGGTGACCGGGGTGTCCGGGAGCGGGAAGAGCTCCACGGTGGCTGCGATGCTCAACCACATCAACCAGAACCTGCAGCGGCACATCGTCACCATCGAGAACCCGATCGAGTTCCTGCACCGGGACGTGCAGTGCTCCGTGACCCAGCGTGAGGTCGGGGTGGATACCGAGAGCTTTGCGGTGGGGCTGCAGGCGGCCTTGCGCCAGGATCCGGATGTCATCGTCATCGGGGAGATCGGCGACAGCGAGACGCTCGACACCGCCATCAAGGCGGCGGAGCGGGGCCACCAGGTCATTTCGACGCTGCCCACCGCCGATGTCGTGGGGACGGTGAGCCGTCTCCATTCGATGTTTCCGGCCATCGAGCGGGAGATCGGGCGGATCCGCCTCTCGGAGGTCCTGCGCGGGGTGATCGCCCAGCGCCTGGTGCCCCGGAAGGACGATGGCGGCCGGCTGGCCGCCATGGAAGTGCTGCTGGCCAATCCGGCGGTGCGCGCCATCCTGCGTGATCCCGAGCGCCTTGGGGCGCTCCGCGCCTGCATGCAGGAAGGGGAGGCCGAGGGGATGCAGACCTTCGAGAACCATGCCAGCCGCCTGCTTGAGGGCGGCCAGATCACCGCCGAGGCCGCCGCCGCACTGGGCGCCGGAACGGCCTGAACCCGGAGGCGCTGTTCCGCCTCCTGGTGGCCCACCCGCGGGAAGCCGGCACCCCCGGCGCAGCGGCGGCCCGGGACCAGCTCCAGCGGTGGCTGATCGAGCGCGGGTACCGGGTGCACCAGCAGCAGTTCTCCTTCCAGCCAGCCGTACTGAATGCCTTCCCCCTCCTGGGGGCGGGTCTGGGGTGGCTCGCCATCCTCCAGTTGCCGCTGCTGCTTACCGCTCGATTACCCTGGTGGCTCGGGCCGGGGCTCTGGGTGGCCGGCCTGCTGGCCTTGGGGCTTCTAGCGTGGGGCATCGGGGCGGGGGTGGCCGTGCCCGGGGCGGAGCGTCGCCAGGACGCCAACCTCATCGTCCGGCCCCCGGGCGAGGCGCCCGTGACCCGCTGGATCGTGGCCCACGTGGACACGAAGGCGCAGGGCCACTCCATGGCCGGCCGACTGGTGGCGGTGTGGATTCTGGCGGTCGCCATCGTGGCCTTCACCGCGCTGGTCCTCTGGCGGGTCTGGAGCCACACCCCGCTTCCGGCGAGCCCGGTAGCCGGGGCCTGCGGCCTCGTCCTCGCGGCGGGAGCCCTCGCCTCCCGGGGGAGGCTTCGGGGCACCTCTCCCGGGGCCCGTGACAACGGCAGCGGCCTCTACGCGGCGCTGGTGGCGGCCGAGGGGGGCCCTCGCACCGGCGTGGGGTACCTGCTCACCGGGGCGGAGGAGTTCGGCCTCGTGGGCGCCCGGGCGCTGCTGGCTGGGGGGCTCCCGGTGGCCGGTGTCGAGGTGATCAACCTGGACACCATCGCCGACCGCGGCCGCTACTACGCCGTGGTGCACAACCGGGCGGGTCGGTCCCTTGCGGAGAGGCTGGTGGCGGGGCTGGCCGGATCGGGAGAGCCGGTGGAGATCCGGTCGATGCCGGCCGGGGTCTTCGTGGACAGTCTGCCGCTGGCGCGGGCCGGTGCCCAGTCGGTGACGGTGGCTCGCCTCGACTGGAAGGTGCTGGCGCTGATCCACACGCCGCGGGACACGCTGGAGGGCCTCGATCTGGCCTCAGCGCGCCGGATCGGAGAGGTGCTGGCGGGTCTGCCTGCGCCAAGTTGACATTCAGTCTGGCCCCCCTAGTTTTCGCCAGAGGATGCACCGGGGCCCCACTGGCGGGGTCCCGGTCGTTTTTTTGAGGCTGGCGCACCGGGCGGGTCACCGCCCGCTGACTGATCGCCGATCACTGGTTAGGCTGCTCACCGAGAGGACCAACCCGCCGATGTTCGGACCCAAGACGCACTGTGTGGTGGTCGTCGGCGCCCAGTGGGGCGACGAGGGCAAAGGCAAGCTGGTGGATGTCCTCGCGGAGCAGGCCGACCTGGTCGTGCGCTACCAGGGTGGCGCCAACGCCGGTCACACGGTGTGCATCGGGGAGGCCCAGTTCATCCTGCAGCAGATTCCCTCCGGCATCCTCCACGAGTCGTGCACCTGCGTGGTCGGCAACGGCGTGGTCCTCGACCCGGAGCAGTTCTTTCTGGAACTGGACGGTCTCAGCGCCAAGGGCATCCGGACGGCGGGGCGGGTCATGGTCTCCGACCGGGCCCACCTGGTCATGCCCTACCACAAGCTGCTGGACAAGGCCCACGAACGCAGCCAGAAAATCGGCACCACGGGTCGGGGGATCGGGCCGGCCTACGAGGACAAGTACGGCCGCCGCGGGATCCGGGTGGGCGATCTGCGTCATCTCGAGGCCGCCCGTGCCCTGCTGAGTGAGCGGGTGTCCCGGGCCAACCAGCTGCTCCAGATGATGGGTGCCACCGAACTGGCATCGGAGGCCGAGCACCATGAGCTGCTGGATCGGCTCGTCCCGCGGCTGCTGCCCCTCGCCGGCGATACCGGCCTGGCGGTGTATCAGGCGGTCAAGCGGGGCCAGCGGGTGCTGCTGGAGGGCGCTCAGGGTGCGTTGCTCGATGTGGACCACGGGACGTACCCCTTTGTGACGTCCTCCAACACGACCGCAGGCGGGGCGGCGGTGGGTGCCGGCATCGGCCCCACCGCGATTGACGAGGTCCTGGGTGTGGTGAAGGCCTACACGACACGGGTGGGGAACGGGCCGCTGCCCACACAGGGAGAGCCGGAAGTGGAGGAACAGCTGCGCCAGCTCGGCGGAGAGTTTGGCGCCGTGACCGGGCGCCCCCGCCGCTGCGGCTGGTTCGACGCCACGGTGGTGCGGTACTCGGTGCGCGTCAACGGCCTGACCGGACTGGCGGTGACCAAGCTCGATGTGCTCGATACCTTCGCAGCGATTCCGGTGGGGATCGGGTATCTCTTCAACGGGACGCCCTGTCCGGAGCTGCCGTCCGATGTCCAGGCGCTGGAGCAGGTTGTGCCCCAGTACGAGGTGTTGCCGGGCTGGCAGAAGCCCACCACCGGGGCCCGTCGCCTGGCCGACCTTCCGCCGGAAGCGCGCGCCTACCTGGACCGGCTGCAGGACCTCTCCGGCGCCCCGATCCGCTATGTCAGCGTCGGGACGCGCCGGGACCAGATCATCGAGGTGTGAACACCACCCTGGTGGTCATCGGCGCCGGGCCCTGCGGCCTGGCGGTGGGCGTGGCCGCCAGGACGGCTGGCCTCCCCTGCATCCTGGTCGACCGCCGCACCGTGGTCTCCACAATCGAGCGGTACCCGCTCAACATGACGTTCTTCTCCACCCCGGAAAAGATCGAGATCGGCGGGGTGCCGTTCATCGCGAGCCACGAGAAACCCACCCGGCGCGACGGCTTGCTCTACTACCGCCGGGTGGCCGAGCACTATGGGCTCGATGCCCGGCCGGGAGAAGAGGTTGCCGCCATCACCCGGGTGCCAGCCGGCGGCTTCGAGCTCCACGTCCGGCGGCGGCACGACACGACGCGCTACCGCGCCACGGCGGTGGTGGTGGCCACCGGCTACTATGACTGGCCCAATCTCCTGGGCGTCCCCGGGGAAGAGCTGCCTCACGTGGCCCACTACTTCACGGAAGGTCATCGCCACTGGCATCAGGACGTGGTGGTCATCGGGGCGGGGAACAGCGCTGTGGACGCCGCCCTCGAGTGCTGGCGGGCCGGCGCCCGTGTGGCGCTGGTGCACGTCGGCGAGGGATTCGACCGGTCGGTCAAGCCGTGGGTGCTGCCGGACATCACCAACCGGGTAAAGGAGGGGAGCATCAGGGCCTTCTGGAACAGCCGGGTGGCGGCCATCACCGCGGACCGGGTCGAGGTGGTCTCCAACGACGGCGGTGCTCGCCAGAGCATCCCCGCCGACCATATTCTGGCCATGACCGGGTACCACGCCGATACCTCGCTGCTCTCCGCGCTTGGCGTTCCAGTGGATGCGGGGACCGGCGTGCCGGCGCATGACGAGCAGACGATGATGACCCCGGTCGAGGGCTGCTACGTGGCCGGCGTCATCGCGGCGGGCAACGACGCCAACCGGCTGTTCATCGAGAACACCCGGTGGCACGGTGAGGCGATCGTGGCGGATGTGCTGGGGCGGCTAGGCGGCTAGCGATTGGGCGGTTGGGAATACGGAAAGGGGCGGGATCCGCAAGGACCCCGCCCCTTTCGCACGAACCGCGTTCCGTCTAACCGCGCAACTGTCTACTGGTTCGCCGCGTACCAGGCCGCGACGTTGAACCCGACCGGGTCAATCTCGTAGTACCGGTTCTTGGTGTACCGCCCGGTGGTCGGGTAAAAGGGCGGGGGGTTCCGGGTGCCACAGCTGTCCCAGGTGTCCTGTTCCGCCCAGCCGCTGCCGCCGCTGAAGGTGCCGGAGACGCCCTGCTGAATCGTGCCGCCGACGATGGACTTGCAGCCGCGGCTCTTGCCGCCGCAGTTCTCGGGCGCCACCGCCGCGGGGTCGCCGGTGATCGTCTCGCCCTGGAAGTTGCCCAGGGTGAGCATGAACGCATGCCAGGTCTCGTTGGGCGTGTCGTCGAACCGGACCGTCCAGTTGTTCTTGACCCGGAACGGGGTGTTCAAGGTGTTGTTCTCGATGACCGCGTCCCCGTTGGTGATCAGGCCGAGGATGTCGTTGCACCCGGGACTTCCGGGCGGGGTGACGTAGGTAATGTCATCCGGGAGCAGGATGTTGCCGGTGGCCACGACCGTGACCCGGCCGCGGAGCACGCCACTGACGGCCACGCTTCCGGTCACGAAGACCACACCCTTGAAATTGAGGTTCTGGGCGCGGTCCAGCGGCCAGAAGGTGGCCGCCAGCGCGGTGGCGCTGGGCACCGAGATGTCCATGGGGTTGAGACCACCGGCGTTGGTGGTGAAGAAATTGACCAGCGCCGCCGGCGGGGCTCCGCCCCAGCCCGGCCAGGTCTGCCAGCTGCCCTGTGTGTTCTGGATGATCCACTGGGGGACGCCCAGCAGATTGGGGTAGAGCCGGCGATCCCCGCCGAGGAAGCACTGGCGGGTGCCGCTGTTGAGGGCGTTGCGGGCCTCCACGATGCGGGCATTGGAGTTGGCCGCACCCAGCGCGGGCTTGAAGGTGGCAAAGGACATGATGGTGTCCGCGCGGGCCCAGGCGGCGGGCGCGGTGGGGGCGGTACCACCGCAGTTGGGCGAGAACAGATTGGGATCGTTGGCGTTGCTCGGCTGGAGGTTTCCCGCACCCGCGCCACCGGCCACGTTGCCCAGGCCGCCGGGCACGTTGAGCCACGGCCGCGCCGTCACGTACTTGCGCTTGTCCGCCTGGACGCCGCCGGCGGACACCTTCCAGACCCGGAAGTACCCCTCGTTGGCGGCTGTGAACTGCCCATCGCCATTGAGGTCCAGCACCACGAACTCGATGCGGGTGTCCGGATCGCTGGCATTGAGGACCGGATACCCCACGATGTTCATGTTGCCGGCGGTGGCGAAGGCCTGCATGTTGGCGATCGTGGTCGTGGTCGGGAACGGGATCGCCTGCACGCCGGTGGTGACGCCGCCGTTCCAGTTGCCGCTGGCCTGATTGGTGATGTTGCCCACCGTGGTCACCGGGCCGTTGAAGGTGGCGCCGGGGGCGCCGTTCTGCAGCGCCATCCCCTGGTTCGAATGCACCGGGCCGTTGGCCACCTCGGTGTTACCCCAGGCGCAGCAGCTCCACGTATTGAAGAACCGGGCGAAGCGGCTGAACGGATCCTGCTTCAGCTGCATCCGGCGAACGACCACGGCGCCGCGGGCGGTCCGGACCTCGGTGATGATGCTCGCGAAATTACCGAACTGCCCGGTGGTATCGCCGTTCTCCCCCACGAAGGTGGAGCGGGTAAACCCCGGAATTGCCGCGCCGTAGGCGTCGAGCACGGTGGCGCCGAGCTCCAGCGTATCGAATCCCTGGCCCGCCGGGACGATGCCGGGGGTGCCGTTGAGGATGTCCCGGCCCCGCTCCAGCCCCGCGTCGGCGGCCATGGTCATCATCGCTTCACTGGAGTGGAAGCGGGAGATGAGGTTGGCGTTGCTCATCATGAGGATCATGCCCACCGCCATGCCCGCGACCATCAGCGAGAGGAGAACGGTGAGCAGGAGCGCGATCCCGCGCTCGTTGCGCAATCGGGCGAAGGCCATACGGGTCTCCAGCAGGGGACGTGGGGTGGTCATGGCTGCAGTCGCGTGGCCGCGCTGGTGACCAGCGGGGACTCCGCCGGCGAACAGTCCAGCGCTGCCACGGCAAAGACATAGGTGGAATCCGGCATCAGGGTCGCCGAGAGGCCATAGGGCGAGAAGCCGGCCGCCTGGGTGGTCAACGGGCTCCAGGTGAGAACCGCCTGCAACCGGTAGTAGAGGTTGTACTGGCTGATGTCCCGTTCGCCGGTGAGCTCATCGGGGGAGGTGCCCCAGCCGAGCAGTACCCCGCCGGAACCCTGGCCAACGGTGTCGGTGGTGAGGGCCCCGTTGGGTGACAGCGGGACGTCTCCGCAGGTGTTGATCGGCGCCAACCCGTTGTTGGGGATCTGGATCATCGTGGACACCATCCGGCTGGTGGAGTCCGGGGTGAGCACGCCGTTGGTGACCACCATGTTGAGGCGGACCGTCCGGATGCTGTCCACCACCGGCGTGAGGCCGCCGATCACCGGGTGGCGCACCGGGATACGCGCGGCGGCCAGCTGCTTGTAGGTCGTCAGGCCGGTGGCGTTGGTGCTGTCCCACCAGAACTCGAAGAACGGCCGGCCGGGGTAGGCCCGGATGTTCCGGGCGATGAGCTCGCTCCGGGTGGCGTTGATGCGCTGCAGCATCACGAAGTCGTTGGCGTCCGGCGTGGAGGAGTCGGGCCGGAAGTAGATCGAGATCGTCTCCGCCCGGCTGGGCGTCGCGCCGCCCCAGAAGTAGTTGGCCACCGGGTAGTTGATCGCCGTATTGGGGATCACGATCGGGGTGGCGGTCGTCAGGCTCAGGTCCGCTCCCGCCGGGATGTCCGGGTTGATGTACACCGCGACGCCGTCGGGAATCTGTGAGGCATAGTTGCCGTTGAACGTGATCACGTCGTTCCCGGCATAGATCAGCATGGGCTGGCCGGTGCCGATGCCGGCGCCCAGGGTGCGCACCAGCCGCTCGGTGCTGGAGACGGCGAACCGGAGATTCTGGGTGAGCTCCATCCGGTTGCCCCCGCGCGCGAAATTCTGGCTCTGGGAGCGCATCACGGAGACCGCCGCCCCCATGACCACGCTGAGGACGATGAGCCCGATCATCATTTCGATGAGCGAGAAACCAGTCTCGCTGCGGAGGCGGTTCGGTCTGGTCATGGCGCGGCTACCACCACGGTAAGGTTGATCGGCTGGCCCATCGTGGGCTCGGTGACCGTCACGGTGATCGTCGTAAAGTCCGCCCGCGGGGCGACGGTGGTGGTGCGCACCACGCGAGTGCGGCGCTGCATGCTGGGATAGCCCGGAAACCCGGTCGTGGTCACGTTGTTGAAGGTGGCCACGAGGGTGGGATAGGCCGTGGCGGTGTTCCGGGCCCGGACCAGCTCGATCTGCTCGGTCGCCACCGCCGTGCCGATGGTGCGCACCGTCGACGTGCCCACCGCATGCAGGAAGTGGCCGACGAAACGGCCCAGACTCAGGGCGACGACGGTCAGGATGACCATGGCGACCAGCGTCTCGATGAGCGTGAAACCCTTGCGGTTCATCAGTTCCCCCTCACCCAGGCGCTGGTGGCGTATGAGTACCAGATGACGCGGCCACTGGAGCGGATCATCTCGCCCGCGCGCACGCTGCCGGTATTGTTCTGGGCCAGGCTCTTGATCGTGTTCAGGTAGAACCCGCCGCTCTCACTGACCGTCCCGTCCCGCCGAAACGTCACCACCGGCAACCCGCCCTGGGTCTGGGTGAAGTTGAACGCCAGCGGCCCGGCCACCCCACTCGTGTAGGTGATCGGTGGGGCGGTGCCGCGCCCGAAGGTGACCCCTTCTTCCAGGTTGGTGTAGGTCACCCGTTCGCCCGGGTCAATCACCCCGTCGTTGTCGGTGTCCTCGTGCACTCGGAGCCGCCGGTTGGGGGCATCGAAGGCCACCCGCACGTCATGCTGCAACGACACAGCCAGCCGCTGGGCGTACGACAGGGAGGCCGTGACCCCTCGAACTGCTGAGCTCACCTTGTACCCCTCCAGATTCAGCCGGGGGATGGCCATCGTCAGGATGATCCCCATCATGACAATGACGATGAGCACCTCCACCAGTGTGACGCCGCGAACCCCCCGCCGGACTGGCGGGACCCTCGGGTCGATCGGCCGAGCAAACTTGTGCATGTCTCTCTCCAGGCGGCTTGGGGCGGTCCCCTTCGGGATCCCGGTACGGCCACCCGCTGGCGTTGCCCCTCCCCCCCCGGTCATGCCCCCGAACTGGCGGGCTACCAATAGGGTGCGGGACGCCCAACGGAGGATGTGAGCCGGCTCACGCTGGTGAGCCGGTGCCCCGGGTGCCGCCTGCATTCCTGCCTCATCCTCAGGCAAGAGACAGGCCCCCGCGGGGCTGATTCGTAACTGGTTTGCACTCCCGGTGTTGAGGCGCTGTGGAGGCGCTGCCGCCACAATCCGGGCTTTTCCGGGCACTGCAGACTGCGGCAACGTAGCGCCTGGCACCACCCGAAAGGCCGGCCCGAGATCTACCGGCCCACCTTCACGCTACACTATTGCCCCGAATCGGGCAATGCATTATCTGGCAACAGCTTGGCGGGCGCCCGGCTTGCTGGGACCAGACGCCCAGTCTAGCTTTGCTGCCTCCCGGACCCCCTCTACCCCGACTGACGTCCCATGGCTGACACGACTCTCATGGACAAGCTGGTGTCGCTCTGCAAGCGGCGAGGCTTCGTCTTCCAATCGTCCGAGATCTATGGTGGCCTGGGCTCGGTGTGGGACTACGGCCCGCTCGGCGTCGAGCTCAAGAAGAACGTCAAGGACCGCTGGTGGCGGGCCATGGTCCACGCCCGCGACGATATCGAGGGCATCGATGCGGCGATCCTGATGCACCCTCGGGTGTGGGAGGCCTCCGGACACGTGGCCGGGTTCACCGATCCGCTGGTGGACTGCAAGACCTGCAAGGCGCGCTTCCGGGCCGACAAG
>CAYUYF010000058.1:0-14883 GCA_964449145.1 uncultured Gemmatimonadaceae bacterium | reverse complement strand
GCGCCGGCGCGATCCGGTTGGTGGCCAGCAGATAGTCCAGCAACCGGGTGCGCCGGCTGGCGGTGCGGCGCAGCGCGGCGACGCTGTCGGGAAACTCCGCCGCCAGGTTGCGCCGCTGCAGCGGGTCGGCCAGCGCGTCGAACAGCTCGCCGGTACCGAGCTCGGGATTGCCGACCAGCGAAAACCGGCCCGACTCGGCGAAGAACATCGACGGCCGCTCGAAGCCGACCCAGCGCTGCCCGGCCGGCTGGGCCAGCAGGCTGTGGCCGACCCAGCTGGTGGGCTCGCGGATTCCCGCGAGCTCGGCGATGGTCGGGGCCAGGTCCAGCAGGCTGGCGACGTCCGTCTGGACTCCCCGGGGCAGGGCCGGATGATGGCCGGCGATGACCAGCGGAATCCACAGCGATTCGCGATAGCCGCTGCGCTGCCCCGGCTCACCGTCATGCTCCCCGAGATTGTACCCGTGATCTCCCGCCACAATCAGCATCGTCTGCGCAAACCAGGGCTCGCGGGCCAGCGTGGCCACGAACTCACGCACCACGTCGTCCGTGTAGCGCATGGTGTTGCGGATCGCCTCGCGGGGGTCGTGGCTCTGAGTCAGGTCCAGTGCGGGTTCCCGGGTCTGAAACGGGTAGTGGTTGCTGATCGAGGAGATCGTCGCCATGAACGGCTGCCCGGTGGCCGCCACCTCCTGGATCCGTGCGGCGGCACGCCGGAAGACGACCCGGTCGGCCTCCGCCGCGTCGGGGTAGTAGTGAGTCTCGTCGTACCACGTCCGCACCCACGGCGTCTGGTTGTCCCAGTCGGGATCGCTGGCGGTGAAGAACAGCGTCTGCCACCGGTGCCGGCGCAGCACCTCCGGGAGGCAGTCCAGCCGGGTCAGGGTGAACCGGGTGGCAACGTGGAAGAGGGAATGCGGCGGCACGGAGCACTGTGCCGCCATGAAGCCACTGATCGTAGGTGGGCCGAAGCTCAGGGCCCGGCTCCAGGAGGCCGCCCCCGGACTCCGGGCGAGGCTGTCCAGGAAGGGGGTGGGTGAGGGCTGCCGGAGATCGGGTCGCAGGTGTCCCACGTTCCACCCGCGGTAGGTCTCCAGCTGCAGGTAGATGATGTTCCAGCGAGCGCTGGCCGGCGGGGCCATGGGCGCGACCGGCACGCGCCGCAGGGGGAACAGCGTGTCGTCTTCGAAGCGCCACGCCCCGGCGCCGTCCTCTGCCAACCACCCCCGCTGGTACTCGGCAACCAGCGCCGGAAAGTCCGCCGGGCGCCTTCCCGATTCCCGGCCGCTGATCAGGTCCTGCATCTGGGTCAGCGCCGCCCCCTGCACCCGCTCCCGGCGGAACCGGCCACCCGGGAGGTTGTAGACCACCAGCCCGGTCAGCAGCGGGAGCCAGGCACCGGCGAGAAGGGCGCCGGGAGCCGGCCCGTTCCCTGTGACCGGACGCCGCCACCACCAGCGAAACGTGGTCATGAGCACGGCGGGACCGAGCACGAGGATCGCGACGGACGACAGGGCGCCGCCGCGGTCGGTCAGGAGCGACTGCAGCACCTCCCGCTGTCCCAGCCCTGCCGAGCCGTAGGTCCGCAGGAAATCCGCGGTGAGGTGGGTGCCCATGAACCGCATCACTTCGTTGTCGGCCTGATCGTACCCGACCAGCAGCACCAGCAGCGCCATCAGCAGGCCGTGGGCGAGCGCCCTCTCATGCCTTCCCGCTGGGTGCCTGGAGCGCCACATCCACCAACCGAAGAAGGGCAGCGCGATCGCCCAGACCGTCAGCAGTCGAAAGATCAGGGCGTGGTAGAGGTAAGTGGGCCAGGCGGTGGCGTAGGCTCCGCCATAGGGCGACGGCCGTGCGAAGAGGAGGATGACCTGAGCGGCCAGCACCACCCAGGCCAGGGCGGCAAACCCGAGGACCCGGAACGGTTGCCTGCCCCCATCGGGCGGTGGAGCGTCCTGGTGGCGCATGGCGGAAGTGTAACCGATCCTGGCTGACGCCGATCGAGGTGGCCCGGCCCCCCCTTCGATGCGGCCCCGCCACAACACCCGGCCACGCCAGTCCGGCGCACGGGGCTGGATCGACCCCTAGCTCGTTGTTTCGCAGGCGTTTGCGAATTCCCGCCGGGGCCATAATTTGGGTCCGGGTCCTGCATGACGACGTCGCGGACGCCCCCCTCTCCGGCGACCATCAGCCTCCAGTCTCGAGGAGCGTGGTTATGTCGAGCACCACCCGCCTGGTCCGGTTCGGCCTGCTTGCGGCCGCAGCCGCGGTACTCGCCTGCCAGGACTGGAGCGACACCCAGTCTCCCCCGACCGATGAACCCGCCCTCGAAGGCCCTTCGCTGGACGATAATCCCCAGTTCCAGGGTGGCGGGCCGGTTTCGGCAGACAACGCCACGATGGGAAGCTGGACGGCGCCGTTCGCCTGGGTCAACGTGGGCGTCCACCTCAGCCTGCTGCCTGACGGGAAGGTCCTGAGTTTTGGCCGACTCAACGGCGGCACGCCACAGGTGTGGGATCCCTCGACCGGGGCCTTCGCTCCCTTCGGCGCGCCGTCGCTGCTGTTCTGCAGCGGGCATACCTTTCTTGCTTCAGGCCGGTTGCTGGTGGCGGGGGGGCATATCCAGGACGGATTGGGGCTCCCGAACACCAACATCTTCGACTACCGGACCGGGTCGTGGCTGGCCAGGAATCCCATGGCCTGGGGCCGGTGGTACCCGACCATCACGCTGCTGGGCAACGGTGATGCCGTGGCACTCGGGGGCACCGACCAGGCCGGCGCCACGGTGCTCACGCCTGAGGTCTATTCCACCGGCGCCGGCACCTGGCGGAAGCTGACGGCCGCAACCGCCTGGATGCCGTACTACCCGCGCACCTTCCTCGCCCCCAACGGGCAGATCTTCTACGCCGGTGAGCTGCAGGGCACCAGCTACCTGAACCCCAACGGCAACGGCGCGTGGACCTTTGTGGCCAACCGGCTGGTAGCGGGGCGCGACTATGGCAGTGCGGTGATGTACCAGCCGGGCAAGATCATCTACATCGGTGGGGGAGATCCGCCCACCGCCACCGCGGAGGTCATCGACCTCACCTCGGCGTCGCCGAAGTGGCAGTTCACCAGCCCGATGTCGGTTGCCCGCCGGCAGATCAGCGCCACCCTTCTGCCCGATGGCCGGGTAGCAGTGACGGGAGGCACCAGTTCCTCGGGCTTCACCACCCTGGCCGGGTCGGTGCGTCACGTGGAGGTGTGGGATCCGGCGACTGGCGGGTGGACGGCCTGGGCCTCCAGCGCGATCCCGCGGGGGTATCACAACACCACCGTCCTGCTCCCCGACGGCCGGCTGCTGCACACCGGCAGTGGGGACGGGGCGGGCATTCCCGACGAGATGAACGCCGAGGTGTTCTCGCCTCCCTACCTGTTCACCGGGCCGCGCCCGGTCATCTCCTCGGCCCCGGCGAGTCTCCGCTACGGCACCACGGTCACTATCGGCACGCCCAATCCGGGGCAGGTCCGGTTCGCTTCGTTGGTCAGGCTGTCGACCAATACGCACTCGTTCGACATGGGGCAGGGTTACGGCCGACTGCAGGTGACTCGCAGCGGAACCCAGGTCTCGGTCCGGATTCCGTCTTCGATGAACTTGCTGCCGCCCGGGCCGTACATGCTGTTTCTCATCAGCACCCAAGGGGTGCCCTCTATCGCCCGGATGGTGCGGTTGAACTGACGGGGTGATCCTGCCGGGGTCCCCGGTGGAGTCAACCTGAACCGGCCGCCTTCCGGCTCCGCAGGCGTTCCAGCCGGACGTGCTCTTCCCGCTCGCGCTCGTCCAGGCGCCGCCGCACCACCGCCAGTCTGGCCCGGAGGCCGGGTGCAAGGCGCTGTTCGAGCACGTTGACCTGACGCGTGGTCCGGGACAGCGCCTGGCCGAGCCGGAGCAGCAGCATCTCCCGTGGGGCAGAACGGACCAGCTGTTCCACTAGTCGCTCGAAGTGATCCGCCGCCGCAACCACCGGAGCCCCCGCGGCGGCGGGCTGCATGCCCCGGTTCGGCAGCGTCCGGCCGACCACGGGCGCCTGCTCGATGGTAGAAGCCGGCACCCCCCACACCGACGTGGGACGGATCTCCACCTCCAGCTCCCGGCTGGGCCAGCCCCAGGGCGTCACCCCGCGTTGCCCTACCTCGGCAGAGGCATCCAGCAGTGCCTGATACGCCGCATCGGCTTCCGCGGAGATGGCGCTGCGGGCGGTGGCGGCCGGCCGGGCGAGCTGAAACAACTCGGAGACCAGCGCCTCTCGTTTGCGCCGGAGCATGGTGGTGCCCCGCAGCATCCGCTCCAGCTGCCGGCGGGCGTTCAGGAGCACCAGGCGGGTCGCGGGACCGGCGCTGCTCACCTGGACTCCGGGGAAGCTGCCTGATGGGCGGCCCAGGTCTGTTCGCTCAGGCGGGTGAGGTCGGCGCGGGGCAGGGTGAGGAGGAGTCGCCAGCCGGCGGCCAGGGTGTCCGGCAACCGCCGGCCGCCGTCCTGACCGATGAATTCGCGCTCGAACCGCTCGGTGAACTCCATGGCGCGGCGGTCGGGACCGGCCAGCCCGGCCTCGCCCACGATGGCGGCCATCAACCGGGCCTCCCGGCCGCGGGCGTAGCTGGCGTACATCTGGTCGGCCCACTCCCGGTGATCCGGCACGGTCCTCCCCTTGCCGATGCCCGCATTCATGAGCCGGGAGAGTGATGGCAGCACATCGATCGGCGGGAAGATCCCGCGGCGGTGGAGATCCCGGCTCAGCACGATCTGGCCTTCGGTGATGTAGCCGGTGAGGTCCGGGATGGGGTGGGTGATGTCGTCATCCGGCATGGTCAGGATCGGCAGCTGGGTGACCGAGCCCGGCCGGTCATGGAGGATCCCGGCCCGCTCGAACAGCGTGGCCAGGTCGGTGTACATGTAGCCAGGGTAGCCTCGCCGCCCGGGGATCTCCTGCCGGGCCGTGGCGATCTCCCGGAGCGCCTCACAGTAGTGGGTGAGGTCGGCCATGACCACGAGAACGTGCAGTCCGGCCTCGAAGGCGAGGTACTCCGCCAGGGTGAGTGCAAACCGGGGAGCCAGCAGGCGTTCGACGGTGGGATCGCTGGCCTGATTCAGGAAGAGGACGCTGCGTTCCAGCGCGCCGGTCCGGCCAAAGCGGTCGAGGAAGTGCCGGGTCTCCCGCGCGGTGATGCCGATGCCGGCAAAGACCACCGCGAACGGCTCCCCGCGGGGGGCTCGCGCCTGCTCGACGATGTCGGCGGCCAGGTCGAGCGCCGGCAGGCCGGGCCCGGAGAACACCGGGAGCTTCTGGCCCCGGACCAGGGTGTTCAGTCCATCGATGGCGCTCACCCCGGTCTCGATGAACTCGGTGGGCCGCTCGCGGCGGACGGGGTTCATCGGGGCCCCGTTGACCGGCATCAGCGCCTCTCCGACCGGAGCGGGGAGCCCGTCGAGCGGCCGGCCGACCCCGGATAGTGCCCTCCCGATGAGCTCCCGGCCGACCGGGGCACGGGCCACCTCACCGTTCAGGATGACTTCGGCTCGGCCGGGTGCCAGGCCGAGGGTCTCGTCCAGCACCTGGATGATGGTGGTCTCGTCCCCGGCTTCGATCACCTGGCCACGGCGATCCGCCGATCCGCGGACGCGCACGGTGACCCACTCACCCAGGGCCACCCGCGCCGCATGGCGCAGGAAGAGAAGCGGCCCGGCCGCCGCCTCCGCCCCGCGATAGGTCCGGGGAAGGGCGATCATACCGGGGCCTCGCTCGTGCCGAGCGCGGCGATCGCGGCTTCGGCGGCGCTGGCCGGTGCCGCCCAATCGGCGGGGCCGGCGTCCCGCACCCGGCCGATGGCGGTGCGTCCAGCCTCCAGCGGCAGCCGCTCGAAGGCACGACCGCCGGCCAGCAGGGCCCGAGCCGCTTCGTCCAGCGACAGTGTCAGGCGACCCAGGGCCAGGGTCTTGCCCACCGGCGATGCGGCATCGGTCGGGCTGTAGGCGCTCTGGGCCAGGACCAGTTCGCGGATGAACCGGGCGGATGCGAGGGTCAGGCGGTCCTCGTCCTGCAGCGCGTCGGCTCCGATGAGCGCGGCGATCTCGAGGATCTCCCGGCCCCGCTGCAGCAGCTCGAGCAGCCGCCGGCGGGTGGCTTCCCAGTCGCTTCCCGCCTCGTGAGCGAACCACGGCAGGGTGCTGGACAGATACTGGGAGTAACTGGTCTCCCAGTCCACCGCCGGAAACTGGCGCTGGTGCGCCAGCGCCGGATCGAGGGCCCAGACCGTGCCGACCACCCGCAGGCAGGCCTGGGTGACCGGCTCGGAGAAGTCGCCGCCGGGCGGGGAGATCGCGGTGATCAGCGTGAGCGCGCCGGTTCGTTCCGGGCTGCCGAGGCAGGCCACCCGGCCGGCGCGCTCGTAGAAGGCGCCCAGCCGGCTGGCGAGGTAGGTCGGGTAGCCCTCCTCGCCCGGCATGTCGGACAGGCGGGCGCTGATCTCCCGGAGGGCTTCAGCCCAGCGGGAGAGGCTGTCGGCCATCACGGCCACCCGGTAGCCCTGGTCGCGGTAGTACTCGGCGAGGGTGACGCCGAGGTAGACGGAGGCCTCCCGGGCGGCCACCGGCATGTTGGAGGTGTTCACCACCATGATGGTGCGGTCCATCAGGGAGTGGCCGGTGCGGGGATCGGTGAGGGCGGGGAACTCGTTGAGCACCTCCGCCATCTCGTTACCGCGCTCGCCGCAGCCAATGTAGACGATGATGTCCGCCTCGGCCCATTTGGCCAGCGACTGTTCGATGACGGTCTTGCCGGTGCCGAACCCACCCGGCACCGCCACCGTGCCGCCCTCCGCCACCGGAAACAGCAGGTCGAGAATCCGCTGCCCGGTCAGGAAGGGACGATCGTCGCCGAGCCGCGATCCAACGGGCCGGGGCACCCGCACCGGCCAGCGATGGCTCAGGTACAGCGGTGTCCCGTCTTCCAGTTCGCCGATGGGCTCGCCGACCCGATAGTCCCCGGCGCCCAGGCGGGCGATGACACCCCGGAGCCCGGGGGGCAGCAACACCCGGTGCACGACGCCCGGCTTCTCATCCACCCGGCCCAGCTCGCTGCCGGGCGAAGCCTCGTCGCCCGCCGTGAGGGTCGGCTCGAAGTGCCAGCGGCGCTCGGGATCGAGCGTCACCGCCGTGGCCCCGGGGGTGAGGAACTCCCCGTTGGCCAGCGCCAGCGCCCCCAGCGGCCGCCCCAGTCCATCGAGGACCGAGCCCAGCAGTCCCGGCCCCAGCTCGATCTCCAGCGCCCGCCCGGAGGCGACGACCGGCTCCCCGACCCGGAGGCCGGTGGTTTCCTCGTACACCTGCAGGGTGGCGGCATCCCCGGTGACCCGAATGATCTCACCCAGCAGGCGTTGTTCTCCCACTGCGGCAAGCTCGTAGAGGCCTGTGGTCTCCAGGGGCCCAGCCTCCACCAGGGTGCCGGTGATCCGGCGGATCCGCGCGTCTGTCATGTCAGGCGCACCCGGTAGCCGATCGCCTGCCGCAAGAGCTCCGCGATGTACCGGTCCATGCCCGCCTCGGCGGGGACCCACCGCGGACCCGGGAAGGGCACGATCAGGGGCAGCGCCCGCCGGGCCAGCTCCCGGCGGAACTCGGCCGGCAGCGCCTCGAACAGCCGGTCCTCCACCAGCAACACCCCCGCCTCCGGGCGTGAGACCAGGTCCCGGATCGCGCTCGAGGTCTCGCCCAGCGTCGTGGCGGTCCGGGGCCTGAGCCCGGTAAGCTGGAACCCCGCCGCGAGGGCGGGCCGGCAGAGAACCTGGACCCGATAACTCATGCGGCCTCCCGTCTCGGCGCGGCGTCATCACCCGGTGAGGGCACGTTCAGGGCGATGGACCACACCATCCGCTGCAGGGCGGCGACCTCCTCCTGGAGCGCGAGCACATAGGCGATCACCGGTGCGGCGGTCAGGGGCTCCCTCCGGGCCAGCTGGCGCCAGCGGGCCAGCCGCCACTCCGCGATGGCACGCTCGAGCAGGACGGGCTGTCCGGTGCACCGGCGCAGCTGTTCCCTGAGCCCGCTGTCTTCCACCGTCGCCACGAGATGTCTGGTCAGGGTGTCCGCATCGGGTGAGGCGAGCGCGCGGAGGAAGCCCTCACGGGTGAGACGGCCGCCCTCAAGAAAGAGCCCGGCCGGATCCACCTCATCCGCCCGCCCGGCGAGCAGCACGGCGCCGCGGAGGTTGAGCAGGTCAATGGACTCCCGGGCGAACTCCTCCAGCCGCCGGCAGCTGCGCACCGCGGCGGCAAGGGTGCGTTGAGCCAGCAGCCGGAGCAGGGCGGTCTCGAGCGCGAGCAGGTCCGGCTCGGTGCCGTGCATTGCCGCGAACGCGCCGGCCCAGGGCGAGCGCCACCGGGACAGGAGCCGGGAGATGTCCGGCACCGTGGCCTGGCGGGCGAGCTCATCGAGCGCGGGTCCGGGCAGGGTCGGCGTGGGGATGAGTCCGGCGAGCCGGGCTTCCGCGGGGAGGGCTTCCTGCGCCCCTCGCACCAGCGACCTGAGCGATCGGAGCTCCTCCGGGGCCAGCAGGATGGTGGCCGCGCGTCCCTCCGGGTCCCAGCGGGCCAGCAGCCTCGTACGGGCCGCGGCGCCGCGCCGGATGGCGGTTTCCAGCTGCAGGGCGTCCGGCGTGGTGGCCTCCACAGGGTACCCTCGCGCCGCCAGCTCCCGTGCCAGCCCGCCCAGCGTGTGGAGACGGCTGCACGCCTGCCGCGCCGCCTGGTCCAGCAGGTGGGCGCGCAGGCCGGCGGCCCGGGCGATCAGTGCCTCACACCGGGCCGTCATCACGCTCCTCCAGCAGCCGGACGATGAGCATCCGCACCTCCTGCTCCCGGGCGGAGAGCCAGCCGGCGAGGGTGGCGTCCACCGTCACCCGCCCGTCCTCGGTCGTGACGATCACGCCGGCCCCGACATCCGGGTCGGCGACGAGGCGGTGTCCGGCGGTGGTCAGCTGGTCCTGGAGTGACTCGAGCAGTGCCGGGCTCCCCCGGATCACGCTCGGCTCACCTGCCACGAACCCGAGGGCGGTCGCCGCCAGCGCCTGCAGTGCCTCCGGCTGAAGCCCGCCGGCGCCGGGGTCGGCCACGAGCAGGCGCAGGCGCTGCAGAATCCGCCCGATGGCCGCCTCTCGGCTGTCCATCACCGTCCGCCGCACCTGGTGGGTGGTCCGCGCGAGGTCCCCCCGGCGCTGTCGCTCGAGCACCTGATCGGCCTCGAGGAGCGCCGCCTCACGCCGCCGGGTCAGTCGCCGTCCGGCTTCCTCCCGGATGGCGGCCGCCTCAGCCTGCGCCGCCGCCAGTTCGGCGGCGATCTGATCCGCGGTGTCGCGCTCAAGCGCGCCCAGCAGGCCCGCCAGCGACATGGCTCAGGCGCCGCCGCGGAGCAGAATCAGGACCGCGACGACGAAGCCCAGCACCACCATCGTCTCCGGGATGGCGATCATGATGATGACTGTGGTGGTCAGCTCGGGCTTCTCCGCCAGGGTGGCGGCGCCGGCGGGGCCGATGCGAGACTGGGCCCAGGCGGTGGCGATCGCCGGCAGGCCGACCGCCAGGGCCGCCGCCAACGGGATCCAGAAGGACATGACAGGCTCCTTTCGTGACTAGGCCCCGGGGCGCCGGGCGGGCGTCCAGTGGCCGAGGGGACGGTAGACCACCCCGCCCGGGCTGTAGAAGGTCCCGAAGAACTCCACATAGTGGAGGCGCAGCGCGTGGATCGCCGGGCTGAAGACACCCAGGGCGAAGTTGACCACGTGGAAGATCAGGGCGAACACCACGCCGACGAGGACGCTGCCGAAGGCGCCGGACATCCGGTTGGCCACCACGGCGAGCATGACCGACGCGGTCCCGAGCGCCATGATACGGGCATAGGAGAGCACCCGGCCCAGGGTGGACAGGAACTCCACCGGGGCCACGAGGCCCTCGACGATGATCGTGATGGGGAAGATCACGAGGAGGGCGATCGCCGCCGGTGTGAGCAGCCCATGGGGAAGCACCCGGACGCTGGCGAGCAGGGCCACGATGACCAGCACCAGCATCACGGCCGTCAGCCCCCGGCCGATCGCCGTGCGGCGGTGCGCGTGAAAGGCATTCACCGCGCCGATCACCAGCCCAAGCAGCATGTGGACCGCGCCGAGCGCCACGGCCAGGATGAGAAACGGGACCACCGCCTCCTCGCGGTCGAACCAGACGGCGTGGAGCCCGAACCAGCGTCGTCCCAGATCGCCGAAGAGCTCCCCGAACAGTACCCCGAAGATCAGTGAGAAGGCGGAGCAGGTGATCAGGATCTCGGCGACCCGGTGCATGCGTCCATTCGGGGTCGCCCGGTGATGCAGCACCAGCCCGATCAGGAGCAGCACCGCACCGTAGCCCACGTCGCCCAGGATCAGGCCGAAGAACATGGGGAAGAAGACGGCCACGAACGGGGTCGGGTCGATGCTGCCGTAGCGGGGGAGTGGCAGCAGGCTGATCAGCAGTTCGAAGGGGCGGAAGATGCGCGGGTTGCGCAGCACCACCGGCGCGTCGGCGGCCGTCCATCGGTCCTGCGCGATCTCCTCCACCACCACGGTGTCCCCGAAGGCCGCGGCGAGCACCTGGGCCAGGCGAGGCCGCGCATCCGCCGGCACCCAGCCCTCCACCACGAAGGCGAGCCGGGTCAGCCGGGCCAGTCCCCGCGCCTCCAGCCGTTCGAGGAGATCGCGCCCGATCGCGATCAGCTGCCCGAGTGCCGGTGCCTCCCGGCGCCGGAGCTCCCGCAGCTCCCGGCGCAGGGCCGCCAGCTCGGCCGGCATGGCCCGGGCCCGCTCCTGCATGGCGGGCATGGCCTGGGCCAGCGTCTGGCCAGCAAAGGGCCCCGGCATGGCCACCTCGCTGATGCGGCCTTCCGCCAGCAGCGTCTCCACCTGCGCCGCCGCGTGGGACGGCGTCAGGACCAGCAAGGCGGTCTCGCCCGCCGGGAGCGGCTGAGCGCGGAGTTCGAAGGCGTTCCCCAGCCTCCGGCCCAGCTCCTGACGGAGCGGCTCCACCGCTCCCTCCTGGCCGGCCTTGAGGACGACATGATACGCGCGGCCGCTGGTCCATCGGGCCTGACTGGCGAGCAGCGGCTCAAAGGCGTTGAAGATCGCCTCGTACCGCGCCAGGGTGGCGGCCTCCTCCTCCAGCGCACCCACCCTGGCAGTGGTACGCGCAGCGTGCCTGGCCGCGCGGCGGGTCCGCCGCGCCAGCTCCGGCAGCGCACCAGGCGGCTCCGGGCGTGTCCCGCCCGGTCCGCTGCCGGCGTCAAGCAACTTGAGGGTCGCTTCCGCAGAAGCGGTGAGCCGCAGCAGTCGCCGCCGCAGCCGCGCCTCCTGCGCCGTGAACTCCGGATGGGCCATCGGCGGCGCTTCCGGGGGGCCTGCCAGATGGAGAATGCCCAGATCCTGCACCACGGCGAGTACGGCCTCGAGGTGTTCCCGCGGCCCCAGTATCCGCACTCGCGACATGGCCAGGATCACAGGGCCACCCGTGCCGACGGCGCCAGCAGCTCCAGCACCCGCCGCGCGAGCCGGTCGGCCTCCACGTCGCTGAGTCTCTCGTAGCGCTGGGTCGCCGCTCCGCCGTCGCTGATCAGGCCCTCGCGCTCAAGGCGCAGCTGTTCCCCGGCCCGGGCAGCCCGGGCGGTCAGCAGCGCGACCAGCTCCTCCTCCTGGGCGCGCTGCATTGTCCCGGCAGTCTCCCGGGCCTCAGCCCGCAGCGCCTCGGCCTGACGGTGCGCCTCCTCCGTCCGGGCGGCGAGTCGCTGCTCCGTCTCGATGAGACGGGCGAGATCGCTGTGGGCCGCAGGGACTGGGACGGACCCCTTTTTTGTGCTTCGAGGCATGTTCTCCCGCCTGAGGGACCAATCCGAATATCCCCGTCTGCCGGGAAACCTCCCATGAACTCCGCTATAGCGAGGCTTCATGAGCGCTGGGGGTGCGCCGGGACAGGGTGTTGGGACGGTACCTGGGGGTCGGCGACGGCGAGTCAGGGGCTGGGTCCCCCAGCTCGGTGAATCCCCCCCAGCCCGGCTCTGGCGGTCCGGGCCGGGGGTCGGTAAGCTCCCGGGGTCCCCCCCATCACTCAAGATGATCCGCATCAATCACATCACCGGCAGCCTGGCCGGCACCACGATCGAATACGAGAAGCGCTCGCTCCGCGTGGGCACCAGCGGGGACTGTGACGTGCGCTTCGATCCCGACCTGGATCCCGAGGTCGGGCGCTATCACGCGGCCATCGTCCGGAAGGAGAACGCCTACCACGTCCTGGACCTGGGCCAGGCCGGCGGCGTCTGGGTCAACGGGGAGAAGTCGCAGAGCGCGGTGATCAAGAGCGGCGACCGGGTCTGTTTCGGCGGCGAGCGGGGGCCCGAGGTGGAGGTCGCGGTGACCTTCGACCCCAACTACGACGCGGCCGAAGATGCCCAGCGGATGGTCGACACCTTCAAGGGCCGCACCCGCTCCACCTCCGCCATCCGCCTGGTGACGGCGGCCGCCGAGAAGGTGGCCGGGGAGCGGGCCCGGGCCGGCGGCACCAAGTCCCGGCGCACGATGGAGGTCATGGCCGACACGATCCACGAGGTCGGCGACCTCATGAAGCAGCAGACCCGGCGGCGCTGGGTCCGGATTCTCGGGGTGGTGGGCGGGGTCTCGGCGCTGATCATCGCGCTGATGGCGGGGGTGATCTACACCCAGCAGCGCAAGATCGACCAGCTCCTCGATGCCAAGGGCCGGTTCGACCGGGAAATCGCGGTCATCCAGAAGCGCATGGAGGCGGAGCGGGACTCCATCAAGCTCGCCGCGCTGGAGCACCAGCTGCAGGAGGCCACGGCCAACGCCGAGCGCACCCTGGCGGACCTGGCCCGCACCAGCCGGGAGAAGGCCGCAGAAGTGGCCGAGAGCGGCGATGACCTGGACAAGGAGATCCGGGCCATCCTGCGTCAGTTCGATGCCCAGACCTACACCGTGCCGCCGATCTTCAAGGAGCGCCTGGCGTTCCATATCCAGGAGCTGCAGAAGGCCGGTCCGACGGCCCGGATCATCTACCGCCGCAAGGTGAAGTACTGGCCCCAGATCAGCGCCGAGTTCAAGGCGCTGGAGCTGCCGGAGGTCATGGCCTACGTCGCCTGGACCGAGTCGCAGTTCGACCCGCTGGCCAAGAGCAGCGCCGGGGCCCGGGGGATGTGGCAGATGACTTCCAGCACGGCCCGGAGCCTGGGCCTCAAGGTGGAGGGCGGGGTGGACGAGCGGACCGATGTGCCCCGGCAGACCCGGGCGGCCGCGCAGTACCTTGCCGGCCTGCTGGCGGAGTTCGGCGAGGATGCCTTCATGCTGGCCATGGCGAGCTACAACAAGGGGGAGAACGGGGTACGCCGCGTGCTTCGCAAGGTGTCCCAGACGCCCGGCGGCTTCAAGCGGAGCAAGCGCGACTTCTGGCATCTCTACCGGCTGAAGCTGCTGCCCGCCGAGACCCGGGAGTACGTACCCAAGATCCTGGCTGCCGCGATCGTCTGCAGCAAGCCCGAGAAGTACGGCCTGGTGGAGCCCGCACCGAGGGCGGCCTCGGCCGACAGCCTGACGCGTCCGCGCAAGCGCTCCTGAGGCGGGGTGACCCGACCACTCCCCACGCCGGTCCGGCCTCTGGCTGGGCCGGCGATATTGCATTCCTCTGTCAGCCGCATATCAGAACTGTCATGGGGGGGTGTGAGGGGGGTCACTGTTGTCGAGGAACCAGCCGTTTAGCATTCGTCCACCTTGCGCGCGGCCCCAACCCTTCCCGCGCGCCGCAGGGCTGCCAGGGTGGTGGCCCGGCGAGAGGGGTTCTCGTTTGGAGGTGCAGGATGCGCCGTTTTCTGATGATCGTCCCGCTGCTACTGGCTCTCGGCTGCAACCAGAGCAAGGAACAACTGAACCAGGCTCTCGCCGACGCCCAGGCGCTGGCGGCCGAGAAAGACAGCCTGATCACCGAGGTCCTGGAGACCTCCAAGTTCGTCAATTCCGTCAATGAGGAGCTGGCCCGGGCGCGGTCCGCCCTGGTGGCGGCGGCCGCCACCGGCGATGCCGGCACCCCCGCCGATCGGGACCGGGCGGCGCGCGCCGCGGCGCTGGAGCGCGCCCAGGCGCTGGTGGCCCGCCTGAACGAGACTGAGACCCGCCTGGAGCAGAGCACCCAGCGGGCCCGCTCGCTGTCCAGCCGGAACACCACGCTGCTCCGCCAGATCGAGGAGTACAAGACCAGCGTGGACAGCCTCCAGGCCAGCGCCCAGCGCACCGAGGAGGAGCTCCGGGGCCTGGTGGCGGGCCAGCAGATCCAGATCGCCGACCTCACCGGCAAGCTGGATACCGCCCACCTGCAGAACGAGGAGCTGGCCACCTCCCGCGCGGCCTACATGGACAGCACCGTCCGGCTCACCGACTACAAGAACACGGTGTTCTACGTCATCGGGACCGAGCGGGAGCTGATTGACAAGGGCGTGGTGGTCAAGGAAGGCAGCAAGTTCCTCTTCTTCGGCGGCAAGCAGCTGCACCCCGCCCGGGAGCTGGACCCGGCCGATTTCACCGCGATCGACAAGACCGCGGCGACCACGATCGATCTCCCGGAAGGCAAGGAGTTCAAGATCGTGTCGCGGCAGAACCTCGCGGCGGTGGACTCGAGCCTGGTGCAGCAGAACGGCCGGACCGTCAACGGAGAGATCCGGATCCTCAACCCCGAGGAGTTCTGGTCCAACTCGAAGTACCTGATCCTGGTGGCGAAGTAGCAGCCAGCAGCTAGCGCAACGGCCCCCCGGCGAGTGCCGGGGGGCCGTTGTGTT
>CAYUYF010000057.1:9027-15277 GCA_964449145.1 uncultured Gemmatimonadaceae bacterium | reverse complement strand
ACGAGCTGGCCCGCGGGCTGCACGGGCCGGACGCCGACCGGGTGGAGCTGATCGCGGAGGACCACACCGCGGCGGGTGAACTGGTCCTGACCGACACCCTGACCGCCCTCCTCCCGGAGGGGGCCGTCTCCCTCCGCCGGCGAACCGACCTGGCGCCGCTCTTCGGATCGGTCTTCCGGGTCACCGACGGGCCCCGCCGCGAGGGGCTCGCCGTCTCCGACTTCAAGTATCCGCTGCCGTTCACCGACGAGTTCTTCACCGGGCTGGCGCAGTTCCAGCGCACCCGCCGCACCTCGGTGGTGCCCCGCCCGGCGTACCGGGACGTCGCGATCGTGATGGTCGAGCGGGAGCACGAGGACCAGGACGTGCCGGAGGTGGCCGCCCTGAACGACCTCGCGCTCGCGGCGGCGGTCAAGCGGCTTGGCAACAGCCTGCTGGAGAGCCGTGAGGGGGCGGAGATCAAGACCAGCGGCCGGGCCAGTCTCTATCTCTTCGAGACCGCGGCCGAGGCGCTCGCCTTTTCACGGGCGCTGCGCGAGGCCCTCGCCGAGGAGCAGGTGCAGCTGGCCATCGGGGTGGACGTGGGGCGGGTGCTGCTGTTCGAGCTGGGGCCCGGGCTCCGCGACGTGGCCGGTGCACCGGTAAATGTGGCCGCCAAGCTGGCCCAGGACGCCGGCGAACTCGGCGTCATTCAGCTCACCACGGCCGCGGCCCGGCAGGCGGGGCTGGAAGGCGGCGAGTCTCGGCAGGTCACCGCCGGTGGGATCACGATCGAGACCGTCGTGACCTGAGTCCCTCGTGGGCTTCGGTCTTCAGACCTCTCCCTTGGCCGCCACGGCGTGCGGTTCCGCCAGCCGGGCCGCCAGGAATGGCACCACGACAACGAGCAGCAGGTTGGCGGCCATGAACCAGAGGGGATGGGGCGCCGCCACCAGGTTCAGGATGGTTCCGACCAGCAGCGCCACGGCGATCATGCCGGCGTGAACGGCCCGCCGCGACGGCGCCAGCCGTGCCGCGAGGTAGCCGCCCACCAGGGCGCCGAGCAGGTAACTCAGCAGCACCATGAAGAACGCCCCCAGCGGCAACGTGGCGATCAACGCCGCAAAGGCGCCGGGCTCCTCAGGATTGAACCCGGCAGGCGGGGGGTAGATCATCGCGCTCAGCTGCTGCACGACCATGATGACGATCAGCGCCGCCATCACGCCCGCCAGGACCGCGAGGACACTCCGCGTCAGCCGCGACATGAGACCTCCCTGTGACATCTGAAGTATGCGGAGAAGGTACCGTCGGCGGACGGCCGGTGTTAGTGGCGCGCTTCCACGAGCGCCTCGACAGCGGGTCGGCGCCGGGTATCTTGAGGGCTGATCCGGACCGCCGGTCCGCGCGTCACTGTCCGCTTCCCGTCACCCGCGTCCGTCCATGCGCCTCCTGCTGCTCCTCTGCCTGACGCTCCTTCCCGCCCCGCCCCTGGCGGCCCAGCACGACTGGGCCCGGCTGCAGGAGGAGGCGGCCGGGCTCCTCAGCCAGTACCTCCGGGTCAACACCACCAACCCGCCGGGCAACGAACTGGCCGCCGCCCGCTGGCTGGCAGATGTGCTCGCCCGCGAGGGGATCGAGAGCCGGATCCTCGATACCGTGGAGCTGGGGAGCGGGCGGGCCAACTTCTATGCCCGGCTCAAGGGCAGCGGGTCAGGTGGGGGCATCGCCCTGGTGCACCACATGGACGTGGTGCCCGCCACCCGGAGCCAGTGGACCCGGGATCCCTTCGGCGGCGAGATCGTGGATGGCGCCATCTGGGGCCGGGGCGCCATCGACATGAAGGGCCACGGCATCATCCAGCTCATGGCGCTGATTGCCATCAAGCGCTCGGGCGTGCCGCTGACACGGGACCTGGTCTACATCGCCAACGCCGACGAGGAGACCGATGGCCTGGGGGCCATCACCTTCGTCCAGCGCCACCCCGACCTGCTGCAGGGCGTCGAGTACGTCCTCACCGAAGGCGCCGACACCCGGGTGGAAGGCGGCCGGGTGCGCTGGTTCGGGGTGGACGTGGGCGAGAAGCGGCCGCTGTGGACGCGCCTGACGGTGGAAGGCACCACCAGCCACGGTTCCGTCCCCATCGGGGACCAGAATCCGGTGCCCCGGCTGGCGCGGGCCATCGCCCGGGTGGCGGCCTGGGAGACCCCGCTCCGGCTCTCCCCGGCGGTGGAGCGATTCTTCAGGGCCCAGGCGGCCGACGCGACGGGGGAGGGCAAGCGCTGGCTGGCCGATCCCCGGGCCGCCCTGCGCAGCCCCGCCGGCCGCCGGTGGCTCCTGACCGAGCCGGAGCGGAACGCCCTGCTCCGCAACACGATCTCCCCGACAGTGCTGGTGGGTGCCGACAAGACCAATACCATCCCCCAGATTGCCTCCGCGGACCTCGACATCCGGCTCCTGCCCGACGAAGACCCCGTGGCCTTCCGGCGCGAGCTGGTACGGGTGATCGGGGATTCCCTTGTCAGGCTGTCGGAAATCGCGCCGATTACACCGCGCTATGATGCGCCGCTGGACACCGACCTGTTCCGGGCCATCGAACGGGTGGCGGGGCGGCTCCTCCCCGGTGTCCCGGTGGCCACCCCGGTCAGCCCCGGGGCCACCGACCGGCCCACCTACGCCGGGGCGGGGCTGGTGGCGTACGGCCTGGATCCGTACCTGATCCCCATTGAGGAGAACCGGTACCAGGTGCACGGGAATGACGAGCGCCTGACGGTGTCCAATGTCGGGTGGGGTGTCCGGTTTTATGTCTCCCTGCTGGAAGAAGTGGGCCGTTAGGCACTTCCCTTTCCCGGCCCCTCGTGCCATCTTGAGGTCCCGTCAGGTTCAATCATTCACCACGCCAGGCGATTCAGGAGAAACGCCCATGCCGAAGAAGAGCACCCGGGCACGGAAGCCCTCGTCGAGTGCACGCGCGAGGAAGCCCGCCCGGTCCGCCGCCGGCAAGAAGAAGGTGGCGCTGCCTGCCCCCCGGGCCCGGCGCAAGAACCGCAACCTCCCGGCCGGCATCTGCCGGGTGGAGCAGGCCAGCACCCGTACCTATGGCTACGTCGTCCGGGTGGGGCATCGCCGGTCCGCCAAGGGCTGGCGGCCGCGCTTTACCGCCTATTTCGGGGACTTTTCCAACGGCGGCAAGAAGGAAGCACTCGCGGCGGCCACCAAGTGGCTCCGCACCCTGGAGCGCACCGGCAAGGCCCCAGAGAAGAAGTAGCGGTAAGCGTCAGGCGGCGGGTCCCCCGCCGCCCCCGCCCCATGGGGCCCTTGCCAACGGTCCCCGGCCCGGCAACAATCCAAGCGGACGATCCCTCTCCACCGGAGGCAACGGACCGCGTGAACCCGGATGGCGAGTTGGCCCCGGAAACCGCAGCGACCGAGCCCGGCACACTGGACTCGGTCGAATCCTTCCGGGAGCTGGTCGCGGAGACCATCTCCTGGTGCACCCGGCGGGTGAGCGCTGGACCGCCGGCCGAGACCCTGCGCTCGCTCATCCTTGTCCCCCCACCCGCACTGACCTGGCCCGAGACCCTCAGAAGCGTCGCCGACCGGCGGCGGTTCCAGCTTGGCCGCTCCTGGCGCCGGAGCCTCCAGCCGCTGGGGGGCGGGGTGCTGATCCACTATCGGCCCACACCGCCGCACTCGCGCGGCGCCGCCCGGGCGGCCAGCGACGGCTACTTCGATGAGCGGGATACCCCGCCGTGGGACACCTGGGTGAGCTACGTCGAAGCGCCGGATTCAAGCCACCTGATCGCCTGGGTGCCACACGCGGCGCTGGCCGCTGCCACCGCCGGCCTCGCCGCCGCACCCGCCTCCCTGTCGTGGGCCAATGACCCTGCATGACCTCACGGCGCCCTCCGCGGCGCAGTGGCTCGACTCGCTCCCCACCGACCGACTCACCCTGCTCTACAAACACAGCCCCGCCTGCGGCATTTCCTATGATGCCGCGGACGAGGTGCTGGAGTTTGCGCGGGGGCAGGCGGGCGTGGCGGTCTATCAGGTGGACGTGCTGCGGCAACGGCCGCTCTCGCAGGAGCTGGCCCGTGAGCTGGCGGTTCCCCACCACTCGCCACAGGTGATCCTGCTGCGCGGCAGGACCCCGCTGTGGCACACCTCGCATCAGCGCATCCGGCTGACGGAGCTGGAGGCTAGAACTCGCGCTTCTTCATCTCCTTGAAGAGGCGCTTGGTCTCCGAGCCATCGTCCACGGGACGGAGCCGGAGGGTCGGGTCGTACTGCACTTCGATGCCTGGCTTGGGCCCCGGCTTGGGGGTGGCGTTCTTCTTGATCAGCTTCGCGATCTTCGCGTCTTCTCGCTTCGACATGCTCGCTCCGGCAAAGGACCTGGATGGGAGGGTTCCGGGTTCCCTGACAATCTAGCGACAGCCCCCCGCCCGCGCCGAGTCAGAACGTCAGGGACGAGTCCTGCCACACCACCACCCCTTCCAGCAGCGTCAGCAGTACCCGGACCGAATGAATGTCGGTCACCGGAGTGGCAAAGAGGTTCCGGTCCAGCACAACCAGGTCCGCCAGCTTCCCCACCGCCAGGCTGCCGGTCTCCCGTTCACTGCGCTCGGCGTAGGCGCCGGTGATGGTGTACGCGCGCAGCATCTCCACCAGCCCGGCACGCTCCTCCGGTATCCAGGCTGGTCCGGCGGGGGCCTCCACACTCCGCCGGGTCAGCGCCACCTGGATCGCGTCCAGCGGGTTGAGGGACGAGACCGTCCAGTCGCTCCCACCCACCACGATCGCCCCGCTCGCCAGCAGGCTCCCGATCGGATACAGCCAGCGGCTGCGGACCGGACCCAGCGCCGGGATCGTCAGTTCGGTGATGTACTCGTCGGCCTGGGCCCAGACCGGTTGGAAGCTGGCGATGGCGCCCAGCTCCCGAAAGCGCGGGATATCGGCGGGGTCGAACAGCTGGATGTGCGCCAGCACCGGGCGGCGATCCCTGGGTCCGTTCTCCTCCCGCGCGGCCGCGATCGCGTCCAGGGAGACCCGGATGGCCCGGTCCCCGATGGCGTGGATATGCACCTGGAACCCGGCCCGGTCGACCGCGGCGACCCGGGCGGCCAGGTCCTCGGGCTGATACACCAGCGGTCCGGCGTCCTTCCCCCGATCCAGATAGGGCGCCAGCAGGGCGGCGGTCCGCGCCTCGATCACCCCGTCGGCGTAGAACTTCACCGTCTGGGCTGTCAGGCGCCGGCCCACGCGGTAGCGGTCCCGGATCGCCGCCAGCCGGGCCACGTCCTGCTCCACCGGGGCGTCTTCACTCGCCCGGAGCGCCATCAGGACCCGTGCGGTGAGCCCGCCCTGACGATCCACCTCGCCGTAGGCCTCGGCGTAGTCTTCCGGCACGTCCGCGTCGGTGATGCTGGTGATCCCGAAGCGATTCGCCTCCGCCAGGCCGCGCCGCACCGCGCCGATCCGCGCCTCACGGGTGTAGGGAGGCAGGAGGTTTGCCACCAGGGCGATCGCGCCCTCGCGGAGCGTCCCACTGGGTTCACCGGTACGGGGGTCCCGCTCGATCCGCCCGTTGGGAGGGTCCGGGGTCTCTCGTGTGATGCCTGCCAGCGTCAGCGCCCGCGAATTGACCCAGGCGGAGTGCCCGTCCGCGGCGTACATGAACGCGGGCCGGTCGGGTACGGCGCGGTCCAGCACCGACTTGTGGGGGTTGCCGCCGGGAAAGGCCGGCAGCGCCCAGCCGTTGCCCTTGATCCAGGCCAGCTCCGGATGGGCGATCGCATACGCCCGCACCGCGCCTTCGATCTCTGCCGAGGTCTCGGCATCGTAGAGATTGCATTCCCCCAGTTCGAGGCCGCCGGAGAGGGGATGGGCGTGAGTGTCGTGAAAACCGGGCAGCACCATCCGGCCGTTGAGCGAGAGCGTCCGCGTCCGCGGGCCCTCGAGACCCTGCGCACCATTCACGTCGCCGACGTAGATGATCTTCCCGTCGCGCACCGCCAGCGCCTCGGCCCACGGGCGCTCGGCGGTCATCGTGTACACCGCCCCGCCGGTGAGGATCAGGTCCGCCGTCACCGCCGGCGGCCGCCGCTCGAGCCGGCAGCCGAGGAGAAGGAGGACCGCCAGGCACACACCCAGACGCCGCATCAGGGATCCGCCTTCCAGTAAGAATCTCGGGGACAACCAGCCCTCGTGTCCGGTGAGTGTCCCACCGCCAAGACGCGAAGGACCGGCACCGCGCCCATCCAGCTTCCGGCGC
>CAYUYF010000057.1:1262-8927 GCA_964449145.1 uncultured Gemmatimonadaceae bacterium | reverse complement strand
TTCAGGTGTATCGGTTGCTGTTCCCCTCGCGCCCTTGCGGTCGGGGAGCTCACCCCGGCACCCGGCGCCGCCCTGGCGTCTTCGCGGTGGCTGTTCCTTGCGGCCTGGCGCCTTCGCGGTGATTGTCCCACCGCCAAGACGCGAAGGACCGGCACCGCGCCCATCCAGCTTCCGGCGCACGCAAAGGCGCAATCACACCACGATCAACCTGACATCAGTTCAGGTGTATCGGTTGCTGTTCCCCTCGCGCCCTTGCGGTCGGGGAGCTCACCCTGGCACCCGGCGCCGCCCTGGCGTCTTCGCGGTGGCTGTTCCTTGCGCCCTGGCGTCTTCGCGGTGGCTGTTCCTTTGCGGCCTGGCGCCTTCGCGGTCACTGCTCCTTGCGCCCTGGCGGCTTCGCGGTGAACCACGCGAGGCTCAGCGCAGCCGCCAACCCCGCAACCCGCTCAGCCAACTGTACGGATTCAGCTCGAACCCCTCCACCCTGCGCGAGACCGCCGCCACCTGCACCGGAGCGTAGAGGAAGAGCCCCGGCGCCTCGGCGTTGAGGGTGTCCAGCGCTTCGCGCCAGGCCGCCCGCGCCGTGGGGACCGTCCGCGCCGCCAGCGCCCGCCCGAACAGCCGGTCGAATGCCGCACTCCGGTAAGCGCCGTAGTTGAGCACTCCAATGCCGGCGCTGGTCCACTGATCGGCCAGGCTCCGCGGGCTGGGCTCGTCCAGCCAGGCGCCGATGTAGCTGTCGAACTTCCCCTTGGCCAGCCGCTCCTGGAACACCGGGAAGTCCACCGCCGTCACCGTCACACCGGCCCCCGCCACCCGCCACGCCTCCTGCAGCGCCTCGGCGAGCCGCTTCCGCCCCAGGCTGGTGGCCGGGACCAGGATGTCGAAGCCCAGCACCCGGCCGCCCTTGCGGCGCATTCCGTCGGCTCCACGGGTCCAGCCGAGACGATCGAGCTCCGCCGACGCCGCCGCGGCGTCATAAGGCAGCACCGCGACGCTGTCATCCCATATCCACAGCAGTTGTGACATCGGGCCAGGCGGCGCCTTGGTGCCGGGACCGAAGCTCGCCACCGCAAGCGTCTGTCGGTCAATCGCCATGTTGAGGGCCCGGCGGAGGCCACGGTCGGCCAGCGAGCCACTCCCCACGCGGTAGCCGAGGAACCCGTAGGCCGCAGCCGGATAACGCACCGTGCGGAGGGTGCTGTCCGATTCCAGCCGAGCCACCCGCTCCGGCGCGCCGGCGGTCTCCAGCAGGTCGGCCTCGTGGGCCAGCACCAGGTTGAGCGCCGCATCGGGATCCCCCGCGAAGCGCCAGACCGCCGTGTCAATCTGGGTGCGGCCGCCGTTGAGCGTGTCGGCGACGAGGAAGAGCGCCTGCCCCCGCTGCCATCGCACCACCCGGTAGGGGCCGCTTCCGATGAGCCGAACCACCGAGGTATCCGACCCCCACTCGCCGGGCGGCTGCCACCGCCACACCTGCTCGGGGATAATTCGGACGTGGTAGGTGGCATCGTAGAGCTGTTCCGCATGCGCCTGCGGAAAGCGGACCGTGACCGTGGCGGAGTCGTCGGCGCTCACCGTAACACCCTCCAACGAGCCCCGTGCCGGGCTGTCGAGCAGCGAATCCGCGTACGCGGCAAAAGAGAACACCACGTCTCCCGCCGTCACGGTGGTCCCGTCATGCCAGCGGGCACCGGGCCGGAGGTGAAACCGCAGGGTGAGCGAGTCCACCCGTTCCCACCGCTCCGCCAGGGCCGGCCGGAAAGCCGCCGTGTCAATCGGGGCCCCCCCGGGCGCCAGGTCGGCGAGCCGCTCCCAGACCTGGTCGCCGATGTCCCGGCCCACGGTCTCGTAGACCAGCGGCGGCAGCAGCGCCTCGGGCTCTCCCACCGCCGCGATCACGATGGTGCCGCAGCGCTCGCAGGCCCGCTCGCGTCCGCAGGCGGCGAGACCAAGCAGCAGCAATGATCCCACCATCATTCGGTGCACGCTGAACTCCCTTGAGTGGCGTATCACGCAGGTTTGGTCACTTCAGGCTCCGCCCTGCTGTCCTTGCGGGGACTTGTCGCATCACCGCGGTGCCGTTTTGCGGGGCCCGCCCCCGGTGTCATTGCGCGGGCCCGCAGGGGCCGACGCAATCCCACCGTGCCCCCACACCGGGGCCCCCGCCTTACTTCAGGTACCGCTCGCGGATCACCTTCAGGTGATGCGCCTCGTGGCCCGCCATGACCCACGCCAGGGCGCGGACGCTCATCACCTTGCCGCTCGCGGTGCCGCGCCGGAGCATCGTCTCCGCGTCGAGACTCCGCACCAGGGCCAGGGTCGCGTCGCGCACCGCGGTGAGTTCGCCAACCACGTCGGCCAGGCTCCGCCTCTCGAACCGCCCCTCCGGCACATAGAGGTTCTCGTCGAAGGACGGCAGCGGCGTCTGGTCGTTCCGCGCGAAGCGCAGCAGCCGAATGCTGAAGATCCGCTCCCCATCCGCCACGTGGCCGATCACCTCCCGCAGGCTCCACTTCCCCGGCGCATAGCGGAAGCCGGCCCGAGTCTCGGGGACCTGCGACAGGACGCCCGGCGTGCTGCTGCGCTGCTGCTCCAGCGCTGTCAGAGCACAGTCACCGCTCACTTCATTGATGTAGGTGCCGTAGTACGGCGCGTACTCGTCGGGCTCCGGCCGCGTGATGCGCATCACTCCTCCCATGGGGCTGACCTGCGCTGGCTGTATCGATTCGTTCAATGGGGTGGAACGCCATGTACGGCGGCCACGCCGACGCCGCCGCCGGAAGAATATCTAACTTGGTCGCCTGCAACGCACTATGCCCCCTGGGCGGGAACGGCACCGGGGTTGCCTTGGTGGTGGCTCGGGTAGCGAACCAACGGCCACAACCACCACAAGGAGTCGAACATGTCGGTCCTCAGGAGCACCACCTCCTCCCTCGCGGCGCTGGCCATGCTGGCGGCCTGTTCGGGAGACTCCAGCGGCCCGGGGACCAGCGGCCGCCAAGTCGCCTTCCACCTGGCCACCAGTGAACGCGCCACGGCGCCGGGCCTCGCCGCCCTGGCCGGCCCAGAGACCATCGGCGTCGGCAACGACACCATCGTCCTCACGAGCGTGCAGCTGGTGCTCCGGGAGATCGAGCTCAATCACGTCGGCGGCACGGCCTGCGACACCACCCTGTCCGATGACTGCGAGGAGCTGGAGATCGGGCCCCTGCTTCTCGACCTGCCCCTCGGCGCCGGCGCCGACCGTCAGTTCACGGTGCAGATCGACACGGGCAGCTACGACAAGATCGAGTTCGAGATCCACAAGCCGGAAAGCTCCGACGACGCCGGGTTCATCGCCCTGCACCCGGAGTTCGACGGGGTGAGCATCAAGGCCACCGGCACCTGGAACGGCACGCCGTTCACCTACACCTCGGATCTCGACGTCGAGCAGGAGTACACCATCTCCCCGCCCCTGGTCGTCACCGAGACCAGCGGCGCCAACGTCACCCTCCGGGTGGACCTCCGCTCCTGGTTCCTCAACCAGGCCGGCGATGGGCTGATCGACCCGATGACCGCCAACAAGGGCGGCCAGCTGGAGGGTGAGGTGAAGAGCAACATCGAGGCGTCCATCAACGCCTTCGAGGACGACGATCACGACGGCGAGGACGACAGCAGCGACGACGACTGACCGCCGGCCACCCGGCGCATCACATGAAGCGGCCTTCAGGCAGATACTGGGGGCCGCTTCGCGTTTCCTGACACCTGGCCCCTATCTTTGGCCCCATGTCCACCCCGCACCAGCAGGGCATCCGCGCTGCCCGAACCGGCCTGCTGGTCAATACGCTGCTCACGCTCACCAAACTGGTGGCCGGGGTACTGGGCCACGCCTACGCCCTGGTGGCGGACGCGGTGGAGTCGGCGGCGGACATCTTCTCCTCGCTGATCGTCTGGGGCGGCCTCCGCATCGCCGCCCGGGATCCCGACGACGACTATCCCTTCGGCTACGGCAAGGCGGAGCCGCTCGCCGCCGGCATCGTCGCCCTCATGCTGCTCGGCGCCGCCTTCGGCATCAGCGTCGCCGCCATTCGGGAAATCCAGACCCCCCACCACGCGCCCGCGCCCTTCACCCTGGTAGTGCTCGTCGCGGTAATCCTGGTGAAGGAAGTGCTCTTCCGTCGCGTACTCGCCGTGGGAGAGGCCGTCTCCTCCACCGCGGTGCAGGCCGACGCCTGGCACCACCGGAGCGATGCCATCACTTCGGCGGCAGCCTTCATCGGCATCTCGGTGGCGCTGATCGGCGGGGCTGGCTGGGAGGCCGCCGACGACTGGGCCGCCCTCGCCGCCGCCCTCGTCATCGTGGCCAACGCGCTCCGGCTGCTCCGCCCGGCGGTGGACGACCTGATGGACCGGAGCCCCCGGGCCGAGTTGCTTGAGCGGATCGCCGCTTCGGCAACCGCTACCCGTGAGGTCCGCGCCATCGAGAAGCTGCGGGTGCGCAAGGCGGGGCTCGGCTACCTCGTGGACATCCACGTCCAGGCCGATCCGACCATGTCCCTGCGCGACGCCCATAACCTCTCCGGCCGGGTGAAGACCTCCATTCGGGCTGCCGTGCCGGAGGTGCTAGGGGTGCTCGTCCACATGGAACCGTATGAGATGTAACGATCCGTTACGACTCGATCATTTCGTGATGGCTGAAGTCCGACAGTCGGCATCGTAATTGCTTGTGCTGCAATCGCTTAGTAGAATTCCGCCAACGGCACCCGGCTTGCCCCTCTCACCGGTGACAGGAGCACTCGAATCTTCACCGGGGGACTACTCATGACCTCTGCTCTTCTGCGCCGTACCCCGGCGCTCGCCCTTGTCGCCCTGTTCGCCGCCTGCAGCGGCGAGGGCGCCGGCCCCAGCGGCACCACCCAGGTCACCTTTCACCTGACCACTCGTGGCGCCGGGCTGACCCCTGGCCCCATCGCCCTGCTCAGCGACACCCTGACCGACGGAACGGACACCCTGGTCATTGACCAGGTGCAGCTGGTCCTCCGCGACATCCGGTTCAAGCCCGAGGACGACGACGGCTGCGAGGGGCACGATGGCGACAACGGCCACGACGATGATGACAGCCTCGTCGTCGCGGCCTCTCATGGAGACGACGATCATGCCGACGAGGACGGCTGCCACTCGTTCAACGCCGGCCCCTATCTCCTGGACCTGCCACTCGGCACCGAGGTGACCCGGGCCTTCAGCGTGGCGGTGGACACCGGCACCTTCGATGAGCTTCGCATCAAGCTGCACAAGCCGGAGGACGACAGCGGCGATCCGCGGGACATCGAGTTCCTCAATCAGCACCCCGAGTTCGACAAGATCAGCATCCGCGCCAGCGGGAGCTTCAACGGCCAGCCGTTCGTGTTCGAGACCGACGTCAACGCCGAGCAGGAGATGGAGTTCAATCCCCCGCTGGTCATCACCGACGCCGCCACCAACGTGGATGTGACCATCCGGGTGGATCTCACCGGCTGGTTCGCCAACGGGGCCGGCGGCCTGGTAGACCCCGGTACCGCCAACAAGGGTGGTCCCAACGACAACCTGGTGCGCGACAACATCAAGGACTCCTTCCGTGCCTTCCGGGACGATGACCGGGATGGGCATGAGGATGACGACCATGGCGGATCGGACGATGACTGACGGCCACCCACGAGCGGCCATCCGCGCATAGCGGACACCGGAGCCCAACTGGCCACTACCACCTGGACCCTCGCCGCCGTGCGGCTGTCGGATTCCTTCCGCGCCACCCTCGCCGAACTGGCGGCGGACCTGGGTGCGGAGCTGGTGGACTGGCGCCCGGGAGAGGGCCAGGGACCGCCGGCGGGCGCTGCCTGCCTGCTCTTTCTGGCCGGCGGTGCGGAGAGCGCGGCACTGGACCAGATGGGCAGCCTCCCGCCTGGCGGGGTGCCGAGGTACGTGGTGGGGGCCTCGCCGGATCATCGGCTGGCCGCGGCGGCGATTCAGCGGGGGGCGCGAGATTACTTCGCGCTGCCGGACGACCTGGGCCTGTTGCGCCGCTCGCTGGAGCGGGAGCGGCGTGAGGCGGAGGGCCGGAAGGATGCGGCGAGCTTCGCGGCCGACGAACGGCGGCTCTCCGGCTTCGAGGCGATCGTAGGGCAGAGTCCCGCGCTCCTCAAGTGCCTGGAGCAGGGCCGGCGGGTGGCGAAGCACCGCGACGTGACGGTGCTGATCGGAGGAGAGACGGGGACGGGCAAGGAGCTGCTGGCACGGGCGCTGCACTACGACAGCCCGCGGGCCGCCGCCCCCTTCGTGGAGATCAACTGCGCGGCGATCCCGGCGAACCTGCTGGAGAGCGAGCTGTTCGGCCACGAGAAGGGCGCCTTCACCGGCGCCACCGGCGCCAAGCCCGGCCTGATGGAGCTGGCCAACGGCGGCACGGTGTTCCTGGACGAGGTGGGTCACATGCCGCTCGAGCTGCAGCCCAAGCTGCTCCGGGCGCTGGAAGGGCGGGAGATCCGCCGGGTGGGCGGGCAACAGAGCCGCAGGGTGGACGTCCGCATCATCGGCGCCACCCACGTGGACCTGGCCCAGGCGGTGAAGCGGGGAGAGTTCCGGGAGGACCTGTACTACCGGCTCAACGTCGTGGCCCTGGTGCTCCCGCCGCTGCGCGACCGGGGCGAGGATATCGAGATCCTGGCGGAGAACTTCGCCGCCGGCCTCGCGGCCCAGTACGCGCTGCCGGGGCCAGCGCTCTCAGCCGCGGTGCGGCAGGAACTCCGCCGGCACTCCTGGCCGGGGAATGTGCGGGAGCTGAGAAACACCATCGAGCGGGCGCTGGTGCTGAGCCCGCCGGGAACGCTGGAGCTGGTCGGGCTGCTGGACGAATCGCCAATTCGCCCAATCGCCCAGTCGGGGTTGCTGCCATTCCCGGCCACCATCCGGGCCATCACCCAGGTGGCGGCGGAGGAGATGCTCAAGCTGGTGGCGGGCAACAAGAGCGAAGCCGCCCGGCGGCTCGAGATCTCGCGGCCCCGGCTGCAGCGGATTCTCGATGGCACTGGAGATGAAGAGTGAGCAGGCGCGTGATGGACGGAATCCAGAGAAAGGTCTGACGATGCGTATCAATCGATTGCTGCCCCTCAGTGCACTCGTGGCCATCGCGGCTGCCTGCGCCGACACCAGCGGAGACGGCGGTGACAACACCGTGCCGCCGGGACAGCTCAACTTCATCCGCCTGCCCCCGACCGCGCCCACGCTCTGCGCCGACACCGTGCGCTTCTGGGCCAAGCGCGGCGTGGGCATCGAGGGAGCCCTGGTCTTTCCCGAACCGGGCGACGACTGCAACGGCAGCACCGAGGATTTCGTGCGCCTCAAGCTCGATGCCCAGAGCCTGCTGGCCTACCCGAACGGAACACTGTTCCAGCCCGGCGACTCGGTCCTGATCACCCTGGCCTGGGTGGGCAACGACAGCATTCTGGTGCACCTGGAGCCGACCGGGCTGCTCTTCGACCCCGCCCACCCGGCGGAACTCAAGATCGAGTACGCTGAGACCCACGGCGACCTCGACGACGACGGCGACGTGGACACCGATGACGACAGCATCGAGCAGCAGATCGACATCTGGCGTCAGCCCACCCTGGTGGACAACTACACCAGGGTCGGCACCGCCAAGTTCGAGGA
>CAYUYF010000057.1:0-1162 GCA_964449145.1 uncultured Gemmatimonadaceae bacterium | reverse complement strand
CCCCTCGATCCCGCCCGCGAGCTGCGACAGCTCGTGGAGGCCGGACGCTTCCGCGAGGCCCTCGATGCGCACCAGCGCACCGGGGACCCGGCGGCCCGCGCCCGGCCCGAGGTGGAGCTGCTGGCGGCCACCGCGGCCACCCGGCTGGGGGAGCTGGGGCAGGGGATCACGCTGGCGGAGTCGGCGCTGGAGCACTTCCGCACCCGGGCCGACACCGACGGCCGCATGCGGGCGCTTAACCTGCTCGGCGTCATCGCCTTCGAGAACGGCCGCCTGGCGGAGGCGGAGCGCTACATGGCCGAGGCGCTGGAGCTGGCCCGCATGCTGGACGACACCCGCATGACCGCCAACGCCTCCAACAACCTGGCTTCGGTGGCGCACCTGACCAATCGCACCGACGTGGCGCTGAGCCTGTACCGCTCCGCCCTGCTCTCCTATCAGCGCCTGGGAGACCGGCGCGGCACCGCCCAGACCTACCACAACCTCGGTCTCGCCTTCCGGCAGCAGCGGGACTGGGGCGAGGCCGATGCCGCTGCCCTGCAGGCAGTGCGGCACGCGGAGGCGGTGGGAGAGGGCTCGCTCCGCGCCCTGGCGGCGATGGGACGGGCCGAAATCCATGTCGAGCAGGGCGCCCTGGAACTCGCCCGGCCCGAGCTCAACCGCGCCGAGCAGCTGGCCCAGGAAGCGGGAGACGAAGTGGGCCTGGCGGAACTGGGCCGCCTCCGCGCGCTGTTCGCGCTGCGGGAAGGGAAGCCCGAGCTCGCCGCCGTGCTCGCCCTCGCCGCGCGGGATGCCGCCATCCGGCTCGGCATCCTCCAGCTCCAGGGCGAAGCCGTGGCCGCGGCGGCGGTCGCCTTTCACCGGCTCGGCCAGGCGTCGGCCTCGGCGGCCCACCGCGCCGAAGCCCTCCGCATCTTCGAGCGGCTGGGGGCGAGCGGGCTGGGAGAGTGGCTGACGGCGGAGTTGGAGAACTGAGCGGACGGGAAGCGGACGGGGAGGCACAGACGGGGAGCATCGGCGCGCAGCCCGGCGGAACTGGAGAACTAGGCGGACAGCGTAGACGGGAGGGAGACGGGGAGCATCGGCGCGCAGCGAGGAAGCCACCGCAGCCGCTCAGCGATCTCACCGATCCCTTGCGGCCAGGTGGCTGACGAGAGGCGCG
>CAYUYF010000056.1:0-15911 GCA_964449145.1 uncultured Gemmatimonadaceae bacterium | reverse complement strand
ATCCGACGAGAGGTGCGGAGTGGCGGTCTGCCACCACCCCCGGCCATCTTCCCTGCCGCGATCACCCGCCCATGGGGCGGCCGGGACCACCTGACGGAGGAGCGCACCACCGATGGGCAAGCTCACCATCGCCATCCTGACCGGTGGCGGCGACGTTCCCGGCCTCAACCCGGCCATCCGGGCCATCACCATCCGCGCCGTGCGGGACGGCCACCGGGTCCTCGGCATCCGGCGCGGCTGGGCCGGGCTGGTGGACTACGTGCCGGACCCCCAGCACGACAACAGCGACAACGTGCAGGTGCTCACCGAGGCGATCGTCAACCGCGCCGGGCGGACCGGCGGCACCTTCCTGCATACCTCCCGCACCCGGCCGAGCCACCTGCCGCTGGAGCGGGTCCCCTCGCACCTGAGCGAGTACGCCGAGCCGATCAACGACGTCACCCCGGCGGTGCTCCGGCACCTCACCCACATGGGGGTGGATGTGCTCATCCCCATCGGTGGGGACGACACCCTGAGCTACGCCAAGCGGCTGCACGACGCCGGGGTGCACGTCGTGGCCATCCCCAAGACGATGGACAACGACGTCTACGGCACCGACTACTGCATCGGCTTCAGCACCTGTGTCACCCGCACCATCGAGCTCACCCATCGCCTCCGCACCTCGGCGGGATCGCACGAGAGGTTCCTGGTCATTGAGGTCTTCGGCCGCTACGCGGGGTTCACCGCGCTGGTCCCGTCCATGGCGGGGGCGGCGGACCGCTGCCTGATCCCGGAGCATGCGGCGGACATCGAGCAGCTCACGGAGCTGCTCACCGGCGACCGCAACAAGAACCCCAGCCGTTACGCCGTCGTCCTGGTGTCGGAGGGGGCGCGGCTCAGCTCGCACGACGGAATGAGCTTCGAGGGGGAGGAGACCGACATGTTCGGCCACCGGAAGCTGGGCGGCATCGGCGACCAGGTGGCCGCGGCCCTCAAGGAATTCTCGGGGAAGTACAACAAGGGGCGGCGCATTGACGTGGTGAGCCAGCGGCTGGGCTACCTGGTGCGCTCCGGCGATCCCGACGCGCTGGATTCGATCGTGCCGATGGCCTTCGGCAACCTGGCGCTGGACCTGGTGCTCCGGCAGCAGTTCGGGCGGCTGGTGAGCATCCACCACGGCTTCTATGACAGCGTGCCGATCTCCAGCGTCACGTCGGAGAAGAAGGTGGTGAACGTGCCCCGCTACTACAACACCGAGCGGCTCCGGCCGATCTACGACTTCGACCGGGCGCCGCTGTTCATCATGACCAGCGACTGAGGGGCCGCCGGCGCTACTCTCCCGGGTGGTACGTCCGCTCGGTGTGGCCGGCGAGCTGGCTGGGGTAGAAGTAGACCTCCCGCAGGTCTCCCGAGGCGTAGCGCGCCGCCTGGTCGTCGAAGTGGGGCGAGGACGGGTCGCCGCTGATCCCGCCGGCGGTCACCGCCCGGGCCCGCACCGAGTCGCCGAACTCCACTACCGCCACGAAGCTGTTGCCGCTGGTACCGTAGATCTTCCGGCTGCCGTTGTAGGAGGCCGCACCGAAGGAGGCGAGTGAGCCCCACCGCGCCGAAGTGAACGGCACCGGGATGCTCGGCCCGGAATCGGCGAAGGGGTGCACGATGTCGCCGGTCAGGCGCTGGAAGCGGTTGATCTCTCCCCAGGCCGTCTCCCAGGTGCCGAAGTCGGTGACAAGCTTGTCGGTGGCCTTGCTGAGCGCCGCCAGCCGCTGGGCCGGGGTGGCCTGCGATACCATGTAGGCATACACCGAGAGGTTCTCGTCGCCGGCGTCCTTGGCGACATCCCGCCAGAGCATGTCGCCCCAGAACACCGCGACCGCGGTCGGGACCGACGCCGCAGACCAGCGGTAGTCCCAGCCGCGGAGCGCCTCGATCGGGCCGGCCAGCCTGGTCCGGAGCGAATCCCGGGCGGGAAGGCGATCATAGTCGCGAAGCAGCGTCGGCAAGAGCGTCGCAAAGGCGGGCTGATAGCTGTCGAAGGCCGCATCGATCAGCGACTGCAGGGTGAACTCCCGGCGCCCGCTGAGGACCCGAATGGCGTGCACGCCGCGCGGGTTCTCCTCGTACCGCTCGACGTACCGGGGAAAGTCGCGCTGCTTCGGGCTGTCGGGACCGGCGGCGGTCCACGGGGCGTTGTTGGTGTTCTGGATCCAGCCGACGGAGGGGTTCTTGAGCAGCGGGATCTGGTCCACCGGGAGCAGTCCCTGCCACGCCGTCGCCGGGTCGCTGCCATCCACCGGGTGCTGCCAGTCGAAGCGATTGTCCCGCCTGGGAATGAAGCTGGCGTGGAAGTAGGCGATGTTGCCGTCGGCATCGGCGTAGACGGTGTTGTTGGAAGAATTGGCCTGCAGCGCCACCGTCGCAAGAAATTCCCCGTAGCTCCTCGCCTTGGTCCGGTTGTACGATTCGGTCAGCGCCTTCACCGGCTCCTGCATCAGCCCGATGCTGATCCACTTGCCGTCCGCTTCACGCACCACCGGCCCGTGGCCGGTGCGATACACCGTGAAGCTCCGGCCGGTGGCGTCCCCCTTGATGGGCACGGTGATCGTCTGCACCGCCACCGGCCGCTCCTCGTCCCCCTCCACATAGAAGAGACTGTCTCCCCGGCGGACGATGGCCTCGGCCCACTCGTCTACGGCGTCCACACCGCTGGAGGTGTGCATCCAGCCCAGCCGCGGGTTGAACCCCTGGTAGATGAAGAACTGTCCCCAGGTCACAGCGCCGTAGGCGTTGAGGCCCTCGTCGCTCGACATCTGCAGCTCATCGCGGAAGAAGAAGGAGGTGTGCGGGTTGATCAGCAGCAGCGCCCGGCCATTCTCGGTGTTCGATGGCGCGATGGCGAAGCCGTTGGAACCGCCCCGCTCCGCGGGACCCTCCGGCCGGCCGAGAGCGGCCGTAGTCATCCCCTTCCCGTAGAAGTCGCCGAGCCCCTTGAGGGAGATGCGTTCGATATCCCCGCCGATGCTCCCCTCGCTGAAGGAGAGCGGCATCCACGGCTCGAAACGAGTGATGACCCGCGGCCGCACCTCCGGATGGGTCAGCAGGTAGTAGTTGAGCCCATCGGCCCAGGCGTCCATCAGCCGGCGGAGCCATTCGGGGCTGGCGGCGTATTGTGCCTTCAGGGTGTCGGGGTCCATGAACAGCTTCTGCCGCAGATCCGACAGTACCGCTGATTCCCCTTCCGCCTCCGCCAGCCGGCCGAGCGAATTGAGGTAGTTGGTCTCCACCCGGTGGAAGTCGTCCTCGGCCTGGGCGTAGATCATCCCGAAGACGGCGTCGGCATCGGTCTTCCCGTGGACGTGGGCGATACCCCAGTCGTCGCGGACGATGCTGACTTCCCGGGCACGGGCCTGCAGCCGGGCGGCCTCCGCGGAGGTGCCGCCGCTCCCGGAGCAGGCAAGGGACAGGGCGGCGAGGACCAGCAGCACCATTCTCATCGGTAGAACTCCTGGACGCGGACGGATGTGCATGACAGAACGGCGACGACCGGAGGCGGCGGCGAGGATCGCGATCCGCTTACGGGTTGCCCAGGAACGGCGGCAGCCGCAGGCAGCGCGCGATCTCCGCATACCGGCCGTCGGAGCGGAACCGATCCCAGCGCGCGTCATTGCCCATGTAGAGAATCGGCAAGGCCTGCCCGTCCTCACAGGCCCGCTGCAGCCAGGCGAAGGCTTCATCGCTGTCTCCCAGGCCGGCGTAGATGAGCGCGATATTGTACGGCCCCACGTAGGTCCGGGCCGCGGTCGCCTTGAGGTCGGCGATGATCTGCCGGGCCCGCGCCGGATTGCCTGACACCGCCAGCGCATGCCCGAGGTTGGACCAGTTCTCGGCGTTGTTCGGGTCGAGCTCCACCGCCCGCTGATACGCCGCCAGCGCCTCCGGCATCCGCCTGGTCTGCTCGTAGGCCCGGCCCAGGAAGTCCTCGGCGTAGAAGTAGTTCGGGTCCAGCTCGAGGGCCCCACGCAGCTGGGTGATGGCCTGGTCGTACCGCTGCGCCAGGACCAGCACCATGCCGAGCATCTGGCTCGCCTCCGCCGATACCGGATCCAGCCGCTGGGCCCGCTCGGCCTCCGCGACGGCCTCGTCGTAGCGCCGCATCGAAACCAGGAACCACGCATAGTAGTCGCGGGGCCGGGCGTTGGTGGAGTCCATCGCGATGGTCCGCCGGAAGGCCTGCTCCGCCGCGGGCCAGTCCCAGTCGTACCAGTGGGCCACCAGGGCGAGTGACAGATGCGCACTGGCCAGGGTCGAGTCGATCGCCAGCGCCTTGCCCGCAGCGGCCTTGGCCTTCGGTCCCGCCTCCCGGGGCGGGATGAACCAGTCACCGGCGGTGATGTAGTTCCACGCCAGGCCGTCCCAGGCCATGGCGTAGCTGGAGTCGAGCGCGAGCGCCTGCTGGAAGAACCCTCGCCCCCGGTCGAACCCCTCCAAAGTGAACTTGGCGGTGAAGTACATCCCCTTGAGGTAGAGCTGGTAGGCCTCGGGATTCTCGGTCGAGCCGCGGCGCAGTTGCTGTTGATCGGTGCTGGACAGCGAGATCAGCCGTCGCGATACCTCGGCGGAAATCTCATCCTGGATGGCCAGCAGGTCGGCGAGCCGGCGATTGAACCGTTCGCCCCACAGCAGCTTGCCCTGCTGGATGTCGGCAAGCTCGACATCGACCCCCACCGAGTCGCCGCGCTGGGTGACCCGCCCGGTGAGGACGGCGGCGATCCCCAGCTCCTCACCCACCTGCTGCGACGTCATCCCCTTCGCCTTGTACTCGCGCCCCACGCTCACCGGGATGACCCGCAGGCCGGGCAGCCGGGTGAGGCTGACGCTGATGCTCTGGGTGATGCCATCGGAGATGTAGTCGCCGTCGGGGTCGCTGCTGCGGATGTCGAAGGGAAGTACCGCGATGGAATCCATCGACCTGGGCCCGCGGGGGTAGAACTCGAAGGCGACGGCGCCCAGCAGCACCACGACCATGACCACCCCGATGATGCTCTGCGCCCGGGCGAGGCGGCCAACCACGGACGCCGCCGGGGCCCGGTCGGGAGCAGCCGCCAGGGCGCGGGTGAAGGCGCCGCAGGTCGGGAAGCGATCGGCCGGCGTCTTCGACAGCGCGCGCTGGACCGCGGCATCCACCGCCGGGGACACCGCGGGCCGGGTGGCGCGGAGACTCCGCGGCGTCTCGGTCATCAGCCGGGCGATGATCGCCTGGGCGGTGGGACCGGTATGCGGCGGCTCCCCGCTCAGCATCTCGTAGGTCACCGCCGCGAGCGCGTACTGGTCGGACTTCGCGTCGAGGTTGCGCTCGCCGGCCGCCTGCTCCGGGCTCATGTAGTGCGGGGTGCCGAGCGAGAGGCCGGTCTCGGTGACCCGGGAGCCGCCCGCCTGCGCCACGGCCAGCGCGATGCCGAAGTCGGCGATCACCGGCTGGCCCGCCTGCAGCAGGATGTTCTCCGGCTTCAGGTCCCGATGGATCACCCCCTGGGCATGGGCGTAGTCCAGCGCCCCCGCGAGCAGGGTCGTCAGGCGGACGACGTCGTCCACCGGCAGCTGCCGTTCGCGGTCGAGCCGGGCGCGCAGCGCCTCGCCGTCCATGAACGGCATGACGTAATACAGGAACCCGCCGGCTTCGCCGGAATCGAACAGCGGCAGCAGGTTGGGATGCTGGAGGTTGGCGGTGACCTTGATCTCGGCCAGGAACCGTTCGGCGCCGAGTACCGCGGCCAGCTCCGGCTTGAGCACCTTCACCGCCACCTTGCGGGCGTGCTTCAGGTCCTCGGCCAGGTACACGGTGGCCATGCCGCCTTCCCCGAGCGTGCGCTCGAGGCGGTAGCGATCGGCGAGGGCAGTGGACAGTTCCTGGAACGAATCGGGCAAGAGATTCTGAGGTGGGAGTCGAGCCGTAGTATAGGAGGCCATAGCGGTGGTGGCTAGAGCGGCGGCGGAAGCGTGTTATCCTTTCCCTCCGGGTCCCGGAACGGAGAGCGAATGGCGGAGAATGATCTCGGGTTCGGACGGGTCGTCGCGGAGCGGGTGCGGGGCCGTTTCCTCAATAAGGACGGCACCCCCAACAGCCGTAAGTACGGCCTCGGCGGCCGGGCGTGGTCCCGCCTGTACCTGCGCGCCCTGGCGGCGAGCTGGCCCGAATTCCTGGTCTGGGTCATCGGCCTGGCGCTGCTGCTGGCCGGGGTCTTCGCCATCGGCTACCGCACCCTGGGCCCCTCGGCGCTGGCGGGCAGCGAGGGGCTGGGACTCGAGGATCCGTTCTTCATCGCCTTCACCTACAGCGTCGGGGTGCTGACCGGGGTGGGCACCGGGCCGATGGTGGCGGTGGGCTCCACCGCCCACTGGCTCACCATCTTCGAGTCCATCGGCGGGCTCGTGGGACTGGCGCTGGGCGGCGGCCTCACCCTGGCGAGACTCTCCCGGCCCCGCCCCTGCATCCGGTTCTCCCGCCGGGCCGTGGTGGCGCCCTACCAGGGGGGACGGGGGCTGATGTTCCGGCTGGTGAACGCGGAGCTCTCCGAAGTCAGCGACGCCAGCGTGCACATCAGCCTGGCCTGGTTCGAGCGGGTGGGCGAGGGACGGGAGCGGCGCTTCCACGAACTGGCCCTGGAGCGGGACCGGGTGGAGTTCTTCACCCTGCACTGGACCGTGGTGCACCCGATTGACGCCAGCAGCCCGCTGGCGGGAGTCACGCCGGACGAACTCCGGGAAGCCCGGGCCGAGTTCCTGGTCATGGCCTCGGGCCACGAGGAGACCTTCTCCACCCGGGTCACCGCGCGCACCTCCTACGTGGCGGAGGAGGTCGCGTGGGATGCGCGCTTCGCGGACATGTTCGTGAACTCCCCGGACGGGATCATCACGGTGGACCTGGAGCGGCTGGACCGGCTGGAGCGGCTGCCGGACGGCGCCACCGCGGTGCCGGCGCCGGCCGAGTCAGGCGGACGCGCCGCCCGCTGAGGGTCCGCTACTCCCGCCGCTCCCCGCCACCCAGCTGCAGCGCCTCGAAGTCGAGCTCCTGCTCCAGCTCCAGCAGCACCTCGTCGGAGATCGCCCCTTCATCACGGAGCCGGATCAGCGCCCGCCGCCGCGCCGCGACCGTGGCGAGCCGCACCCGGCGCAGCACCTCGGCCCGGGCCATCGCCTCCGCGCCGGCGCCGTGATGCTGGTGGCCGTGGCGGAGGTCGGCCTCCACCCGCGCCAGCGCGTCGGGTGTGACCCAGGACTCGTGCGCGAGGTCGGCCAGCTGCTCCAGCGCCGCCCGGTGGGCCTCCTCCCGCGCGTGGGCGTACTCCCGCGCCGGGCCGGGATCGGGCGGCAGCGGCAGGCGGCTGAAGAGCGGGATGAGCGTGAGGCCCTGCAGGACCAGCGTCACCAGGATCACCACCACCGTCACCAGCACGATCTGATCGCGGAACGGAGTGGGCGCTCCCGCGGCGGTGACCACCGGAAGGGCCAGCGCCGCCGCCAGCGAGACCATCCCCCGCATGCTGGTCCAGGAGACGATGAACAGCGCCGCATAGGGCGGCATCGGGTCCCGCGCCCGGAACGACGGGCTGAGCCAGCGCGGCAGCACCGCCGCGAGCGGCACCCAGATGAGCCGGATGATGATTACCAGGCCGGCGACGACCAGCCCGCTCCCGCCCACCGACAGCAGTTCGCCCGGCGGCGTCCGTTCCAGCAGGTCGCCGAACTCGGCACCCAGCAGCAGGAAGACCAGCGAGCTCAGCCCGAAGAGGAAGAGCTCCCAGGTGGCCCGGGCCTTGACCCGTGACGCGGGCGCCACCGCGGCGGAGAAGTGCTGCCGCAGGTAGATCCCGCCCGCCACGCAGGCCAGCACCGCCGAGACGTGCAGCGACTCGGCCCCGATCCAGGCCAGGTAGGGGCCCAGCAGGGTGAGCGCCGTCTCGGCGAGCGCGTCGTTGGTGCGGCTCGCCACCCGCACCAGCACCCAGCCCACCAGCAGGCCCACCAGCACGCCTACCGCGGCGTCCACGAAGAACCGCACCACCAGCTCCCCGGGACTGAAGGCGCCGGTGATGAGCGCCGCGACCGCGCCGCGATAGAGGATCAGAGCCGAGGCGTCGTTGACCAGGCTCTCGCCTTCGAGGATGCTGATCACCCGGCGGGGAATGGGCAGCCGCTTGAGGATCGCCTCCGCCGCGACCGCGTCCGGGGGGGAGACGATCGCCCCCAGCGCCACCGCCGCCGCCCAGGGGATCCCGGGGAAGAGCTGCCGCGCCACGATGGCCACCAGCGCGGTGGTGGCCAGCACCAGCCCGATGGCCAGCAGGCTGATGGGGCGGATGTTGGCCTTGAAGTCGCGGAAGGAGGTGAAGAACGCGGCGGCCCAGAGCACCGGCGGGAGGAAGACGAAGAACACCAGGTCGGGGCTCATGCGGAGCGCTGCCGCACCCGGCAGCAGCCCGACCGCCAGGCCGCCGAGCACCTGGAGGATCGCGGTGGGCACGGGGAGGCGCCGGCCGAGCGCCGCGATCAGGATGGCGGCGATGGCCACGCCGATGGCCAGGAGGACCGATTGGGCCTGATTCATCCGCTTCAGGGCTGGTGGGGGATCGCCTCGGGTGCTCCATGATAACGGCGGCCGGAGCGCGGGGCGACGGCGACGGACACCGCCACGACGTGGTGGTGCGGGCCGTGGCGGGTGAGTGAGGTGCTGTCGTGGGCCTACCGTCCCCCCCTGCCCCGCCCTCCATTCCCGTCCGGTTGTGGGACGGGCTCTCCCGCTTCCGGGAACTGCTGGCGGGGACAGATTCGCCAACCTCGCGCCGAGCAACGCGATGCGCTGCTCCCGCCGGCGGCACACGCTTTGCCCGTCCACACCCCTGTCGGGGCGCACCAGCAGGTGATCGGCCACCGACAGGCGTGCTGGAAACCCTCCCACCGGCGCATCTGGGCGACACACACATGAGATCCCTCTGGCAGGACATCCGCTTCGCGGGCCGGTCCTTCGCGCGACAGCCGACGCTCACGCTCATCGCAGTCGTCTCCCTCGGCCTCGGCATCGGCGCCACCTCCACGGTGTTCACCTGGCTCCAGGGGTTCGTGTTCAATCCGTTGCCGGCCATCCCCGAGTGGAATCACCTGGTCGTTGCGCATACCCGCGCGCCCGACGGCGCCACCTGGTCGGTGTCGTGGCCGGACTTCCAGGACTGGCGGGCGGGTACCAAGACCGCGGACCTGGCCGCATGGGAGATGACCCAACTCGGTCTCCGCGAGGGCACCGGTCCGACCGAGCGCGCCTGGGGCATGCTGGTTTCGGGCAACTACTTCGAGGCGCTCCAGGTGGGGGCAACGCTCGGCAGGGTCCTCCGCATCGGAGACGAGAATGAGCGGGCGCCGGTGGCGGTCCTCGGTCACGGCTATTGGCAGCGCCGCTTTGCCAGCGACTCCAGCGTCGTCGGGCGGACGATCACGCTCAACGGGTCGGCCTTCACGATCGTCGGCGTCGCGGCGCCGCGCTTTGGCGGGACCTATATCGGCCTGAACCTCAACCTGTACGTGCCGATCACCACCATGCCGCTGCTGATGCCCGATGGTGAACTGGCGCTCCGGGACCGGCAACAGCGGCGGTTCGGGGTGGTGGGCCGGCTGACCCAGGCGGGCACCGCGGCACAGGCCACGGAAGAACTCGACCCGCTCGCCCGGCGGGCCGGGAAGGCGGGCGGCCTGTCCGAGCCGCTGGGCGCGCTGGTGCGGGCCCACACCACCGTGGACGCTCCCGGCGCCATGCGACCGGTGCTCCTGGCAATGCTGGCGCTCGCCAGCCTGGTGCTGTTGATCGCCTGCGCCAACGTGGCCAACCTGCTCCTCGCCCGGGCGATCGCGCGGCGTCGCGAAGTGGCGGTGCGCCTGGCCGTCGGCGCCTCGCGGTCCCGCCTGGTGCGGCAGCTGCTGACCGAGAGCATGGTGCTGGCCGCACTCGCGGGGCTGGTCGGCCTGGTGCTGAGCCTCTGGGGCCGGGACGCGATGCTGGCCCTCCTGCCCGCGGTGCCATACCCCGTCGGCCTCGACTTCCGCCTCGACGGCCGGGTGCTGGTGTTCGCGACGATCGTCACCGCCACCGCCGCGGTGGCATTCGGGCTGGTGCCGGCACTGCAGGCGTCGCGACCGGACCTGGTGCCGGACCTCAAGGACGAGATTGGCGATGGCAGCGGGCGCCGGGGGCGGTGGCAGTCCGCCCTGATCGTGGCCCAGGTCTCGTTGTCGCTGGTGACGCTCGTCGCAGCCGGTCTCTTCGTACGCAGTCTGGAGGAGTACCGCTCCATGGACACCGGGATGCATGGCACCGACCGCGTGCTCCTGGTTGGCACCGACATGCGGCTCACCGGCATCACCAGCGACAGCCTCCAGGTGAGCCTGGTGCGGCGGCTGCTCGAAGGTGTCCGGGCGCTCCCCGGCGTGGAGGCGGCGACGGTGGCGCGCGCGGTCTTTCTCGGCCCCGGCCCGGTGAACACCGCCCCGATGCGGATCGAGGGATACACCCCGGCGCCGAACGAGAACATGAACATCAGCCACAACGTGGTGGCCGGCGGCTACTTCCGGACCACCGGCATCGCCGTCCTGGAGGGCCGGGACATCAGCGATGCGGACCTGGCCGGCAACGCGCCGGTGGCCGTGGTCAACGAGGCCTTCGTCCGGAAGTACCTCGATGGCCGCCCGGCGATCGGCGCACGGGTCAACGTCACCGGGGAGGACTGGCTGGCGATCGTCGGTGTCGTGGCGACCAGCAAGTACGACGATTACACCGAGCCTCCCCGACCGATGGTGTTCCGCCCCTATGCCGTGCGCTCCGCGCCGGCGGCGTTCACGCTGCATGTGCGGGCGGCGGGGGAGCCGCTGGCGCTCACCGGGGCGGTGCGTTCGGTGTTCGCGGAGGTGAGCGGCGCGCTCCCGGTCCTGGACCCCCGGATCATGGCCGAGTTCAACACCATCCCGTATTGGCCGCAGAAGATCGGCGCCATCATGCTGGCGGCCATCGGGTCCCTGGCGCTGCTGCTGGCGGCCATCGGCATCTACGGCGTGATGTCGTACAACGTGAGCCGCCGGACCCGGGAGATCGGGGTCCGCATTGCCCTCGGGGCCGCGCGCCGGGATGTGGTCGGCCTGATCGTGACTCGGGCGGTGCGCCTGACAGGCGTGGGGCTGCTCATCGGCAGCGCCGCCGCCCTGGGGGTGGGAGAACTGCTGAAGAGCCAGCTCTACGGGATCAGCCCGCGCGATCCCGTCACCTTTGCGGCGATCATCCTCCTGCTCGGTGTCGTCGGGTTGCTGGCCAGCTGGCTCCCGGCCCGGCGGGCGGCGGCCGTGGATCCGCTGGTCGCCCTGCGGCACGACTGACGGCCGGCAACGCGGGCGGGCGGGCGGGAAGCCCCTCCCACGCAGGGGTGCGCGGAATGCGCGGTGCGCCGCTCCACTGGGCGCACAAGCTGGCGTCCCTTGCCTCCGGTTCTCATATTGAAGGGGAGGAGCCCTCCAACCGGTCCCCGCGCCATGGCCTCCGCCCTGCCTGACTTTGGTGTGGCACTGCAGGACCACTATCGACTGCTCCGCAAGGTCGGTCAGGGGGGGATGGCGGTTGTCTGGCTGGCCCAGGACCTGAAGCACGACCGACCGGTCGCCATCAAGATTCTCCGCCCCGAACTCGCCGCCACGCTCGGTCCCAGCCGGTTCCTGCGGGAGATCGACCTCACCGCCCGGCTCACCCATCCCAACATCCTGCCACTGCACGATTCGGGCGTGATCCCGATGCCCGGCATGGGCACTCCCGCCGGGCTCCCCTGGTACACCATGCCCTATGTCGAGGGCGAATCGCTGCGGGCCCGGCTCACGCGGGAGAAGCAGCTGCCGCTGGAGGACGCGCTGCAGATCGCCCGGGAGATCGCCGATGCGCTGGGCTACGCCCACGCGCACAACGTCCTGCACCGCGACATCAAGCCGGAGAACATCCTGCTCGAGGGTGTCCACGCCGTGGTGGCGGACTTCGGGATCGCCAAGGCGATCAGCGCCGCCGTCAGCTCCGGCGACTCCTCCTCCGGGCTGGTCGTGGGCACGCCGGCCTACATGAGCCCGGAACAGGCCTCGGGGGGAGAGGCGCTGGACGGGCGGAGCGACATCTACGCGCTGGGATGTGTGCTGTACGAGATGCTCGCGGGTCAGTCCCCGTTCACCGGATCCACCCCGGAGAGCGTGGTGCGCCAGCACCTGGCCGCCCCGGTGCCGTCGGTGCGGGTGATGCGGCCCGGAGTGCCGGCGGCGCTCGACGCCGTCATCACCCGCGCCCTCGCCAAGGCGCCGGCGGATCGCTTCCGGAGCGCGGCGGAGTTCCGCCAGGCGCTGGACCAGGCGTTGCTGCCCGGTGCGCCCGGCTCGGGCGCGCGGCGGCGAGCCGGCCGGCTGGTCGTGGTCGCCGCCGGCCTCGCCCTCCTGTTCGCGGCGCTCCGGCTCGGTCCGTTCGGCGCCCAGCAGCATGCCGCGTCCCCCGCCCCGGAACCGCCGCGGATCGCGGTGCTGTACTTCGAGGACAAGACCGCCGACTCGTCGCTCCAGCTGTTCAGCGACGGGCTGACCGAGCAGCTGATCCAGGAGCTGGGCGGCCTCAACGCCTTCCGGGTCATCTCGCGCAACGGGGTGCGGCCCTATCGCAACCACCCGGTCCCGTTCGACAGCATGGTCAAGGCGCTGGGGGTGACGCTGGTGATCGACGGCAGCGTGCGCCGCATCGGGGACACCCTCCAGGTCGGCGTTGACCTGATCGACGCGGCGTCGGGCACCAACGTCGACAGCGTGTCGGTCAAGCGCGGGATCACCGACTTCGTGTCGCTGGAACGGCAGCTGGCGCTGCAGGTGGCGGCGGCGCTGCGCCGGAAGATGGGCCGCGAGGTGCGGCTGCGTGATGACGTGGCCGGCACCAGCAGCGGACCGGCGCGCGAGCTGCTGCTCCAGGCCCGCCGCGCCCGGGACGAGGCGGAGGCCCTGATGGCGGAGCCGGTGGCGGAGCTGCCGGCGGCGCGCACCACGCTGGGGCGGGCCGACTCGATGCTGGCGCGGGCGGCGCGGGCCGACCCGAAATGGCTCGAGCCGGTGGTGGAACGGGGCTGGGTGGCCCGGAGCGTGGCCCTCACCGTGTCGGGCCGGGACCGGGTCAGTGCGCTGGATCGCGGGCTCGGTTTCGCCGATGAGGCGATGCGCCGGGTGCCCGGAAGCGTGGCGGCGCTGCAGCTGCGCGGCACCCTGCGCTGGCACCTGGTGGCCGAGCTGGAGACGGAGCCGCTGGACAGCATCAAGCTCGGCGACGCGGAGGCGGACCTCCGCACCACGCTGGACCGCGACAGCACCCTCGCCAGCGTCTGGGCGACGCTCAGCTACCTGCTCTGGTTGAAGGGGGACTTCGCGGGGTCGGCGCTCGCCGCCCAGCGGGCGCTCCGCGAGGACGCCTACCTGACCGACGCCGAGGACGTCTTTCTGCAGGCGTTCTTCAGCAACCTCATGCTGGGGGATTTCGGGCAGGCGGGGGAATGGTGCCGGCGGGGCCGGCTCAGTTCACCGGGCAACTGGCGCTTCGTGGAGTGCGAGCTCACCCTGATGCGCCACAACCGGCGGGCGCGTCCGGACCCCGACAGTGCCTGGGCCCTGGTGCGGACCCTTGAGCGGCTCGACCCGCCCGAGCGCGCCGCCGCCGCGGGTCGGGCATACCATACCATCTACAGGCGGGTCGTGGCCGCCACCATCTCCGCGCTGGCCGGCCACCGGGACAGCGCCCGGGCCGAGCTGGCCCGCGCGCTGGCCGCGACGGCGCACGACTCCTCCCTGCGCCTGGACCTCGCCTACGACGAGGCCTATCTCCATCTCGTGATGGGGGACCGCCAGCAGGCGGAGCAGCTGCTCCGAACCCTGGTGGCGGCCCGCCCGCTGCTCGGACCACCGCTGGCGCGGGATCCGCTGTTCGAAGGACTGCGCGACTAGTACGCCTCCAGGTGCTCGGGGTCCCCGATCTCGATCTCCAGCCCGGCACCGACCGGGAACTCCTCCGCCTCGATGGTGTCGCCGCGTTTCACCAGCAGCAGCGGGCGGGACGGCGGTTTGTGGGCTACGCCCACCACTTCCGGACGGCTGTAGAACGCCGTCTTGAGCGCGCTGATCTCGGTCTTGGTGAGCAGGCGCTGGGCTTCGTAGTAGGGAAAGACGAACTTCTCCACCGCCGATTCTGTCAGGAACATCGCATCCCAGTCCACCGGGATGGTGACCTTCAGCGGGCGGCGTTCCTGCCGCTTCCTGGACTTGGTGTAGACCTCTAGCACCCACTTTCCTTCGGGCACCTCCCGCTTGAGCTTCAGCTGCAGCTTGCCCTGCTCATTGACGGTGATCACCAGATCCTCGTCGCGGTTGCCATCCGCGCCTTCCGCCAGCCAGGCCAGTGTCCGGGCGCTGAGCGGGCGGCGGGCCAGCAGGCCCGGGTCGAGGAGCTCCCTGACTGTCGTCGGCGGCTGCTTTGATGCGGGCGGGGGCTGAGGGGGTTTGGTTGGCATCCTGCCTCCAGGGCGAATGGTGTGGATCGGGACCCGACACTGGGCTACCACGACAAGAAACGCCGGGCTGCGCTGGCGGCCCGGCGGTCTGCCTCCCGGGAGGCTGGGATCCTTGGCAAGGCGTCTCCGCCTCTGACCGGATGTGCGTTGTCAGGCAGGAGTCAGACGCTACGGGCGGGTACCGGAGTTGTCAAGAGGAGGAGGCCGCCACCCGGCCGCCCTACGGCCTGACGATCCGGCTCATCCAGGCGTCGCCGCGGTAGCTGCGCTCGACGATCAGCGCCCGCTTGAGATCCCGTGACAGGCTCACGCCGGCCACCGGCCGCGGGATGGTGCCGAGCCGCTTGAGCTGGCCCGGGCCGCGCAGCTGGAGCAGGACCACCGACGCCGAGCTGGTTCTCGATACGGTAGCGGTCGGACAGGGCAGTGGCCAGGCGGTCAGTGTCGGTGGTCATTGGACCGCAAAACGGGGGCGTGCAGCGGTATCGCCAGACGGGCATGAGGCCGCTCGGCCCGGGGGGACGGTGGGCGTCGCCAGGGGCCCACTTCAAGGGAAGGGAAAGGCAGGGAGAATCTGCGCGCAGCGCGCCGGACGGCGGGCCGCAAGGATTTCTTCGGCGGACCGGGACGTGTGCGCTTCTTGTCGGTCGCCCGGCCGCAAGGGATTGGTGAGATCGCTGAGCGGCGCGGGCGCCCTCCGCGCCGCGCACACGTCCCGGCCCCGCTTCCACCCACCTGAAGGGCGCTGAGCGGCGCGGGCGCGGTAGCTGCGCTCCCCTAACGCCGCCTCCCCGCCCCCTTCCCCTCCACCGCCAGCACCGGGCGGCCGAGCAGCTTCATGTTGGGCGTCACGCCCAGGCCGGGGGCGCGGGACGCCGCCAGCCGGCCCATCTTCCGCTGCGGCGCCCCATCGGCAAAGGCGACGGTGACGTAGCTGTTGAAGTCGGTGGACGAGAACAGGAACCGCTCCGGCGTGCTGTGGGCCAGGTGGGCGATGGCCGCCGTGATGATGTCCCCGCCCCAGGTGTCCTCGATGGTCATGGCGATGCCGAGCGACACGCACAGGTCCCGGATCTGCCGGGCCCGGGTGAGGCCGCCGACCTTGGAGATCTTGAGGTTGATCACGTCCATGGCCTGGTCGGCGATGCCGCGGACCACCATGTCGATGCCATCCACCACCTCATCCAGCACGAAAGGCCGGTTGGTGTGCCGGCGCACCGCCAGGCACTGCTCGTAGCTCAGGCACGGCTGCTCGATGTAGACGTCCACGTCCCGCACGGCGTCGGCCACCCGGATGGCGGCGTGCTGGGTCCAGCCGGTGTTGGCGTCGGC
>CAYUYF010000055.1:0-16351 GCA_964449145.1 uncultured Gemmatimonadaceae bacterium | reverse complement strand
GAGTTGGAGAGGATCGAGGGGATACTGGGGGGGTAGCCAGGACGGCAGGACGGCAAGTACCGTGCAGGGAGGCGATGCCGCGGCGCAGCGGTGGAGGGTGCGCCGCTAGGCGGGCTCCCCGTTCCTGTGCGGCCACCCTCCGACGCGAGCACGCGGCAACGCCGAATCCCCCGCGGCTTCCGGCGCCCGGAGGGAACTCGCGGGCGAGCGGGCGGCGCTATCTTCGAGCATCCGAATCCCACCTCACGGGCGGAGCTGGCGCTCCGCCCCTACCAAGACATTGCGTATGCCACGTGTCGTCATGATCGCCGCCCTGATCGCATGCGCGCCCCTCTCGGCCCAGGACTGGCGCGTCCACGAGATGACTCGACCCCATCCGGCCACCGCCCCCGCGGTCCCCGCCGCCCGCGCCGACCGGCCGCCGCCGGGTGCGGTCGTCCTCTTCGACGGCACCGACCTCTCCCGCTGGCGCAGCGATGACAGCCTCCCCGCGCGCTGGATCGTGGGGAAGGGCTACTTCGAGGCCCGCCCCGGCACCGGCACCCTCACCACCGTGGACTCCTTCGGCGACATGCAGCTCCACCTCGAGTGGGCCGCGCCGGTGGCCGCGAAGGGGGCGGGGCAGGACCGCGGCAACAGCGGCGTCTTCCTCATGGGCCGCTACGAGCTCCAGATCCTCGACTCCTGGAAGAACGACACCTACAGCGACGGCCAGGCCGGCTCCATGTACGGCCAGCATCCGCCGCTCTACAATGCCGCGCTCGCGCCGGGGGCGTGGCAGCGGTACGACGTCTTCTTCCGCCGCCCGCGGTTCGGAGCCACCGGGGAGCTCACCGAGCCGGCGCGGGTCACCGTGCTCCATAACGGCGTCCCGGTGCAGAACAACGTCGTGCTCCGGGGGCCGACCACCTGGCTTGCGCGCGCGCCCTACGAGGCCCACGCCGACCGCCTGCCGTTCGGGCTGCAGGACCATGGCCACGCCGTGCGCTTCCGGAACATCTGGGTCCGCCCCCTCCCGGAGGGCGATGCCCCGCCGCCGCCGCTCGCACTCCGGCCGTTCACCGACGTGGAGCGCCAGACCCTCGCGGGCCGGTACGGCGACGCCACCGTCGCCGACAGCGCCGGCCGCCTCTGGCTCGACCTGGGCGACGGCGCGATGCCGCTGGTGGCCACCCAAACGTCCGGCTTCTCGATTGAAGGCGTGGACGCCGCGGTGGAGTTCGAGCGCGGCACGGTGAACACCCTGGTGCTGACGGTGGGCGGGGTGAAGATCCGGTGGCGGTAACGAAGGCGCCCACCCCCCGGCCACCGCGTCCCTGAACGCCGGCGACCCCTCCCCCCCCCCGGAATCCTCCGGGCGGGCCCCATCTTGACATGACTCGCGTCGGAAGGCACTTTGTTCTGTATCCGAACAAAGTCGCCCCACCCCGGTCGCGCTCCCGTCCGCCGGCCGCTTCCCTTTGAGGAGGCTCTGATGAGCCCGACTCGAGCCGCTGCCCTCCGCTCCCTCGGCAGGCGCCTCGCCGTGGTGACGGCCCTGGCGCTGACCGCCGCCACGGGGGTGGGGGCCCAGGGCCCCGCCATCCGGGTGGTGTCCGACACGACCGGGTCGCGGCTGCAGGTGGACGGGCGGGACTTCATGGTCCTCGGCATGAACTGGGACTACATCCCCATCGGCCAGAACTACGCCTACAACTTCTGGGGCCAGCCGGACGACTACATCACGGCGGCGCTCGACCGGGAGATGCCCCTGCTCAAGAGCATGGGCGTCAACGCCATCCGGCAGTACGTCGGGGTCCCTCCCCGCTGGGTCCGCTTCATCTATGAGCGGTACGGCATCTTCACCGTCCTCAATCACTCGATGGGCCGTTACGGCGTCACGGTCGGCGGGTCCTACCAGCCGAACACCGATTACTCCGACCCCCGCATCCGTGCCGCGCTGGTGGCCGAGATCTCGGCGGTGGTGGAGGAGTTCCGGGGCACGCCCGGCATCCTGATGTGGCTGCTGGGCAACGAGAACAACTACGGGCTGACCTGGAAATCCGCCGCCACGGAGGCCCTTCCGGAGGGGGAACGCGATGCCGGCAAGGCGCGGTACCTCTATTCGCTGTTCGGGGAGGCGATCGCCGCCATCAAGGCACGCGACGCCGACCATCCGGTGGCGATCGCCAACGGCGACATCCAGTACATCGACATCATCGCCGAAGAGACCCGCGGCCTCGACGTGTTCGGCACCAATTCCTACCGGGGGCTCTCCTTCGGGAACCTCTTCCAGGTGGTCCAGGAGAAGCTCGGCCTGCCGGTGCTGTTCACCGAGTTCGGCTCGGATGCCTACAACCAGCGGGAGATGCGCGAGGACCAGGTGATGCAGGCCCGCTACCTGGTGGCCCAGTGGCAGGAGATCTACGAGCAGTCGAGCGGCAAGGGCCGGGTGGGCAACTCGATCGGGGGATTCACCTTCCAGTGGAGCGACGGGTGGTGGAAGGCGGGTCAGGAGGAGCGGCTGGATATCCACGATGCGACCGCCTCCTGGCCCAACGGCGGGTACACCGAGGATCATGTCGCCGGCGAAAACAACATGAATGAGGAGTGGTGGGGCATCATGGCCAAGGGGTCCACCGACGCCCGCGGCTTCTACGAGCTCTACCCCCGGGCGGCCTACTACGCCCTCCAGCGGGCGTACATGCTGGACCCGTATGGCGCCGGCACCGACCTGGCCGCGATCCGGGCGCACTTCGGCGCGATCGCGCCGGCCGAGATGGCGCTCCGGGCCCGCGGGGATCGGGCGGCCGCCGCCTCGGAGGAGACCGCCAAGGTCCGCGTCAGCGGGATGCGGCTCGAGCTCTCCACCTACAGCACCGGCGGCAGCAATCTGAGCACGCCGCCGGCCTCGGCGCCCAGCGCCACCGCCTCGCCGTCATTCAAGGGGTTCGACCACCTCCAGTCGTACTACGCCGACTTCGAGGCGCACCCGGTGAACAACTTCGTGGCCTCCCTGTCGGTGAACGTCCTGGGAAACGTCCCCGATAATCCGATCGACCAGATCTTCTACGAGAACCGGGGCCGCACCCGGACGGTGGACGCGAACGGCCAGCCGCTCAGGCTCACCGGGCTGGAACGGGTGAAGGTCTACCGGGCCAGCGTGTCGTGGGACGAGCAGCTGTTCCGGCTCGATGGGTTCTACCGCACAGGGCACTACCACTGGGGCTACGAGGGCGACTTCTTCGGCCTCTACCGCGAAGCCAACTATGGCGCCAACATCGACATCTACAACGGCGAGGCGCCGCTCGGGGTGGAGATCACCGGCAAGCGGCACCTGACGGGGCTCAAGGTCGCCTTCGGGCCCGAGCTGTGGTGGGGGGCCAACCCCGCCTGGATGGCCAAGTACCGCCGCCGGGTCGGGAACTTCGACATCACGGGCATCTTCTCGAACGAGATCGCGGCGCAGGGGACGACCAGCAGTTCGTTCGCCGTGCCAACCCCGCCGACCCGCAAGGCGACGCTGCACATCGCGACCACGCGCGGGCCCGCCGGCCTCGAGCTCGGCGGCATCTGGTCGGGCGACACCAAGACGGGCGAGCTCTTCCAGGTGGTGGATGGCTCGCCGGGCAACTACACGGTGCTCGAGGACCGCGTGCGGCATTCAGACGCCTTCGGTGCCAAGGCGAAGGTGACGGTGTCGCGGGGCCGCTGGAACTGGTACGCGCAGGGCGCGGGCATGGGCCTGGTGGCCGACGGGGGTCCGACGGCGACCCAGACCTTTACCGGGTGGTACCTCAAGGACACCGGCAGCGGCAACCAGTGGAACGCGATCACCGGCCTCACCTACACCGCAGGCAACCTGCAGATCGCCCCCAACTTCCTGTGGCAGAAGCCCATCGTCGGACCGGTGCCGCGCACGGCGCCGACGCCCGGGCGACCGCGCAACATCCTCGACGATCCCTTCGCGGTGCGGGCCAACCGGCAGACGACTGCCGGCGAGCTGCTGCTGACCTGGGACCCGACGCCCGCGACCTGGATGTACGCCTGGGACAGCGACCTGCGGGAGGACGCCAGGCTGGCCGTCAGCGCCGGCTTCACCTACAAGCACCATTCGACCACCCAGGACGCGGCGATCGGCATCCTGGCTGACGGCCGCACCACCTTCCCCTTCCCGGGGGCACCGCCGGCCCGGGATCTCTGGGAAGTGCGCGCCCGCATCGCCTCCCGGCTCCGCCCCGACTTCCGCTTCATCGTGAACCTGTTCGGCGGCACCGGCGAGCCGAATGGTGACAGTCCCCGCCTGGTGCACCGCTATGGTGGCGACCTGCGCATGGTGAAGAGCCAGTTCAAGCTGGTCACCTCCGCCCGGGTGAACGACTGGGGGCCGTACGACTACCACCGGGATTTCAACCTCACCTTTCCGCTGCAACTGATGAGCGATCTCTCCTACTCGCTGGGCCAGCCGAAGTGGTGGGATGTGCCGTCCACCCGGGTCGGGGTGCGCGGCACCTGGCGCTCGCTCGACCGCCTGTCGCCCCGCTACTGCCCCGACCGGGTGACCGACCCGAGCGGCACCCTGGTCTGCGATCCGACCGCGCCGGGAGCCGATGGCGAGGAGTGGGAGATCCGGACCTACCTGACGGTGGGCTGGTAGGGTCGCGCCCGCCCCTGCGGGTGACGCGTACCACGACTGATCGCACCATGGCACCGGACCAGGAGATGGCGCTGACTGTGCTGGCCACCGACGCGGACGCGGTTGAGCCGCGGATCGCGGAACTGCTGCGGGAGATGACGCTGGAGGAGAAGGTGGGGCAGTTGGCCCTGGTGCCCGGCGCGGGCGGGCAGGTGCCCGACGCCCTGGGTCAGGCCCTGCGGGAGGGACGGGTCGGCTCCATCCTGAACGAAGTGGACCTCGACACCGTCAACGAGCTGCAGCGCATCGCGGTCCGCGAGAGCCGGCTCGGCATCCCGCTCCTGATCGGCCGCGACGTCATCCACGGATTCAAGACCGTCTTTCCGATTCCGCTGGGGCTGGCCGCGACCTGGAATCCCCGGCTGGTGACCCAGGCCGCCCGCATCGCCGCGCTGGAGGCGGCGGCGGCGGGGGTCAACTGGACCTTCGCGCCGATGGTGGACATCGGCCGGGATCCCCGCTGGGGCCGGGTGGCCGAGGGCTTCGGAGAGGATCCCTGGCTGGCCGGCCTCCTTGCGGCGGCCATGGTGCGCGGCTTCCAGGGCAGCGACCTGGCCGAGCCGGGCAACATCGCCGCCTGCGCCAAGCACTTCGCGGGCTACGGCGCGTGCGAGAGCGGCCGCGACTACAACACCACCAGCGTGCCGGAGCAGGAGCTGCGGAACGTGCACTTCCCGCCCTTCAAGGCGGCGGTGGACGCCGGGGTCGCGAGCCTCATGACCTCGTTCAGCGATCTCAACGGCATCCCCGCCACCGCGAACGAGTGGCTGCTGCGCGACGTGCTCCGCCGGGAGTGGGGCTTCGACGGCCTGGTGGTGAGCGACTGGGAGTCGGTGCGCCAGCTCGCGGTGCACGGGCTCACCACCGACGACCGGGCGTCGGCCCGGGAGGCGGCCACCGCCGGCTGCGACGTCGAGATGACCAGCGCGACCTACGCGGAGCACCTGCCGTCGCTGGTGCGGGACGGGGAGGTCTCCCTCGAGCAGCTCGACGCCATGGTCGCCAACGTGCTCCGGGTGAAGTTCCGGCTCGGGCTCTTCGAGACCCCGTACGTCGACGCCGACCGGTTCCCGCCCGCGCTCGATGCCGGGCACCTGCACGCCGCCTGCGAGGCCGCGGTGGAGAGCGTCGTCCTGCTCAAGAACGCGCATCGGCTGTTGCCGCTCGATCCGGACCGACTGCGCTCGCTGGCGGTGATCGGTCCGCTGGCGGACGACCCGTACGAGCAGCTCGGGACCTGGGTCTTCGACGGGGTCCCCGAGGCGAGCCGGACCCCCCTGCCGGAGATCCGGCGCCTGGTGGGCGACCGGGTGGTGGTCACCCATGCCCGCGGGCTGGAGACGACCCGCAGCAGGGGCCAGGAGGGGTTCGCCGAGGCGGTGGCCTGCGCCGAGGCGGCGGACGCGGTGGTGCTGTTCCTGGGGGAAGAAGCCATCCTCTCCGGCGAGGCGCATTGCCGCGCCGACATCGGGCTGCCCGGCGGCCAGGAGGCGCTCATCGAGGCGCTGGCCGCGACGGGAAAGCCCATCGTGCTGGTCCTGATGGCCGGCCGTCCCCTGGCGCTGGAGCGGGTCGTGGACCGGGTGCAGGCGCTGCTGTACGCCTGGCATCCCGGCACCATGGGCGGCCCGGCGATCGCCGACCTCCTGTTCGGCGTGGCCGCGCCGTCGGGCAAGCTTCCGGTCACGCTGCCCAGAGTCACCGGCCAGATCCCGATCTACTACGCGCACAAGCACACCGGCAAGCCGCCGACACCCGAGAGCTTCGTCCACATCGACGCGATCACGCCCCGGGCGCCGCAGGTCTCTGTTGGCAACACCTCGTATCATCTCGATGTGGAGTACACGCCGCTCTTTCCCTTCGGCTTCGGGCTCGCCTACACCGACTTCGAGTACGCGGACATCGCGGTGAGCAGCCCGGTGCTGACCCGCGACGGGGAGATCGCCATCAGCGCCGCCGTGAGCAACGTGGGCGACCGCGAAGGGGAGGAAGTGGTGCAGCTCTACATCCGGGACCTCGCGGGGAGCCTCACCCGGCCGGTGCGGGAGCTCAAGGGCTTCACCCGGGTGCGGCTCGCGCCCGGGGAGCGCCGCACGGTGAGCTTCGTCCTCACGCCGGCCGACCTCGCGTTCACCGGCCGCGGCATGCGGTTCGGTGCGGAGCCGGGCGGCTTCCACGCCTGGATCGGCGGCAGCTCCGAGGCCACCCTGCGGACGGAATTCGTGCTCGCCGGCGCCCCTTCCTCGTGACCCCCAGAGATCCCCGATGAGTGCCACGCCCCGCGATCGCGAGATCGCGCAGCAGGTCACCCACCTGCTCGGCCGGATGACGATCGACCAGAAGCTCGGCCAGATGATCCAGGCCGAGCGCATGGCCGCCACGCCCGAGGATGTGAAGACGCACCACCTCGGCTCGATCCTGAGCGGCGGAGGCTCCACCCCCGGGCAGAACCGCCCGGCGGACTGGATCGCCATGAACGACGCCTACTGGCTCGCCTCGGTGAGCGAGGAGGCCGGCCGGCTGCCCATTCCCCTGCTGTACGGGGTGGACGCCATCCACGGGCACGCGAACGTGCTGGGAGCCACGGTCTTCCCCCACAACATCGGCCTGGGCGCGGCGCACGATCCCGACCTGCTGGAGCGGGTCGGGCAGATCACCGCCCGGGAGATCCTCGCCACGGGCGTGGAGTGGACCTTCGCGCCCACCCTCGCGGTCGCCCGGAACATCTGCTGGGGCCGCACCTACGAGAGCTACTCCGAGGACCCGGCCCTGGTCGCCTCCTATGCGGGGCGTTTCGTCCGCGGCCTGCAGGGCGACCTCGGCCGCGACGCCGTGGTGGCATGCGCCAAGCACTGGGTGGGCGACGGCGGCACCACCAACGGCGTGGATCAGGGTGACACGGTGCTGTCCGAGGAGGAGCTGGAGCGGGTCCACATGGCGCCCTACCTCCCGGCGCTCGAGGCGGGCGTCCTCACGGTCATGGCCTCGTTCAACAGCTGGAACGGGAAGAAGTGCCACGGCCACCGCTACCTGCTCACCGACGTGCTCAAGGGGCGGCTGGGCTTCTCCGGGTTCATCATCTCCGACTGGGACGGCGCCGACTACCTCTCCAGGGACTTCAGTGAGGCGGTGGCCATGGCGGCCAACGCGGGGATCGACATGTTCATGGTGTCAGCCGACTGGCGGCGCTGCCTCGCCACCCTCAAGACGCTGGTGGGGAGCGGCGTGGTGCCGATGGCGCGGGTGGACGACGCCGTCCGGCGCATCCTGACCGTGAAGCACCGCTATGGGCTGTTCGGGCGGCCCCGACCCGCGGAACGCCACTGGTCGCGCCAGGACTGCCTGGGCGCCCCGGCGCACCGGGCGGTGGCGCGGGAGGCGGTGCGCAAGTCGCTCGTCCTGCTCAAGAACGAGGGCGGCCGCCTGCCGCTCGACCGCCGGGCCCGGATCCTGGTGGCGGGCAAGAACGCCGACAACCGGGGGCACCAATGCGGGGGCTTCACCGTCGCCTGGCAGGGAACCTCCGGCAATGACCATATCATTGGCGGCACCTCGATCTGGGAAGGGATCCGCGCGGTGGCTCCGGGAGCGGTGCTCAGTGTGGACGGCGCCGCGGCCGACCCGGCCGCGCATGACGTCGCGATCGTGGTGATCGGGGAGCGACCCTATGCGGAGGGGATGGGCGACATCCGGACGGAGGAGGTGATCGGCGCCGGCTCCGGCCCGCGGTCGGGACCGGGCACGACGCCGGCGGGCGACCCGGTCGGGGCCGGATCGGGCCCCGGCGGGATCACGACCCGGCTGCCGGCCTACGGCAAGTCGCTGGAACTCGCCACGCTCCACCCCGAGGACCTGGCGACCATCCGCGCCATCACCGCCCGGCAGATCCCGGTCGTCGTGGTCCTGGTCTCGGGGCGGCCGCTCGTGATCACCCAGGAGCTCGCGGAGGCCACGGCCTTCGTCGCGGCCTGGCTCCCCGGCTCCGAGGGGCAGGGCGTGGCGGACGTGCTGTTCGGCGACCACGACTTCCAGGGCCGGCTCACCTTCTCCTGGCCCGCCGGCGTCGGCCAGGCGAGGGGACCGCTCTTCCCCCTCGGCTTCGGGCTGGAGATCGGGTAGGGCCGGCTCGCCACCGGCAACGAAAAACCGCCGCCATCGCGGCGGTTTTCTCATTTCCCTCAGACGGATTACGTCGCGAAGGCCTCGCCCGGCTTGCCCCGTCGCTGTTCCAGTTGCTGCCGAACCTCGTGTGCCAGCTCCTCGGTGATCGGATAGGCGGCGATCGCCCAGATCGCCACGCCGGACGTCACCAGCGGGATCAGGATGTCGAAGAGCCGCATCAGGAGTATTGTTTGTCCGGCTTGTGCTCCGGCCAGCGCCACATCGAAGCCGGTGGCGTTGAGCAGGAAGCCGCCGGCCGCCAGGGCCGCCGCCATGCCGACCTTCACCACCCACCAGAAGATGGATCCGAACATCCCCTCGCGCCGCTGGCGGGTTTCGAGTTCGTCCACATCCACCACATCCGCAACCATGGAGCCCATCAGGGTGAACAGGCCGCCGAGGCCGAAGGCCATGAGCGGTGCAGGCAGGAGGATCATCAGCGGATGCGCCGGGTTGTAGCAGAACCATTTCAGCGCGTAGCCGACCATCGACAGCGCGGTGGAGACGTAGAATGCTCGACGCTTCCCGATCCGGGTGCCGAGCCAGGTGACGCAGAAGATCACCAGGAAGGTGGACGCGGCACCCAGGGTCCCCGCGTAGCCGGCGTAACGCGCCCCCGCCTCCTGGTCCCCGCCGAAGACATAGTAGATGATCACATAGAACTGGAACGACGAGATCATGATGAAGCCGTTGAACACCAGGAAGGTCGCGGCGCAGAGCTTCAGGAAGGGCTTTGAACGGAGGGTGGTGGCGAAGCCCTTGCCGAACTCCACCATGTTCCGGCGCAGGGCCGAGGTCCGGCTCTCCCTGGCGGCGGCCGGGTGCCCCGCGACCGCGATGGCACGGAAGCGTTCCCGGAGAAAGATCGCCGGCAGCACGCCCAGCAGGATGACCACGCCACCGATCCACAAGGACAGCCCCGCCGCCCCGGCGATCATGTTCTCGAACCAGGGCTTGTGGGTCATGATCCAGAGGAACCACGGCGACACCAGGTAGGCGAGCTGCCCGATGAAGTTCTGGACGCCCATGAGCCGGGTCCGCTCGTGGTAATCGGGGGTCAGCTCGTAGCCCAGCGCGACCCACGGCGTGGCAAAGACCGTGTAGGCCAGGTAGAAGATGATCGAGCCGATCAGGAAGAACCAGAAATAGAAGTTCTCGCTCCGGCCGGCCGGCAACTGCCACAGCAGGGCGAAAATGATCCCGGAGGCGATCGCGCCGGTGAAGATGTACGGCCGGCGTCGGCCCCAGCGCGATTCGGTGTTGTCCGAGATGTACCCCATGAGGGGGTCGGTCAGGGCATCGGTGATGCGCGGGATCGCTCCGAGCAGGCCGACCAGCGCGGGGTTCATCCCCAGGCCGAGGTTGAGCACGATGACCATCCCGCCGATCGCCGCCGCCAGCAGGTTGTTGACCAGCGCGCCCATCCCGTAGGCGAGCTTGCGCGGGAAGGTGATGCGGTCTTCCGGCGCCGTCTGGTAGTGGGCGATGCGGTGCTCGCCGGTGAGCGGCGGGATGCGACGGTGCCAGGCGGCGATCGCCAGCCGCCAGACTCTGCCGAGCCGGGATTGGAGGCTCAATTGCTCTGCCGATACACCCGGACGTAATCCACGACCATCGTCTGCGGGAAGGCCGTTGACCCGTCAGGCGGGCCCGGCGGGCCACCGCCGACCGCCAGGTTGAGCAGCAGGTAGAACGTGTGGTCGAACACCCAGTCGCCCGGCACGTAACTCTTCTTGATGGAGTGGTACAGCGTGCTGTCCACGAACCAGTTGATCCGGTCCGAGCTCCACTCCACGGCGAAGACGTGGAAGTCGTCATCGAAGCGGCCGGACGGCAGGTCATACCGCCGGCTGAGGCAATTCGACGCCGAATACCGTGGTCCGTGCAGGCAGCCGAACACCGAGCTGGGTGTCCGGCCGAAGTTCTCCAGAATGTCGATCTCGCCGGCCTTCGGCCACCCGACCTGGGCGACGTTGGCGCCGAGCATCCAGAACGCCGGCCAGATCCCGCGGCTGACCGGGATCTTGATCCGCGCCTCGAACCGGCCCATCTCCTGCTCGTGGAGACCCATGGTGGTCAGGCGGGCGGAGGTGTAGCTGTTCGACACGCAGGGAGCGGCGGCGCTGCCGCGGGTTGCCGTCGAGCTGTACGACTCCTGCCGGGCGGTGATCACCAGGTTGCCGGCGCCATCGAGCGAGGCATTGCTGGCCCGGTCGGTGTAGCACTGCAGCTCCTGGTTGCCCCAGTCGGTCCCCAGATCGAACTGCCAGTGCGCAGGATCGGGGAGCTGCCCCTGGGGCCCGTCGAACTCGTCCGCCCAGACGAGCGTCAGGTTGGAGAAGGCCTGGGGTTGGGTAAGGCAGCCGGTGAGGCCAGCCGCCGCAGCGGCGAGGAGGAGCGTGTGGCGTCGCATGGCTCGGTCGGTCGAAAGATGGTTAACGTGTGCCGATCGTCGGGAACAGCGTCGGGTCGGTCAGGGCGGCGTCCAGGATCAGGGTCGCGGCCCCGATCGCGATGCCGCGGGGCCCCAGCTGGCTGGTCAGGATCTCCGAGGCGGCCACCGCACTCACGAACGTCCGCCGGAGCACCGTCTCCCGGAGCGGCATCAGCAGCCGGTCCTCGAGGCGCGAGAGGCCGCCCCCCAGGATCACGGCGGCCGGGTTGGTCAGGTTGAGCAGCCCCGCCACCGCGATGCCGAGGGACTCCGCGGCGGTGCGGACCACCTGCAGCGCCAGGGGATCATCGGCCAGGGCGGCGTCCTCGATGGCCGTGATCGTGATCTCGCCGTCCCGGAGGACGCTCTCGGGGTGCTGCGCCAGCAGCCGGGTCGCCAGGGCGACCAGCGCCTGGGTTCCGACCACGGTCGCCAGGCATCCCCGGTTGCCGCAGACACACGGCTCGCCGCGAGGATCCACGGTCAGGTGGCCGATCTCGCCGGCGACGCCGCTGGAGCCGCGGTAGATCTGACCCGCGATCAGGTGCCCGAGGCCAATGCCGGTTGCCATCTTGATGTAGGCGAAGTCGTCCAGACCTCGCCCGGCGCCCCACCAGTGCTCTGCCAGCGCGCCGAGGTTGGCGTCGTTGTCCACCAGGATCGGCACGCCGAACTCCCGGCGCAGCTCCTCGAAGCCGCTTCGCCCCCGCCATTGCGGCATCGCGATCGGGGAGAACCGGTCGGGATGCCGCGGGTCCACCGGGCTCGGGACGGCCACCCCGAGGCCCACCAGGCGCTGCGGCTTCCCCCCCCAGGCCTTGAGACACGCCCGGCCGAACTTGGACACCAGCGCGAGGGTCCCCTGCGGGTCGGACCGGACCGGGTGATCGCAATGCTCCCACGCCAGCACCTGGCCCCGCAGGTTGGTCAGCACCACCCCGACGTGGGTGGCGCCGATGTCCACCCCCAGAATCGCGCAGGCATCGTCCTGGAACTCCAGCACGATGGGGCGGCGCCCGCCCCGCGAGTCGCCCTCGCCCGCTTCCGCGACCAGCCGGGTCGCCAGCAGGCCCGTGGCGACCTCCGACACGGTGGACCGTGACAGGCCGGCCCGCCGGGCGATCTCCGCCCGGGAGATCCGCCGTTCCTGCCAGATCAGGTGCAGCACCGCATCGGCCAGGGTCCGCGGGCGCGCCGAGCCGGCGCGCCACGCCACCGCCGCCGGGGGAACGGTCTCTGCCATCATCACCTTTCACGGCGGCCGTCAGCCGCCCCGACGGTCGGGACTACTCGGGCGGGCATGCGTGCGCCGGATAGACCGTACGGGGATCTCCCGAAATGTTCAACTCCCGGGGCGCTGGCACCGTGCCACCCGTCGGTTGTGCGCTCCCCCTAGTTGTGGAAGTACACGTTGTCGATATACAGCACCGTCGGCCCGGCGGCGACGAACAGCAGCTGCTGGAGCTTGGTCCTGGCGGTGAGCCCCGTGAAGCTCGAGAGCGGAATCTCCAGGGAGACCCAGGTGCCGCTGGCGATCGCCCCCGCCTGGTACTTGCCGATCGCGGCCGACCCGGTGGCGTCATTGACGAGCTGGATCTCCAGGTTGGACGACGGGTTGGGCGACCAGACATCCACGTGCAAGTGGGTCATGGTGGACGCGTCGACCGCGTTGGCCGGCGCCGAGACCCCGAATTCGACACCCACGAAGTTGAAGAGCGAGTACTCCTTCACGGGGTGGGTGCCGATCAGGTACGGATCCACCAGCGTGTTGCAGCAGGTGCTCCAGCCGGTCTGCCAGGTATCCACGCCCACGTTGGGGTAGGCGCTGCTGAACAGCGAGATCACGTTGGCCGCGGGGACACCCGGTGTCGGCGCGATGGTGGTCGGCACGCCCAGCGGGGCCGTCACCGTGACCGGCGCGTTCCCCGGCACCGCGATGCCGTTCATCGTGGCCGTAATGGTGGCGTTCCCGGCCGCGACGCCCGTCACCAGGCCGTCGACGCTGACCGTCGCGACACTGGGATTGCTGGACGTCAGGGTGAACCACCGCCAGGCCACGTCGGTCAGCTTGCCGCCGTTGGGGAGCGCCGGCACGGTCCAGTTGACCGTGTTCGGGGCGGGATTGATCTGCTGCGGGGTGCCGACCGCCACGGTGAGCGTCGGCCAGTTCACCCCGGCCGCGGTGGGCGGCGCCACCTGGGCGCCGGGCAGGAGCTCGTACTGCACGTCGTTGAACCAGACCGTGTAGTTGTTCGGCCCGTCGGCGAAGTGGAACAGCCCGTCATAGTTCACGAACTTGCTGGGGTCCGGCAGCGGGATGATGAATTTCTGGAACGTCGTCGTGAGCGGGATGCCGATGGCTTCGGCGTTGAAGAGGTTATTCGCCGCGGAGTTGCCGATGCCGACCTTGAGCGTGCTCGTCGCGACGCTCCCCTTGGCCCAGAAGGTCAGGGCGTTGTAGGCGGAGAGGTCCCGCGGCGCCGACGCCACCAGCGCGCCGCCCGAGTAGCCGCCACCGCCGGTGATCACGGCCTTGAGCGATGCGCGGCCATTGTTCGGCGTGGTCGCGTCGACCGAGACGTTGTTGGTCGCCCCGCCGAAGTCGGCGAAGCTGACCCCGGGATCAAAGCCGTCGAAGAACACAAGGCCGCCGCTGCTGCCGGTCGCCACGTTCACGGTGGCGGTGTCCGTCAGGCCGGACGCCGTATGCGTCGCGGTGATCGTCGAGGTGCCGACGGCTCCGGCGGTCACCAGACCCCCGTTGCTGACCGTTGCGACGCCCGTGGCGGAGGAGCCGAAGGTGGAGCCGGAGGTGAGATCCGCGGTCGTGGCGTCGCTGTAGGTCCCGGTCACCGTGAGCTGCTGGGTCCCGGCCGGGGCGAGGTTCACCGGGGATGGCGTGATGGCAATGGACGAGAGCGTGGGCGCCCCGCCGGTGGTATAGAAATAGACGTTGTCGATGTAGAAGGTGCTCAGGGTCCCCGAGATGACCATCTGGGCGAGGTGGGCCCTCGTCACCAGGCCGGTGAAGGCCGAGAAGGGGACGTCGATCCCCACCCAGCTGCCGGTGGCCAGGGGCGGAGTGGAGGCGTTGGTGAACGTCAGTTCGTGCTCCACGTCGTCGCCACCGCCGAATCCACCGTCCGCCCCGAAGTCCACCAGCTTGACCTTGAAGGTCGCGCCCGCGGTCGTCGGGTCGGGCGTCCAGATGTCCATGTGGAATCCGGTCATCGCGGAGGCATTCACCGGCGCCGAGGTGAACTCGATGCCGGCGAAGACCAGATTGCTGTACTTCTTGGCGTCGTTGCCCGCGATCAGGGTGTCCGCCACGTCCGCCGCGTCCCACACCGCCGACCAGGTGTCCACGGTCACGCTGGTGTAGGCGTTGCTGTAGAGCGCAATGACGTCGGCCGCCAGCCGGGTCGGCGTGGGCGCCGGGACCGTCGGGCCGGTCGGCGGCGGGGGCGCCGCGCCCTTGAAGAAGTAGACGTTGTCCACGTACAGCGTGGGGCTCGACCCGGACAGGATCATCTGGGCGAGGTGCCCCCGCCCGGTCAGGCCGGTGAAGGCCGACAGCGGGATATCGAGGCTGTTCCACACGCCGGTCGCGATGGACGGGGTGGACGTCGGCGTCAGCGTGATCTCATGCTCGGAGTCGTCGCCACCGCCGAAGGCGCCGTTGGCCCCGAAGTCCACCAGCTTCACCTTGAACTGGGTGGCGTCGCGGGTCAGCACGTCGATATGGAAGTGGGTCATCGCCGAGGCGTTGATCGTCTGACTGACGAACTCGACGCCGGCATAGGCCAGGCCGGTGTACTTCTTCGTGTCGTTGCCGGCGACCTGGATGTCCGCCACGTCCGCCACGTCCCACACTGCCGACCAGGTATCCACCGGCACGTTGGTGTAGGCGTTGCTGTACAGCGAAATGACGCTGGTGTCAGGGCGCGTCGGCGTCGGCGCGGCGGTGGTCGGCGGGGCGACGGCCACCACCGACACGGAGCCAGTGGCGGCCGTGGTCCCCAGCTGGGCGGTGACCGTGCTGCTGCCGTCCCCGACCAGCGTGATCACCCCGGTCGGTCCCACCGTGGCGACCGCCGGATTCGACGAGAGGAAGGTGAAGTACCCGGGGGAGACCACCAGGGTCTGGTCGGCGCCCTCCACCGCGAACGTGACCGTCGTCCCCGTCACGCTCAGGGTGGCGCCGACCTCGTCGCTCACCGTGGCGGAGGCGATCGCGGGCCGCGGGTTCTGGATCGTGTTCACCGTCTCGAACTGGATGTCATCGAACCAGATCTCGTTGCCGACGCCGCCCTCGGGCCCTTCCGCGAAGAAGAAGAGCCCCGCCTCCCGCTCGAGCCGGGCGGCGAGGGGAATCGGGATGGTGTACTGCCGCCAGGCCGTGGTCAGCGCGATGCCGTTCCACTGGGCCACGTACTGCGAGGTGCCGGTATTGTCGTTGCCGAGGCCGGCCACATCCAGGGTGGCCGGGACGCTGGCCCGGGCCCAGAAGGTCAGCGCGTTGTACCCGGAGAGGTCGCGCGGCACGTTGGCGATGAACGCCCCGCCGGCATATCCCCCGGAGGGGTCGCCCGGAGCGGGCACAGTGACCCGCAGCGCGACCGTGCCGGAGTGAAAGGTGGTCCCGTCCTCACCGAGCGCATCCACCTTCGACCCGGCAAAGGCCTCGAACCGCACGTTCGGAGCGAAGCCCTCGGCGAACACCCCGGGGTCATTCGGGAAGCGCGCCGGGCCCAGCGAATCGACGTCCCGGGAGCAGGCGGCCACCGCCGCGCCGACGGCGACTCCCAACAGGGCCACGACGCGGATCGAGGAGGATCTCGGGGGCATCGGTCTACTCCGGGTTGGCAATGGAAATCCCCAGGCGCCGGCGCCGGGATCCGGGCCGCCAGGCCAACTGCCCATCTTTGTTCGATGTGCGAACAAAGTATGCTGCCGAGGGCCGAACCTGTCAAGAACGGCCGGGGCGGGCGGTGACGAAGGAGCCGTCCTCCCAGCTTCACCCCCGCTTCACACTCCGGCCTTCATCGTAGATCACCGCCCAATCCCCTCGGGGATCGGCG
>CAYUYF010000054.1:0-16658 GCA_964449145.1 uncultured Gemmatimonadaceae bacterium | reverse complement strand
GCGACATGCTCAAGGGCAAGCAGGGCCGCTTCCGGCAGAACCTGCTCGGCAAGCGGGTGGACTACTCCGGCCGGTCGGTCATCGTGGTGGGCCCGGAGCTCCGGCTGCACCAGTGCGGCCTGCCCAAGGCCATGGCGGTCGAGCTGTTCAAGCCGTTCATCATCCACAAGCTGGTGGAGAAGGGCATCGCCGAGACGGTCAAGCGGGCCAAGAAGATCGTGGAAAAGGAGAGCCCGGAGGTCTACGAGATCCTGGAAGAGATCATCCAGGACCATCCGGTGCTGCTCAACCGGGCGCCCACCCTGCACCGCCTCGGCATCCAGGCCTTCGAGCCGGTGCTGGTGGAAGGCAAGGCCATCCGGATCCATCCGCTGGTCTGCGCCGCCTTCAACGCCGACTTCGACGGCGACCAGATGGCGGTGCATGTGCCGCTCAGCTTCGAGGCGCAGCTCGAGGCCCGGGTGCTGATGATCTCCAGCAACAACATCCTCAAGCCGTCCGACGGCCGGCCGGTGGCGGAGCCGTCGCAGGACATGGTGCTGGGCAGCTATTTCCTCACCAAGCTGCCGCCGGGCGCCGAGGAACCGAAGGACGGCAAGCCGGCGCCGGCCTGGGACAAGGCCAAGCACTACGGCTCGCTGGCGGAGATCGAGATGGCGCTGCTTCACAAGAGCATCGATTTCCATTCGGCCATCTCGTTCTGGTACCAGCCGCCCCGGGAGGCCACCGAAAAGGCGCCCCGGTGGGTCAGGACCACCGCCGGCCGGGTGCTGTTCAACAGCATCATGCCCCGGCAGGTCGTGGCCAACCACGGCTTCCGCAACGACCTGATGAAGAAGAAGGCGCTGTCGGAGCTGGTGCTGCAGAGTTACCGCGAGGCGGGGCTGTCGGACACGGTGGTCTTCCTCGACCGGCTCAAGGAGTTCGGGTTCCGCTACGCCACCATGGGGGGCATCTCCATCGGCGTGGAGGACCTGGAGATCCCGGCCGCCAAGGCGGACCTGCTCAAGGCCGCCGACGAGCGGGTCAAGCGCTTCCAGCGGGCCTACAACACCGGCCAGATCACCTTCGGCGAGCGCTATAACAAGGTGATCGACGCCTGGACCCACGCCAACAATGACGTGGCCGAGGCGATGGTCAATAACATGCGCCAGAGCCGGGGCGGGTTCAACCCGGTCTTCATGATGTTCGACTCCGGCTCCCGCGGCTCCCGCGACCAGATCCGGCAGCTGGCGGGCATGCGCGGCCTGATGGCCAAGCCGCAGAAGAAGCTCACCGGCGGCATCGGCGAGATCATCGAAAGCCCGATCAAGTCGAATTTCCGCGAGGGCCTGACCGGCCTGGAGTACTTCATCTCCACCCACGGCGCCCGCAAGGGCCTGGCCGACACCGCCCTCAAGACGGCGGACGCCGGCTACCTGACGCGCCGGCTGGTGGACGTGGCGCAGGACGTGACGATCACCGAGGAGGATTGCGGCACCATCCAGGGGCTGGAGATGTCGGCGCTCAAGGAGGGCGAGGACATCATCGAGAACCTGCGGGAGCGCATCCTCGGCATCGTCGCCTCGGAGGACGTGTTCGATCCGCACGAACTGGACGAGCACGGCGATCCCAAGCTGCTGGTGCAGGCGGGCAAGCTCATCGACGAGGAAGTCTCCAGTCAGATCGAGGAGGCGGGGATCGAGAAGGTCAAGATCCGCTCGGTGCTCACCTGCGAGTCGCGCCGCGGCTGCTGCCGCATGTGCTACGGCCGGAACCTGGCCACCATGGACATGGTGGACATGGGCGAGGCCATCGGCATCCTGGCCGCCCAGTCCATTGGCGAGCCGGGCACCCAGCTGACGCTGCGGACCTTCCACATCGGCGGCGCCTCCTCGCGCATCGCTGAAGAGGCCGAGCGCCGGGCCCGCGCCAGCGGCCTGGTCAAGTACACCGAAGGCCTGGAGTATTCCGACGTGCCGGTGGAATACGAGGACGGCACCAAGGCCATGGTCCGGATCGCGCTCACCCGCGATGACGAGAGCGCGGACGAGGAGAACAAGGAAGGCATCCTGGTGGTGGATCCCGCCGATCCCAAGCGGGTGCTCAACCGCTACCCGGTGCCGGAAGGGGCGCTGATCCAGGTCAAGGAAGGGGACACGGTGCAGGGGAAGATGTCCATCCTCTACACCTGGGACCCGTACAACGACCCGAGCATCATCAAGATCGACGGCGAACTCCGCTGGAAGGACCTGGTCCCGGGCTCGACGCTCCGCGAGGAGCTGGACGAGTCGACCGGGCTCCGCTCCCTGGTGGTGGTGGCCGACCCCGAGCGGGAGCTGCATCCCTCGGTGCTGGTGTACGCGCCCAACCGCAAGGATCCCCAGGAGTACATCCTGGCGGAAGGTTCGCGGATCATCCTCGGCAGCGAGTCCGACCAGGTGACGCGGGCGCTCAGCATCTCCGATGAGGGGAACCCCTGGGCCTCCAAGTTCAAGGTCGACGAGTATCCGATCAACGTCGCCTGGCCGAGCAAGAGCAAGAAGGAGAGCAAGGACAAGACGGTCTATCTGTCGCCCCCGGTCAAGATCCAGAAGGGCGTGACCGTCACCAAGATGCCGCGGACGGCCTACAAGACCCGCGACATCACCGGCGGTCTGCCGCGCGTGGCCGAGCTGTTCGAGGCCCGCAAGCCGAAGGACCCATCCACCATCTCGGAAATCGATGGGGTGGTGAAGTTCGGCGAGATCAAGCGCGGCAAGCGCGAGATCTACGTCTTCCCGGTCATGGAATCGGGCAAGAAGGGCGAGCCCGAGCCGCCGCAGCTGTACGAAGTGGGCGCCGGGAAGCACCTCCGGGTCCACGAGGGAGACCGGGTGCGCGCCGGTGACCGGCTCACCGAGGGCCCGGTGAACCCGCACGACATCCTGCGGATCAAGGGACCCCGGGCAGTCCAGGAGTACCTGCTCAACGAGGTGCAGGAGGTCTACCGGCTGCAGGGCGTGCGGATCAGCGACAAGCACATCGGCGTGATCGTGCGCCAGATGCTGCAGAAGGTCCGTGTCTCCGATCCCGGCGATACCGACTTCCTCGAGGGGGAGACGGTCGACCGGCTGCAGTTCCGGGACGAGAACGAACGGGTCATCAAGCGGAAGAGCAAGGCGGCCCATTCCGAGCCGGTCCTGCTGGGCATCACCAAGGCCTCGCTGACCACCCAGTCGTTCATCTCGGCCGCCTCCTTCCAGGAGACGACCCGGGTGCTGACCGATGCCGCCATCCGCGGAGCCAAGGACGACCTCCTCGGCCTCAAGGAGAACATCATCATCGGCCATCTCATCCCGGCGGGATCGGGCATCTACCGCTACGCCGAGATCGATATCGAACCGCCGGCGGGCTACGAGCCGCCGCCGCCGGTGGAGGTCGTCCCGGAGGTCGCCGCGCCGGTGGCGGTTGCCGCCCTGGTGGAGGACGAGGAGTAAACCGACCGCCGGCCCCGGAACTCCGGGGGCTGGGAAAGACGACGGCCCGGGCGATTGCCCGGGCCGTCGTTGTGTCCGTGCGGGGCGGGCGGGCCCGAGGGTTCAGGGTGAGCGGGCCGCAAAGGTGTCACAGCGATTGGCATCGCCGTTCTGGAACCCCTCGCCGAACCAGCGCATGCGCTGCTCGCTCGAGCCGTGGGTCCAGCCCTCGGGATTCACCGCGCCACCGCCCATGCGCTGGATGCGGTCATCGCCGACCGCGGCGGCGGCGGCGAGGCCTTCCTCGACATCGCCCGGCTCGAGGATGCCCTGCTCGCGGGTGTGGTGTCCCCACACCCCGGCAAGGCAGTCCGCCTGCAACTCCATGCGGATGGACAGGTCGTTGGCCGAACGGGGCTGACGCTGCTGGGCCTCGCGCACCTGGCGCTCGATGCCAAGGACGTTCTGCAGGTGGTGCCCGATCTCATGGGCCAGCACATAGGCCTGGGCGAAGTCGCCGGGGGCGCCGAATCGCTGCTGCAGCTCCTCGTAGAAGCCCAGGTCGATGTACACCATCTCGTCGCCGGGGCAATAGAACGGGCCGGTCGCCGATTCGGCCATGCCGCAGGCGGAGCGGACGCCGTCGCGGAACAGGGTCAGCTGGGCAGGGCGGTACTCCGCCCCCAGTGTGGGGAGCTCTCGGGCCCAGAACGCCTGGGCGCTGTCCAGGACAAAGGACACGAAGTCCACCAGGCGCTCTTCCTCGGGTGTGGACTGGACCGGTCCTTCGGCCGACGTTCCCGCTGCCAGCCCGCCGGTGTCGGCCAGTGAAAGGAAATCACGCTTGAAGACCAGGCTGAGGATCAGGAGGACCACCATGCCGCCAAGCCCGAGCTTCAGGCCGCCCCCCCGGGTGCCCCGCTGATCGCGGAGCTGCTCACTTCGTTGGCCCCGCGTCCACCGCATAGATGCCTCGCCGGTTGTGCGCTCGTCAGCGCTCGGCCCGGAATATTGCCCCAACCGCCGGCCTCGGCCACCATCCGGTGGACCGATCCCCCGCCCCTGCCCGGGGGCGCCCAGTCCGGTTCCAGGCACCCGGGTGTTTGCCCCGGGGCCGGAACCGGGCGGGGGAGGGGGGCAGGGGGCATCGGGACCGGGGCATATCGGAGGGAGGCGGCTTGACCCAACCCGGTCTGCTGGCTAGGTTTGCCGGTCTATGCCGACTATCAACCAGCTCGTCCGGCTCGGTCGCAAGTCCCCGCTCTACAAGGACAAGTCGCCCGCGCTCCGGCAGAATCCGTTTCGTCGCGGCGTCTGCACCCGGGTCTACACCACCACCCCCAAGAAGCCCAACTCGGCGCTTCGGAAGGTGGCCAAGGTCCGGCTCACCAACGGATTCGAAATCATCGCGTACATCCCGGGAGAAGGTCACAACCTGCAGGAGCACTCGATCGTGCTCGTGCGTGGCGGCCGGGTGAAGGACCTTCCGGGCGTGCGGTATCACATCGTGCGGGGTGCGCTGGACGCCGCCGGCGTCAACGATCGCCGGCGCAGCCGCTCCAAGTATGGCGCCAAGCGGCCCAAGGCCGCCGGTGCCGCAGGAGGTAAGAAGTGAGCCGTCGCAGCAAGTCTGTCCGCCGGCCGGTCCCGCCGGACCCGCGGTACGACAGCCAGACTGTCTCCAAGTTCATCAACTCCCTCATGTATCAGGGAGAGAAGAGCACCGCCGAGCGGATTTTCTACTCCGCCATGGACCTCATCGAGGAGCGCACCGGCCAGCCTGGGGTGACGGTCTTCAAGTCGGCCGTCAACAACGTCAAGCCGGCGCTGGAAGTGAAGAGCCGGCGCGTCGGCGGCGCCTCGCTGCAGGTCCCGGTGGAAGTGCGGCCCGAGCGCCGTGGCGCGCTGGCCATGCGCTGGCTGATCGATTTTGCCCGGGGCCGGTCGGAAAAGACCATGCAGGAGCGGCTGGCGGCGGAGTTCATCCTCGCCTCCAAGGGAGAGGGCAACGCCATCAAGAAGAAGGAAGACACCCACCGCATGGCCGAGGCCAACCGGGCGTTCGCGCACTATCGCTGGTAGGCGCTGACGGGGTGAAGAACAACGGGGTCGGACCCAGCGGGTCCGACCCCGTTTCCGTTGCCACGTTGGCCAGGTTGGCCAGAGCACGTTCATTTCCTGGCGGATTCCGCCGTGCCGCCGGCCTTGCCCGACCGCTGACGCGGCAGTCAGCCCACTCGGGGCGAGGGGGGGCCAAGGCCGGTGTCTCAACCCCAGTTGACATTGGGGGTTAGCGGGTTACTTTACCCGGGCTTGGGTGATTCGGGGGTTTTCCGGGCGGCCATTCCTCATGGCCGGGCAGGGCGGAAGATCCTCCACCCAGGAGACATCCGGATCGCGTGACGGCCAGCCCCGAAGCAGCGGGACTTCGCCACTCACCTCCGATCCTTCCGTACAACGCAGGGGATCCGCGACAGGGTCCTTCGTCGCTGGGCCAATGGGCCCCGACGACAGCGGAGCGATACCGCCGGCAGCCGCCGGGTCCGGTCGCCCCGCTTTTTCGCTGGCTAGAGTTGACACGCGGTGACGCCGGGCCGGTCCCAGGCGCGCCTGACGCACAAAAGAAAGAATCGGGAACATAGGGAATGGCGCGCGAAACTCCGCTCGATCGGTACCGGAATATCGGCATCATGGCCCACATTGATGCCGGGAAGACCACCACCACCGAGCGCATCCTGTACTACACCGGCAAGAACTACAAGATCGGTGAAGTCCACGAGGGTGCGGCGACGATGGACTGGATGGAGCAGGAGCAGGAGCGGGGCATCACCATCACCTCCGCGGCCACGACCTGTTTCTGGGTCCGCAAGGATATCCAGTACCGGATCAACATCATCGACACGCCCGGCCACGTGGATTTCACGGCCGAGGTCGAGCGGTCGCTCCGGGTGCTGGACGGAGCGGTGACCCTGCTGGATGCGGTGGCCGGCGTCGAGCCCCAGACCGAGACGGTGTGGCGGCAGGCGGACCGGTACGGGGTGCCGCGGCTGATTTTTGCCAACAAGATGGACCGAATCGGGGCCAACTTCTATCGTTGCCTCGACATGGTGCGGGACCGGCTGACCCGGAAGGCCCATCCGCTGCAGCTGCCGGTGGGCTCGGCGGACACCTTCACCGGGTACATCGATCTGATCCGGCAGGTGGAGCGGGTCTTTCACGATGAGGACATGGGCAAGACGTTCACCGAAATGCCCATTCCGGATGCGTACAAGGAGGAGGCCGCCAAGTACCGGCATGAGCTCGTGGAGGCGGCCATCGAGCACGAGGACGCGCTGCTGGAGAAGTACCTGGGCGGCGCGGAGCTGAGCGAGGAAGAGATCCTGGGCGCCATCCGCACGGCGACGATCCGGCACGGATTCGTCCCGGTGCTGTGTGGTGCGTCCTTCAAGAACAAGGGTGTGCAGGCGCTGCTGGACTCGGTGATCGACTTCCTGCCCTGTCCCACGGACGTGCAGGAGATCCAGGGCCATGTGCCGCTGCACGACACCCAGCACATCACCCGGACGCCGAAGGATGACGCGCCATTCGCGGCGCTGGCGTTCAAGATCGCGACCGACCCCTACGTGGGACGGCTGACATTCTTCCGGGTCTATTCGGGCAAGCTGGAAGCGGGCAGCTACGTGTACAACGCCACCAAGGACAAGAAGGAACGGGTGGCCCGGCTGCTGCAGATGCACGCCAACAAGCGGGAAGAGATCCAGGAAGTGCTGGCCGGCGACATCGGCGCGGCGATCGGCCTCAAGGACACGCGCACCGGGGACACCCTGTGTGATGAAGAGGACCCGATCATCCTGGAGGCGATGAAGTTCCCCAACCCGGTCATCGACGTCGCCATCGAGCCGAAGACCAAGGCGGACCAGGACAAGCTGGCCATCGCCCTGCAGAAGCTGCAGGAGGAGGACCCGACCTTCCGGGTGCGGACCGACGTCGAGACCTCGCAGACGATCATCGCCGGCATGGGCGAGCTCCACCTGGAGATCCTGGTGGACCGCATGAAGCGCGAGTTCAAGGTCGAGGCCAACGTCGGCAAGCCGCAGGTGGCCTTCCGCGAGACGATCCGCAAGAAGGTGCAGAACGTCGAGGGCAAGTTCATCCGGCAGTCGGGCGGCAAGGGCCAGTACGGCCACGTCGTCATCCACGCGGAGCCGGCCGACGTCGGCCAGGGCTTCGTGTTCGAGGACAAGATCGTCGGCGGCGTCATCCCCCGGGAGTTCATCAAGCCGGTGGAGGCGGGCATCCGCGAGGCGCTCGAGGGCGGGGTGCTCGCGGGCTACCCGATGGTGGACGTGAAGGTGTCGCTGGTCTTCGGCAGCTACCACGACGTGGACTCGAGCGAAATGGCGTTCAAGATCGCCGGCTCGATGGCGGTCAAGGAAGCGGCGCGGATGGCCAACCCCGTCCTGCTCGAGCCGGTCATGGAGGTCGAGGTGGTGAGCCCCTCCGACTTCCTCGGCGACGTCATCGGCGACCTCTCGAGCCGGCGCGGCAAGATCGGCGGCATGACGCAGCGCGGCGACGCGCAGGTGGTGGCGGCGCACGTGCCGCTGGCGGAGATGTTCGGCTATTCCACCACGCTCCGGAGCATGACGCAGGGGCGGGCGGTGTACTCGATGCAGTTCGACCATTACGAAGAAGTGCCGAAGAACATTGCCGAAGGCATCATCACGAAGCAGCAGAAAGGCTGAGGCCGAGAGGCACTCAGCGCAACCCACATCTCGACAGGATAGCGAGCCATGGCGAAGGCGAAATTCGAGCGGAAGAAGCCGCATGTGAACGTGGGCACCATCGGCCACGTCGACCACGGGAAGACCACCCTCACCGCGGCCCTGACCAAGATCTCGGCCGACCGCGGCTGGGGCACCAAGTACATCCCGTACGACGAGGTGGCCAAGGCCTCCGAGTCGCAGGGGCGGCGTGACTCCACCAAGATCCTGACGATCGCCACCTCGCACGTCGAGTACGAGACCGAGAACCGTCACTACGCGCACGTCGACTGCCCCGGGCACGCCGACTACGTGAAGAACATGATCACCGGCGCGGCGCAGATGGACGGCGCCATCCTGGTGGTCAGCGCGGTCGACGGCCCGATGCCGCAGACCCGCGAGCACATCCTGCTGGCGCGCCAGGTGAACGTGCCGTCGGTGGTGGTGTTCCTCAACAAGTGCGACCTCGTGGACGATCCCGAGCTGCTCGATCTCGTGGAGCTGGAGGTGCGCGAGCTCCTCAGCAAGTACGAGTATCCGGGCGATGACCTGCCGGTCATCCGGGGTGCGGCCATGCCGGCCATCAAGGGCGAGCAGCAGTGGGTCGACAAGATGTGGGAGCTGCTCGACGCGCTGGACAGCTACATCCCGGAGCCCAAGCGGGAAGTGGACAAGCCGTTCCTGATGCCGGTCGAGGACGTGTTCTCGATCACCGGTCGCGGCACGGTAGCCACCGGCCGTATCGAGCGCGGCAAGATCAAGGTCGGCGAGGAAGTCGCCCTGGTCGGGTTCAACTCCGAGAAGAAGACCACGGTCACCGGCGTCGAGATGTTCCGCAAGCTCCTCGATGACGGCCAGGCGGGCGATAACGTCGGCCTGCTGCTGCGCGGCATCGAGAAGAACGACGTCGAGCGCGGCATGGTGCTGGCCAAGCCGGGCAGCATCACCCCGCACACCGAGTTCAACGCCGAGGTCTACGTCCTGACCAAGGAAGAGGGTGGGCGCCACACCCCGTTTTTCAAGGGGTACCGGCCGCAGTTCTACTTCCGGACTACGGACGTGACCGGGTCGGTGGAGCTGCCCGAGGGCGTGGAGATGGTCATGCCGGGCGACAACATCCAGATGCGCATCACGCTCATCATTCCGATCGCCATGGAAGAGGGTCTGCGCTTCGCGATCCGCGAGGGCGGCCGGACGGTGGGCGCGGGCGTCGTCACGAAGATCCTGAAGTAGGCCGGACGGGCGGAGGGGCGGACGGGCGGATGGATCGCCCGACCGGCCTCACCGCCCGACCATCGGTCCCAGCTGAGGAAGGACAATGGCACAGCGAATTCGCATCCGGCTCAAGGCATTCGACCACGGCGTCCTGGACCAGGCCGCGGCGGACATCGTCCGCACGGCGGAGAAGACCGGGGCTCAGGTGTCGGGCCCCATCCCGCTGCCGGTCAAGATCGAACGGTGGACGGTGCTGCGAAGCCCGCACGTCGACAAGAAGAGCCGGGAGCAGTTCGAGCTGCGCACGCATAAGCGCCTGCTCGACATCAACGATTCACGGCCGCAGACCATGGACGCGCTGACCAAGCTCGACCTGCCGGCGGGCGTGGACGTGGAGATCAAGGTCGAATAGCCATGGCAAACGGACTCATCGGGCGCAAGCTCGGTATGACGCGGGTGTTCACGGAGGACGGCACCTCGGTTCCGGTCACCGTGATCGAAGCCGGCCCCTGCCGGGTGGTGCAGGTCAAGACCGACGCGGTGCAGCTCGGCTTCGGGCGCCAGGCGCCCGGGCGGGCCAGCAAGGCGGAGATCGGGCACGCCAAGGCGGCCACGCTGGAGACGGCGCCGCATCTGCTCCGGGATTTCGGTCCCGGCGAGGCGACCTACCAGCCGGGTGACACGGTCACCGTCGGCATCTTCGTGGTGGGAGAACGGGTGAAGGTCACCGGCACCAGCAAGGGCCGGGGCTTCCAGGGCGTGGTGCACCGGTACGGGTCCGGCGGTGGGCCGGCCTCGCATGGCAACACCCGGCACCGCAAGCCCGGCTCCATCGGCGCGGGCACCGACCCGTCGCGGGTCATCAAGGGCAAGCGGATGCCGGGCCACATGGGGGCCGAACGGCACACCGAGCTGGGACTCCGGGTGGTCAAGGTGGATGCCGAGCGGAACCTGCTGTTCGTGCGGGGCGCGGTCCCCGGGGCGAAGCACGGCATCCTGCTGGTGAACAAGCAGAAGGGCAGGAGCCGCCATGATTGAGGCGCCGCATTTCTCCCCGGCGGGAGCCAAGAAGAGCGGGTCGTACGCGCTGCCGGCAGGGTACTTCGACGGCACCGTCCACGGCCCGGTGATGCATGAGGCCGTGAAGGTGTACCTGGCCAACCAGCGGCAGGGCACCGCCGCCACCAAGACCCGCGGGCTGGTCTCGGGCGGCAACCAGAAGCCGTGGAAGCAGAAAGGCACGGGGCGGGCCCGGCAGGGCTCCATCCGTGCCCCCAACTGGCCGGGCGGCGGCAAGGTCTTCGGGCCGCAGCCGCGCGACTACCGGATGGGCATGCCCCGCAAGGTGAAGCAGCTGGCCCGCAAGAGCGCGCTGAACGCCCGCGCCTCCGAGGGCTGCCTGTACGTGGTGGAGCGGTTCGAGCAGCAGAGCCCGCGGACGCGGGAGCTGCGCGGGCTGCTGGAGGCGCTGGGGGTCGCGGAGCAAAAGGTGCTGATTCTCACCCATGGGGTGAGCGAGGCGCTGGTGCTGAGCGGGCGCAACCTGCCCCGGGTGGATGTGCTGCCGTACACCGACGCGGCGGCCTACGACATCCTCTGGGCCGATGTGCTGATCGTGGAGGAGCCGGCGCTGGTGAACGAGCCGCCGGTGCCGTTCGTCCGGCCGTTCACCCCGCTCCCGAAGACGGCCGCCGAACCGCGCCCGCCGCGGGCGCCGGCCGAACAGAAGGCCGCCAAGCCCAGGGCCGAGAAGGCGCCGAAGGCCGCACCGAAGAAGCCGGCCGCCAAGGCCAAGGCTCCGGCCAAGAAGGCCACCAAGGCCAAGGCTCCGGCCAAGAAGGCCGCCGCCAAGAAGCCGGCGCCCAAGAAGAAGGGGGGCAAGTAAATGCCCGGGCTGCATGACATCGTCGTCCGGCCGGTGGTGACGGAGAAGTCCTCCGCGGCCTACCAGCTGAAGAAGGAATACACCTTCGAGGTGCATCCGCTGGCCAACAAGGCGCAGATCCGGGAGGCGCTGAAGCAGCTGTTCGGCGTCACCGCGACCCGCGTCCGCACCATGCAGATGCGCCGTAACCAGGTGATCCGGGGCCGGACCAAGGGGCTCACCGCCCGCTGGAAGAAGGCCATCGTGACACTGAAGGACGGGGAGACCCTCCCCGTATTCGAGGGCTGATATGGGAATCCGTCAATTCCGGCCGATGACGCCGGGCACCCGCTTCCGGTCGGTCTCGGATTTCGCCGAGATCACCAAGAGCACGCCCGAGAAGAGCCTGCTGGAGCCGATCAGGAAGTCCGGCGGCCGCAACAACCAGGGCCACGCCACGATGCGCTACATCGGCGGCGGCCACAAGCGGATGTACCGGAAGATCGACTGGAAGCGCACCAAGTTCGGGATTCCGGCCAAGGTGTCGTCCATCGAGTATGACCCGAACCGTTCCGCCCGCATCGCGTTGCTGGTCTACGCCGACGGCGAGAAGCGCTACATCCTGCACCCGAAGGGCCTCTCCGTGGGGGACACGGTGGTGTCCGGCCCGGGGGCGGACCCGCGGGTGGGGAACATGCTGCCGCTGGGAGAGATCCCGCTGGGTGAGACGGTGCACTGTGTCGAGCTCAAGATCGGCAAGGGCGCGCAGATGATCCGCTCGGCGGGGACGTCGGCGCAGGTGGTGGCCAAGGAGGGGGACTACGTGACCCTCCGGCTGCGGTCCACGGAGGTGCGCCGGGTGCATGGCAAGTGCATGGCCACCCTGGGCGAGGTGGGCAATTCGGAGCACGAGCTCCTCTCCATGGGCAAGGCCGGCAAGACCCGGTGGCTGGGCAAGCGGCCGAAGGTCCGTGGCGTGGCGATGAACCCGGTGGATCACCCGCTGGGCGGCGGCGAGGGCAAGACCTCGGGCGGCCGGCCGCCGGTGAATCCATGGGGCAAGCCGGAAGGCCGGAAGACCCGGCATCCGAAAAAGGCCTCCACCCAGTACGTGGTACGCGGGCGGCGGCGGGGCAAGGCGACCGGGGGTAACGGCTAATGTCGCGCAGCATCAAGAAGGGACCGTTCGTGCAGGGGGCGCTGCTCCTCAAGGTGCAGGTGCTCAACTCCAAGAACGAGAAAAAGGTGGTCAAGACCTGGAGCCGGGCGAGCACCATCCTGCCCGAGTTCGTGGGCCACACCTTTGCGGTCCACAACGGCAACAAGTTCGTCCCGGTCTATGTGACCGAGAACATGGTCGGGCACAAGCTCGGCGAATTCGCGCCCACCCGGCTGTTCCGCGGACATAGCGGGCGGCTGGTGGCGGACAAGAAGGCCAAGGCGGAGTGACCATGGAATCGCATGCGATCCAGCGGCACGTGCGCCAGTCGCCGCGCAAGATGCGGCTGGTGGCGGACCTGATCCGCGGCAAGAACGTGAACGAGGCGTACGCCATCCTCAAGTTCACCAAGAAGCTCGCGGCCCGGCAAATCGAGAAGACGCTGCGCTCGGCGGTGTCGAACGCGGAGCAGGCGGCGCTCAAGGACAACTCGGCGCTGGACGTCGACGAGCTGATGATCACCAAGGCGGTGATCAACATGGGCACCCCGCTGAAGCGGCACACGTCGGCGGCGCAGGGTCGGGGCGTTCCGATCCGCAAGCGGACCTCGCACGTGGAGATCCACGTGGGGACCAAGGAGAGCGAGTAATGGGCCAGAAAACCCATCCGACCGGGCTTCGGCTCGGGATCGTCAAGCAGTGGCACTCCCGCTGGTTCGCCACCAAGGAGATGCCCGCCCTCCTCAAGGAGGACGAGCTGATCCGGAAGTACCTCAAGGCGCGGCTGGGGCACGCGGCCATCGCCCAGATCGACATCGAGCGGCGGCCCGGCAAGGTCACCGTGACGGTGCACACCGGGCGGCCGGGCGTGGTGATCGGCAAGCGCGGCGCCGAGGTGGACAAGCTGCGGGACGAGCTGGCCCAGCTCACCGGCAAGGAAGCGGCGATCAACGTCGAGGAGATCAAGCGCCCGGAGGTGTCGGCGCAACTGGTGGCCGACAACATCGCCCACCAGCTGGAGCAGCGGATCAGCTTCCGCCGGGCCATGAAGCGGGCGGTACAGAGCGCCATGCGCATGGGCGCGCTGGGCATCAAGGTGCGGGCCGGCGGCCGCCTGGGCGGCTCCGAGATCGCCCGGACCGAGAGCTATCGCGAGGGGCGGGTGCCGCTCCACACGCTGCGGGCGGACGTGGACTTCGCGTACGGCACCGCCCGGACAACTTACGGCACGATCGGCATCAAGGTCTGGATCTTCAAGGGTGAAGTCGTCGAAGACCTGTCGGGCCGCACCTACAGCACTGGGAACTGACCGATGCTGGCACCGAAGCGCGTCAAATTCCGGAAGACCTTCAAGGGCCGCACCCGGGGCATCGCCAGCCGGGGCGCCACGGTGGCGTTCGGGGAGTACGGGCTGATCTCGCTCGAGCCGGGGTGGGTGAGCAACCGGCAGATCGAGGCCGCCCGGGTGGCCATGACCCGCGAGATGAAGCGCGGCGGCAAGGTGTGGATCCGGATCTTCCCGGACAAGCCGATCACCAAGAAGCCGGCCGAAACCCGCATGGGCAAGGGCAAGGGCAACCCCGAAGGCTGGGTGGCGGTAGTCAAGCCGGGGCGGATGCTGTTCGAGGTCGAGGGCGTGGACGTGCCGCTCGCCAAGAAGGCGCTGGCGCTGGCCGCCGCCAAGCTCCCGGTGCGGACCCGGTTCGTGCACCGGCTGGAGGACTAGGACCATGAAGACCAACGAGTTGCAGGAGATGTCGGCCGACGATCTCCAGGCCAAGCTGGCCGAGCTGACCGAGGAGCGCTTCCGGCTCAGGTTCCGGTCGGCGACCGAGGCCATCGAGAACCCGATCCGGTTCCGCCGCCTTCGGCGGGACATCGCCCGGATCAAGACGATCCTGCGGGCGCGGACGCAGGCCAAGTAGGGGGCCACAGACCATGAGCGAGCAGACTTCCGAGACCCGCCGCCGGCGCAAGACCCGCCAGGGTGTGGTGACAAGCGACAAGATGACCAGCACCGTGACGGTCTCGATGACGCGGCAGTTCGCGCATCCGGCGTACGGCAAGCGGATCACCCGGACCAAGACCGTCAAGGCGCGTGATGGACACGGCGCCAAGATCGGCGACACGGTGCGGATCATGGAGACCCGCCCGGTGGCCAAGACGGTGCGCTGGCGCGTGGTCGAGATCGTGGAGCGGGCCAAATGATCCAGCAAGAATCCATCGTCAAGGTGGCCGACAACTCGGGGGCCAGGAAGGCGCTGGTGATCCGGGTGCTGGGCGGCAGCAAGCGACGCTACGCCGGCGTGGGCGACAAGGTGGTCGTGGCCATCAAGGACGCGATCCCGACCGGCCAGGTGAAGAAGGGCGACGTGGCCAAGGCGGTCATCGTCCGCACCGTGAAGGAGACCCGCCGCAAGGACGGCTCCTACATCCGCTTCGACGAGAACGCGGTGGTGCTCATCAACGATCAGGGCGAGCCCCGGGCGACCCGTATCTTCGGGCCGGTGGCGCGTGAGCTGCGTGAGAAGCGATACATGAAGATCGTCTCGCTCGCGCCGGAGGTGCTCTAACATGAAGCCGCTGGTCCACAAGAAGTCGAAGCGGGTCCGCCAGAAGCCGGTGGTGCGGCAGCGCATGCATGTCACCTCGGGCGACACGGTGCAGCTCATCTCGGGCGAGGACAAGGGCAAGCGGGGCAAGGTGCTGCGGGTGTATCCCAAGACCGGGCGGGTCGCGGTCGAGGGGATCAACATCATCACCAAGCACCAGAAGCCGAGCCAGACCGCCCCGGGGGGGAAGATCCAGCGTGAGGCCCCGGTGCATCACTCCAAGATGATGCTGATCGACCCGAAGTCGGGCGAGCCGACCCGGATCCGCCGGCGCAAGGACAGCGACGGCACCCTGGAGCGGATCGCCGTGAAGTCGGGCCAGTCCATCGTGAGGAACCGCTGACCATGGCCGAGACCAAGGAGAAGGAAAAGGCGCCCAAGGCGGCCAAGGCCCCGAAGGCCGAGTCCGCGAGCAAGGGCGGCAAGGGCAAGGAGAAGGGTGGCGCCGGGCTGGCTACCGATCCGGCGCCCAAGTCGGTGGACGGGGTCCCGCGGCTGAAGACCTTCTACGAGACCGTGGTGCGGGCCAACCTGACCAAGCAGTTTGGCCTGACGAACGCGCACCAGGTACCGCGGGTGGTGAAGATCGTCCTGAATGTCGGCATGGGGGAGGGCGCCAAGAACCCCAAGCTGATCGACGCGGTGGCGGAGGAGCTGGCCATCATCACCGGGCAGAAGCCGGTCGTCCGGAAGGCCAAGAAGGCGATCGCCAACTTCGGGCTCCGGCAGGGGATGCCGGTTGGCGTGTCGGTCACGCTCCGCAACGCCCGGATGTACGAGTTCCTGGACCGGTTCATCAGTGTGGCCGCGCCGCGCATCCGCGACTTTCGCGGGCTGCCGAACAAGAGCTTCGACGGCCGCGGCAACTACACGATCGGCGTGAAGGAGCAGATGATCTTCCCGGAGATCGAGTACGACAAGGTGGAGCAGATTCACGGCATGGACATCACGATCGTCACCGACGCCGGCCGCGATGATCTGGCGATGGGGCTGCTGAAGGAGTTCGGCTGGCCGTTCCGGGGCGAGACCCCGGTGACGGCGGCGTAACGGATCGCCCCGCCGGGAGCGACCCGGCGGGGCCTGGAGTGACCTGAGGAGACCTGGATGGCAAAGACTTGCTGGATCGAGCGCGCCAAGCGCACGCCAAAATTCAAGGTGCGGACCGTCCGGCGCTGCCAGCGCTGCGGCCGCAGCCGGGCGGTGCTGCGGAAGTTCGGCCTGTGCCGTATTTGCTTCCGCCAAAAAGCGCTGGCCGGGGAGATCCCGGGCGTGCGCAAGGCCAGCTGGTAGGGGGACGAGCCATGAGCATGACTGATCCTGTCGCGGATATGCTGACCCGCATCCGGAACGCCTGCGCGGCCGGACACAAGCGCGTGGACATTCCGGTGAGCCGCCAGAAGAGCGAGCTGGCCCGGCTGCTGCGCGATAATCACTACATCGCGGACTTCAAGATCCTCGATGACGGCGCCCGCGGGGTGCTCCGGCTGTACCTGAAGTACCACAACGACCAGCCGGTCATCCGCGAACTGCGCCGCGTCTCCACTCCGGGCCTGCGCCGCTACGTCAAGTCGCGCGAGATCCCGCGGGTCAAGAACGGCCTCGGCATGGC
>CAYUYF010000053.1:0-17178 GCA_964449145.1 uncultured Gemmatimonadaceae bacterium | reverse complement strand
GGCAGCTCTGGTAGGCGTTGTCCGGCACCGGGTCCCACGCGCCGAAGACCAGGTCGGACAGCTCGGCCAGGGGGACGAACTCCTTGATCAGCGGCGCCCGGCCCTCGGTCCGCTTGCCCAGCCGGATCGTGCCCATCTGGGTGAGCGAGCCGATCGGCTTGGACTTGCCGCGCCGGACCAGCTCCACGCCCGCGATGAACGTCGTCGCCACCGCGCCGAGACCGACGCAGAGAACACCCAGCTTGCCCTTGGCCGGCGCGATCGGCCGGGGAGTACCTGTCGCCACTAGGACGGTCCTTTCGGCGCGTCGGGCGCGCGTGCGCCCTCGGTCACCTGGTAGACGTACACAAAGCGCTGCACCACGGTGATCACCGAAGCAAGCGCGAGAATGGTCACGATCCAGAACAGCACCAGGCCATCCGGCCCGGCACCCAGCACCACCGTCGGCAGGCCCAGCAGCAGGATCCGCTCGGCCCGCTGGACCAGCCCGACCTTGCAGTCGAGTCCCAGTCCCTCCGCCCGGGCGCGGGCGTACGAAACGAGCAGGCTGGCGATAATGGCCACCATGGCAAGGATCACCGCCGCTTCCCGGTAGACCACCGACCCCGCCGGCGCCAGCAGGAAGTAGACCGCCACCCCCATGAAGGTGGCGCCGTCCCCCACCCGATCCAGGGTGGAGTCATAGAAGGCGCCAAACTTGGTGACCTGACCGTTGGCCCGGGCCACCTGGCCATCCAGCGTATCCACCACGCCACTGATGATGTAGAGCAGGCCACCCAGCCGGACCGCTCCCAGCCCGAAGGCTACCGCCGACGTCACCACCAGCAGGGTGCCTACGGTGGTGATGGTGTTGGGGCTGACCTTCGTTCGGATCAGGGCATCCACGACCGGTCTGGTGACGGCGTAGAACCCCTGCTCCACCGGCTTGGTGATCAGCTTCACCTGGTGCTTTGCCCCCGGGAATGTCCTCGATGGGACGGCCCAATCCGGCCCCCAAACCGCGGCAAACTATAACTGGGGAAACGGTTTATCGGAAGGTTGCCGCCCTATTCGCGGTACAGGAGGTAGGGGCGCCGGCGGGCCAGGAATCGGGCCCGCTGGGCGGCCCAATCGGCGGAGAGGGTGGCGCCGGTTTCCGCCCAAGTCAGGGCCTGCCGGTCCCCGGCCAGACGGTTGAAATGCGCGGGGAGGAAGCTCAGGACGAACTGCTCCGCCATCGCCAGGCTGTCGGCGGGAGCGCAGTCCGGGCAGAAGTGGATCGGCAGGTTGCCGAAGCCCTGCAACAGGGCCGCCGCGGTGAGCGTCGGGTCGTAGCGCTGCCGGTCGGTGACCACCAGCCGGATCGCGGAGAGGAGGGTATCGGCGTACTTGCCGTCCCCGGGCCGCACCGGGGTAAAGCTGTCCCGCTCGAACCGGACCCCCGGCAGCGCGGCCCGCTGAAGTTCGCTCCAGACCGCCGCCGGCGCCCCGCCCGGCACGCCCAGCTGCTCGAACGGCCGGGTGCTCCCCCGCCCCACCGAGAGGTTGGTGCCCTCGAACAGGCAGAGGCCGGGATAGTTGATCAGCGCCGTCAGGCTCCGCAGGTTCGGCGAAGGAGGTATGAATGGCAGGCCGGTTTCGTCGAAATACATGGACCGCCGCCACCCCGAGACCGGCACCACCCGGAGGTCGGTGCTGAGGCCGAGGTCGTGCTTGGCGAGGAGTGCGAGCTCCCCCAGCGTCATCCCATGGCGCATGGGGATCTCGAGAAAACCCACTGCGGTCCTGGCGACGGTGGTGTCGAGCACGTTGCCCTGCACCAGCCCGCCGATCGGGTTCGGGCGGTCGAGCACCACGACCGGGATCCCGAACTGCGCGGCGCTCCGCATGACTTCCACGGTGGTATACAGGTAGGTGAAATACCTGGCCCCGGCGTCCTGCAGATCCACCAGCAGCACCTCGACGCCCCGCAGCATCGGCTCCGTGGGCCGGTACGTCTGGCCGTAGAGGCTATAGATTGGTAGACCGGTGGCGGAGTCGAACGAGGACGCGACCGCTGCGCCCGGATCGGCGGTCCCAGGGAATCCGTGCTCCGGGTTGAACAACGCCACGACCTCGACTCTGGCCGCCCGGAGCACATCCACGCCGCGCCGGCCCAGGTGATCCACCCCGGCCTGATGGGTCACCAGGCCAACCCGTTTGCCCCGGACCAGGTGCAGACTGTCCGACAGGAGCACTTCAAGCCCAGGCCGGACCGTCGGCTGCGCCGGTCCAGACCAGGGTTGGAGTCGGCCCGCCCCAGAGGGGACGAGGCCCGCGCCCGCCACCACCATCATCAAGCCGAGTATCCCGTGCACCGTACGCATGCTTTGCTGGTCGTTTCCCTTCTGCTGAATGCCCCGTCTGTCCTGGCTTCGCAGGAGGTGGGTTTCACACGTGATTTCCCCGCCCCGACACCCGACTCGTTTGCAGTCGAGCGGCTGATTGACGGCCTGCCGCTCAGGGACCGGGTGGCCCAGTTGGTGATGCCGTGGATTCCCGGCAGCTACGTTGCCTGGGACGACAGCGTCTACGCGATCACCGAACGGTGGGTCGATTCGCTCCGGGTGGGCGGCATCATCGTCTCCGTCGGCTCGCCGCTGGACGTGGCGATGAAGCTCAACCAGCTGCAGCGCCGCTCACCCCTGCCGCTGCTCATCGCCGCCGATCTCGAAGGAGGGGCAAGCATCCGCCTCAACGGCGCCACCCCCTTCCCCCCGAATATGGCCGTAGCCGCCGCCGGTCGGGAGGAGGACGCCTACGAGGTGGGACGGGTCACCGCGCTGGAGGGCAGAGCGGTGGGCATCCACCTCGCCTTTGCCCCGGTGGCGGACCTCAACAACAATCCCGCCAACCCGATCATCAACACCCGCTCCTTCGGCGAGGAACCCCACACGGTGGGCCGCCTGGTGGCCGCCGCCATCCGCGGCATGCAGGACAACGGCATGCTCGCCACCGCCAAGCACTTCCCCGGGCACGGGGACACCAGCACCGACTCCCACCTGGAACTGCCGGTCATCGGGGCCTCCTGGGCCCGGCTGGACTCGCTGGAGCTGGTGCCCTTCCGCACCGCGATAGACGCCGGCGTGGCGCTGGTCATGTCCGGCCACCTCGCCCTGCCGGCGATTGCCAGCGACCCCCGCCGGCCGGCCACCCTGGACGCCGCCATCCTCACCGGAGTGCTACGGGATTCCCTGGGGTTCAAGGGCATCGTGGTGACCGACGCGCTGGACATGGGCGGGATCGTCCGTGCCTACGGCCCCGGCGAGGCGGCGGTGCAGGCCTTCCTCGCGGGCACCGACCTGCTGCTCATGCCCACGGACCCCGCCGTGGCCATCTCGGCCATGACCGCCGCCGTGGAGTCGGGGCGGATCACCTATGAACGGCTCGAGCGATCGGTGCGCCGGGTCCTGCTGGTGAAGTGGCGGCTGGGCCTGCTCGCCCGCCGCACGGTTCCCCTCGACAGCATCCCCGCCACCGTGGGGAGTGCCCGCTTCCTCGCCTCGGCACGAAGCATCGCCGAGCGGAGCATTGTTCTGGCCGTGGACAGCCAGGCCACCGTGGACAGCCTCCGTGCCCGGCCCCGCAGCATCACGCTGGTGACGTATGGGGAGGAAAACGCCGGCTCGGTCGGAGGCACTCTGGCCCGTCAGCTCCGGGTGGAGGGGCACCGGGTCTCCCTCTTCCGGCTGTGGCCGGCCAGCGGTGAGGCCAGCTACGACTCCGTCCGCACCGTCATCCGCCGGAACGGGTACACTGTGTTCGCGGTCTCGGTGAAGGCTAGCGCCTCGAAGGGAACCATCGCGATCCCCGAAGCCCTGACCGCCCTGATGGATGAGACCAGCCGTCGCCGCCGCGCGGTCGTGGTGTCCCTGGGCTCGCCCTACATTGGCGCCGGGATGGAACATCTGCGAAGCTTGCTGCTGGCCTGGAGTGCCGCGGGGCCGAGCGAGTGGGCGGCGGCGCGCGCCCTGAGCGGGGCCTCCCAGATCACCGGTCAGCTTCCGGTGCGGCTTCCGCCTGGCCTCCCCGTTGGCTACGGCCTGATCCGCGCCGACCTGAGACAATGACCCGTGCCGCCCTCGCCGGGCTCGGGCTCCTTCTCGCCTGCGGTCGCGCCCCCGCGCCAGACGCAGCGGCGCCACTCGCGGGCCTCGGGAGCGTGGCAGCGTTCCTCGACTCCGTGGTGGCCACCGGCGCCGCGCCCGGGGCCGTGCTGGGCGTGAGCCTGCACGGGAGGCATTACTTCCACGGCAGCGGACGGCTGGGACAGCACGACCGGCGGCGGCCTGACGAGTCCACAGTCTATGATCTCGCCTCACTGACCAAGGTCATCGGACTGACGACCGCCGTCATGCTGGGGGTGCAGGAAGGCCGGCTCGACCTGGATGATCCGGTGGTAGCCGTCACGGTGCAGAGCAGCCGGGAACCGGTAACCCTCCGCCACCTGCTCACCCACTCCAGCGGCCTGCCGGCCTGGCGGCCGCTCTTCCGGGAGGCGCGCACCCGGCGTGAGGCCTTTGATCTCGCCGAATCCACTCCGTTCGACACACTACCCGGGACTCGGTATGTCTACTCCGACCTCGGCGCCATATGGATGACCGATCTGGTCGAGCGGGCGTTCGGCACCCGGCTCGATACGCTCCTTGAGCGCCGGGTCTTCGGGCCGCTGGGCCTGCCCGATACCCGCTATCTGCCGCCGGCCTCGTGGCACAGCCGGATTGCGCCAACCGAGAACGACCCGTGGCGCGGCCGGGTCCTCCGCGGAGAGGTCCACGACGAGAACGCGGCGCGACTGGACGGGGTCTCTGGCCACGCCGGGTTGTTCAGTTCGGCTCGCGATCTGCTGAGATTCGGGGACTGGCTCCTGGAGCTGCAGGCCCCGAACCGGATTGGACGGGGTTGTGCCGGGTGTGGGGAGCCGGGTCCTGGGGGCTCGCCTCCCGGACCCCAGGACACTCCCAGTCTCCGGGCGGCGCTATTCGCCCTCCCCGCCATGCGAGTGAACGAGTTCACCCACGCCCAAAAGCTACCCCCCGGCTCCAGCCGAGCGCTCGGCTGGGACACCCCCTCCCCGGGCAGCAGCGCCGGAACTCTCTTGTCCCCCGGGAGCTATGGTCACACCGGGTTCACGGGTACGTCGATCTGGATTGATCCGCAACGCGGGCTGGTCATCGTGCTGCTGAGCAACAGGGTGCATCCGACCAGGGATAACCCCCGCTGGGGCCCGGTCCGTGGGATGGTAGCCGACCGGGTCGTCCGGGCCCTAGGGAGCGGAGCACTTACTCATTGACCGGCAACCACTTACCACATTTCCGACAACCGTGCCAGACATTGACATCGTGGCAGTGAGCACCATAGTTTGCAGGCAGAAATGTGGGGCGCCGTCCAGACGGAGGCGCCGGTAGGTCCCCGGAAATTGGAGTCGTCACATGCCGAGCACCGAGCAGCAGGTCAGCAGCCCCGGATTCACCCTCGTCCTTACCGATCGCGCGGTGGCGGAGGTGCAGAAATTCATGGTCGCCGAGCAGGTGCCCGCCGAGACGGCCGGGCTTCGGGTCAGCGTGCTTCCCGGCGGCTGCTCAGGCTTCAAGTACAGCCTCAACATTGAGGAGCGGTCGCTGGAAGACGATGTCGTCATGGACGTGAACAACGTCCGGGTCTTCGTGGACGGGTTCAGCCTCCAGTACCTCAACGGCATCACGGTGGACTACGTGACCTCGATGCAGGGCTCCGGCTTCACGTTCAGCAATCCCAACGCGACCGGCGGCTGCGGTTGCGGGTCGTCGTTCACCGCCTGACCGGCCCGGCGGGGCGTCTCCCTGCCCCGATCGCATCGCCTGACCCGTAGCGCCGCACCTCCGTGCGGCGCTACGTTTTTTCCCACCTCAGCCATGGACCGGCGCCCTGTCGCCACTTGATCTCGCCGTCATCGCGGCCTATTTCGCCTTCACCCTTGGCGTCGGCATGTGGGTGTCCCGCCACCAGCACACGGCGGGGGACTACTTCCTGGGCGCCCGCGACCTGCCCGGCTGGGCCATCATGCTGTCCATCGTGGCCACCGAGACCTCCGCGCTCACGGTCATCTCCGTCCCGGCCGTGGCCGCGCGCGGCGATCTCACCTTCCTCCAGCTCCCCCTCGGGTACCTGATCGGCCGGCTGGGGGTGGCCTGGTGGCTGCTGCCCGGGTACTTCACCGGCGAACAGGAGACCGCCTACGCGCGGCTTGAGCACCGCTTCGGGTCCAGTACCCGGCGGGCGGCCTCCGGCATCTTTCTCCTCACTCGGCTGCTGGGAGACGGCGTGCGCATCTACGCCAGCGCCATTCCGCTGGCGGTGCTCACCGGATGGGACATCCCGCTTTCCATCCTGGCCATGAGCACCATTACCCTGGTGTACACCTGGCATGGCGGCCTCAAGGCGGTGGTCTGGGTGGACGTCATCCAGCTGCTGGTCTATCTCGCCGGCGGCGTCGCGGCGCTCTGGATTGCGGCGGAGCTGGCGGGGGGCGCGGGGGCGATGTTCGCCTCGGCCGGTGCCGCCGGCAAGCTGCGGCTGTTTGACACCGCGCTCAACCTGACTTCCACCTACACCCTGGTCGGTGGCCTGGTCGGCGGGGCGATGCTCTCGGCCGCGTCCCACGGCACCGATCACCTCATCGTCCAGCGGCTGCTGGCCAGCCGGGGCCTGTCCGAAGCGCGGCGCGCCCTGGTGGGGTCGGGGGTGGTGGTGCTGTTTCAGTTCGGGCTGTTCCTCATGATCGGCGTGGCCATCTGGTCGGCCGGCCTGGCCCCGGACAGCCTGCCGGCGGACCAGATCTTCTCCCGGTTCGTGGTCGACCACCTGCCCAGCGGACTGGCCGGCCTGGTGGTGGCGGCCATCCTCGCCGCCGCCATGAGCACGCAGGCCTCGGCGATCAACGCGCTCGCCTCCTCGGTAACCCACGATCTGTACTCCAGCTGGACCGGACGCACCGATCCGGTGCACCTGCTCCGGGTGGGGCGAATCTGGACGGTCATCTGGGGGGTGCTCACCACAGGGGCTGCGCTCATCTTCAATGCCGCGGCCGGCGGGGGACAGACGCCGGTGGTGGTCTTTGCGCTTTCGATTGCGTCCATCACCTACGGCGGATTGCTCGGCGCCTACCTGCTGGCCATGGGGAAGAACCGCGTCACCGGCCGGGACCTGCTGCCGGCGATGGCGGTGGCGGTGGCGGTCATGCTGGGCGTGTTCTTCGCGAAGGGGCTCGCGATCCTGACCGGCCTGGCCTGGCTGGAATGGGTGAGCCGGCTGGCGTGGCCGTGGTACGTCCCGCTGGGCACCCTCATGACGGTCACCATTGGCCTCACCCTGGCCGCGCGACGGCCCATCCGGGAGCGTTCTGCATGAGCTCGATCATCCTCGGCGCCGACGCCGGTGGCACCAAGACCGTGGTCATCGTGGCCGAGGGAGACACGGTGCTGGCGCGGGCCAGCGGTCCCGGCGCCAAGATGCGCAGCGGGAAAGGCATCTCCTGCGCCACCACCATCGCGGAGATCGCCCGGCACGCGCTGGCCCAGGCGGGGCGGCGGCGCGCCGAGGTGATCGTGGCCGGCGTGGCTGGCGCGGGGCGGGAGGCCGAACGGGATGAACTCCGGCAGGCCCTCCGAAGCGAGGCGGTAGCAGAACGGGTGGTCGTGACGGGCGATACCGAGATGGCCCTGGCGGCGGCCTTTGCGGACCAGCCCGGAATCGTGGTCACCGCCGGCACCGGCAGCATGGCGGTGGCGCGGGACCCCTACGGCCGGCTCTCCCGGGCCGGCGGCTTCGGCTGGCAGATGGGAGACGAAGGCAGCGGGTATGCCATCGGCCGCGCCGCCCTCGGCGCGGTGGGCCGGGCGGCCGATGATCGCAGCCCCAAGACGGAACTCACCGCCTTGCTCCTGACCGCCACCCGCGCGGAGAACCTCGATGCGCTGGTGCGCTGGGCCGCTGCCGCCGGCGTGCCGGAAGTGGCCGCGCTGGCACCCAGCGTCTTCACCGCCGCCCAACAGGGAGACACGGTGGCCGCCGGCATCATGGACTACGCGGCGCGAGAACTGGCCGCGATGGTCTTCAAGCTGCTGCCCCACTTCGGCGGCGACGAGCGTGCGCCCGTGGAGGTGGCCTGCAACGGCGGACTGCTCTACCATGAGGGCCCGCTGCACAAGCTGCTGCGCACCAAGCTGGCCGACGAACCCAGACTCAGGCTCAGGGAGACCGCCCTGGATGCCGCCACCGGGGCTATTCACCTGGCCGCCCGCCCGGCCGGCCCGGAAGCGCCGGCGCCCTCCCGCTAACAGCAGATCCGCGGACCTCGCCAGCGACCACCGGCGAAATCCGCGGAGCGGTGGATCCGGCGGGACTACCCCTGGTGCCGGATCCGGCTGTGTCGCATGCCGTACATGAAGTAGATCACCATGCCGATCGCCAGCCAGATCCCGAACCGGATCCAGGTGATGGTCGGAAGCTGCAACATCAGGTAGAGACACGCCACCACCGAGATCAGCGGCGTGACCGGCACCCACGGCACCCGGAAGGGCCGGGGCCGGTCGGGCTCACGATGGCGCAGGACGATCACGCCGATTGACACCAGCACAAACGCGAACAGTGTCCCGATGTTGGTCAGGTCCACCACCTCGGCGATGTTGGCGGTGGCGGCGAAGGTGCCTACGAAGCTGCCGGTAATGATCGTGGCGACCCAGGGCGTCTTGAATCGCGGGTGCAGCTTGCTGAAGAACGGCGGCAGCAGGCCGTCCCGGGACATGGACATGAAGATCCGTGGCTGGCCCAGCTGGAACACCAGCAGCACGCTGAACATGGCGATCACCGCGCCCAGCGCGATGATGAACCGTGACACGTTGAGCAGCACCGGCGACCCGCTGGAGTGTTCCAGCGCGGTCAGCATCGGCTCGGCGGTCCCCAGCACCTTCCATGGGGCGATCCCGGTCATGACCGCCGACAGCGCGATGTACAGCACGGTGCAGATCACCAGACTCATGATGATCCCGAACGGCATGTCCTTGGCCGGATTGTTGGCCTCCTCCGCCGCGGTGCTCACAGCGTCGAAGCCGATATAGCTGAAGAAGATGATCGCCGCGCCGGCGCTGACCCCTTTCCACCCGTTGGGCATGAAGCCGCCGTCCACGGGGTTGGTCCAGTTCACGGGCTTGATCAGGAACAGCCCGACCGCGATGAAGAACAGGATCAGCGCCACCTTCAGGATCACCATCACGTTGTTGGTGTTGGCCGATTCCCGGATTCCAATGACCAGCACCACCGTCACCACCGCCACCGCCAGGAACGCCGGCAGGTTGAAGATGACCGGCAGCCCGAACAGGTGCGGCGCCGCGGTCCAGGCGGAGGCCAGGTACTGGGTGCCGAGGTCCGCCGTCCCCGCGGCGATGGCGTTGGCGGCGTCATGCGCGCTGCGATAGTCGGTGGCCAGCCAGGCCGGGAGGTGGAGGCCGAAGTATTCGATCAGCTCGCGGAAATGGCCGGACCAGCCGATCGCTACGCCGATGTTCCCGACCGCATACTCGACGATCAGGTCCCAGCCGATGATCCAGGCAATGAACTCGCCCAGGGAGGCGTAGGCGTAGGTGTACGCCGACCCGGCGATGGGCACCATGGCGGCGAACTCAGCGTAACACAGCGCCGCGAAACCACAGGCCACCGCGGTCAGCACGAACGACAGCACGATCGCCGGGCCGGCGCCGGGCCGGAAGGCATCGCCCACGATGGCCGTGCCGGTGGTGGCGAAGATGCCGGCGCCGATGGTGGCCCCCACGCCCAGGGCCGTGAGGTGCCACTTGTTGAGTGAGCGCTTCAGGCCGCCGCGCTGGCTGATGTCCTGCTCGCAGTCGGCGACCGACTTGCGCGTGAAGATTCCGGTCATTGAGGAGGGAGAGAGGGGAAACGAAACGAGGTCAGAAGGCGGTCACTGTATACACGTAGGTCCCGGCGATGGGTGTGCCATCGGGGGCGAGCGCCGGACGGAAGCGATAGTTGCGCATGGCCTCGGCCAGTTTCTTGGCGTAGGTGCGGTCGTCGACCGGGGGATTGAACTCCACCCGCGAGACCTTGCCCACCGCATCAATCCAGAAGGTCACGTGGATGTCCACGCCCCGCAGCTCCTTGGGAGCGTCCACCGGCGGAATGATCATGTGACGCGGCTGTGGCGCCCGGCCCCGCCCGCCGTCTCCACCGCCGGTGCCCGGACCCGTCCCGGGGCCAGCACCAGGCCCGAGTCCGCCGCCCTCCCCGCCCCCAGCCCCGCCTCCCGTACCGGGACCCGTCCCGGCAACGCTGTCCGTCCCGGCGGTCTGGACCACCGGAGTGGCCGCGGGCTGCGGCTGTTCGGCAACCGGGGGAAGGATGACGGGCGGCGACACGACCGGCGGCGTCACCACTGCCGGCGGGGGCGTCTCCCTGGGTGGCACTACTTCGAGGGTGACCCGCGCCGAAGGACGGGGAGCGGGCAGCGAAATATACGCCACCCGGCCCCCGCCGCCACCACCGCCGCCGCCGGGGCCCGAGCGGAGGCTGCCCTGGTCGAGCACCCGGGCAAAGTCCTTGCGCAGCGGGATGAGCAGGAGCAGGACGATGGCGACGTGCAACAGCACGGACCCGACCACCCCGGCGCCACGCCCGCGGGAACGGGCGGTGCCGGGCAGGACCTCGTACCGGGGGGGAGTCGGTGAGCGCATTGGTTCGGGGTTCGGGACGTCGGTCACGCATACCGGGGACGTGCGGTACGGACCGGACCGACACGCGCCACGCCCCTCGGTGAGCCACCCCGAAAAGCTAGACGGGAGACCGTCGTGCTGACGATCCCCCGTCCGTTCCCGCCACGCCCGGGAGCCGAGCGGCCGCTACTGCGGCCGGTTGGCCTCGGCGGGGGTAAAGCCGATCACCTGCACCCCGGCGCCGCGCGCCACATCCATGGCGTCGATGACTTCCTGGTACTTCCGGGCCGGCGCCGACTTGACGAACATCAGCTTGGCCGGCCGGTTGTCGAAGATCGCGTGGATCTGGGTATCCAGCTGGTCCTTCGGGACCGGCTGGGTGTTGATGGCGTAGCCCCCGTCGGCGGTGAGCTCCAGCACGATCTGGTTCGAGGCCGCCGCCGGCCGGGCCGCCGCGGTCTCCTGCGGCGGGACCTGGATGTCCAGCGCCATGCGGGACAGCGGCTGGGACACCATGAAGATGATCAGCATCACCAGCATGATGTCGATCATCGGGATCACGTTGGGCTCCGCGCTGACTTCACCCGGTGCCGAGGATGTGCCACCTGCCATGTCAGTTCTCCTCTGCCGGGGCGACGTCGAACAGACTGCCCTGGACTTTCGGCTCGGTGATGGCCGCCATGACCCGGACCCCCGCGCGCCGGGTCAGTTCCACGGCGTCCTGGATCTTGCCGAAGGGCAGTTCGTTGTCCGCCTTGAAGTAGATGATCTTGTCCTCGGTGCGGGCCGCGTACATGGACTTGAGCTGCTCCTCCAGCACCACCGGATCCACCGGGCCCTTGCCATCAAGGAAGTAATTCCCCGAGGCATCGATGCCCAGCACGATCTCGCCCTCACCTTCGGGGCGGCTGTCGAGGTTCTTGCCCTTCGGCATGGTGGCCTTGAACCCGGCGGCGATGAGCGGCGTCACGATCATGAAGATGATCAGCAGCACCAGCATGATGTCGATCATCGGAATGACGTTCGGCTCGGCCTTGACGTTGGTCCGGCCCGCGCTGCCGCTACCCGGCGACATGCCCATGACCGGTCACCGCCTTTTGCGCCTGGAATTCCTTGGTGAAGATCGACCGCCCGAACTCGCTGCCGACCTGCTTGATCAGGTAGTCGATCAGCTCCTTCGAGGAGTAGGTCATCTCGACCGTGAGGTTCTCGATCTTGGTGGTGAAGTAGTTGTACAGCCACACCGCCGGGATCGCGACCATGAGGCCGAAGGCGGTGGTGATCAGCGCCTCCGCGATACCGGCCGAAATCCCCGCCAGGCCGCCCGACGCGCCCGCCGCGGCCATGCCGGTGAAGGCGGTCACGATACCCATGGTCGTGCCGAGCAGACCCACGAACGGCGCGGTGGCACCGACCGTCGCCATCACACCCATCCCACGCTTGTACTCCGCCAGGGTGATCAGCATCTGCCGCTCGACCGCCCGCTCGGCGCTGTTGATGTCAGCCGAGGTCATGGTGGCCCGGTCCTGGATCAGCGTCTTCACCTCTCCCAGGGCCCCGCCCAGCACCCGCGCGATGTGGCTCTTCTGGTTCTTTTCCGCCAGGACAATGGCCTTCTCGAGGTTCTCCTCCTGAATGGCCTTGGAGAACTCCGGGGCGAACTTCCGCGTGGCCGCCTGGCTCTTGTAGATCTGGATGAACTTCGCGATGGCCACCGACAGCGACCACAGCGACATGAAGGCCATGACGGCCACCACGCCCTTCGCGAAGGTGCCGGCGACCGACCACAGGTGCATTAGATCAATACCGCTCATGACGGAAAGCCCTCGTTGAAAGTGAATGCTGGTCCGGCGCGCCGGGACCGTCCCCGACCGCCGGACCGGGCAGAACCGTTATTGACCAACCTTGAACGACAGCGCCTGCTGCACCAGCACCCGCACCGGCTGGCCGCGGGACTTGCCCGGCTTGAACGTGCAGCGGAGCATCGCGGTGCGGGCCGGCTCGTCGAACGCCTTGTGCGAGCTGTTGAGCACCTTGAACGTGGACTGGTCCACCCGGCCGTCCACGTTGACCACGAACTGCATGGTCACCTTCCCCGGAATCCCGGCCGACTCCATCACCGGCGGGTACTTGGGACTGCAGGCCCCGTTGACGTTCAGCGCCTCGGGCCGCTCGTCCACTTCCGCCGCCAGGAACACTTCGCCCTCGATGTTGACCGGCCCCGTGCCGCCCACCACCCCGGCTGCGATACCGCCTTCGACACCCTTTCCGGTGAAGTCACGAGGATCGAACTTCTCGTTCAGGTTCACCGGCGGGATCTCCGTCGGAATGTTGTCCGGCGGCATCACCAGCTGGAATCCCTGTGGCGGCGGGTTGGCGCTGACCACCACGTTTTCGGGGATCGGCTCGGGCTCGGGCGGCGGCGGTTCGGGCGGCTTGAGGAAGACCATGGTGGTGTCCACCGTGATTTCCCTGATCACGTCCGCCGCGCCCTGAGTCGCCTTGACGGCGCCAAAAATCAGCCCCGCGTGCAGCGCCAGCGAGACAGCCGTCTGCCCCAGTGAGCTGTGCTTCTTCTGATTGGACTCGATCAGGTTCTCGAACACGGGAGCGGTCCTCCACAGTTTGGGCGGTGCAAGAACCTACAGGTCTCCCATTGCAGGTCTAGGCCGCCAACATGACAAAACGATGACAGTCGGGTTAGCAGTCCGGTGCGCGCCATCTTGCGCCCCCGGCCCGAGAGTACGCGTCAGGCCGGCCCGGGATGCACAGCCCCGCGAGGGGGCGCCCCGGCCAGTGTTCCGAGGGGAACACCCCCGGCATCAGGTCTCGAACGGGATGGGAGGCACGGGAGCCAGGACGGGGTTCGCCCCTGCGCTCCCCGGTGCCAGTTCTCCCAATGGCACCTTCGGCAGCGTCACGGTAAACGCGGTGCCCCGGGCGACCCGGCTCTGCACCACAATCTGGCCGCCGTGCGCATCCGCGATCCACTTCGTGATCGCCAGTCCCAGGCCGCTGCCGGGCCGCTCGCTGGTGCGGGTGCGGGCGTTGTCCACCCGGTAGAACCGGTCGAAGATGTGGGGGAGGTCGGCGGCGGGAATCCCGATGCCGTTGTCGCCGACAACGATGGCGGCGGTGTCGCCCCGGTCCACCAGGCCCAGGCTCACCTTGCCGCCGGGCGGGGTGTACTTGATGGCGTTGGTCACCAGGTTGAGCAGCAGCTGGCGGATGCGACTGCGGTCCACCGGCACGATGACCGGGTCCGGAGGCAGCTCGGTCCGGACGGTGATCCCCGGCCCGTCGCCCAGGATCCCCGCCGTCTCGGAGGCCTCCGCCACCAGCTCGCGCAGGTCCAGCGCCTCCACCGACAGCACCGCGCCGCCTTCATCCGCCCGGGCCAGGGTGAGCTGGTTCTCCACCATCTCGGTCATCCGGTGGATCTCCTCGAGCACTTCCTCCAGCGACCGCATGGCGCTGGTGGGCGTGCGGGGATGCAGCATGGCCCGCTCCACCCCGGCCCGGAGCACCATCAGCGGGGTCTTGAGTTCGTGGCTGGCATCGGCGGTGAACCGGCGCAGGCTGACAAAGCTTTCCTCCAGCCGGGCGAGCATCCGGTTCATGGTGACGGCCAGCCGGGCGAGCTCGTCGGCGGAACCCGACACCCCCACCCGGCGGTGCAGCCGCTGGCCATCGGTGATCGCTTCCAGCTCCTCCACCATGCCCTGCAGGGGCCGGAGGCTGGTATCGGCGAGCACATAGCCCAGGCCGAAGCTGCCGAAGAGGATCAGCGGGGCGATCACCAGCATGGCCTGGAGCAGCTCCTCCTGCCCGAACGGAACGGCGTTGACCGGCGCCGCCACAAAGAAGCTGGCGGGACGGTTCCAGACGCCCACCAGCGGCACCTGGGCATACCGGAAGGTCTCGCTCTGACCGGCGATGCGCACATCGCCGGTCCGCAGGGCGGCCGAGGCCAGGGTATCGGTGCTGAGCGGGATACGGGAGAGCGCCGGAAAACTCAGGCCCTTGGCAGCATCGTTGCGGAAGATCGGGACCTGGTCGGGATTGAAGACGATGACGTAGTCGCGGATGCCGTCGAGGAAGCCACCCACCGCGCCCAGCAGGATCGGGGTCTCCTCCGCGCCCAGGGTCCGGCCAAGCTGCCGCTGGAACCCCAGGAAGTACTGGGCGGCGAGGCTGCCCTGCAGCGCGAGACGCTCGTCCAGCTCCCTGAGGCTCGAGCGGCGGCGTTCGAAGTAGAGGGAGGCCCCGAAGGCCGCCACCGAGGCCAGCAGAGCGACGGCGTACCAGAGCGTGAGGCGGCGGCGGATGGAGGGCACGCGCTACTCCTTGACCACGTAGCCCACCCCGCGGACGGTGTGGATGAGCCGGGTCGCGCTGCCGGTATCCACCTTCTTGCGCAGCCGGTTGATCACGACATCCACAATGTTGGTGCCAGGATCGAAGTGGTAGTCCCAGGCGTACTCGGTGATGAGCGTGCGAGACATGACCCGCCCCGCATGGCGCATGAGGTACTCCAGGACGGCATATTCCTTGGGCGTCAGGTCGATGCGCCGCCCCGCCCGGGTGACCTCGCGGCTGCCCAGGTCGAGCTCGAGATCGCCGACGCTGAGGGCGCGGGGAGCGATCTGCTTGGGCCGCCGGCCCAGCGCCTCGACCCGGGCCAGTAACTCCTCAAAGGAAAACGGCTTGGTGACGTAGTCGTCCGCGCCGGCACGAAGCGCCTGGACCTTGAAATCCACCGAGTCCTGGGCCGTGAGCACCAGGATGGGCGTCGTATTGCCGCGGTCGCGGAGGGTGCGGAGCACTTCGAAGCCGGTCATGCCCGGCAGGCGGAGGTCGAGGATCAGCAGGTCGTAGCTGGTCTGGGAGGTGGCGGTGAGCGCATCACCGCCGTCGGCCACGAGGTCGGTGTGAAACCCCTGCTCCTGCAGGCCCCGGAGCACGTACTGCCCGACGGTGCGGTCGTCCTCGACCACCAGGATCTTCATGGCCGGCCTGCGGCCCTCTGCTGCACCGGCAGGAAGACCCGGAAGAGCGATCCCCGCGACGGCATGCTCTCCACTTCGATACGACCGCCGTGTTCGGCCACGATCCCGTAGCAGACCGACAGCCCGAGCCCGGTGCCCCGACCGGGCGGCTTGGTGGTGTAGAACGGCTCGAAGATCTTGGGCAGATCGGTGCGGGAGATCCCCGCCCCGTTGTCCTCAATCTCCACCTCGACCTCGTCACGATGTACCGTGCCCCGGTGCGACCGGACCATCAGCGCGCCGCCCTCCTCCATGGCATCGAGGGCGTTGAGCATGATCGCCATGAAGACCTGGATGAGCTGTTCCGCATTGGCGTGCAGGGTGGGCAGGTCCTCGGCCAGCTGGCGGGAGACCTCGATCTTCCGGAAGCGCTCGTGGTGCTTCAGCAGGAACAGCGTGTCCTCGAGGATGGTGGACACGTTCACGTCACCCTTGGCCTTGCCCTTGGGCCGGCTGAAGTCCAGCAGGCCGTCCACGATCCCCTCGCAGCGCTGCACCTCCTTGTCGATGATCTGGAGATACTCCACCATGCCCGCCTGCGCGGCGGCCGGCACCTCGTCCTCCAACCGGTTCTCCAGCGCCGCCACGCAGGCACCGATGGTGGCCAGAGGGTTGTTGATCTCGTGCATGATGCCGGCGGCCAGCTGCCCGATGGCCGCGAGCTTCTCGCTCTGCAGAATGCGCTGCTGGGCCACGTGGGCCTCGGTCACGTCCTCCCCGATGGTGATGACGTGGGTGATGGTCTCCCCGTCCTGGCGCATCGGGATCTTGCTGATGCGGTAGTACTTCGTCTCGGTCACGCCCGCCACCTCCAGCTCCATCTGGCGGGTGTGGCCGGTGCGGAAGACGTCGTCGAACTCCTCCCGCAGCTGCTCGGCAGGCTGGCGGGTCAGCACCTCGAACACGGGGCGGCCCACCACCTCGTCGCGCCGGAGGCCCTGGGTGCCCATCTCGCGCTTGCGGTTCCAGATCTGAATCCGGTACTCGCGGTCCACCACGTACAGGCCCACCGGCAGGCAGTCGATGACCAGGGTGATGAACCGGCGCTGTTCCTCGATCTCCCGGGAGCGGAGCGCCACCTCGTAGGCCAGGTCCTCCGATAGCTCGATGGAGGCGAGGTAGGGCGCCAGCAGGTCGGCCACGATGGGAAGGACGGTGTCGGTGTGCCGACCGGAGGCCGGCGCCACCTCCAGCATGCCGAGCCGTTCTCCCTCGTGCAACAGCGGGACGCGCAGGGTGTCGGGAGTCGCATCGGGCAGCACCGCGAACGACCGGCTGGTGCGGGCCCCACCCGGCGGCGGCGGCGCCGCGATGGCCCGGAGCGTGGTGGCATTGGGCTCCCGGAGCCACAGCTGCACCGCCGCGGCGCCGAGCCCGCTCCGCAGCTCGGCGGCCACGGTGGCCAG
>CAYUYF010000052.1:0-19047 GCA_964449145.1 uncultured Gemmatimonadaceae bacterium | reverse complement strand
GGCGGCCGGCACCGCCACCGGCTCCGGTGCCGGCTGCGGCTCGGCGGTGTGCAGCGGAAGTTCCACCTGGAACCGGGCGCCGCCTTCCGGCCGCGGCAGGGCGGAAATCTTGCCGTTGTGGTCGGCGACGATTCCCGCACTGACCGAGAGTCCCAGCCCGGTCCCCTCGCCCTCCGGCTTGGTGGTGTAGAAGGGATCGAAGATCCGGGTGAGCAGCTCCGGGGGGACACCGGGTCCGTCGTCATCCACCGTGATCACCGCCCGGCCCGCCGTCACCGCCAGCCGCACCCAGACCCGGCCCTGATCGCGATGCCCGCGGATGGCGTGCTCCGCGTTGGTGAGCAGGTTCATCAGCACCTGCTGCAGGTTCACGGTGTTGCCCCAGACCAGCACCGGTGCCTCCGGCAGTTCCACCTCCACCGCGATCCGCCAGTGCACCAGCTGGTTGCGGCGGAGGGCCAGGGCCCCGCGCACCGGGTCGCGGAGATCAATGCCGGAGCGATCCGACCCCTGCCCGCGGATATAGGTGAGCAGGTTGCGCACGATCTGGGCGGCCCGGTCGGTCTCGGCCTTCACCGCCTGCAGGGTCTCCAGTTGCGCCGGATCGGCCGCCTCCCCGATCAGCATCTCCATGTTCACCAGGATGCTGGCGAGCGGGTTGTTGATCTCGTGCGCCATGCCGCCCACCAGCTGGCCGATGGCCGACATCTTCTCCGCCTGCAGCAGCTGCGACTGCACCCGGCGCTGATCGGTCACGTCGCGGACGATGCCCAGCACCGCCGTGGTCTCGCCCCCCTCGACCAGGGGGGAGATCGTCATCGCGACCACACCCCGTTCCCCCTCCCGGCTGCGGAAGGACACCTCCAGCGCGCACGACTCTCCCCCCAGCGCCCGGCGAATCTCCTCCTCCACCAGGTCGGACCCTTCCAGCGGCAGGACCGCGTCCCAGCGCCGCCCCATGCTCCGGTCGGCGCGCACCTGCCAGAGCTGTTCCGCCGCCGCATTGAGCGAGGTGAGCCGGCCATCGCGGTCCAGGGTGAAGATCGCCTCGCTCGCCGCCGAGAACAGCCGCCGGTAGCGATCCTCCGACTTGCGCAGCGCCTCCGCGGCCAGGGCGGTCTGATAGCCGGCGCCCGCGTGATCGGCAATCTGGGCCAGTCGCTCCACCTCCGCCACCGAGAACGACGCCCCCGCCGCCCGTCGCAGCTCCAGCACCGCCGCGATGCGATTATCCCCCCAGATCGGCACCGCGATCACCGCCGCGTTGCCCAGCCACTCGCGGCAATCGGCCTCCAGGCGATTGTCGCCGGAGGCATCCGCGGAGATGAACACCGCGCCCTGCTGCGCCAGCATCCAGCCCGCCACCGAGCCCGCAAGCGGCCGGGGCGACTGCGCCTCCGGGGGCGGCGTGCCCCGGCAGGCCATGGTGGTCCACCACCCGTCGGTCAGGAATCCCAGCAGGGAGGTGGTGCCCCCGATCCCATGGAACGCCGCGTCGGCGGCGAGCTCGAAGATCGCCGCCGGCCCCGCATCGGCATCGGTAGCCGTCCGCGCCATCTGGCGGAGCCACTCGGCGGTGATCCGCTGGCGCCGCTCCTCCTCCAGACTCTCCAGGTTCTCCAGGGTGACGCCCAGCTGCTGGGTCACGATCTCCAGGATGCGGACATCCTCCGCCTCGAACGCGCCGTCGTCGGTGTCGTCCTCGATGCTGATCACGCCGGTGACCGTGCCCCGGGTCCGGAGCGGGGCGGCGGCGAAGCTGCGCGCCGCCGAATCCAGGTCGAGCCCCTGCGCCCGGGCTTCGGCCACGGCATTCTGGGCCAGGAACCAGGTCCGGCCGGTGCGCCACACCTCCTCCAGTACCCCGCGGCTCAGGGCGCGCCGGCTGCCGTCGAGCACCCGTGGCCCGCTGCGATGCACCGGGAAGCGCAACTCCCGCCAGACCTCGTCCACCATCGCGATCCGCACCGTCCCCGCCCCGAGCGCCCGGCGGAGCATCTCCGCCGCCTGCCCCATGGCGTCGGCGGGCCGCAGCGACTGGTGCAGGGAGGCGGAGACCTCCGCCACCGAGCGGATCCGGTCGGCGTACTGGCTTACCCGCACGTTGGCGAGCCGGGTCAGCAGGGCCAGCTCGGCGATCTCCAGCAGCCGGTGGAGCAGCTCCTCCTCGTGCCGGACAAACGGGCGGGCCAGCCGGACCAGCTGCAGGCACCCGGGGTGGTCGGTCACCCGTCCCAGGGTCATGGCCATGACGAAGCCGCTGCCCTCCGGCAGCGGGCAGCGATGCGCCGTCTGATCCTCCGGCATCACGTGGCCGCACAGCAGCTGCCGCCCCGGCAGCGGCGGCTGGGTCACTATCGGCAGGTCGCCGTCGGTGGCGGTGACGGCCATGCGGCGATGGACCATCTCGCTCAGCCGGGCGCCATCGGCATCCAGCGCCCGGCTGATCTCGAAGGCGATAATCTGGCGGAGCGCCGGGGTATCCTCTGCCGCGGCAAACGCGGTGGCGATCTGGCTCGCCAGCCGCCCGCCAGTCAGATGCCGGGCCGCGGCGGCGTGCAGCCGCAGTTCGGTGAGCGCGGCGGTGGCATGCATGCCGAAGCGGAGCAGGGTCTCCCGGTCGGCGTCGCCGAAGCGGCCCGGCGCCTCGTCGGCCACCGTGAGCACGCCGATGACCTGCTCCACCCGGCGGAGCGGCACCGCCACCAGGGAGCGGATCCATTCGTTCCGCCCCGGCGCGCTGGCTTCGGCCGCCCAGTCGCTGGCGAGCACGCCCTCCATCGCATCGTAGGCGACGCCTTCGAAGCCGTACGCCAGCGGCCGGCGACGGCCCAGATCGGCGCTGAAGCGTCCGGTTGAGGCGTGACAGACCAGTTCATCCCCATCCACCAGCGAGACCCGCGAGGATGGCGCCTCCAGCAGCGTCGCAGCCGTCCGGGCCACCTCGACCCACGCCTCCTCCTCCTCGAAATGTCCCGAGGCGACCAGCGCCATCCGGGCCGCGGCCCGGATCTCCAGCTGGGCCCGGGAGACCTGACCCGGGGCCGACTCGTCCCCGGCGGCCCACAGGCCGGCGGCGAGGGCCGCGAGGCGGGAAAGGGTATTGGCGTCGTTGCGGCGGAAGTGTCCGAGGTGCCGGTGGTAAAGAATGAACACCGCCACCGGGCGGTCCGAGGCAAGCACCGGGACGGCCATGACGTCCACGGTCCGCTCATCCTGCCAGAGGGCGACCTGCCGGCCGCGCGGTGGAGGCTCCGCGCCCAGCACCAGGCGGCCGCGATACCAGGCCTCACCCGCGACGCTGCCCGCGAGCGGGATGTGCTCGCCGGGTGGGGGAGTGTTGGGCCCGCGCGACTGCAGCACCCGGAGTTGCTCGCCATCCGCGGTGAGCAACGCCGCGCCGGTGGCGGCGGTGGCTTCGAGTGCCAGATCGAGCAGGACGCCAAGCCCGTCGGAACGGGCGGCCAGTAGGGTGGGAAGCTGTGAATTGGGTACGGCAGGCTCAGCGGCAGGCACAATGGCCATGTCGGTGGCTTTCCCCGGCCGCGCGGACGCCACCGCTGGCCAGCGCGAGCCGAAGGGGGGTCGGCTCGCATGCTACAATCTAGGACACTACCCGGTCCATACTCAAGAGTCGCCGAGGAACGAAGTGTCGAACCGCTTGGCCTTGAGCGACGCCGCGAAGGCCGACTTCTCCACCGCCCGCATGTAGGCCTCGGCCGGCTCCACGCTCTTCTGCTCCACCAGCTCCAGCAGCGCATCGTTGAGGGTCACCATGCCGGTCTTCCGGTTGGTCTGCATGATGCTGGGGATCTGGAACGTCTTTCCCTCGCGGATCAGGTTGGACACCGCCGGGATGGTCAGCAGCACTTCCTTGGCGGCGGCCCGTCCGCCGCCGATCTTCCGGCACAGGACCTGGGCGATCACCCCCTTGAGGGACTCCGCCAGCATCACCCGCACCTGGGACTGCCGGTCCACCGGGAACTGATCGATGATCCGGTCGATGGTGGACGCCGCGGTGGTCGTGTGCAGGGTGCCGAAGACCAGGTGCCCCGTCTCGGCCGTCTCGATGGCGATGGAGACCGTCTCGAGATCCCGCATCTCCCCCACCATGATCACGTCCGGGTCCTCGCGCAGCGCCGCCCGCAGCGCCGCCTTGAACGACCGGGTGTGCTGCCCCACCTGGCGCTGGGTCACCACGCACTTCTTGGGCGGGTGCACAAACTCGATCGGATCCTCGATCGTGAGGATGTGGTCGCTGCGGGTCCGGTTGACCAGGTCGATCAGGGCGGCCAGCGTGGTGGACTTGCCGGACCCCGTCGGGCCGGTGACCAGCACCAGGCCCTTGGTGAGCATGCACAGCCGCTGCACTTCCGGTGAGAGCCCCAGCTCCTCCGCCGAGAGGATCCGGGAGGGAATGACCCGGAAGACCCCCATCGGGCCCCGGCGCTCCTGCGCGGCGTTGGCCCGGAAGCGGGCCACCCCGGGAATCTCGTAGGCCCAGTCGGCGTCGCCGCTCTCCCGGAACGTGGACTGGTCGCCGGTGGGCATGATGCTGATGAGCATCGCGTCGACGGCCGGCGCGTCGAGTTCGGGCCCGTCCTGGCGGAGCAGCTCCCCGTCGCGCCGCAGAATCGCCCGCTCCCCGGTGCGCAGGTGCAAATCCGACGCGCCGGACTCGGCCGTCAGCCGGAGCAGCCGGTCCAGCTCCGCACGGGCCGGGACGGCTGCCCCCGAATCGCGGCGGCGAACCGGCGGATCGGCCTCCGCGGTCGCGCCACCGGGCCTGATCAGCACGTGGAGGCCGTCGCTCTCGGGCACGACCTCCACCGACACCGAACCGGCGGGCGACTGGTACGCGAAGGTGAACGCCACCGCCCCCTCCAGCCGCCCCTGGTCGGCCGGGGTGGCGATCTCGCGGATGAACGGGATGATGTTGGGCCCCGCGAGCGGCTGGGTGACGGGCTGGGTGCCGCCGTCGAGCAGCAGGTTGGCGGGCTGGCCGGGCGCCAGTACCAGCGCCTGTGCCTTGCGGTCGAAGAGGGCCTGGATGACGCGATCGAGTCGGGCCACGGGAGATCAGGAAAGGGGTCGGGCGGCGCGGACGAAGCGCCGGTTAAGACAGACGTGGCCGTCCTCGGTGACCAGCAGGAAGAACGGCGCGGAATCATTCAGGAAATCGAGCGCCCGGCTCCGGTTGGGCGGCAACTCGCTGACCGCCACGCCCCGGAGCTCGGAACCACCCACCAGCATGATCTCCAGCGGAATCGACCGCATGGCCGACTGCCGGGCGACATCCCCTTCCTCGGTGGAGGGGCTGAACGTCAGGGCCGCCACCTGTCCCTTGGCCACGAACACGATGTCGTTGCCGGTGAGCGTCAGCGGAAAGAACGCGTCCTCCCGGTTGAGCATCTCCAGGGGCGTCTCCGGCCCATCACGCCAGGCCACCCGTGGCTGCAGGTGAATCTCGCCGCTGATGGCCAGGCCTTCGGCGAGGGTGACCCGTGCCGGGAGGCGCTCGGTCTTGGCCCAGTCGTTCATCAGCCCCTGATTTCGGCGCCCGCCTGCCGCTCCTGCAGGCGGATCGCTTCGAGGTAGTCCGCCGCCTCGCCCAGCTGGGCGCGGGCGGCATGCATGAGCTCGCCGACGAGGTGGAGCACCGGCGCGGCGACGCCTTCGCTCTCCAGGAACCGCACCGCGATTCCGACATCCTTGTCCAGCAGGGCCAGCCGGAAGGTGTTGGGCCAGGCGCCGGTGAGCACCCGGTCGGGCACCAGCGCCTCGGTCACGAACGACCGCCCCGACGACGCGTTGAGCACCTCCAGCGCCTTGCGCACCGGCACCCCGGCCTTGGCCAGGGCGGTGAAACCCTCCCCAAAGGCGAGGATGTTGGCCGCCAGCAGGGCGTTGTTCACCGCCTTGAGCGCCGACCCCGCGCCCACCGGGCCGAGATGCTCGATGCGCTTGCCGAAACACGCCAGGATCGGCCGCGCCCGCTCGAAGGTGTCGGGTTCGGCGCCGACCATGACGGTGAGGGTTCCCGACGCGGCGCCGTTGGTGCCGCCACTCACCGGACAGTCGGCAAAGGCGACGCCGGCTTCCGCCAGCCGGGCCGCGATCCGCCGGGCCCCCTCGGGATCTCCGGAGGTGCAGTCCAGCAGCAGCGCGCCCCGGCCGATTCCCGCCATCACGCCGTCGGACCCTTCCAGCAGCGCCACGACCTCCGCCGAAGTCGGCAGGCAGGTGAGCACCACCGCCGCGCCGGAGACCGCCTGCCGCGGCGTGGCGGCGGCCGCGGCGCCGCTCTCGCGCGCAAACTCCTCGGCCCGCGCCGCGGTCCGGTTCCAGACGGTGAGTTCGTGGCTCCGGACCAGATGGGCGGCCATGGGACGGCCGATGGCCCCCAGCCCGAGAAAGGCGACCCGCACGCTCACTCCTTCCCTTCCGCCTCCGGGGTCCGCTGCCCCAGCTCGCGGTCCAGCATGACCAGCGCCGCCGGGTTGTCCCCCACCCGGCGGACGCTCTCCAGCACGTGGCTGGAGGTCTTCTCCTCTTCCACCTGCTCGGTGATGAACCACTCGAGGAACACCTGGCTGGCGTAGTCGCGCTCGGTCAGCGCGAGGCCATAGAGCTCGTTGATGCTGGCGGTCACCCCCTGCTCATGCTGCTTGACCCCCTCGAACACCTCCAGCGACGACTTGAAGTCGATCGGGGGCGCGCCCAGCGGCTGCAGCCGCACCCGGCACCCGCGGTCCACCAGGTGGTCAAAGATCTTCATGGCGTGCCCGCCTTCCTCCCGGGCCTGCTGCCGGAGCCACGCGGCGAACCCCGGAAGGTTCTGGTCCTCCATCCAGGCGGCCATCGAGAGGTACACGTAGGCCGACTCGAATTCCCGGCGAATCTGGTCGTTCATGGCCTGTTGCAGGCCTTTGCTGGGCATCATGACTGGCGCTCCGGATGACTGGTGACGAACAGGGGGAAAGAGTATCACCGCCGGGACAGGGCGGAAAGGGCTATTTTCCCCGTCATGGCACCCCGTATCCTGCATGTGGATCTCGATGCGTTCTTCGTCGAGGTGTGCCGGCAGCGCCACTCCGAACTGCGCGCGGTGGAGCTGCTGGTGGTGGGCGGGCGGCGGGAATCGCGCGGGGTGGTCCAGTCCGCCAGCTACGCCGCCCGCGCCTTCGGTGTCCGCGCCGGCATGCCGATCGCCCAGGCGGCGCGGCTCTGTCCCGAGGCGACCTTCTTCAAGGGGTCGTTCCGCCACTACCGGGACGCATCGCGGGCCGTGCGCCAGCTGCTGGCGGACTACTCGCCGGTGGTCGCCATGGCCTCCCTGGATGAGGGGTACCTCGATTTCACCGGCACCGAGGCGCTGCACCCGGTGTCCCTGCTGCCGGTGGCGGAGCGGCTGCGGACCGACGTCAAGCGGCGCACCGGGCTCGACTCCAGCATCGGCATCGGCAGCAACCGGATGATCGCCAAACTGGCCAGCGACTACGCCAAGCCGCGCGGCATCTGCGAGGTCCGCCTCGGCTGGGAGCGCGGCTTCGTGGCCGGGCTGGAACTGCGCGCCCTCCCCGGCATCGGCCCCCGCACCGCCGAGAAACTCCGCACCGTGGGCCTGACCCAGGTGGCCCAGGTCCAGGCGCGCGACGAGGCCGAGCTCGCCCGGCTGGTGGGCGACTTCGCCCGCGAACTCAAGTGGCGCGCCGAGGGCAACGGGACCACCGCCCTCCACGCCGACCGGCGGCCCCGTTCGGTGAGCCGCGAAACCACCCTCTCCAGTGATGCCACCGAGCCGGAGTACCTCGACGACCTGCTGGTCCGGTTCGTGGGGCTCATCGCCGCACAACTCCGAGAAGAAGGGCTGGTCGCCCGGACGGTGGTCCTCAAGCTCCGCCACGGCGACTTCCACACCGTCACCCGGCGCAAGACCCTGGCCCAGCCCACCGACCTCGATCCGGAACTGCTCCGGCCGGCGCGCGCGCTGTTCCGGCCGGCGTTCGAGGATGCCCGTCGCCGTCGCCAGGGCGTGCGGCTCGTCGGGATCGCAGCCACCGGTCTCAGTGAAGCCGCGCCGGCCGATCTGTTCGAGTCCCCGGAACGCACCCGGCTCCGGGAACTCACCACCGCGGTGGACCGGGTGCGGGAGCGTTTCGGCTTCGATGCCGTGGCCCCCGCCCGCACCCTGAACCTGAAGCGCGGAGACCGGGGAGAATGAAGCCGCTCACGTTCCTGCTGCTCCTGGCCACCGGGCCACTCGCCGCCCAGAGCACCACCGAGCTGGCCGGGCGCTGCAACGGCGGCATCGGCGAGGCGTGCATCCAGCTCGCCGAGCGCATGGCCCGCGGCGACGGCGTTTCCCAGGACCCGAACCAGGCCGAGCGCATCCTGCTGGCCGCCTGTGATGCCGGCACCCCGGCGGCCTGCACCCGCCTGGGACTCTGGTATACCCGGGGCGTCAACCGGAACCTCGACCTGGGGCTGGGGGCACGGCTCTTCCGGCGGGCCTGTGAGGCGGGAGACGGCGAAGGCTGCCTCCGCTCCGCCGATGCGTATACCACCGGGGCCGGGGTCATCCCCAACAGCGATGTGGTGGTGCGCGACCTGACCCGCGGCTGCTCCCTCGGGGCGGTCCGCAACTGCCTGCTGCTGGGGATTCGGTTCGAGCGGGGACAGGGGGTGGGCACCGACCCCCGGCGGGCCGCCGCACTGTACCAGCAGGGGTGTGCCGGAGGAGAGCCGGAGAGCTGTGCCCGGCTGGCGCGGCTGTACCAGACCGGCACGGGGGTGGACCGCGACATCGAGCGCGCCAACGAACTGCTCAGCCGGGCCTGTCAGGCGGGGTTCCGCCGCGGGGTGGAGTGCCGGATGCCGGAGTAGGGCGATTGGGCGATTTGGGCGGTTGGGGATCGGAGGCCTGGCTGGTTGCCCCGGTGAGCGCTGGATGCTCACGGTGCCGAGCCCAGACCCACGGACACCGCGAATCGCCCAATCGCCCAATCACCCATCACCGAGCTACGGTCCTCGCACCCGCCCCATCCCGCGCTCGTCGAACTTGAGCCCGACGGTGCCGTTGTCCGGATCAACCTTGTCGCCCAGGTCCTGGAACGTGGCTGACCGGCCCGGCAGCGTGCCTTCCACGGCACTGTTGCGGAACAGCTCGTAGTACCCGATGTGGCCCCGCACCGTGCCGGGTGGGACGGCGCAGTCGCAGCGCCGTGCCAGGGCGGTGCCGGGGTTGACGGTAATCCCCAACGCACCGTCGGTCTCGTTGCTGATCAGCGGTGCAAAGACCGGCACCTGCCCGCTCCGCGCGTCCACGGTGCGCCGGAGCGTGCCCCGCGGCTCGGCGATGGTGATGCTGCCCTGCAGCTCCACGCCCAGCGGGCCCGCCGGCCCTTCGGGACGCACCAGGTACCACGGCACCACCAGCGGGCCCTGGCGCGACACCTGGCGTTCGGCGGTGCCGCCGGGCGGGATCTCCACCGTCTCGGTGCCCAGCACCAGCCGGACCGGTTCCACCAGCCGGTTCTCCACGCTGAGGCGCGCCGCCTGGAACAGCAGCAGGTACCCGGCCGTCCCCGCTCCGCCCAGGAGCAGGAGGAGCAGCAGTAGGCGCCCGCCACGGCGCCGGGGGGCGGGCGCGGCGGGTCCCGGTCGCACTTCCGTTTTCGCCGCACTGACCCGCCGCTCGGCGCTGGGCATCAGCGCCGTCGCCTCCTCGGAGGCGAGCCGGGCCGCAATGCGCTCCGCGCTCACCGGTTCCTGCGGCCCGGAGAGTCGGCCGGAATGCAGCGCATCCAGCAGCATCGCGGCGGACTGAAAGCGCTCGCCCGGCCGCTTGGCCAGGCAGCGGACGATGACGTCGCTGAGCCAGGTGGGAATCTTGGCGTTCTTCGCCGACGCGATCGGCGCCGGCTCGCTGAGGTGCTTGCCGACGATCTCCTGGCTGGTGTCGCCCTCGAACGGCGGCGTGCCGGTCACCATCTGGTACAGCATGGCACCCACCGCGTACAGATCGGTGCGGGCGTCGAGGTCGCCCTGGCCCAGCGCCTGCTCGGGGCTCATGTACTGCGGGGTGCCGACGACAAAGCCGGTCTGGGTCTTGTGTCCCTCGCCGTCAATCCGCTTGGCAATGCCGAAATCCACCAGCAGCGGCCGGCCGGAGGACGCCTCCAGCATCACGTTGTCGGGCTTGATGTCGCGGTGAATGAGCCCCATCCCGTGGGCGTGCGACAGCGCATCCAGCAGCGGCCGGAGAATCGCGAGGGCGCGCTCGGGCGGCAGCGCCCCCTGACGGCGGAGCAGCGCCGACAGCGCCTCCCCCTCGACGAACGGCATGGCATAATAGACCAGCCCTTCGCCCTCGCCCACGAAGTGGATGGCCAGGATGTTGGTATGGTTGAGCCGGGCGATGCTGCGGGTCTCCTGCTTGAAGCGCTCGATCATCCCGGACGACCACGCGATGTCCGGCTTGAGCACCTTCACCGCCAGTCGCCGCTCCAGCCCGGTGTCCCAGACCTCGAAGACCTGGGCGAAGCCGCCCTCGCCCAGCAGGCGGCGCACCACATAGTTGGGGCCGAGCGCCCGGGCCAGGCGGCCCGGCACGTCCTGGTCGGCGGCGGCAGCAGCCCGGCTGTCGCCCCGCCCGGTGCGGTTGCCGCATGCGGAACAGAACAGCGCCGTGTCCGGCACGGGGGTCTGACAGGTGGCGCAGGGGATATCGGGCATCGGGTTTGAATCTAGGGGCCAGTGCCCTCCGGGGCGACGGGCCCCGCTGCACCACGCGGTGATCGCCCAGACCGTCAGGCCGTCGCCTGTCGCCGCCGCCCTGCGCCCTGTAGCTTCTCCCACCATGACGATGCCACACGATCGGCCCGTGACCCGGCAGGTCTCCATCCTCGTCTTCGACGAGGCCGAGGTGCTCGACGTGGCCGGGCCGTTCGAGGTGTTCTCCGTGGCTGGCCGGCGCCACGGCCTGGAGCCCTTCCGGGTGTCGCTGATTGCCGAGGGGTCCGGCGGCGTGGCGCTCCGCAACGGCTTCGTGGTGCAGCCGCATTACACCCTGGCCGGGGCGCCAGCGTCCGATGTGCTGGTCGTACCCGGCGGGTACGGCACCAGACGGGAGCTGACCAATCCCGCCCTGCTGGACTGGATCCGTCGCCAGGCGGCAGGCTCCGAGCTGGTCCTGTCGGTCTGCACCGGCTCGCTGCTGCTGGCCAAGGCGGGCCTGCTCGACGGCCTCGAGGTCACCACCCATCATCTCGCCCTGCCGCTCCTGCACGAGCTGGCCCCCACCGCCGTGATCCGCGAACGGGAGCGCTTCCTCGACAACGGCCGGGTGATCGTCTCCGCCGGCGTCTCGGCGGGCATCGACATGTCGCTTCACGTGGTGGAGCGCCTGTGCGGAACCGAGGTGGCGGAGGAAACGGCCGTATATATGGAATACCACTGGGACCGCAACGACGCAGACCTCGCCGACGAGGGGGTGTAGGGCCTGCGACCGGGAAACACCGCCAAACCCATTGCACCAGAAGCACTTGGGCGCCGGACCGGGATCACGGCAGATAAGTGACCGCACGATGATTCGTGCGGTTTTTGCTTTTCTGCAACCCAACCAAGCTCATTATGCAGTAGTTCTTGTAAGTATGCACGCGATATCTTGCATTTTCTGCACGAATAGCTTGACAGTTCCAGCACTCGCCCCTATACTGACCCGTCGCCGCAGCCGTTCGTCTGCTGTTCGTCCCAGTTCTTGTCGCCAACCGGGTCAGTGCATAAACAACGGCCCGCCGCGCCCCAATCCGGGGCCGGGGAAGGCAGCGGCGGTGGGGGGAGACCGGCGGCGGTCGGACAACCGAAGCGACCGCGCATCGGGGTCGTACCGAAGCACCGATGCTGGCTGGGGAGGCGGGCAGGACCGGCGGATCGGCACCCGGCCGAGCCGGGGACAGGGTTGGCACTGCACGCCTGGCTTTCGCGAAGCCCCGGGCGTGCCTCACGCAACACCACAAGGAGACCGAGATGCATTCCTTCACCCTCGCGGCGCTCTCGCTCGCGGCACTGCCGTCGGGCCTGTCTGCGCAGGAGGTCGCTCCACTGATTGACTCGCTCGCGGCGGCACCGGCCGCCGAGACGGTGGCTGCAGCCGGCCCGTCCCTCGAGCTCTTCACGGTCAACAATCTGTGGATGATGATCGCCACCGGCCTGGTGTTCATCATGCATCTCGGCTTCGCGACGCTGGAAACCGGCCTGACCCAGGCCAAGAATGCCGTCAACGTCCTGTTCAAGAACACCGCCATCCCGGCCATCGGGATCCTGACCTTCGCGCTGGTGGGGTTCAACCTGATGTATCCCGGGGAGTCCTGGCTCTTCGGCAAGTACTTTGGCTTCTCGGGCTTCGGCGTCTCGGTCACCGATCCCGCGCAGCTCACCTCGGCGTACAACCCCGGGTACACCTACTGGACCGACTTCCTCTTCCAGGGGATGTTCGCCGCCACCGCCGCCACGATCGTCTCCGGCGCCGTGGCGGAGCGGATCAAGCTGTCGAGCTTCCTGGTCTTCTCGGTGATCTTCGTGGCCATCAGCTACCCGATCACCGGCAGCTGGCAGTGGGGCGCGGGCTGGCTCAAGGACCTGGGCTTCTACGACTTCGCCGGCTCCACCCTGGTGCATTCGGTCGGCGGCTGGGGCGCGCTGGCCGGCATCCTGCTCCTCGGACCGCGGATCGGGAAGTACACCAAGCACGGCGTCCAGCCGATCCTCGGGCACAGCATGCCGCTCGCGGTCATCGGCACCTTCATGCTGTGGCTCGGCTGGTTCGGGTTCAACGGCGGCTCGGTGCTCTCCGCCGATCCGGCGGCGGTGTCCCTCACGCTCATGACCACGACCCTCGCGGGCGCGGCCGGCGGCATGGCGGCGATGATCACGTCCTGGATGATCGTGAAGAAGCCGGACCTCTCCATGATGCTCAACGGGATCCTCGCGGGGCTGGTCGGCATCACCGCCGGTGCCGACCAGATGGCCGCCCTCTCGGCCACGCTCATCGGGACCGTGGCCGGGGTCATCGTAGTCCTGGCGGTGCTGGGCTTCGACCGGCTCCGGATTGACGACCCCGTCGGCGCCCTCTCGGTGCACCTGGTCTGCGGCATCTGGGGGACGCTCGCCGTCGGGCTCTTCGGCGCCAAGGCCGGCTCGACCCAGCTGGTGGCACAGCTCACCGGCGTGGCCGCAATCGGGGCGTTCACCTTCGCCTTCGCCTATGGGGTGTTCGGCGTGCTCAAGGCGACGATGGGCATCCGGGTGTCCGCCCAGGAGGAGCTGGAGGGCCTCGACTACGGCGAGCACGGCTATTCCGCCTACCCCGACTTCCAGACGGTGGGGGGGCTGAGCCACCCGGTCACGGTGCTCACGCCGGCGGATGCGCCGCACTACGCCAGCCTGCTGAGCCCGGAGCAGTCGGAGAGCACCGCGTAGCCAGGCCGGAGGGCTGTCAGTCGTCGGTTGCCGATGGTTGTCGCGTGCGGTCCTGCCGCCTCCTCCCCGGGGTGCGGACTGGCCAGGATCACTCGAGGCGGTCATGGACATCCGGCGGCTGGCACCCTCCACTCCCCCTGCCGCATTGACGGTGGGAGGAGGGGGGCCAACCTTAGCGCAGTTCCTGCAGCGGGCGGACCGCGCCCAGGACCGGGGGTCAACCCGGCGCGGACGTGGCGGGTCCCACCGCTCGATCACCATGAAAGACCAAGGAACCGACCCATGAAACTCGTTACCTGCGTTATCCGGCCCGAGAAGCTGCCCGAGGTGAAAGCGGCGCTCTTCCGGGCGGGGATCACCGGCATCACCATCTCCCGCGTCAGCGGCCACGGGGGAGAGAAGGAGTTCGTCGAGACCTACCGCGCCGCCAGCGTGGTGCTGGAGTTCCGGGAAAAGGTGAAGATCGAAATGGCCTGTTCGGAGCCGTTCGTGGAGCCCTGCATCCAGGCCATCCTGGCCTCGGCCCGCACCGGACAGGTGGGAGACGGCAAGATCTTCGTGCAGCCGATCGAGCGGGTGGTCCGGATCCGGACCGGAGAGGTGGACAATGCTGCCCTCACCCCGGTCACCGCCGATGCGGTGCAGCGCCACGCCATCGAGGAAGTGCTCGAGACCCGCTAGTCGCGGGCCGGTAGTGCTGAAAGTGGCAGGCAGACAGGGGGCCCGCGGCCCCCTGTCTGCTTTTTCGGGCCGGGGTAGATTCCGGCAGCTCGCACTCCCCCGACCCACGCCTGTCGAGTCCGCCCCATGACGCTCCGTTCATCGGCCATCACCCAGGGGGTGCAGCGCGCCCCCAACCGCGCCATGCTCCGGGCCGTGGGCTTCGGCGAGGACGACTTCACCAAGCCCATCGTCGGCATCGCCAACGGATACAGCACCATCACCCCCTGCAACGCCGGACTGGACGTCCTGGCCCGGCGGGCGGAGGCGGCGGTGCGCCTGGCCGGCGGCATGCCGCAGCTCTTCGGTACCATCACCGTGAGCGACGGCATCTCGATGGGCACCGAGGGGATGAAGTACTCGCTGGTCTCCCGGGAGGTGATCGCCGACTCCATCGAGACCGCCTGCAACGCCGAGAGCATGGATGGGGTGATGGCCGTCGGCGGCTGCGACAAGAACATGCCGGGGGCGATGATCGCCATCGCCCGGATGAACATCCCGGCGGTGTTCGTCTACGGCGGCACCATCAAGCCCGGGCACCTCGACGGCGAGGACCTCACCATCGTGAGCGCCTTCGAGGCGGTGGGCCAGTTCGGCGCGGGGAAGATCGACGCCGCCCGGCTGCACGCCGTGGAGTGCCACGCCTGCCCCGGCGCCGGCTCCTGCGGCGGCATGTACACCGCCAACACCATGTCCTCCGCCATCGAGGCGATGGGCATGAGCCTCCCCGGCTCCTCCACCATGGCCGCCGAAGACGCCGAGAAGGCCGAGAGCGCGGCCCGCTCGGGCCAGGTGCTGGTGGAGGCGGTCGCCGCCCGGCGGCTGCCACGCGACATCATGACCCGGCCGGCGTTCGAGAACGCCATCGCGGTGGTGATGGCCGTGGGCGGCTCCACCAACGCGGTGCTCCACCTGCTGGCGATGGCCCACGCCGCCGGCGTCCCGCTGGCGCTCGACGACTTCGAGACCATCCGGGCCCGGGTGCCGGTGCTCTGCGACCTCAAGCCCTCCGGCCGCTACGTGGCCACCGACCTGCACGCCGCGGGCGGGATTCCGCAGGTGATGAAGATCCTGCTCAGCCACGGCGTGCTGGACGGAAGCTGCCGGACCATCACCGGCCGGACCCTGGCCGAGGAGCTGGCGAGCGTGCCCGACGAGCCGGACCCGTCGCAGCAGGTGATCCGCCCGTGGAACCGGCCGCTGTACCCGCAGGGCCACCTGGCGATCCTGCGCGGCAACCTCGCCAGCGAGGGCAGCGTGGCCAAGATCAGCGGGGTGAAGACGCCGCGGATGACCGGCCCCGCCCGGGTGTTCGACTCGGAAGAGGCCTGCCTCGCCGCCATCCTCGCCGGGAAGATCCGGCCGGGGGACATCCTGGTGATCCGCTACGAGGGGCCGCGCGGCGGGCCCGGGATGCGGGAGATGCTCTCGCCCACCTCCGCGATCATCGGCGCCGGGCTGGGAGATTCGGTCGGGCTGATCACCGACGGGCGGTTCTCCGGCGGCACCTATGGCATGGTGGTGGGCCATGTGGCGCCGGAGGCGGCGGTGGGCGGCGGCATCGCGCTGGTTGAGGAGGGAGACACGATCACCATCGACGCCGAGCGGCGCCTGCTGCAGCTGGAGCTCCCCGACGCCGAGCTGGCCCGCCGCCGGGCGGCGTGGCAGCCGCCGGCCCCGCGCTACCAGCGGGGGGTGCTGGCCAAGTACGCGCGGCAGGTGTCGTCGGCCACGTACGGGGCGGTGACCGACGGGTTCTGACCGGGCCACAGTTGTCAGGCACGGCGCCCGGCATGAGGCGCCGGTCTGCTGCAACCTTTCCGGCCCGCGCTACGTAGTGCGCCCGTCTCCAACCCAGGATGCCGCCCGTGCGCTGCCAGCGCTGTGACCAGCAGGATGCGCTCGAGAAGGATGGTGCCCCCGCGCTGCTTCGGCTGTTCGAAGACATCGAGGGGTATTTCTGCGCCACCTGCATCCTCGACCTGCAACGCCCCCACAACGAGCACCTCCGCCGCTCCATCGCCGAGCGGGCTCCCGGCCTTACCGAGGGAGATCTCGCCGCGGTCCCGGACCAGATGCTCAAGTTCACCGTATGCCTGCCGATCCCGGGGCGGCCGGCCAGCCGGCCCCTCGAGCCGTCCCACCCCAGGTCCCGCTAGGCTAGATACCGGTGCGTGCCGCGGCACTCGCTCTCCTGACCGCGGCCTGCACGGGAGCCGCTGCCCGGGCCCAGTCGGAACCCGAACTCCTGCCGCCGGGCACGGAACTGATCTACGCCTCCGAGGGCGCCGCCGACGCCGTCTGGCGGGTGGACACGTCGGCCTACGGGCTGGAGTTCGGGGGCCGCAGCGGTTGCCGTCGCGTACGCTTCGCCCCGGGTGGGCCGCGGGCGGGTCTGGACGACCGTATTACCTGCACCGCCGGGGACACGCTGTTCGCCTGGGACGCGCCAGCGGGAACCTGGCGAGTGGCCCGGCCGGTCGCGCCGCTGCGGGTCTTCACCATTCCCGGCCAGGCGTCAGTGGCCCGCTACCAGACCGGCGAGGCCGCCGAGGAAGCCATCGGCGCCCTCCGGCTCCAGGTCATCCCCACCGTGATCACGACGGTGGATTCCAGCGGGGCCGAGGTACGCCGGCTGCGGGAGCGCTACGCCCCAGCCCTGGGCACGGCGACGTGGGGTGTGTTCGAGGTGCCCGACTCCGCAGCCCCGGGAGGCTGGCGGGTCAGCCGTGCCTTCCGGCTGAAGGAGGTGCGACCGCCAAGTCCTGGAGACCGGTACCCGCCGAAGCCTTGAGAGAACCGCCGCAGGCCCGGCGACGTTACTCCAAACAGCCCTTCTCCGGAGCCCGCATGCACGCCTCTCGTTCAGTCGCCGCCCTGGCGGCCCTGCTCCTTGCACCACAGCTGGCGCACGCCCAGGCCTGGCACGCCGATCTCTCGATCGGCGCCTCCAGCGACGCCGGCCGCGCCGCCGTGGCACTCCCCTGGCACCTCCCCGTGGGCCAGCGCCTGGTGCTCGGCATCGGCCCCCGGGTGACCTACTACGCCGGTGCTCCCGCCCGCTACCGCAATCGTGGCCGGACCACCACCGCCCTCCCCTCCCGCGTCACCGTTGACCCGAGCCTCGCCGGGCTCAACCTGATGGTCCTCGCGGAAGTGAAGCTGGTCCCCCGGGTGAGGTTCGGCGCCAACCTGGATCTGCTCGGGGTGGCGGCGGGCTCGTCCCAGAACGACGGGGCGGTTGAGCTCACCCCGGCGCGCGGCTCGCTCTTCCTGTACGGCAACGCCGACCGCGGCTCGCTCAACTCGGAGTTCTACCTCGGGGTCAGCCCTTCGCCGGGCCTGACCATCCGGGGCGGGTTCAGCCATTACGTCACCGGCTATCGCGGAAAGGCGGGCGGCGCCACCACCCGCTACCTGCGGTTCGACTCGGTGCCCTTCCTCGCGGTGGCCTGGAGCTGGTAGACCGGGCCGGCCCATTGCGGCGGGGATCATCGGGCGGCATTTCTTAGCGGAGTCGTGTCGCCCACCCCCGCACCGCCGGAGCCCGCATGCGCCTGCTCGCCGCCGTTGTCCTCGGATCCCTCGCCGTCGCCCCATCCCTGCCGGCCCAGACCCGAAGCACCAGCGTGCTCGCCGCCGACGGTGCGCGGCGGGCGATCCTGGCGGCGGAAGCGGAGGCGGCCAGACAGGGCTGGCAGATGTCCATCGCCGTGGTGGACGTCGCGGGGGACCTGCTGGCCTTTCACCGGATGGACGGGGCCTCGCCGGCCAGCATCGAGAACGCCGTCGGCAAGGCCCGGACCTCCGCCCGGTTCCGCCGCCCAACTCGTGCCTACGACTCGATGATCTCCAGCGGCCGCACCGGCCTGCTCAACTTCGAGAACATGACGCCACTGGAAGGCGGGATCCCGATCCTGGCCGCGGGGGGCGGGGTGCTGGGCGCCATCGGGGTGAGCGGGGCCACCTCGGCGCAGGATGCGGAGGTGGCGCGGGCGGGCGCGGCGGCGGTGCAGCCCTGAGGTTGGCGCCGCACCGACCGCTGCGCCCGGGCCGGAACCCGGCCGTGCACACCATCACGAAATTTCCGGAGGTTTCCATGGCCAGCCTCAAGACCCGTCCGACCCGAAAGAGCGTCACCGCGTTCATCGCCGCGATCAAGGACCCCGCCCGCCGGGCCGACTGCCGGACGGTGATGCGGCTCATGCGGGAGGCCACCGGGCCCCACCCCGGATGTGGGGCCCCAGCATCGTCGGGTACGGGCGGTACCACTACAAGTACAAGTCGGGGCGGGAGGGGGACTGGTTCGTGGCCGGCTTCTCGCCCCGCAAGCAGAACCTCACGCTCTATATCATGTCGGGCTTCTCGCGCTATGGCGCGCTGATGAAGCGGCTGGGCAAGTACAAGACCGGCTCCTCCTGTCTCTATATCAACCGTCTGGCCGATGTGGACCAGGCCGTGCTGCGGGAGTTGATCGAGGAGTCGGTGAAGTTCCTCCGCAGGAAGACCTGGTAAGCACCCCGAGCCTCGCGGTCGCCTGACCGGAGCGGGCCGTAGGTTCCCCGAAGACCGGCAGCGGGTTCCGGGTTACCCCGTAACAGTCCCGAAGCCTGCTACACGGACTGTCTGTACCGCCCGGTGGGCCCTGTTGTGCCTCCACTGGGGGCGAGTGTGCAACCACTCAGGGTCGAGTGTGCAACCACTCAGGGTCGAGTGTGCAACCACTCAGGGTCGACTGTGCAACCACTCAGGGTCGAGTGTGCAACCACTCAGGGTCGAGTGTGCAACCACTCAGGGTCGACTGTGCAACCACTCAGGGTCGACTGTGCAACCACTCAGGGTCGA
>CAYUYF010000051.1:0-20524 GCA_964449145.1 uncultured Gemmatimonadaceae bacterium | reverse complement strand
GAGACAGTCACATGGGTCTCCAGGCCCGGCTGATGAGCCAGGCGCTCCGCAAGCTGGCCGGCGGCATCAATCGGTCCAACTGCGCGGTGGTGTTCATCAACCAGCTCCGGGAAAAGATCGGGGTCATGTTCGGCAATCCCGAAACCACCACCGGCGGCAAGGCGCTCAAGTTCTACGCCTCGCTCCGGCTGGATATCCGGCGGGTCGGCCCGGTCAAGGAGCGGGAGGTGGTCATCGGCAACCACGTCCGGGTCAAGGTGGTCAAGAACAAGGTCGCGCCGCCGTTCAAGCAGGCGGAGTTTGACGTCATGTTTGATGAAGGCATCAGCCATGTCTCCCTCGTGGTGGACATCGCCGCGGAGGCCAACATCATCCAGAAATCCGGCGCCTGGTACGCCTACGGAGACCAGCGCATCGGTCAGGGCCGGGAAAACGCCAAGCTGTTCCTCAAGGACAACCCGGCCATGCTCACGGAGGTAGAAATCAAGGTGAAGGATTTCCTCGGCATCAAGGGTGGCGCGGTGGCCGGCGCGGCCGTCGCCGGAGACGACGACGAGTAGCCGGCAGAGCCCGGACCACCCGAACTCGCGGGTGGGCCGGTGCTCGCCGCCGGCGGTGGGCCCGGGTCGCTCCACCAGCCGCACCAGTCCATGCCAACGATCACCGCCCTGGAGCCCGATCCGCGCCGCCCCGGCGCCCTCCGCCTGCTGGTGGACGGGAAGCTTTTCTGCACCGTTCATGAGGGCGCCAAGGCGGCGGGGTTGGCGCCGGGGAGGACGTGGGATGAGGCCAACACCCGCGCCGCCAGCCGCCTGGCGGATGAAGAGGGGGCCTGGCGCGCGCTGCTGGTGGCGCTGGCGCGGCGCGGGTTCTCCATCGCCGAGATCCGTCGCCGGCTGCGGCAAAAGGGACACGCGCCAGAGGCGGTGGAGTACGCCGTAGAACGGGGCCGCACCCTTGGCCTGCTGGATGACGCCGAGTTCGCCCGGCGCTATGTCGCATCGCGCTCGGCCCGGGGGCGTGGTCCCGGGCGCCTGCGTCTGGACCTGGCCGGGCTGGGCGTGGACCGCACTCTGGCAGACGCCGCCATCAGGGAGCGGTGGCCCGAGCCGGAGGAGGCCCTCACGCTGGCCGCCCAGCTGGTGGAGCGGCGCGCCCGCCAGCTGGCCGGGCTCCCCCGGGAGGTGCGCCGCCGCCGGCTGCTCGCCTTCCTGGCCCGGCGCGGGTTCAGCGGATCAGGCGTCACCGACCTGGTGCGCCGGGCGCTGCAGCGGAGCGCGCCGGACTGACCACCGACGGAGCGTCGCAGCCGTGGCTCGGCGGGGGCACAGCCGGTATATTCCCCCGCCTATGAACGCCGCCCGGATTCGCCGTCTCTTCCTCGACTATTTCGTCGCCCAGGGGCACCGCGAGGTGCCTTCTTCGTCGCTGCTGCCCGCCGACGACCCGACGCTGCTGTTCACCAACGCCGGCATGAACCAGTTCAAGGGCCTCTTCCTGGGCATGGAGCGGCGCGACTACCTGCGCGCGGTCACCTGCCAGAAATGCGTCCGCGCGGGCGGCAAGCACAACGACCTCGAGCAGGTGGGGCACACCACCCGGCATCACACCTTTTTCGAGATGCTGGGCAACTTCTCCTTCGGCGACTACTTCAAGCGGGACGCCATCCGCTTCGCCTGGGAGTTCGTGACCGGCAAGGACTGGCTCGGCATCGATCCCGCCCGGCTCCGGGTCACGGTGCACCACACCGACGACGAGGCCCGTGCGCTCTGGCGGGAGATCGCCGGCCTGCCCAACGACCGGATCTACGGCCTGGGAGACAAGGACAACTTCTGGCAGATGGGCGACACCGGCCCCTGCGGGCCGTGCTCGGAGATCTACGTCGATCTCCGGCGCTCCGACGGCCCGGGGGGCCGGCGGGCCGACGTCATGGGGCAGGAGGAGTTCGAGCGGCTGGCCGAATCGGGGGAGATGCTGGAGATCTGGAACCTGGTCTTCATGCAGTTCGACCGCTCGGCCGACGGGACACTGACGCCGCTCCCCAAGCCCTCCGTGGATACCGGGGCGGGGCTGGAGCGGATCGCGTCCGTGATGCAGGGAGAGGACTCCAACTTTCACACCGACCTGTTCCGGCCGCTGCTCGATCGCGTGGCGGCGCTGGTGGGCAAGCCCTACGACCGCGGCGAGGCGGGCGGCTCTTTCCGGGTACTCGCCGATCACGCCCGGGCGGTGACCTTCCTCCTGGCCGACGGCGTGTATCCCGGCAACGAGGGGCGCGGCTACGTGCTCCGCCGGATCCTCCGCCGGGGCGTGCGGCACGCGTGGCTGCTGGGCCGGCAGGAGCCGACCCTGGCGCCGCTCACCGCCGTGGTGGTGAAGGAGATGGGGGATGCCTTCCCGGAGCTGCGCGCCAAGGCGCAGTACATCGCCGATGTGACGCGCCAGGAGGAGGAACGCTTCCTCGCGACCATTGACGGTGGCCTCAAGCGGCTGGAGGAGATCTTCGCCGCCGGCGCGACGGTGATTCCCGGAGATGAAGCCTTCAAGCTGTACGACACCTTCGGCTTCCCCATCGACCTGACCCAGATCCTGGCGGGCGAGCACGGTGCCACCGTGGACATTGCCGGGTTTGAGGCGGCGCTGCAGGAGCAGCGGGAGCGTTCCCGCGAGGTGCAGAAGGGGAAGAAGGCCGGCGCCTCCAGAAGCGCCGCCAAGGACGAGGGGGAGGGCTGGCTCCGCGTCTCCACGGCGCCCGCCACCTTCGTGGGGTACCGTGCCACCGAGGCGGACACGGAAGTCGTGGCCTACCGAATCGGGGAGGCGGCCGCGGAGCTGCGCCTGGCGGAAAGTCCCTTCTACGCCGAGTCGGGCGGGCAGGTGAGCGACACCGGGACGGTCCTCGGTGATGGCTGGGCCCTGGCGGTCGAGGGCGTCCGAAAGACCCCGGACGGCCACGTCCTGACCGGCACCCTCTCGGGAGAGTTTGCCCCCGGCCCGGTCAAGGCGACGGTGGACCGCGCCCGCCGGCGAGACATCGAACGCAACCACAGCGCCACCCACCTGGTCCACTGGGCGCTCCGGCAGCACCTGGGGACGCACGTGAAGCAGCAGGGCTCGCTGGTCGAGGCTGGCCGGCTCCGGTTTGATTTTTCACATCACGCGCCCATCGACGCCGCGCAGCTGGAGACCATCGAACACGAGGTCTACGAGCAGGTGCTGGAGAACTGGGAGGTCACCACCCGGGAGCTGCCCTACCAGGAGGCGCTCAAGCTGGGGGCGATGGCGTTCTTCTCCGAGAAATACGGGGACGTGGTGCGCGTGGTCCAGATGGGCCCGTCCATCGAGTTGTGCGGCGGTACCCACGTGCGAACCACCGGCCAGCTGGGCCTGTTCCGGCTGGCGGGGCAGGGCGGTGTGGCCGCCGGGGTGCGCCGCATCGAGGCGATCACCGGCCCCGAGGCCTGGAACAGCCTGCAGCGGGAGGAACAGCTGCTGGGGCAGATCGCCGAGACCCTCAAGGCCAAGCCCGACCAGGTCCTTCGCAGGCTGGACCAGGCACAGCAGGAGAAGGAGAAGCTCGAGGCCCGGCTGCAGCAGATGCTCAAATCGGGCGGCGGCGTAACCGGAGAGGAGCTGGACACGCAGGAGATCGCGGGGGTGAGCGTCGCGATCGGCGAGACCGCGTGCGAGGACCGCGACGAAGTTGCCACCATCGCGGACCGGTATCGGGCGGGCAAGAAGAGCGCCGTCCTGGTGCTGTTGTCCGGCGCGGGGCGGGGCGCGGTGCACGTGGCCCTGACCGACGACCTGGTCAAGGCGGGCCGCAAGGCGGGAGACCTCGTCAACCGCATCGCGGCGGTGAGTGGCGGCAAGGGCGGTGGCCGCCCCGGCTTTGCCTCCGCCGGCGCCGGGGACCCGGCCCAGCTGGGGGCGGCACGGGCGGCGGCGCCGGAGATCATTCAGCGCTGGCTCGCGGGGGAGCGCTAGTGGCGCCCGCCGGCGTGGCGGACTCCGGGACGACCGCCTGGCTGCTCCGGCATACGGGAGAGGCGCCCCCGTCGCTCCGGGACCGTGTGCTGGAGCACGCGGCGGCGGTCACCGAGGGGGAGTCGGTGGCGGACCAGCTGGCCGTCGCCGCCGAGCGGGTCCTGGCCATCGTGGAGGAACATCCCGGGGACCGGGCCATCGCCCTGGACCTGCTGGCCGGCGACGCGCTCATCACCCTGGCGCTGCTGGCGCAGGCCACGACCGAGCCGGAGGGGCTGGGCCGGTTTGCCGAGGCGCTGCTGGCGGCGGAGCGGGTCGGCTGAGTGATAGACCTGCACAGTCATCTCCTCCCCCGGGTGGACGACGGCTCCCGTAGCGTGGAGCAGTCGGTGGAGGTGCTGACCCGGTTTCGCGAGCAGGGTGTCACCGCAGTTTGCCTGACCCCCCACCTCCTGGCCAGTCAGGCGCCTGCCGGTGCACCCGCCGCGCATCGGCGTGCGTTCGAGGAGCTCCAGGTGGTGGCGCCGGCGGGTGTGACGCTCCATCGTGGCGCAGAGGTGATGCTCGACCGACCGCTGGAGGGGGCGGTGGCGGAGCAGCGCGCCGTGACGCTCAATGGCAGCCGGTACCTGCTGGTGGAATTCCCGCGGCTGGTGGCCGGCCAGACCGTGGAGCATGCCCTGGCGCTCGTGGTGTCCATCGGGCTGGTACCGCTGCTGGCCCATCCGGAGCGCTATAGCTGCTGTTCTCCCGACGCAGCGCATCGCTGGAAGGAGCTGGGCGCGCTGCTCCAGGTGGACGGGCCGACGCTGTTGTCGTCGCGGCCGCGCGGGGAACGGGCCCGTCAGCTCCTCCAGTACGGCCTGGCCGACATCGCTGCCGGCGACAACCACGGCGACGAACGGAGCCTCAAGCCGACCTGGGACGCGCTGATCGATCATGAAGGCGGCATCCAGGCCAACCTGCTCCTCCGCCGAAATCCCGCCGCCATCCTGGCGGACCAGCCGCTGGAACCGGTGCCGCCGTTCACCTTTCGGCTCGCGTTTCTCGAGCGTATCCGCGCCATGTTCGGGCGCACCTCCACGGACCGCCCATGATCTCCCTGACTGGACAGACCGCGCTGGTGACCGGCGCCTCCCGCGGCATCGGCCGGGCAGCGGCGCTGCTGTTGGCGCGGGCGGGCGCCGACGTTGCCCTCACCTGCCGGAGCCGTCTCGCCGATGCGGAACAGGTGGCCGTGGAGATCCGCGCGCTCGGCCGCCGGGCCTGGGTGGCGGCGGGTGACCTCGGGGACCCCGAGACCGTCGAGCGACTCTTCACCGCGGCGCACGAAGCGATCGGCCCACTGGATTGTTTCGTCGGGAACGCCGGCGTCTGGCCGCCGGCCGTGACGGCGCTGAGGGACATGACGCCCGGGCGCTGGACCGAGACCATGCGGGCCAACCTTGACTCCGTGTTTCTCACCACCCGGGCCGCGCTTCGACACATGCGACCGGGTGGCCGGGTGGTGCTGGTGGGGAGCACGGCAGGGCAGCGGGGTGAGGCCTTTCACGCCGACTACGCCGCCACCAAGGGCGCGATGATCTCGCTGGTGAAGTCCCTCTGCGTGGAGTGCGCCCCGGACATCACGGTCAATTGTGTCGCGCCGGGCTGGGTGGATACCGAAATGAGCTGGCCCGCCTTCGGCGACGGCGGGCGGGAACAGATCGCGGCCACCATTCCCATCGGCCGGATCGCCAGCGCCGAGGACATCGCCGGCCCGATTCTCTTCCTGTGCTCGCCGCTCGCCCGTCACATCACGGGTGAGATCCTGAATGTGAATGGGGGGAGCGTGTTGTGTGGATAGGCGGCTGAACGCTGGGGCGTTTGGTCGGTGGGGCGATTGGTGCCCTGGCCGGGTCCCTGCGGGGCCAGCCCTTTCCTGCTAAACGTCGAATCGCCTAATCGCCTAATCGCCCAATCCCCATGCTCCACCTCCTTTTCACCGGCGGCACCATCTCCATGCAGCGGGACCCCGCGGCGGGCGGCAATGTGCCCACCCACGGCGGGGAGGCGCTCGTGGCCATGGCGCCGGACCTGGCGGCGGTGGGCCCGTTCCGGATTGACGACTGGGGCCGCTATCCCGCCTGCCACATGGGGCAAGGAAAGCTGTGGGAGCTGCGCAATCACGTCCTGGCGGTGCAGGGGGGCCAGGGTGGAGCGGCGCCGGCTGGTGTGGTCATCACTCACGGTACCGACACGATCGAGGAAACCGCCTACCTGCTGGCCCGCACCCTCGAGCCGGCGATGCCGGTCGTGGTCACCGGGGCGATGCTCACCAGCAGCGACGCCGGCTGGGATGGCCCGCGCAACCTGACGGATGCGGCGCGGGTCGCGACTGATCCGGCCAGCCGTGGTCGCGGCGCGATGGTATTGTTCGCGGGGCGGGTGTTCGACGGCGGTGAGGTCGCCAAGGTCGAGGCCACCGCGATGGCGGCGTTCGATGCGCCGCACGCCGCCCCCATCGGAAGCGTGGACGGAGGGAGGGTGGTCTTTGATGTCCCGGCGCGGACGCGCCGGGCGGTGCGGCCCTCCGCGCTCTCGGCTCGCGTCGCCCTCGTCTCGATGGTGCTGGGAGACACCGGGGAGCTGCTCGACCTGGCCAGGCCCGGTCACGACGGGGTGGTCATCGCGGCGTTCGGGAGCGGCAACCTGCCGCCCGGGGCCGTGCCGGCGATCCGCCGGTGGCTGGCGGAGGGGAAGCCGGTGGTCCTCGGCACCCGCTGTCCGCGAGGCGCAGTCTCGCCGATCTACGCCTTCCCCGGCGGTGGGGCCACCCTGGTGCGCGAGGGTGTGATTCCCGCCGGCCCCCGGACCCTGGCCCAGGCGCGGATGGAGCTGGTGATCACGCTGTCGGCGGGGGTGGGGTACGACGCGAGCGAGTGACTGGGCGTGGGGAGCTGGGCAGGCCCTGGTCGGCGGACTGTCATCTGGCCCCTCGCACCTTATCTTTGCCCCGTCACTACCCGACTCCAACGACCGGCTCCCGCTCCCGACTCCGATGCCCTTCCCGCCCCGCCTCGACATTCCCCAGGACGTTCGAGAGATCGCGCGCGCCCTCGAGGGTGCGGGGCACTCGGCGTGGTGCGTCGGTGGGGCGATCCGGGATACCCTGCTGGGCCAGCCCAACACCGATTATGACATCGCCACCTCCGCCACGCCGGGGGAAGTGAAGCAGCTGTTCCGCCACACCGTGGCAGTGGGTGAGCGCTTCGGCACGGTGGCGGTGCGCACCCATCGCCGGCATCATGAAGTGACCACCTTCCGGAAGGATGTTCAGACCGACGGGCGCCACGCGGTGGTGGAGTTTGGCGCCTCGCTGGAGGAGGACCTGGCCCGCCGGGATTTCACGATCAATGCGATCGCCTACCACCCGCTGCAGGAGGAGTGGAGAGATCCGTTCGGTGGTGAGGCGGATCTCGCGGCCCGGCTGGTGCGCGCCGTCGGCGACCCGGCGCTCCGCTTCCGGGAGGACTACCTCCGGGTGCTGCGCGGGCTGCGCTTCGCCGCCCGGTTCGAGTTCACCATCGAGTCGGCCACCTGGGCCGCAATGCAGGGAGCCGTTGCCGGCCTGCCCCAGCTCTCGGCCGAACGGGTGCGGGAGGAGTGGTTCAAGGGCCTCCGCACCGCGCGCTCGCTGGACCGGCTGCTGCTCCTGTGGACCACCTGCGGAGCCGCCGAGGTGCTGCTGCCGGAACTCCGCCCCGTCGGGGCCGAGGGCGGGGAGCAGGGCGCCGAGCTGCTCGACGGCGACCATACCGACGTGCCGCGAGACCCGGTGCTGCTCACCTCGCTCTTCACCCTGAATCCGGTCGCGGTCCTGAGCCGGCTCAAGGCCTCCCGCGCCGAAATCTCCCGGGCCACGGCGATGGTCACCGGGCCCACCGAGCCCGAAGCATCCGATCCCCGCGCGGTGCGCCGCTGGATGGCGGCGGTGGGAGATGCCGCCGACGACCTGACCCAGCTCTGGCGGCTCCGGCGGGGGACGGTGGCCCCCTGGGTGGCGGTGATGCGCGGCGTCCGCGAGCGGGGCGAGCCGACCAGCCGGAAGCAGCTGGGCGTGACCGGCAACGACCTCGCCGAGGTTGGCCTCCCCCCCGGTCCCAAGCTGGGGATCATCCTCGAGCGTCTGCTCGCGATGGTCGTGGATGATCCCAGCCTCAACTCCCGTGAGGCGCTGCTGGCGGCGGCGCGGCGACTGGTGTGACCGCGCTCCTCTTTGCGCTGGTGGCGGCGCTCGGCAACCTGGCGGGCGGCTGGGCCGTGGTGCGGCACGAGCGCCGGAGTCTCGATGTCATCAACTTGTTCCTCGCCTTCGGGGCGGGGTTCATGCTGGCCGTGGCCCTGCTGGAGGTGATGCCGGAGGCGGTGCACCAGCGGGCCGACGCGCCGATCTTCATCCTGGCGGGGTACCTGGCGGTGCACCTGGCCCAGCACGTGCTGGCGCCACATTTCCATTTCGGCGAGGAGACGCACGAGGTCAGTCCCGCGCAGGGGTGGAGCGCGCTGCTCGGGCTCCTGCTGCACACCTTCTTCGACGGGGTGGCGATCGCCAGCGGGTTCGGGGTGAGCCGCCATCTCGGCATCCTGCTCTTCCTGGCGGTGTTCCTGCACAAGCTGCCGGAGGGTGTGGCCATGGCGAGCGTCATGCTGGCCGGCGGGCAGGGCCGTGGCCGGGCACTGGGGTCCGCCGCCATGCTCGGTGCCGCGACCATCTTTGGCGTCCTGTTCACCAGCGCGATCGAACCACTGGCGGCCCACGGACTGGCCCTCTCCGCCGGGGTCACGATCTACGTCGCCGCCTCCAACCTGGTGCCCGAGTTCCAGACCCGTCGCGGCTGGAAGATGCCGGCGATGTTCTTCGTAGGGGCCGCCGCGTTCTTCGTCACTCGGCTGCTGGTGGAGGCCGCCGGGGTGTCATGACTGCGCCCTCCCTCTTTGCCACCCCCGAGCCGCTGGCTGCCCGGATGCGTCCCCGCACCCTCGAGGAGTGCGTGGGGCAGGCGCACCTGCTGGCCCCGGGGCGGCCGCTCGGCGACGCCATCCGCCGGGGCGAGGTGGGCAGTTCGGTGTTCTGGGGGCCGCCAGGCTCGGGGAAGACCACCATCGCCCGGCTCATCGCGCGGCATGGGGAGAAGGAGTTCGTGGAACTGTCCGCGGTGCTGGACGGGGTGTCGCGGGTCCGGGAGATCGTCCGTGAGGCGGAGGGTCGGCGGGTGATGGGCCGGGGCACCGTGCTCTTCCTGGACGAGATCCACCGCTTCAACCGGGCCCAGCAGGACGCCTTTCTGCCGCACGTCGAGCGGGGTACCGTGACGCTCATCGGGGCCACCACCGAGAACCCGAGCTTCGAGCTGAACGGCGCGCTGCTCTCCCGCACCCAGGTCTACGTCCTCAAGCCGCTGGAAGCCGCCGACTTGCTGGGCCTGCTCACCCGCGCCCTGGCGGAGCCGGAGCGGGGTCTGGGTGCGCTGGAGCTGGAGACCGACCCGGGAGCGCTGGAGCTGATCGCGGAGTTCGCCGACGGCGACGCCCGCCGGGCGCTCACCGTGCTGGAGCAGGCGTCGGCCGCGTCGGGACTCCGGGGACGGCTCACCCGGGAGGCGGTGGTGGAGTCGCTGGGCCGCCGGGTGGCGGCCTACGACAAGAACCGGGAGGAGCACTTCAACCTGCTCTCCGCCTATCACAAGGCCCTCCGGGGGAGTGACCCGCAGGGGGCGCTGTACTGGATGGCCCGGATGCTGGAAGGTGGCGAGGACCCGATGACGCTGTTCCGGCGCGCCATCGCCATGGCGGCCGAGGATGTCGGGCTGGCCGATCCGGAGGCGCTCAAGCTCGCAGTCGCGGCGCGGGATGCGTATCACATGCTAGGTGCGCCGGAGGGCTACCTGCCCCTCGCCGAAATGACCATCTATCTGGCCACCGCGCCCAAGTCCAACCGGAGCATGGTGGCGCTCCAGGCGGCGCTGGCGGCCGCCCGTCGCACGCCTGCGGAGCCGGTCCCGCTCCACATCCGGAACGCACCGACGGCGCTCATGAAGGAACTGGAGTACGGCAAGGGGTACCGCTACGCCCACGACGCGCCGACCGGCTACCAGGCCCAGGAGTACCTGCCCGAAAAGCTCCGGGGCGAGGCGTTCTACCAGCCCGGTCCGATGGGCTTCGAGAAGCGGATCCAGGAGCGAATGGAGTGGTGGGCGAAGCAGCGCTCCGCCGGGGGCCCATCGTCAGCGGGCGAGGGGTGACCTCGGCCGGCCCGGTGGCAAGGATCTCGGCGGGCATCACAGGGGAGGCCGTGTCTGCCTGGCCGCAAGCGGGGGGCCCGGCAGACAGCCCCTGCGCGCTTCTCGTCAGCCGCCTGGCCGCAAGGGATCGGTGAGACCGCCTGGCGGCGGGCGGCGGCTTCCTCGCCGCGCGCAGGGGCTGCCTCCTTCGCGGGCCTCCTGAGGGATCGCTTAGCGGCTGGCGACCCCCGACCGCTCGACCGGCCGACCGGCCGACCGCCTATATTCCCCCCATGCACCGAACTCTGCTTCTCACCCTCGCCCTTGCCGCCTGTGGTGGACCCGGTGGCGTGGATCCGGCCTCGCTGATTCAGCCCCACGTCAGCCTCCGCTCCCTCGCCGTCCGGAACATCGGGCTGACGGGCGGGACGCTGGAGGTGGGCCTGGCGTTCCACAATCCCAATCGCCTCAAGCTCAACGGCAGTGCCCTGAGCGCCGGGCTGGATGTCGAGGGCACTCACTTCGGTGACATCGCGCTCGCCGGGCCGTTCACGCTGGCCGACAACGACACCACTGTGATTACCGTGCCGCTCAACTTCAGCTGGAGCGGCGTGGGCGGCGCGGCACGGTCGGTGCTCAACAGCGGCGCGGTGAACTACGGCATTGACGGGCAGTTCCTGCTCCGGCTGCCGGTGGGCGCCGACCTGCAGATTCCCTTCACCGGGCAGGGGAGCATTCCCCTGCTCCGACCGTAGCCGGCAGGAGATCGCCATTCGTTCGCTGATCGAAATCGAGCCGCCCGCGGAGCGCGCCCTCCTGGTCGGGGCGCCCCAGAAGGGCAGCGAGGACGTCGAGCACCTGCAAGAGCACCTGGACGAGCTGGCCCGGCTGACCGACACCGCCGGTGCGGTCGTCGTGGGGCGATTGTCGCAGCAGATCGCCAGCCGCAATCCCGCCACCCTGATCGGTGAGGGCAAGGTCGAGGAACTCCGGGCGCTGGTCGAGACCGAGCGTGCCACCCTGGTCATCTTCGACGAGGAACTCACCCCCAACCAGGGCGCCAATCTCGAGAAGGAACTCAAGATCCGGGTCATGGACCGCGCCGAGCTGATTCTCGACATCTTCTCGACCCGGGCCAGGACCCACGAAGCCAAGCTGCAGGTCGAGCTGGCGCAACTGGAATACATGCTGCCGCGCCTGGCGCGGATGTGGACCCACCTCTCCCGCATCCGGGGCGGCATCGGCCTGCGCGGTCCGGGCGAGACCCAGCTGGAGACCGACCGGCGGATGATCCGCCGGAAGATCCAGCTGCTGCGCGAGAAGCTCCGCGAATGGGAGAAGCACCGTGAGGTGCTGCGCGCGGGCCGGGCTCCCATGCTCGACGTGGCGCTGGTGGGCTACACCAACGCCGGCAAATCGAGCGTGCTCCGGATGCTCTCGGGCCAGCACGACATCTTTGTCGAAGACCGGCTCTTTGCGACGATCGACACCCTCACCCGGGAAATTGACCTGGGGGAGGGCAGCCGCGCCCGGGTGTCTGATACCGTGGGCTTCATCCGCAAGCTCCCGCACCACCTCGTGGCCAGCTTCCGCGCCACCCTGGAGGAGGTGCGGGAGGCCGACCTGCTGCTCCATGTCGTGGATGCGAGTCACCCCGAGTGGGAGGAACAGCTCCGGGTGGTGGAGGAAGTGCTGGCGGATCTGGGCATCGGCGAGCGGCCCGTGGTGCCGGTCTTCAACAAGATGGACGCGGTGCCCAGTCCCGGAGCGTTTGCCGCCCGGGTGGGGGAGCTCTACCCCGGCTCGCTGCTGGCTACCACCATCCGCATGAACGGGCTGGATCAGGTCAAGCAGGAGCTCCGCCGCCGGGAGCGGCTGCTCCGTCCTCCGGTGACCGTGTGGGTGCCCATCGGCGACGGCGCCCGGCTGGCGTCGCTGTACCGGGTGGGGGAGGTGCTGGACGTGAGGGTCCATGGGGAGCACAACGCCGTCACCGTCCGGGTGGCGCCATGGCAGGCGGAGAACTGGCGGCGGGAAGGACTGGAAGTGCGCGCGGGGGAGCCGCCGGTGGAGCGGGCGGGGTAAGGGCGGCCTAGGCGGCTGGTAGAAAGGGGTGGGGTCTTCGCGGATCCCACCCCTTTATTGCGTACTATGCCATCCGTCCAACCGCCCAATCGCCCAATCGCCTACTTTCCGCTCAACACCGACTCCAGGATCAGCCAGCGGTTCATCCCGGCGAACTTCTGGTGCATGCGGGTCATCGGCGGGCCGCCGGGGGCGGCTTCCTCTTCCAGCTGGAGGTCGGCGAGCGCCTCGAGGCCGTGGGCGGCGAACTTCCTGAGGCCCTTGTCCAGCGCCAGTCCGGCGGTGCGGAAGTTGAACAGGGTGGAGAACTGCAGGGTGTAACCCAGGTCCGCCAGCTGCTGGTTGGTGATCAGCTTGCCCGCCTGCTTGGCCTTGCCCCAGTACAACGACGGCGAGAGGTTGAAGCCGAGCATCTGGTTGGGGTAGTGCTTGCGAACCCCCTCGGCGAAGGCGATCGGCTGCTCCAGGTCCACGTTGTTGAACTCCGCCCAGATCACATCGCAGCCCAGCTCCGCCGCCTCCCAGCCGTCTTCCACCGCCATCTTGATCCCGCCGGAGGATTGTCCCGGCAAGGCACCGTCGATCGAATCGGTGCGCGCGATCGTCACCAGCTCGGCGCCCTGCGACTCGGCGGCGGCCCGGATGGCCTTGAGCTTGGCGATCCAGGTCTTGCGTGGCACCAGGACCTTGTCCCGCTTGGCCTTGCCGACGTTGACAATGTGACCGCAGGTGCGGTCGGCGGGATCCTGGTTCTCCAGGTGCACCCCGCCCACGCGGACGCGGACCAGTTCCGACGCCAGCGCGAAGGTCTGGGTCGGCCCGCCGAAGCCGGCTTCCATGTCCATGAACATCGGGGGCACCGAGAGCAGTTCCTTCCCCTCGGTGTCGTAGTAGTGGGTGTGGCGCGACCCCTCGATCCCCTTCCAGAGCTCGAGCGCGAGTTCCACCATCTGCTGCGACTGGTACACCCCGATGTCGGGGTACATGTTCTTGACCGCCGCGAGTTGCCAGCCCGAGCCGTAGAGCGCCTTGAAGCCGAGCCGGGTCATGATGGCGGCGGTGTAGCCGTCGTAGGCGCCGGCGGTATGAACGAAGGAGCCCTTGTCCCGCGCCTCGTGGAGCAGCCGGCGGAGCTTGGCGCCGGGGTGCTCCTGCTCGGGCGGCGCCAGCAGCTTGGCGATCTCGTCGCGCGGGTACGCCGCATCCTTGCTGGCGGGGGATGTCGCAGTGGCCATGCAGGGTCTCCTTGTGTGGGGCCCCGGGCTCCGGGCCCGGGGGGAATCACGAGCACGGCCCGGCGGCGGGCGTCTCGAAGGGGTGCGAGGGACCCCGGGTCTGGCCCCGGGTCCCGGCGAAGTATATTTATGATACTACATGTGAAATATTTCACAAGGGCGGCGTCGTCTGCTCGATTGCGTTGATTGCAAAGTGGACCCGCTGGGTGGGTAGAGCCCTGGCGTCGGCGGGGGACCACCGTTCGCATGAGACTTGCCACTGGCTGGGCTACCACCGGGACCGGCGACAGGGTAGCTTCGGGCGCCGGACCGGTATCCTCTTACGTAGCAACACCTTTGAACTTCTGCGGAGCAGTCATGGCGGACGGTCTCGACCAGTTGCAGGCTCGGATTCAGCGCGGTGAAGCCACAGTTGGTGTCATCGGCCTGGGGTACGTGGGCCTCCCCCTCGCGGTCGAGGTCGCCCGCAGTGGGTTCCGGGTCATCGGCTTCGACATCAGCGAACCCGTCTGTGCGGGGATCAACGCCGGGAAGAGCCATGTGGAAGACGTGCCGTCGGCGACGCTGGCGGGTTACGTCGGCAAGAAGCTGATCGAGGCCACCACCGACTTCCGCAGGCTGGCGGAGTGCGACGCCATCTCGATCTGCGTCCCCACGCCACTCAACAAGACCAAGGATCCTGACCTCTCCTACGTGGTCGCGGCGGCCGAGTCGGTCAAGGCGTCGCTCCGCGGGGGCCAGCTGATCATTCTGGAGAGCACCACTTATCCCGGCACCACCCGCGAGGTAGTGCTGCCGATCCTCGAGGCCACCGGCCTCAAGGTGGGCAGTGACTTTGCGCTGTGCTTCAGCCCCGAGCGGGTGGACCCGGGCAATCCGGTCTGGCAGACCCGCAACACCCCCAAGGTGATCGGCGGCACCACGCCGCGCTGCAACGAGCTGGCGCTGGCGCTCTACGGCAGGGTGTTCGACACCATGGTGCCGGTGGAGAGTCCCGAGGCGGCGGAGCTGGTGAAGGTCTACGAGAACACCTTCCGGCTCATCAACATTGCGCTGGCCAACGAGCTGGCGCAGGCGTGCGACAAGCTGGGGCTGGACGTGTGGGGGGTCATCGAGGCGGCGGCGACCAAGCCGTTCGGCTTCATGAAATTCACCCCCGGGCCGGGACTGGGCGGCCACTGCATCCCCTTGGACCCGCATTACCTCTCCTGGAAGATGCGGACCCTGCAGTTCAAGACCCGGATGATCGAACTGGCGAGCGAGATCAACGCCGAGATGCCCGCGTACGTGGTGCAGAAGGCGGTGGACGCCCTCAACGACCGGACCAAGGCGCTCCGCGGCAGCAAGGTGCTGGTGCTGGGGGTGGCCTACAAGAAGAACATCGGCGACCTGCGGGAGAGCCCGGCGCTGGACATCATGAAGCTGCTGCAGGAGAAGGGCGCGGTGGTGCAGTTCCACGATCCTCACGTCGCACTGATCCACGACGACGGCCACACCCCGCTCAAGGGCCTGCCGATGCACAGCGTACCGCTGACCGACGCCACCGTGGCGGCCGCCGACCTGGTGGTGATCGTGACCGACCATGCGGGCATTGATTACGCCCGGGTGCTCACGTCGGCGGCGCTGGTCCTGGACAGCCGGGGGGTGCTGCGCGGCAATGGCAACGGCAAGCTGGTGGGGCTGAGCGGGTAGGGTGGGAGCGCCGGGCGCCGACTCAGCCGGCGTCGGCCATCCGCCCGGAGACTAACCGGGAGTTGGACCGGACCCGGCCTGCGGGATAGGGTCGGAGCCAGATCAGGGGAGTCAGCGCCAGCACGACCACGTTCTTGACCAGCAGTGCCAGTCGCGGACTCCACTCCAGCGCGCCGCAGACCGCTACCCGAACGGCGCCGCCGGCCAGGCGTCGGAGTCGCGGTTGGGATGGCGCCGGCGGAGGAGGCTGCCAGCCCCCGGCGTCGTGCAGCCGCACGGCGGTCACCCGGCCGAGCACCGCCTCGGGCGGGAGCGGCGCATCACAGAAGGTGTTGGCGTCGCCGAGGGTCACGGCCCAGCCCCGGGCGGCGGCGGAGCGGCCCCAGCCGACCAGCCGGTGGACGGAGAGCATCCCGTCGAGCAGGATGGCCACCACGGCACCTACGGGCGCCCCGGCGGCACCGTCGAGCCGGATGCGCACTGTGGCGCCCTCCGGCACCGCGGAACCCATGCTGCCGCCCCGTACCTCACACTCCACCTCGGCCCCGCGGCGCCGCAGCAGCCCCAGCAGGTTGGCCACCGCTGCCGGATCCTCGACGGTGCGCGGGCTCACTCCACCCCGCGCCGCACCCGCTCCCGCCGCGCCTCGTTGAGTTCCCGGGCGAAGGCGATCTCCTCCGCGGAGAACCCCGCCTGCGCGCGCCATTCCTCCGCGACGCCGTACTTCGAGACCTGGGCCCCTCCATTGGCGAACACCTGCTTGAATCCCCGGGTCGCCAGGGTCAGGGCGCGGCCCATTTCCATCAGGGCCGCCGGGCGCTCGGCGATGAGCCGCCGGATCCACTCGTTGGCGAAGCGGATATGCACCACCTCGTCGGCCTGCTGGGCATCGTACAGCTCCGCCAGCTCCCCGTCGCCTTCGGTGAGGGCCTCCTCGATGGCGTGGGTGACGGCGTCGAGCCCGTCGGCCTCGAAGGTGCGGTTCTGCACCGCCAGCCGTCCCACAATCGAAGTGACCTTGCCGAGGATGCGGTATTGGAAGCTCAGCACCGGATACTGACCGAGGCGTCCACCCCGGCGGAGGAAGAGCCGGCGATAATTGTCGGCGTGGCGGGCCTCGTCGGCCGACTGCCGGGCCAGCCACATCCGCAGCTCCCAGTCCAGCTCCGGAAATTCCGCCAGGCTCCGCGCGGCGTTCTCCAGCACCGCCACTTCCTCGTTCATCTGCCGGTGGATGAATTCCTGCTTCCGCTCCGGGTGCCCCTCCGGGAAGCGGGCGCAGTCGGCCCACCGATCCGCCAGGGTGAAGCGGTCGTCCCGCGCGGAGGGCTCGTCGAAGCAGAGCGGATCGAGATCGGGGTGGAGCGCAGCCATGGACGCGCTACTTCACATGCTCGGGGAGGATGGACCGGAAGCCAGCCTGACGCAGCACCTCGAGTACCTCGTCCTCGGTGAAGCCGGCCTCCAGCCGGCCATCCACATAGACCGCCGGTGGCTGCAGTCGTTCACCGGTCAGGGTGGTGCCGACGGCGTTGACCTCCCCGGGGGCAGCGGCGACGGCGTCGTTGACCGCCCGGAGGAAGCGGATCGCCTGGGCCACCTGCAGCAGCACGCGCGGCTCCCGCTCCGTCAGGGTCCGGATCCACCGGTTGGCAAAGCGCACATGAGTGATCTCGTCGGCGAGGATCGCCTCGAGCGCATCGGCGGTTTCGTGATCTCCGGCCTCGCGCCAGGTGGTGCGGAGCTGTCCCAGGATGTCGATGAGGCCGGCCTCGAAGGTGCGATTCTCGATGGCGAGACGTCCGGGCAGGTTGTCCACCATGCCACAGAGGTTCCACTCGTAGTTGGCGACCGGGAACTCGCCCTTCACGCCGCCCAGCTGGGAGAAGCGTCGCAGCAGGATCGCAACGTGGCGGGATTCATCCGCAGCCTGCCGGGCGATCGCCATGCGGAGGTCCCACGGTGCCTCGGGGAAGTCGGCTACCGCCTGGGCAGCGATTTCCATCGCCACGCACTCGTTGTTCATGTGCCGGTGCAGCCGCTCCCGGCGGGAGGTGTCGGACATGTCCGGCCACTCATGCATCTCCGCGTCGGTTCCGACCACGGTGAAGCAGGGTTCCCGGGCCGGGTCGGCGTAGAGGGTCACGCCCCGGATGACCTTGGCGGGCTGCCCGACCGCGGTCATGTGAGCGACTCGGCGACGGAGGCCGCCGGCTTGCGGAACTGCACGTACTCCGTGGCCGCCGCGAACTGCTTGCGTAGCCGATCCGCCGTCGGGGTCCCGGACCCGGTCATATCCGGGCGCTCGGCCCGGGTCTGCCGGGACTCCTCGCCCATGCGGCCGAGGTCGGTGAGGATGCGCTCGATCACCCGTACACTCGGTTCGTCCAGCATGGGGTCGGTGGCCGCGAGGTAGGCGCGGTAGCGCCGGTCGAGATCGGGCAGGAACACGTCATAGAAGGCCGCCAGGCGTTCGCTGGCCCCCTCGGTGCTCCGCAGCAGTTCGAGCGCCTCAGAGTAGGCCGGCCGCGGGGCGGGCGAATAGTGCAGGGCCGCGCGCAGTTCGTGGGTGCGCCGCCCCAGCGCGTCGGCCTGCTGCGCCAGCTCCCAGATGTGCCGGCCGAAGACGATCTTCGCCTCGAGGTCGGGAGTGGTGGGCACCCAGCGCGCCAGGGTCTCCATCGCGTAGACGGAGGCGTGGCGAAGCGTCCCAATGGTGTCGGCGCGTTCCCGGACCGAAATCGTCATGTCTGCTCCACGAGGTGTTCGATCAGTTCGGCGGTGGCCTCAGGGGTCCCCGCATCCAGCCAGTGACAGCGGGCGGCGGCCAGCAGGCGCAGCAGCTGGACCGTCACCGAACCCGGAGACCGTCCCCACAGCGACGCGGCCAGCGGGGTCAGGCGACCCAGCACCTCGGTGGCCGCCGCCGGTTCGGCGAGCGGAGTCGGCGTGAAGCCGCGGAGGAAGAGTATATGCGTCAAGCGGACCACCGCGTCCGGGGCGGGGAACAGGGCGGTCATGGCGGCCCGGTACCGCAGTTCACCATCGGGGTAGCGTTCCTCTCGCGGGGCGGCGCGCTCCAGCGCGGCACGTGCGGCCGCGGCGCCCGGCCCCTGGCGTACCGACACCGCCCGTCGGACCGGGAGCAGTTCGTGACTGCCGAGCCGGACCCCCACCAGCTCGTCCGCCAGCAACCCGTGGCCGCGCGCGGCCAGGCCCAGGGCGAGCGTGGTCTTGCCGGCGCGCCGGGGCCCGCAGGCAAGGACTCCCCGCCCCCGGACTGCCAGGGCGGCTGCGTGAAAGTAGATGACGTCCCGCTGCAGCCGCTGGCTGCGGCTCAGGAGCAGGTTGGCGACCAGCGGCCGCCAGTCGGAGTCGGTCGGGGCCCGGAGGGATCGTCCATCGGCCGACAGCTCGATCTCCGCGCCATCCGGCAGGCCGAGTCGGTGCGCTGGCGCGGCCGACTGGGGGAGGGCACGGTAGCCCCGCTCCGGAAAGACCGCAGCCACGAAACCGGGGACGTCGAGCGGTTCCGGATCGGCGAAGGTGACCTGGACCGACTGGGCGTCGGCCCGGACGGTGCATCGCACTGCGGCGGGGTTCTCAGGGGGCTCGCAGGCGCACTCGCCGTACAGCTCCTCGAACCGGGTGGTGAGTGCTTCGTCATCGCTGTCGATCCCGAATGCGCCGGTGCCGAGGCGGTACCAGTGGCAATCACTCACCTCCGGGCCGTACGTGCCACGACGCCGCCTGCCCGAGGGCGGGACGGCGTCGTGATTGCGGGTTCCGAAGGCAAGGTCACCCACGCCTGCGGGATCCGCCGCAGCTCACATGCCCCACCACGAGGCGGCGGCACTGGTGATCTGGAACGACCGCAGCATCTCTGCCTCACTCACCTGGGTGACCTTGGGCGGGACGTAAGGCGGACGGGGCTCGTTGTTTCTGGCGTTGGTCATGGGTGGGGCTCAGGAGAAGGGAAACGGGGACCGGCCGGTCACTCGGCGACCACAATAAGAGAGAACGATTCTAGCTCTCGCAGGGTGTGCTCCACGTCCTGCCGAGCCTGCGCCTCGGTGACACCGTCAAAGGACTCCTGGATCCGCGCAGCCAGGCGGGAGGGCTCCTGTGGTGTTGCCAAGCTGTCCCACAGGACCGCGGCAGAGGCGTTGAGCACAAAGAACTGGTTGGTGCCGGGATTGAAGACGACGGTCTCGCCCTGCATTGGCGCCGCCTCGGCTGAAGCTGCACGGACAAAACGGGTACCCATTTCTATCCCTGGCTTCATGAAGGAAGTTCATGGTATCACGCGCTTCGGCACACTGTCAAGATAGGGGGGCGAGGCCCCGGCTGGGAGCGGGCCGCTAGTTCGCCAGCCGCAAGGCCCGGCGCAGGCCTTGGGGCAGGGTGTGTCGGGCGTAGTAGCCCAGAAGGCGGCCGTGACCGAGCGGGGTCCCCTCAGCCAGCAGCCGGTCCAGGTATGGATCGCGGATGAGGTCCATGACCAGGTGGACCCGGGTCACCTGGCCCCGGTTTGCCACCTCATGGGGGAACCGAACGTCCACATGCCAGACCTCCCCGGGCTGCATCTGGATCCGGGCATCGTCCACCAGAAAATGAACATCGCTGTCGGTCACGACCGGGACGTGCAGCCGCACCAGCCGTGGATCGATGGTGTGGAGCGGGTCGGAATGGCGGAGGATTCTCCCCCCGGGCTTGAGCCGCATCAGCCGGATGCGGTTTCGGTCACAGGGGAAGGCATCCAGCACCCGGCCGATCGCCGGGGCCATGGCCAGGGCCGGGGTCGCCGAGAAGGCGCCACCGAAACTCCGCTGCTCCAGCGGGTCTCCCCGGGGGGCCCAGAGGGAGACCGATTCCCAGGCGCCGTCGTGGTAGGGGCCGGCGTGGCGGCTCCACCACGGTTCGGTGAACCGCTCAAGGTCGGCCGCCAGGGCCTGAGGCTCGAAGCGCGGGGTCAGGCGCCGCGCGATCGGATGGCGACGAAACGCGTCCCGCCAGGCCAGCCGGGTCATGCGCGGGCGCGGGCCAGTAGCGCCACCCAGCCGAGGTCGGCCCGGGCGGTGTCCTGCAGGGCGTCGCGGAGCGGGGTCGGCGGCACGAACCCACAGCGGTGGGCTCGGGAGGCATCGAGACGCCGGTCGAGGGCGAGCTGCTGCAGCACGGTGCGCACGGTGCGGAACCGGGGACCGCGCTGTCCCCGGAGCCGGGCGCGCACCGCCTCCGCGAGGGTCGCGGCACAGGCGC
>CAYUYF010000050.1:0-20542 GCA_964449145.1 uncultured Gemmatimonadaceae bacterium | reverse complement strand
GGGCGTCAGCGCCCATCGTAATCGACATAATTCCTCGGGGTTTCCCACAGGCGCAGGCGCAGCAACCGTCCCGACGGTATCGCGGGAGCGAGCACCTGCCAGCAGTACGCCGCGATATTCTCCGCCGTGGGGATATGGGTAGCGAAGTGCGGCACATCCAGGTTGAGGTTCTTGTGGTCCAGGTGGGCCAGCAGCTTCTCCTCGACCAGGTGTTTCAGTACGTTCATGTCCACCACGTAGCCGGTCTCGGGGTCGATTTCCCCTTCGACCGCCACGTCCAGCTCGTAGTTGTGGCCGTGGAAGTTGGGGTTGGCGCATACCCCGAAGATCCGGGCGTTCCATTCATCGGAGCGGCCGGGGTGGTACAGTCGGTGCGCGGCGTTGAAGTGCACGCGGCGGGTCACGGTACAGGTCGGCATGCGAAACCGGTCGACGTTCGAGTGGCTGGAAGATCGCCGGTGCCCCGGCACGGTCAAGCCGTGCGGCCCAGAGGGTTAAACAAACGGGCACCGGCGTCCGACCGGTGCCCCGGGGGGATGGCGAGGCGGCGCCGAAGAGGTTTATTGAAGCCCAATGAAAAAGATGGCGCCCTCACCACAACCTCTGTCTTCCCCCGAGGGGCATGGCATCAGTCGCAGTATCTGGGCCCTTCACCGGACCTGTTGGCTCAATAACGTGGTTCCTCGACGCCGCTTTCCTCGAAGATAGGAGGCGGCGCACCCACCGTCAACGCGGAAGTGGAGTCCTGACCATGTCGCCCACCCTGCTCGGCGCCGTTCTCGCCCTGCTCGTCTGGATTGTCGTGACGTTTGTGATGCCCCTGGGCCCGGCTGGGGCCGGCCTGCACCTCCTGCTGGGGGTGGCCGGGGTGCTGTTCGTCCGCTGGTGGGCGCTCCGCCGAGGGGCCTAGCGCCCGCCAGCGACCCCGACCATTCCCGAACGCCTCCCCACGCCCGAGACACCCGATGCCCGAACCGAGCAACCGCGACCTGATGCCAGGCCTGCTGGCGGGCCTCCTGTACGTGCTGCTGCTCATATCGTTGCGGGAGGTGCTCACTCCGCTGCTGCTGTTGCCGATGGTCGTGGTGGCGCTGTGGCCGCTCCGGGCCCGGGCCGGGGCGAAGCCCGCAATGGCCATGGCGGGCGTGCTCACGCTGTTCTGGGGCCTCAGCCTCTACGGTGGCCTGCTGGGACCGTTCCTGCTGGCCCTGGCGGTGGCGTATCTGCTGGCCCCGCTGGTGGCCCGGCTGGAGCGGCGGGGCATCGGGCGCGGCCTGGCCATCCTGATCGTCACTCTCCCCCCGGTGGTCGGGGGCATCGCCTTTCTGCTGTACGCCGGTCCGGAGGTGTGGCGCCAGGCGATCACCCTGGTCAACGCGCTGCCCCGGTTCGCCACCACGGTGTTCGATTTTCTCTCCGGCGTCCGCACCCGGATCGAGGGGCTGACATTCCTGACCGAACAGCAGCGGAGCTGGGTGCACGAACTGGACGCGGCACAACTGGGGATTCTGCTGCAGCAGAACGCCGACGCGCTCCTCCGCGAGCTGGCGGACTGGGGACTGGCCCTGCTCCACCGTCTGGGGACGATCGTCGGCTTCCTGGGTTACCTCGTCGTGACCCCGGTGGTTGCCTTCTACCTGCTTCGCGACTGGGCCCCCCTGCTCCGCTTCACGGAGGGGCTCATCCCGCGGGCCCAGCGCGCCCCGGCCGTCGCGTTCATCGAGGAATACGATCAGGCCCTGGGCAAGTTCGTCCGGGGGCAGCTCATCGAGGCCACACTGGTGGGGACCCTCACCGGGGTGGGGCTGGCGGTCCTGGGCGTGCCCAGCGCGCTTCTGCTGGGCGTCATCGCCGGCACGTTCAATCTGATCCCCTACATCGGGCTGGCGATTTCCATCGTCCCGGCCATCATCGTGGCGCTCACCATGCCCTCCCCGCTGGCGGGGCTGCTTCGGGTGGGCGCCGTGTTCCTGGTGGTCCAGTTCATTGACGGATCGGTGACCGGCCCACGAATCGTCGGGGGCTCGGTGGGGCTGCACCCGGTGGTGACCATGCTGGCATTGGCCTTCGGCGGGGCGATGCTGGGTTTTGCGGGGCTGCTGCTGGCCGTGCCGATTGCGGTGCTGATCAAGATGGTTGGCGCCCGGGCACTGGCGAGCTACCAGGCGTCGACGATGTACGCAGGGTGAGGCCGCCGAGGCGCTAGATCTCCCAGTTGGACCAGACCACCGCGCCGCGGTGGGGCTGGACCTCCTCGAATCCTGACAACGACATCCGCAGGTCGGTCCAGTGGGCCCGGTAGCCCTGCCGGATCACCCGGAGGTAGGCATCGCCCAGCCCGGTCTGGCTGCGGAGGGTGACCCGCCGGATGTTCTGGGCCAGCGCCGCCGATTCCAGGGCCGCAATCAGGCGCTCGAACTCCGCTCCATCCACCGCCGCCAGCTTGAGGACACGGAGCTCATCCACCGGCCGGCCGGCGGCCAGCGGCGTCGTGTGGAACAGCGCGAAGCCGGTGAGCACCCCGGCGGCATCCCGCGCGAGAAGGGTGTCACCGATGCGGAGATCCGCCGTCGTCTGGAGTTCGCGGGTATAATCGGCCCCGGGCAGCAGCCGGGCGGTCAGATCGGCGCAGGCCCGCAGCTGTTCCGCCCGGGCGGCGCCGGCGGTCGAGAGCAGCTCCGGCTGCCGCGCCGGCCGGCGTTCGAGGTCGCGCACCAGGGTGACCGTCAGGTGGCCGGGGACGAATCCAAGCCGGCTGTAGAAGCCGATGTTCTCCACCGTGCGCGGCATGGTCTCCAGGCCGATCGCACGCGCCCCGTGCTCCTCCAGCCACTGGATCCCCGCCTCGATCATCTCCTTCCCGAGCCCCGCGCCCTGGCGATCCGGTCGGACCGCCAGCGGACCCATCCAGCCTTCCCGGCCGGACAGGTGCACCATGTTGAAGCCGCAGATCTGGCCGTCGCCGTCGCGCCAGATCATGGCGCCGTCGCCGGCATCCTCCAGCGCGTAGCGCCAGATGATGGGGTTGAGGTGCGGCACCCTGACCCCGGTCATGCCGTCGCGGCGATAGCGGTCGGTGAAGGATTCCGCGAAGACCCGGTTGAGGGGGTCGATGTCGCGGAGGGTTGGCCGCTCGGGGCCCTGGATGGCCCGCTCAGGCTGCCAGGCCATCGCCGGCTCCCGGTTGCTCGTCGTGCACTCGCGCGGCCCCGCGCTGCTGGTCGAACTCGACCCGGATCACCCGGTCGAAGCCCTCCCGCACGGTGTCGATGTGGGTGATGAGAATGACCTGCGGAAAGCGATCGGCCAGGCTCCGGAGCAGGTCCACCACCGCCGTACGCCGTTCCTCATCCAGCGACCCGAAGATCTCGTCCAGCACCAGCAGCGAGAGCGGTTGTCCGGCCCGGTCGGCGATCATCTGGCTGATGGCGAGGCGGAGCGCCAGGTTGGCGACATCCTCCTCACCGCCGGAGATGACCGGCTTGGGCTCACCGGCCTCCACGATCGTGGCATCGTAGGACTCATCCAGCTCGAGTTCGGTGTAGCGACCGTTGGTAAGGTCACGGAGAAAGGCGCTGGAGATGTCCGAGAGGTCGGGCCGGAGCTGCTGATTGAGGTCGGTCCGCAGATCGGTAAAGGCGCGGTCCAGCTCGTTGTGGAGCGCAAGGTCCACCGCCGCTACCCGGGCCTCCTCCTCGCGCCGGGCACGCTCCTCCCGACGCCGGAACATCGCCCGGTCAGCTTCCTCCGCCGCCGTCAGCTCCGCCCGCGCCCGTACCACCCCCACCGCCGCCTGCTGGCAGGCACGTTCGGCCGCTTCCCATTCGTCCCGCGCGGTGGTCCATGCCGCATCGGAGTATCCCAGCCCGGTCAGCTGCTCCTGCAGCCGGCGCAGCTCGGCCTCCATCTCCGAGAGGCCGCGTTCGGCAGATTCCGCCTGCGGCACCAGCGCCTCGGCCATTCCGGCTCGCTCCCGCAGCCGCTCCGCCTGCCGGTCCAGCGGCTCCAGTTGCGCGATCCGCCTCTTGACCTCGGTGTGGCGCACGGGATCGTACTGGGGCGCCACCGCGCCTGCCTGCTGCTCAAGCAGCTTCACCTGCGCGTCCAGCCGGGCCCCCTCGTCGCGGAGGCGGGGCGCCTCCTGCAGCTGGGCCTGGAACCGGGCCAACTCGGCACGGACCGCGTTGAGCCCGCGCTCCAGCTCGCTGCGGCGGCGGGCGAGGTCGCCGAGCTCCGGCGGCTCGGTGGCCAGCTGCTCGATGCGCGACTTGAAGTAGTTGCCGTTGAAGCGGACCTCCTCAAGCTGGCGGTCCAGCATGCCCAGCACCGTCGGGAACTCAGCGCCCAGTGGACGGGCGCAGGTGGGACAGGCACCGGCCGCCCCCGCCTGCTGAATCCGTTCCACCTGTTCCTTCAAGTCGCGGTACTGATCGCGCAGCGTGTCCCGCTTGGTCGTCGCCTCCTGGAGGTCGCGGTCCCAGGTGGAGCGGCGCTCCCGGGACTGCTCGTCAAGCGCGTCGAGCTCCTGCTCGGAACGTTCCACCCGGGCGCGGGTCGCTTCGACGGCGTCGGCGGGTGGGAGCCGGCTGGCCTGGGCCCGGACGGTCTGGAGTCCGGTCCGGGTGTGCTCGAGTTCGGCCACCAGGCCCTGGCGCCGGATGTAGGCGGTCATCTGTTCGTCCAGCTGGACCAGCTCGCGGCGCAGCGCCTCCAGCGGCTCCAGCTCGGGGCCCAGCGCCTCCAGCTTGCTCTTCGCCTCGTTGGCCAGCATCAGCTGCCGGTCCAGCTGCTGGAAACTCTCCCTGGCGTTGCTCACCTTGTGCTCGGCCAGGCGGAGGTCGGACTGCAGCGCGCCCACCCGCTCGCGCAGCTGCTGCAGCTCCTGCCACCGTGGCAACACCAGCTGCCGGCGGGCCAGGGCGGTGGTCTCGATGCCGGATGCCCGCGTGACACTTTCCCGGGCCAGGACCAGCCGCTCGCTGACCGCCTCGCCCTCACGGTCGAGCTCAGCCACGTCCGGGAGCAGTTGCTGCAGGGCCTTGAGCCGGGCGGCGACCTCCTGGCGTCCTTCGCGCAGGCGTTCCTGCGCCCGCCGCAGGCGGTCGTAGCCCAGCACCCGGGAGAGGAACTGCGCCCGGGCCACCCCGGTCATGGCTCCCATCACCGCCAGCTGCTTCTGGCCGGTAAAGTAGGTATTGAAGAACTCCTCCCGGCTCATGCCCAGCAGGCGCGCCACCTTTTCCGTTACGCTGACGAGACTATTGGCGATGGGCGCCGGGTCGGCATCCTGGAACAGCTCGGCGTTGTTGAGCGAGCGGATGATGTTATAGCGATGCGTGCCCAGCGAGAAATCGAGCTCCACCCGGACCGGGACCCGCGCCCCCGCGCCCCGGCGGCGAATGGTGTCCCGGGTACCCCGGGCGGCGTCGCTGCCATACAAGGCCCAGGCGATCGCCTCGAGCAGGGTGGTCTTGCCGGCCCCGTTCGGGCCGACGATGCCGGTCAGGCCGGCGCCCAGCACGAGTTCGGTGTCCTCGTGCTGGCGAAAGTTGATGAGCCGGAGGCGGTCGATCTGCATCAGCCCTCCGCCCACTCCCGCTCGGCCGACTCCATCAGTTCCCGCCCGCGCTGGACCAGGGCCGCCCGATCCACCCCGGCGGGAAGCGGGCGGGCCTCGAGGAACTCTTCCACCAGCTCGGGCAGGGTCCGCCGGCGTCCCGGCGCCCCGGAGGCGCCACGACGCTGCACCTCGGGCCGGCGCAGGTCGAGCTGGAAGTGCAGCGCTTGCGTCTTGAGGATTCGGACCGCCGTGTGGTTGATCTCGCGGCCGATGTGGCGGGGCGTGTTGCGCACCACCTGACGCAGGATCTGGTCGGCGTGCCCGCCGGGCACGCTGGCGACGGCATCGGCGATCAGCTGATCCAGGTCGGCGGCGGTCTTGCCCTGCGCATCGATGGCGGGGAGGTCAAACAGCCGGCGCGCCGGCGGCACTGGCCGCCGTTCCACCTTGCCGGTGGCGAGGTCTGCCAGGAGCCAGGCCTTTCCGTCGAGGCCGGCGGCCCGCTCCTCGGCGAGTTCCCCCCACGGGTTGGGACTCACGTAATCCAGCGACCCGCTGTACCAGACGTGGGGCGCCACCTCGCGCTGCACGTGATAGTGCCCCAGGGCCACGTAGCCCCAGCCACCCCGGGCGAGATCGGCCTGCGTCACCACCGCGCCACCGTACTCCAGCCCTGAGCGATCGACCGGAAAGATGCCCTCGACCTCGCCGTGCAGGGTCAGCACCTGGTGCGGCTCGTGGCCCGCCGGCTCCAGCGCCGGCCGTTCCGGGGCCACCAGGGCATTGTGGGGCACCGCCAGCACGCTGAGGCCGAGGCGGGGATAGGCCAGACGGCGGGCCTCGTCGGTGACCACGTCGACGCCGAGCGAGTCGAACAGGGCCAGGATCGAGCCCGTCTCGACCGAACGGGGCGTATCGTGATTGCCGGCGATGATGATGATCGGCGCGTCGGGAAGGGCCTCCCGCAGCCGGTGCAGCTGCTGAAAGGCAAACAGGATGGCCGGATTGGTCGGGCGCACGGAGTGGAACAGGTCCCCCGCCACGACGACGGCATCGGGGCGCGCCTGGACGACCTGGTCCACCGCCCGACGGAAGGCGGTGGCCACGTCGGCTTCACGCTGGTTCAGGCCGTTGGGCGTCTGCCGGTGATACTGTCGAAAGCCGAGGTGCAGGTCGGCGAGATGTGCGAGTTTCACGAGAGGGGAATCTGGCGGAGGGACGGGATTGAAGTAAGAGGGCGATCGCCGGGTATGCTGAGCGGCACGGCCACCCGCTGTTGTCCCGCTCGATCCGCGACCCGGAGGAGCCCGATGCCGGCCGCCCGCCGGTCACCATTCGTCCCGCGGCTCACGCTGGGAGCCGTCGGCCCCCCGCAGGTCGTGGAGGAGTAACGAGTCGGGGCCCCGCCGACGGGTCAGCCGTAGGGGTCGCCGCCGCCCCGCTTCAGCGGTGCGACGCCCCGCCGGGCGGTCACCTCCCGCTCCACCCGTTTCCCCAGCTGAGCCGTGAAAAAGGCCAGCGGATTGTCCGGCCGCACGCGGCGGGTGGCGTGCAGCGCCCGTCGCACATCCTCCTCACGGCGGCCTTCGATGAGCAGCTCCAGCCGGGCCAGCGTGATCGCCGGGTCCAGCGCCCGGAGTTGCCGAGCCACCGCCGGCGCGAACGCCACGTCCACCGCCGGGGGAAACCGCTCGACGCCGAGCCGGCCCGTCAGGACCGGGGGCCGGGGAAACCGGACAAACAGCGGCTGGGTAAAGTGCGGATGGCGGACCATCAGCTCGCCCTTGGGCAGCGCCGCCAGCTTGGCCCGGGTGGCGGGAGAGAGAATGCCGTACCCTGGCGTAGCCAGCTCGTCCATGTCCATCCGGCCAAAGAAGGCCGTCCCGGCATTCCCCACGACCCGCCGCAGGACCTGACTGCGGAACTGCTGGGCGCTGAAGAGCACCAGCCCGAGGTAGCGGCCCCGCTCCGACAGGTCGAGCAGCATCCGCCTGACGTAGGTGTCGGGCCCGTCGGCGGGAGCGTACTTGTTCAGCTCATCCACGAAGACCACCACGTGATCCACACCCAGATCGCGCCGTTCCAGGTGTTCGCGGAGCTGGGAGACCAGCCGGGCGAAGACCAGGTCCTGGACCAGCGGGTCGAGGCCGGCCACGTCTACCACGTGGAGACTGCGATCCTCGAACTTCCCCCACGGCAGGTCGCTGGCGTGGCCGTCGTCGGTGACCAGCCCCTTGGCACGAACACTGATGTTGCCCAGGCGGTTGCGAACCTTGCGGATGGTGGCCACGTGATGGGTCCGCCACACCTCCGCCCCGCGTGCCTGTGACTCCAGGAACTCGAAGATCCGGCGGAAAAAATCTTCCAGGTCGGCGAAGCTCCGGACCTCGAGCGGCCGCTCGGAAAGAGTGATGTCATGGAACTCACGGCCCACCACGCGCTCCTTCAGGAAATCAATCAGCGCGCCCGCCTTGGCATCCACGTCATCCCGGTTGAGCAGCACCTCGGCGTAGTCCAGCACCTCCCGCAGGCCCCAGATGAGCGGCACCGTGTTGCCCGCCAGCGACTCGTGGGTCCTGAGCGTGTTCAGATTGACCCCGTCCGCCTTGTAGGGAGCGTAGTAGCGCACGTTGGCGAAGGGCTCCGGGACCACACCCAGACGGGCATACAGCCGCTGGTCCTCGTCCGACAGTTCCGCCGGCTGGTCCAGGAAGCAGAGGTCGGGACCCTTCACGTTGAAGCAGACCGCCGCCACGCTCCCCCGATGCGGCGGGAAGGTCTGGAAGATGCTGGAGAGGAGGAACTGCGCCGCACTGGTCTTGGTGGCCAGCCCGGATACCCCGGTGATGTTGAGGTGGGCCGCCTCCGGACCCAGCAGGAAGTCGGCGTCGAGATAGATCGGCGCTTCCAACCCGCCTGCCGCATAGACGCCAATGGGAATGCCGGTCGGGGCATCGCCATCCAGGAATGCGTCCATCCGGAGCGCCGTGCTCACGTCGGCATCCGCCGCCAGGAAGACCGTCCCCAGCGGAACGGGCTGCAGCGGCTGTTCGGGGATCTGCCGCAGCACCGCGGCGGTGTACAGCCGGATCTCGGCGCGCTCCGTCGGGGCTTCCCCGGCCAGCGCCGGGTCGCCATCGGCGCCGATGACGTCATGGATCGGCCGGTCCAGGTCGGAATAGGCGAACCCGTCGGTGACGATCCCCAGCACGCTCCGCCCCGGTGCGTCCACCCGCACGATGGCCCCGATGCCCACGGGAGACTCCCGGGCGGTCCAGAAGTGGAACTGGTGCGGCGTGGCGGGCTTGAGTTCCGTGGCGACGACGCGGCCGACGGGAGGGAGAGCGGACATGCGGGGAAGATAAGCGGCAGGCGAACGGCGCGGATCGGAGTGCATCACCCCGCGTTCGGGGGGGGGGCTGCGAACAGGACCGGGCTGGAGGGTTACCGCGTGCCCGAGGCCCGCAGATACTCCTCCACCGCCCGGATCCCGTAGAGCAGCCGATCCCAGCGGGCATCGGGAGTGCTCACGGGGGCCCGTTCGGCCAGCAGCCAGCGAGAGAGCTGATCGGCCTGGGCCAGCGAGCCCAGCGTCGGGGCCACCTCCACCCGGATGAGCCCGTGCAGCAGGTCTTTGCCCTCCCATGGCCACAGCCTGAGGGCCCACGAGTAGACCGGGGCCACTTCATGCCCTACCGGCTGGAACACCGGCGAGCGCGCTCCCGCCGGGAGCCGGAGGTAGGCCTCCAGGTCGGTATCGGCAAAGGGAAGCGTCGAGTGGCTCTTGCAGACCCCCAGCATGTGCGGATCGGAGGCCCATTGGGGACTCTCGGCCAGTGAGCCGTCGACGATCAGCCACGCCGAGGAACTCTCCCGGTAGCGGTGGCCGATCTCCACCTCCAGCCGGCCCCGCGCCCGGTCCACCTCGCGCCGGGCCAGCATGAAGTCGTGCACTGGGTGGGGGGGGCCATCCTCGGGCAGGGCCACCGCCTGGTGACCCTCGACGGTGTCCCCGAGTTCCAGCAGCACTTCCGGGCGGGCGATCAGCAGTCGGCGGCGGGCCACCGCTGCCACATGCAACTGGCGTCCGCGCCGCTCCAGTACCGCCGCACCGATCTCGGCCACCACCACCGGGCTGGAGCCGGCGTAGGCCATCACTTCGTAGCGCTGGGTGCCGTCCAGAAAGGCCACAATGCCGGGCCACGGCTCCGGTGCTCCGACCGGCGTCCCGCCCACCGGGCGATCCTCCAGCAGCCGAGCCGGCCGGATGGTGGCCTCCTCGGCGCGACCCTCGCTCGCGGCGGGAATCCAGGTGGCGGGGGTGAACCCACGTGCCGCCACGGCGCGGCGCAGGCGGGTCCAGGACGGCGAGGTCATGGCCGGCGACTCGGCGACTCGGCGGTTCGGCGACTCGGCCGCTGGGAGATTCGGAGCATCACGAGCGGGCCCCACTCGCGGTCGGAGCCGCAGCAGCGCCGAGCCGGGTGATCAGGGCAAGGATCCGGTCGAGGGCGGTCTCCAGGTCCTTGTCGCTGGCCGCGTAGCTCATCCGCACCCAGCGATCATCCCCGAACGCCGCCCCCGGCACCATCGCGACACCGGCGGTCATGGCTTGCTCGCAGAAGGCGGTGCCGGTATGGGCCTGCCCGGGGGTGACCCCATCCACCCGGAAGAAGAAGTAGAACGCGCCGGTCGGCTCCACGAATTCGACCCCGGGGGCCTCGGTCCGGAAGCGCTCGACGACCCGGTCACGGCGGCGGCGGAACGCCGCGACCATCTTCTGGACGTCCTGCTCCACTCGCTCGTCGGTGAAGGCGGTCGCGGCGGCCCACTGGGCCGGGTGATTGGCGCCGGTGGTAGTGTGCGACTGCAGCGCCGCCATCGCCTTGGCAACCGGCATGGGCGCGTAGGCGGAACCGATCCGCCACCCCGTCATGGCGTAGGCCTTTGAGGCGCCGCAGATGAGCACCAAGCGCTCGCACAGCTCCTCCGGCAGGTCCAGGAACGAGGGTGCGGGGCCATTGCCGTAATAGATCCGGCGATAGATCTCATCGGCGATGACCCAGACCTTGTTGCGGGCCGCCCACTCGGCGATGGCCCGGATTTCGGTGGCGGAGTAGGTCGCCCCGGTCGGATTGCAGGGGGAGCAGAGAATCAGGCCCTTCACCAGCTTGTCGTAGCGCTGCTCCAGGTCCTTGACACTCACCTTGAGGCCCCACTCGGGATCTCCCGGGACCGCCACCGGCTCGGCCCGGCAGAGGGACACGATCTGGGGATAGGACACCCAGGCCGGGGAAGGGATCAGCACCTTGTCCTTCGGACCGAACAGCGAGAAGCAGGCGTTGAAGATCGACTGCTTGGATCCGCTGCTGACCACGATCTGGTCGGGGTTGATCGCCCGGCCGCCGGACATCAGCGAGAGGCTCCGGCCGATGGCCGTACGCAGCTCGGGGATGCCGATGTTGGCCGGGTAGCGGGTCATGCCCCGTTCGATGGCCTGGATCGCCGCGTCCGCGATCGGCTTGGGGGTATCGAAGTCGGGCTCACCGACGCTCAGGTCCACAACGTCCTCGCCGGCGGCGCGGCGGCGCTTGGTTTCTGCGCCGATAGCGACGGTCTCGGATGGCTTGAGGTACGCCAGGTTGGGAGAAAGGCTGTCCGGCATACACGAATCCCGGGCGGAGGAGGTTGAGGGCAATAACCAGCGCGGCCGGCATGACCAATTGCCGACCTGGGGGTGCGGCGGGTGCAGCTCTGCGCGGAGGGGTAAAGTCCTCCCTCCTGCAGGGGATGTCAACTGGTCACGAACTGCTGCTCCCGTTAGCTTCCCGCCTCGTGCTGGATCCGTCCGCTGTTTGACAACCGAGGTTGGCGATGTCAGGTCTTGTGGAGCTGCATCTTTCGCCGGCGGTGGCCGGCGCGCTGGAGTCTTTTGGCCACACCGCGGAAGACGCCCTCATCCGTGACCAGGTGCCGACGGCAGCCCGGGGTCACAACCTGGTCCTGGCAGCGCCCCCCTCGGCCCGATATGCCGCGCCGGTGCTGGCCGGCATGGTCAGCGCCCTCTCCAGCACCGAGAGCCGCGGCCTGGTGTTGGTGCCGGCGCAGGCCTTGGCCGAATGGGCCGCCGTCCTCCTCCCGCTGGCCGACGCCGCCGGCCTCCCGGCGCTGGCCGCGCTGGCGCCCGGCCGCGCCACCCGGGCCCTTCGCGAGGGCCGCCTGCGGCTCCTGCTCACCACCCCCGACACCGCCCTCACCCTGCTGGAGCGCAGCGCCCTGAAGACCGACCTGGTCGGCCACGTGGTGCTGGGCTGGCCGGAGCACTACGAGTCCGACGAGCCGCTCGCCGCCCTGATGCAGGACGTCCCGGCCGAGGCGCAGCGGATCATCGTACCCGCCCAGCCCCGGGCGGGACACCCCTTCGCCGAGCGCTACGCCCGCCGGGCCCACAGCTGCGGTCCCCTGGCACAACCGCCGGTGGCATCGCTGCCAGAGGCCAAGCCGGCGCGGGTGGCCACGGTCAGCTGGAGCCTTCGGGGCCAGGCGCTGGCTTCTCTGCTGGAAATGCTGGATCCAGGCAGCCTCGGCGTGTGGTGTGCGGACCGGCGCAGCGCGGTGCAGGCCAGGGGCGCGCTCCCGGTCGCCGATGGCACGGTCGTGGTGACGACCGGGGATGTTCCCGCCGCTGACCTGATCGTCGCGTGGGACCTGCCCACGCCCGAGCGCATGGGGCAGCTGCAGGCCGCGGGCGACGTGATCCTGCTGGCCCCGGCTCATGCCGCCGGCTACCTCGCCACCCTGGTTCCGCGCCAGCACCCGCTCCGACCGACGGGGGCGCTGGAGGAGGTGCGGCGCGAGGGCGCCCGCCGGCGGCAGCAGGTGCAGGCGGACCTCGACCGTGGCGAGCTGGACGGGGAGCTGCTGTCGCTGGCCCCGTTGTTTGAGCGGGAAGACCCCAGCCGAGTCGCTGCAGCGCTCTACCGGCTGTGGCGGGCAGCGGGGGCACTGGCGCCATCGGCCGGGACGGCGGCGCAGCGGCCATCCGCCAGTTCAGCGCCGGCCGTGGGCCGGATCTGGATCGGGGCCGGCAAGAAGGACGGGGTCACTCCCGCGGACCTGGTGGCCGCACTGAGCCGGGACGTGGGCATGGACGCCTCGCGCATCGGCAAGATCGAAGTCCGGGAGATGTTCTCGCTGGTGGAGGTACCGGCCGCCGAGGCTGAGGAGATTGCCCGGCGGCTGACCGGCAAGACGGTCCGGCGCCGCGAAGTGACCGCCCGGCTGGATCGGGGTGGAGCGGCGGGAAGGCCGGAGAGCAGGAGCGGCGGGAAGCCGGTGCGCAGGAGCGGCGGACCTCCCGGCCGGCGCTAGCCCGCCTCGGGGGCCTTACTTCCGGTTGACCGCCTGCTTGAGGCCGCTGCCCGCCCGGAAGACGGGGGCGATCGCGGCCTTGATGGTCATCGCCCGTCCGGTCCGCGGGTTCCGACCGGTGCGGGCTTTGCGTTTGCGGGCCTCGAAGCTGCCGAAGCCACTGATCTGGACCTTGCGGCCGCGCCGGAGCTCGCCACCGATCAGCCCCTCCGCGCCGAAGAGCGCCTCGACGACCCGGGTCATTTCGGCCTTGGGCCTGCCGAGCCGGGCGGCCAGGGCGACAACCAGCTGCTGCCTGTTCACGTAGGACTCCGAAACTCAGGGGGCGGGACGGGGCGCTCAATATGGCCCGGCGTTCCGAGCCACCGCAAGCGCACGCGCGGCCCGCTTGACCGTCCCACTCCGGCATCGTATCGTCACCGCCCTGCCCTTTTCATTCCAACCGAGGCCCCCGGCATGTACCATGGCACGCGCCCAGGATGGATCGAGGTCATCACCGGCGTGATGTTCAGCGGCAAGAGCGAGGAGCTCATCCGCCGGGTACGCCGGGGGATCATTGCCCGGCGACGGGTGCAGGTCTTCAAGTCCCATCTGGACTCGCGCTACACCGGGGTGCTCAGCGTCACCAGCCACGATGGCCGGGAGATCGAAGCCACCCCGGTGGACGCGGCCAGCGAGATTTTCCGGCAGGTGCGGCCGGACACCGAGCTGGTCGCCATTGACGAGGCCCAGTTTCTGGACCCCGAGATCGTCACGGTGACCAGTGCGCTGGCCGCCCGCGGCGTGCGGGTGATCCTGGCGGGAACCGACACCGATTTCCGGGGAGAGCCGTTCGGCGCCATGGGGGACCTGCTGGCGATCGCGGAGTCGGTGGACAAGCTGCAGGCCATCTGCGTGATCTGCGGGGACCTCGCCACCCGCAACCAGCGGCTGGTCAACGGCAAGCCGGCACGCTACGACTCGCCCACCATCCTCGTCGGTGGACAGGAAGCCTACGAGGCCCGCTGCCGGCACTGCCACCGGGTGCCGCGCCGGGACGAGGACCAGACGGCGCTGCTGTAGCCGCGGCGCGGCGCAGCGCCGAGACCCTCCATGCTCAGGATTGCCCTCACCGGTAACGCCGCGGCGGGGAAGTCCACCGTGGCCCGACTGCTCGAGTCGTGGGGCGTGACGGTGATTGACGCCGACCGCATCGTGCACGAGCTGCAGTCTCCGGGTACACCGCTGCTGGCGCGGATCGCCCAGCGCTTCGGGCCTGCCGTCGTGATGCCGTCCGGGGCGCTGGACCGGGCCAGGCTGCGGTCGCTGGTGCTGGCCGACTCCACGGCCCGCCGGGATCTCGAGACCATGGTGCACCCGGAGGTCGAGCGGCGCCGGCTGGCGCTGGAGTCGGAGGCTCGCCAGCGCGGCGTTGACGTGATCGTCCACGACCTCCCGTTGCTCTTTGAAGCGATGGACCCGGGAGCCTTCGATGCGGTGATCCTGGTGGAGGCCCCGGAATCGGTCCGGCTGGCGCGACTGCGGGACCGGGGCCTCGGGGATCAGGAAGCCCGGGACCTGCTGGCCGCCCAGGAGCCGTCGTCCCGCAAGCGGGCCTGGCGGGGAGGGCCGCGGCAGCGGCCGGCCTACCTGATCGAGAACAGCGGCGGCCTCCCCGCGCTGGAAGCGCGGCTGCGGGTGGTCTGGCGGGAGGTGGTGGCCGGGTAACGCCGCCTTCATATTATTTCAGCACTTGCCCCCATCCCGCTCGCTGTCTATCCTCCCCGCGCACCGACTTTCCGGAGCTCCCTGTGGCCAACATCCCCGCCGACCTGCTCTACACTCCCGAACACGAATACGTCCGGCGGACCACCGATCCCGCGGTCGTGGAAATCGGAATCACTGACTACGCCCAGGGAGAGCTGGGCGACATCGTCTTCGTGGAGCTCCCCAAGGCGGGCGCCCGGTTTGAGCGGATGGGTGTCTTCGGCACGGTGGAGGCGGTGAAGGCGGTGTCGGAGCTGTTCTGTCCGGTGGCCGGCGAGGTGATCGAGTCCAACGCCGCGCTGGACGGCGATCCGGGACTGATCAATCGCGACCCCTACGGCGCCGGCTGGATGGTGCGCCTCAAGCTGGCTTCCCCGGCGGACCTGGACTCGCTGCTGAAGGCCGCCGCCTACCAGGCCAAGCTGGACGGCTGACCGGTCGCGGGAGTCCGCCGTCTGTCACCCGTCGTCCGCCGCCCTCCCCCCACTCCCATGACCGACACCCTCTCCGCCCCCGCGGCGGCCGCCCCGTCCGCCGATGCCCCGTACACCCTGCTCCGCACCGACCGGTTCGTCCACCGGCACATCGGTCCGCGGCGCGAGGAAATCCAGCAAATGCTGGAGGCGCTGGGGTATGACTCGCTGGACGCCTTTACCGATGCGGTGATCCCCGCCGACATCCGGCTGCGAGCCCCGCTGGACCTGCCGCCCAACCGCAGCGAGCGGGAGGTGCTGGTGGCCCTGCGGGGCATCGCCGCCAACAACCGGCTGTGCCGCAACTATATCGGCATGGGCTACTACGGCACCTTCACGCCCCAGGTGATCCAGCGCAACATCATCGAGAATCCCGGCTGGTACACCGCCTACACCCCCTACCAGGCGGAGATCTCGCAGGGCCGGCTGGAAGCGCTGCTCAACTTCCAGACGATGGTCGCCGACCTCACCGGGCTGCCGGTGGCCAACGCCTCGCTGCTGGATGAGTCCACCGCCGCCGCGGAAGCGATGGCGATGACGCTGGCCATCAAGCGGGTGAGCGGCACCCCGGTCTACCTGGTCGACGAGAGCTGCCACCCGCAGACGATCGCGGTGGTGAAGACCCGGGCCTGGGCGCGGGGCGTGGAGGTGCAGGTCGGTCCGGCGGAGGGGTTCGAGTTCGGGGCACAGGTAGTGGGCTGCCTGGTGCAGTATCCCGGCACCGATGGCGGCATTCGTGACTTCCGCCCGCTGACCGCCCGGGCCCGGGCGGCGGGGGCGCTGGTCACCGCGGCCACCGACCTGCTCGCCCTCACCCTGCTCACGCCGCCGGGGGAGTGGGGCGCGGACATCGCGGTGGGCAACTCGCAGCGCTTCGGGGTGCCGATGGGCTACGGCGGACCGCACGCCGCCTTCTTCTCGGTGAAGGACGAGTACAAGCGCCACATGCCCGGCCGGATCATCGGCGTCTCCAAGGACACCAGCGGCCGGCTGGCGCTCCGCATGGCGCTGCAGACCCGCGAACAGCACATTCGCCGCGACAAGGCCACCAGCAACGTCTGCACCTCGCAGGTGCTGCTGGCGGTGATGGCCAGTATGTACGCGGTGTATCACGGACCGGATGGGCTACGGCGCATCGCCTCCCGGGTGCATACCCAGGCCACGATGCTGGCGGGGGCGCTCCGGCGGCTGCGCTATCATATCGTGCACGCGCACTTCTTCGACACCATCACCGTGGCGGTGAAGCCGGCCAACATGCCGCGCATCCTGGACGCCGCCCGGTCCCGGAAGATCAACATGCGGGTGCTCGACCGCTCCCACCTGTCGGTGGCGCTGGACGAGACGGTGTCGGTGGCGGACCTGTCCGACCTGATCTCGATCTTCTCGCTGGACGTGGCGCTGCCCCACATGCTGGGCGACAGCGGCGTCCACACCGAGCCGGCGGTGCCGGCATACGCCCAGCGCCGCTCCACCTTCCTGACCCATCCCGTGTTCCATCGCTGCCACAGCGAGACGGAGATGCTGCGCTACATCAAGCGGCTGGAGGCCAAGGATCTCTCGCTCACGGCGGCGATGATCCCGCTCGGCTCCTGCACCATGAAGCTCAACGCGACCACCGAGATGATGCCGGTCGGCTGGCGCGAGTTCAACCGGCTGCACCCCTTCCAGCCGCTGTCCCAGACCCAGGGATACCTGCAGCTGTTCAACCAGCTGGAGTCGCAGCTGGCGGAGATCACCGGCTTCGCGAAGGTGTCGCTGCAGCCCAACGCCGGGAGCCAGGGGGAGTTCGCCGGGCTGCTGGTGATCCGGAAATACCACGAGTGCCGCGGCGAGGGCCATCGGCGCACCTGCCTGATTCCGATGTCGGCGCACGGCACCAATCCCGCCAGCGCGGTGATGGCGGGGCTGGACGTGGTGCCGGTGGCGTCGGACGCGCAGGGCAACATCGACGTCGCGGACCTCCGCGCCAAGGCCGTGAAGCATCGCGACACGCTCGCCTGCCTGATGGTGACCTATCCCTCGACCCACGGAGTGTTCGAGTCGAGCATACGCGAGATCTGCGGCATTGTGCATGAGCACGGCGGCCAGGTCTACATGGACGGCGCCAACATGAATGCCCAGGTGGGACTCTGCCGCCCGGGCGATTTCGGCGCCGATGTCTGCCACCTCAACCTGCACAAGACCTTCTGCATCCCCCACGGCGGCGGCGGCCCCGGGATGGGACCGATCTGCGTGGGAGAGCACCTCGGGCCGCACCTGCCCGACCATCCGGTGGTGCCGCTGGGCATCCCGCAGAGCTGCGGCACGATCTCGGCGGCGCCGTGGGGCAGTCCGTCGATCCTGCCCATCTCCTACGCCTACATCGCCCTGATGGGCACCGATGGCCTCGCCGAGGCCACCAAGGTGGCCATTCTGAGCGCCAATTACATCGCCCACCGGCTCAAGGGACACTTTCCGGTCCTCTACACCGGGGCCCACGGGCTGGTGGCGCACGAGTGCATCATCGACACCCGGCCCTTCAAACAGTCGGCCGGGATCGAGGTGGAGGACATCGCCAAGCGGATCATCGACTACGGCTTCCATCCGCCGACGGTCTCCTTCCCGGTGCCGGGGACTTTGATGATCGAGCCCACCGAGAGCGAGCCGAAGGAGGAGCTGGACCGCTTCATCGATGCCCTGATCGCCATCCGCGGCGAAGTGCGGGAGATCGAGGAGGGCAAGGCCCCCAGGGAGAACAACGTCCTCACCAACGCGCCCCACACGCTGGTGCAGGTGATCGCCGATCAGTGGGACCGGCCCTACTCCCGCGAACGTGCCGCCTTCCCCGCGCCCGGGCTCCGCGAGCACAAGACCTGGCCCACCGTCGGGCGCATTGACGGGGCCTACGGCGACCGCAACCTGGTCTGCACCTGTCCGCCGATGGAGGAGTACGGGAGCTGACGCGGCAGCGATCGCGGCAGTCCACCCCGACCCGCGGCCATGCGCTGGACCCTGCTTCCTCATTCCGCCTCCCGCCCCGGCTGGTGGCACATGGCCCTCGACCAGGCCCTGCTCGATGCCGCCGAGCGGACCGGCGAGGGCTTTCTGCGCTGCTACCGCTGGCAGCCCGCCTGCCTCTCGTTTGGCCGCAATGAGCCAGCCCTGCGGCGCTATGACCGCGACCGCATCGAACGGCTGGGCCTGTCCACCGTGCGCCGGCCGACCGGCGGGCGGGCGGTGTGGCACGCGGACGAGTGCACCTACGCCGTGGCGGCACCGGTGGCTCTCGTCGGGTCGCTGGCGGCAAACTACACCCTGATCCACAGCTGGATTGCAGAAGTGCTACGCCAGTTCGGCGCACCGGCCACCCTGGCCGAGCCGAGGCGCAGTGCCGGGCTGGGCGCTGGCGCCTGTTTCGCCGCCGCGGCCGGCGGAGAAGTGATGGTGGGAGAGAAAAAGGTGGCCGGCAGCGCCCAGCTCCAGCAGGGTCGCGCGTTCCTCCAGCACGGCAGCATTCTCCTGAGCGGCAGCCAGCAGCTCGTCGCCCAGGTAACGCGCGGGGAGGCGCCCCTCGGGAGCGAGGTGTCGCTGACCGAAGTCCTGGGCCGAGGGATCGGGTTCAGCGAGCTGGCGGAAGCGCTCAGGTCGGCCGCCGAGCGCTGGCCCGGGCAGTGGCGGCTGGCGACCACGACAGAGGCGGAGGATCTCGCGGGGGAACATGCCGCACGCTTCCAGGACCCGGCCTGGACCTGGCGCCGGTAAACCGCTGGCTGGTGGCGTTGGCCGGGCCGGAGCCACTACAATTGAAGCGATGACGCGCCGCCTTCCCCGCTCCCTTGCGCTGCTGGTCCTCCTCGTCCTGCCCGCCCCGCTGCCAGCGCAGACGCTGGTGATCGCGGCGGCGCGCGAGGCCACCAGCCCGGTCCCTACCCTCTGGAAAAACGATCAGGCCAATCGCGAGGTCTCCGACCTCCTGTTCCTCAGGCTGGCTGACCTGGGCCCGGAACTGAGCACCACCAACGAGCGGAGCTTCCAGCCGCGGCTGGCGCGCCGCTGGAGCCGGCGGGATGACCGCACGCTGGTGTTCGAACTGGATCCCCGCGCGGTCTGGCACGACGGCATCCCGGTGACCGCCCGCGACGTGGTCTTCGGGCTGGAACGCGCCCGCGATCCGATGGTCTCTCCCCAGGTGGCCAGCCTGCTTCGCCGCATCGAGTCGGTGACGGCCGAAACCGACCACCGGGTGAGCGTCCGGTTCCGGGAACCCTACGCCGAGCAGATGTACGACGCGACCTACCACACGCCGCCGCTCCCCGCCCACCTGCTGGCCGGCATCCCGCCGGAGTCACTCGCCACGGCCCCGTTCATCACCGCCCCGGTGGGGAATGGCCCCTATCGGTTCCTGCGGCGGAGCCCGGGCCAGCAACTGGAGCTGGCGGCGAACGACCGGTTCTTCCTGGGCCGGCCCGGAGTGGCCCGTATCGTGTTCCTGCTGGCGGGGGACGCCGAGACCCGGGTCAACCTGCTGCGCTCGGGGCAGGTGGACGCCGTCGAGAATATCTACGCGCTGCCCAACTGGAGCCGGGTGGAGCGGCTGCCGGAGTACCACTACTACTCGGTGCCCGGTCTCGTGATCCAGTATGTGACCTTCAACTTCCGCGATCCCGCCGACACCACCCGGCCGCACCCGCTGTTCGCCGATCGGGCGGTGAGGCAGGCGCTGGTGCTGGCCAGCGACCGTGCCAGCATGAGTCGCGGGGCGTACGGTCCGCTGACCACCACACCGAGCGCGCCGGTCTCCGCGATCCTGGGCCGGGCCCTCGATGCGCCGCCCGCCCTGCGCTTCGATACCGCCGCCGCCGCCCGGCTGCTGGCCCAGAGCGGCTGGCGCGACAGCGACGGCGACAGAACGCTCGACAAGAACGGCCGGTCGCTGGCCTTCCGACTGATGGTGCCGAGTGTCTCGGCGGCGCGGGTGCGGATGGCGGTACAGATGCAGGAGACCTGGCGCCTGCTGGGCGTGCGGGTGGAGATCGAGCAGGTCGAGCCGGGGCTGTTCCTGGAGCGGCGGCGGGGTGGCCGCTACGACATGGAATCGTTCGGGGTATCGCAGGATCCGACCCCCGCCGGCCTGGTGCAGAGCTGGAGCTGCGCCGGCAGGGGAGGCGCGAACGTCGGACACTACTGCAACCCCGAGGTGGACTCGCTGCTGGCCCGGGGCGGACGCCAGGCATCGGAGTCGTCCCGGCTGTGGAGCGAGGCGGTGCGGCAGATCGCCGATGATATCCCCGCGCTCTTTCAGGCGGCCCTGGTGTCCGGCGTGCCGGTGCACCGGCGGTTCACCCGGGTCAGGCTCCCGCCCGAGTCGCTCTGGTCCGCCGTGTGGCAGTGGCAGCTTCGGCCGGGGCAAGCC
>CAYUYF010000049.1:2435-20647 GCA_964449145.1 uncultured Gemmatimonadaceae bacterium | reverse complement strand
TGCTCTTCGTGCTCTTCGTGGTGCCGCGGTTCCTGCAGCGGTACCGCCTGCCGGGCGCGATCACCAGCCTGGCGCTGGGCGTGGCGGCGACGGCGCTCGGCTTGTTCGCCCACGACGAGACCATCGCCCTGCTGGCGACGTTCGGGATCGTGGCCCTGTTCCTCTTTGCCGGCCTGGACGTGGACATCGAGGAGCTCAAGCCGGATGCCAAGGTCCTGGCACAGCACCTGGCCATCTGGACCGTGACGCTGGCGCTGCTCACGTGGGCCGTGGTCCAGGTCTTCTCGCTGGCTACCCGGGAGGCCTCGCTGGTGGCACTGGCGGTGCTGACGCCGTCCACCGGCTTCATCCTCGATTCCCTGGAACTGTTCGGGCTCTCCGCCGCCGAGAAACGCTGGACCAAGTCTAAGGCCATCGCCTCGGAACTGCTGGCGCTGCTGGTGATGTTCTTCGCCCTGCAGTCCACCTCGGCCAGGCAACTGGGCCTGAGCGTGCTGGCTCTCACCGGGCTCATCGTGGTGCTGCCGCCCCTGTTCCGGTGGTTTGCCGCCCGGATCTCCCCCTACGCGCCGCGCTCGGAGTTTGCCTTTCTGCTGATGGTGGCCGTGGTCTGCGCCTCGGCCACCCGCCGGCTGGGGGTGTACTACCTGGTCGGCGCGTTCCTCGTGGGCATTGCGGCCCGCCAGTTCCGGCAGCGGCTGCCCGCGATGTCGTCGGAGCGGATGCTCGGCGCGGTGGAGGCGTTCGCTTCGTTCTTCGTGCCGTTCTACTTCTTCAAGGCCGGCCAGGGTGTCAGTCCCAGCGAGCTGGATCTCACCTCGATCGTCATCGGGGCGGTGCTGCTCGTCGCCTGCGTGAGTCTCCGGCTGGGCGAGGTGGCGCTGCATCGCTGGCTGGCGCTGCGGGAACGGCCCCAGGTGAGCCTCCGCATCGGGGTGGCCCTGCTCCCGACGCTGGTCTTCACGCTGGTCATCATCGATATCCTGCGCGAGCGTCCCGGTGTGCCGCCCGCCCTGCTCGGGGCGCTGGTGCTCTATACCACGCTCATCACGCTGCTGCCGGGCCTGATCCTTCGCGTGCCAGTGGTGGAATACGCGGTGCCTCACCTCGACCCGCTGTCCACCGCTCCGCTGGACGCGCCGTCCTCCTCCACCGACGCCGGGGCGCCGGCCAGTATCCGGCCGTAGAGCGCCAGGACATCGCTCCGGCTCAGCAGCCCCTCCAGCCGACCGCTGTCCCGGTCGACCACCGGGAGGGCCGCCGCGCCGCGGGCCCCCAGGCGGCGCATCGCCTCCAGCAGGGAATCGGCGCCCGCCAGCGTCTCGGTGGGCTGGGCCACCTCCCGCGCCGGCAGTTCATGATGCCGGGCCCGCTCGTCCCGGGCAATGCGGGCCAGGTCGGCCACGCTCAGCACCCCGAGCAGACCGCGCCGCTCATCCACCACCGGGAAGACATCCTGGGTCCCCGCGCCGAGGTGCAGCAGGAACTGGGTCGCGGTGGTCTCGCCGGTGATCACCTGGGGCGAGTGATCGAAGGCATCCGCCACGCGGAGCCCCGCCAGGACGTCGCGGTCGGCGCCATGCTCGATGTGCTCCCCCCGCCGCCGAAGCCAGCCGCTGTAGAGTGAGTCCCGCTCCATTCGGCGGGCCACCATGTGGCTCACCACCACCGAGAGCATCAGCGGCAGCATGATGCTCGAATTATCGGTCATCTCCCACACCATCAGGATGCCGGTCATGGGGGCATTCAGCGCCCCCGCGATCACCGATCCCATGCCCACCAGCGCGTACGGCTCCGCGCTCAGATGGAGGCCAGGGAACAGCAGGAGGAGCAGCCCGCCGAAGCCGCTGCCGGCCGCGGCCCCCACGTAGAGCGACGGGGTGAACAGGCCACCGGAGCCACCGGTGTTCAGGGTGACCGAGGTGGCGAGGATCTTGCCGAGCGCCAGCAGAGCGAGCAGATACCAGGCGAGGTCCCCGAAGCGATTGAGCGGGATGGCGACGTGGCCCGACCCCACCAGCAGGCCACGGGAGAGGAACGCCAACCCGCCCACGAAGATCCCCCCGGCCAGGGCCAGCCACACCCGTGGCACGGTGCGCCGCCGCACCCACTGCTCGGTCCCGAAGTAGACCCGCACGAACAGCACTGAGAGCAGCCCCGCCAGCAGGCCGAGCAGGGGGTAGAACAGCACCACCTCGCGGGTGAACAGATAGCCCTGGTCCAGCGCCACCGGGAACACCGGGTGGTTGCCGAATACCGAGCGAGACACCACCGCCGCCACCACGCTACTGACCACCACCGGGGCGAAGGCCCCGATGCTGAACGATCCGAGGATCTCCTCCAGCGCGAAGAAGGCTCCGGCGAGCGGGGCATTGAAGGCCGCCGAGATGCCGGCCGCCGCGCCGGCGCCGACCAGCACGCCGGTCCGGGTCCCCGAGAACCGGAAGGCCCGGCCCAGCCGGGAGGCGATCAGCGCCCCAAATACCGCCACCGGCCCTTCACTCCCCGCGGAGCCGCCGCTTCCGATGGTGATGGCGCTGGCCGCGGTGCGCGCCAGCGCCGGCTGGGTTGGAATGTTCCCCTCCCGGCGCAGCACCGACAACTGCACATCGGGCACGTTCAGCCCGTCGTGGCCTCGGGCGAATCGCTGCATGACCCAGAACGCCGCTACCGCGCCGGCCCCCGTGAGAAGGGGACGGTAGGCCAGCTGGCCCAGCACAGGCAGTACCGTCTCGGGCCACTCGAAGAATGCCCGGTGCGCCAGGTCGATGAGCTTGTAGAAGCCGATGACGCCGAGGGCCCCGCCCAGGCCGATGACCACCGCGAAGCCCAGCAGGATGCTGTTCTCGCTCAGTTCGCGCCCATTGAACCAGTCCACGGCGTCGTCCCAGGCTCCCTGGGCGGCGTTGACCGGGCCGTAGGTGGTGCGCCGGGCCTGCGCCGCGAGGCGGCGGAGCCGCCGACGGGTGCTGCGCCAGCTGAGAAGCGGCCAAGTTGCCATGGGGAGGAGCAGTCCGGCGGGAGAGCGGTTGAACGGAATGCGTCCGGGTACTAGTTTGATATCAATATACCAACTCATTCCACAGGCGCCACTTCACGATGAGCCCCACCCCCCGAACGCGGCGCCCGGCCGCCCTCTCGCTGCCCGATGAAGCCCAGGATATCGTCAATGGGCTCAGGCGCATCGTGCGCGCCATCGAGCTGTACTCGCAGGAAATCTACAAGTCCTTCGGGCTGACCGGCCCGCAGCTGTGGGCGCTGAAGACCCTGAGCCGCCGCGGCCCGCTGGCCACCACCGACCTGGCCCGGGCGCTGGCGGTGCAGCCCAGCACGCTGTCGGTGCTGGTGGACCGGCTGGTCAAGCGGGGCCTGGTGCGCCGGCACCGGCCGCGGGAGGACCGGCGGTTCGTGGAGCTGGAGCTCACCGCCGCCGGAGTCGCGCTGGCGGCGCGGGCGCCCGAGCCGGCGCAGGGCCGGCTGCTGCACGGCCTGCGCGAGCTCAGCCCCCGGCAGGTCAAGACCCTGCGCGCCTCGGTGGAACAGCTGGTGACGATGATGGAAGCCAGCGACGTGGAGGCCCGGTTCTTCTTCTCCGACGACTAGCCCGTCCGCCGGTCAGGCCGCCCGGGACTTGGGCTCGCCCCCGCCCTCCGAGCGCACATACACCGTCCGGGTGGGATAGGCGAACTCGATCCCTTCCCGCTCGAAGCGGGTGAAAATCTCCAGGTTCACCCGCTGCTGGGTGTCCATGTAGCGGTTGTAGTCGGGATCCAGCACGAAGTAGACGATCTCGAAGGTCATGGCGGAGTCGTCGTAGCTCTTGAAATGGGCGCGGTCGAACCGCACCCCCGCCTGGGACGCCACCGCTTCCTGCAGGATCCGCGGAATCTCGACCAGCTTCCGGGCCGGCGTCTGGTAGGTCACCCCCACCGTGAACAGGATGCGCCGCTCGGACATCCGCTTGAAGTTGCGGATCCGGCTGCCCAGCAGGTCGGAGTTGGCGAAGACCAGCTGCTCGCCGGAGAGGCTGCGGAGCCGGGTAGTCTTGACCCCGACGTGCTCCACGGTGCCCATGAGGTCCCCCACCACGATGAAGTCCCCCACCACGAAGGGTTTGTCCAGCACGATCGCCAGCGAGGCAAAGAGATCGCCGAGCACGCTCTGCGCGGCCAGGGCGATCGCCACGCCGCCAATGCCGAGCCCGGCCACCAGCGCACTGATGTTGACGCCGAGGTTGTCCAGCGCCAGCAGCACCAGCACGACCCACATCGCCCCGCGAGCCAGGATGGTCAGGCCGTTGAGGGTCGTCGCGGACGACGGGTCCGCCTTGCGGAGCTGGGCGACCCGGGCCTCGAGCACGTGGGCGATCAGCACGTTGCCCCAGATGGCCAGCTGGATGCCGGCCACCAGCACGGTGACGATGCGGACCGCGTCCTCCACCCGGCCGGCGGCGTCCAGCATCGCCAGCAGAGGCCACAGCGACACTGCCGCAAGGGTGAAGATCTTGGTGCGCTGAACCAGCAGGACGAAGAGGTCGTCGACCCGGTTGGCGGTGCGGGCGGCGAGAGCGCCGAGGCGACGGGTGAGCAGACGGCGGGTGAGCCAGAGCGCTCCCAGCGTGACGGTGGCGACGCCGAGCGCCTGCGCCCACAGGGCGAGGGTATTGCCGAGAAAGACCACGTCGGCGAATGGCATGGTGGAGGTCCTCCATAGCGGTCAGGTCAAGGGAACGGCGGGGGCCCGTCGTGAGACGGACCCCCGCCGGATGAACCGAGGTCGGGGTGTGCGCTACCGGCTGGCCATCGGCCGGATCAGCGCTTCAAACCCCGCGACCGGGATGTACTCCGCCCGCCGGTTCATCATCCAGGCGCTCTCGTCATGCCCCACCACGAGCGGGCGCTCCTCCCCGTAGGAGATCACTTCGATGCGGGCGGGGGCGATCCCCATGCTGACGAGGTAGGTCCGCGCCGCCCCGGCGCGGCGGGCGCCGAGGGCCAGGTTGTACTCGTCCGAGCCGCGCTCATCGGCATGCCCCGCGATCCGAATCGTGAGGCCGGTGTTGGCCTTGAGGATGGCGACCTTGCGGAGCAGGCTGGGGCGGTCCTGGGGCCGGATGTCGGACTTGTCGAAGTCGAAGAGGGTCCGCTGGGTGAGCGTATCCCGGAGGGCCAGGCGCATCCGGTCCAGCCGTGCCGCCTCGTCGCGGGCCAGCTGCTCGGCGCGGGCCTGCTCCGCCCGGGCGATGGAATCGGCACGCGCCGTGGCCGCCCGGCGGGCAGCCTCGGCCTGGGCAATGGAGTCGGCGCGGGCGCGGGCCGCGTAGTCCTCGGTGGGCGCCGGCGCCTCTACCATTGGAGCCTTGCCCCCACACCCTGCGGCCGCCACCAGTCCCAGCACAACGACAAGATGCCGAATTCGCATGCGTCCTCCCCGTGAAGTGTGAACACCGGGGGAATCCGCGCGAAATCGGCACCCGCCACCTGCCGGGGCACACCGGAGGGCCAGTCGCCCGCCCGAGCCCCTGGGGCAGCCGGCCTGCGCCGCACCCCGGTTGTATTTTGCTATGAATATTGATATGAAACTAATTACCCAGCGGCCACTTGTCAACCGCGGCCGACTCCGCCCTCCATCGGACGGAAGCGGGGATCGCCCGCGTGGTAGTCCTCCGGCCGGGCCACATCCGGGTTGAGCCACTCGATGACGGCGGCGTGACCCCGGCTCTCGGGGTCGTGCGCCAGGTAGGCGGTCGTCACCGCCAGCACCCGGAAGCCGCGGCGCAGCTGAAAGGTGAGGGTCGGATCGGTGAGGGCGCCGCGGACCACCCCGGTCACGTACTCCTCCGGGCTGTAGCGGTCGGCGAAGGCGTGGTAGCCCCGGAGCCGGGCCCCCGCCCGGATGCGCAGCAGCCCCAGGTGCCGGGCCAGCGCCTCGCGGGCGGCGTAGAACTGTTTGCCCACCCCGCGCCCCTGCCAGCCGGGGTGCACCATGATCTCGGCGCCGTACAGGGTGCGGCCCCGCTCAGGGTCGTGGTTGGTGAAGGTCCCCCGGGCGGTCAGCTCCCGCCAGCCGGTATCGAAGGTGTAGTCGTCCCAGAGCACGATCAGGCTGGCGGCGAAGCCGATCACCTGCCCCCCCTCCATCGCCACCCACTGCCCCTCGGGAAAGATCTGGTGGTGCGAGGCCAGCTGGGCCTCGGTCCAGGGCGGCGAGTTCGGATACACCGCCAGGCACAGGGCGATGATGCCGGGGAAATCACCCGGCTCGGTGTTCCGGACCAGCGCGGCCGGCTGGCTCATACCTTCACCACCTCCGGGCGGGCCACCAGCGAGGAGGTGCGGGCGCTGTCGTGCAGCGGCAGCACCGTCCCGCTGGCGCGGGCCTCCACGATGGTCTTCAGGTTGAGCTCGCCGATCACCATCATCTCCTGGTTGGAGTTCCCCTCGGCGAGGATCCCGTCCCGGGAGAAGGAGAAGTCGCTGGGCGTGAGGATCGAGGCCTGGCCGTAGTTGAGCGACACCGCGGGGACCATCGGGAGCGAACCCACGGTGCAGGCGCAGATGACGTACATCTGGTTCTCGATGGCGCGGGCGTGGGCGCAGTAGCGCACCCGGTAGAACCCCTGGCGGTCATCGGTGCAGCTCGGCACCACCAGGATGTGGGCTTCTGCCCGGGCGGCCGCGCGGGCGATCTCCGGAAACTCCACGTCGTAGCAGACGGCGATGGCCACCCGCCCGAACTCGGTCTCGAACACCCGCAGGGTCGAGCCGGGGGAGACGAACCAGTCCTCGGTCTCGAACCGGGTCATGTGCAGCTTCCGCTGGACCCCGATCCCCCCACTGGGGCCGAAGAACATCGACTGGTTGTAGACAACGTCTCCTCCCTCCGGCATGACGGGGATGGTACCACCGACGATATACAGCTGGTGCTGCCGGGCCAGGCCGCTCATCAGCTCGGTGAAACGGTCCGCCTGCCCGGCAAGGTCGCGGACCTGTTCGCGGATCGGCCGGCGGACATTCCCCAGGGTCAGCAGCTGAATGGTGAAGTATTCGGGGAATGCGAGCAGATGACACTTGTAGTCCACCGCCGTCTCCACCAGGGCCTCCACCTGGTCGCGGAACTGGTCGAAGGTCTTGACTGGCCGGATGTAGTACTGCAACGCGCCTACACGAATTCGCTCCACGGTCTCTCCCTTGAGCAGTCTCCGCGCCGAGGCACGGCAAGGCCGCGCCGGCACGTCGTCACTGGTGTCAGCTGGCGAGGTCGCCTCGCCCGGCGTCAGGCTCTCGAGTGGCTTGTCGGAATCACCGGCCCCAGCAGGGGCCAGCGGACTGCCCTAGATCTTCGTCATGGTGATCGTCACCGCGTTCCCGTCAATGGATCCGGTCAGGGTCGCGTTGTTCCCCTGCAGGGTGAAGTTGAGCGTGACCGCGTCCACATCGCCCGGATCGAAGGTGATGGTGGAGCCCGTCTGGGTGTAGGACCCGGTGATGGTGCAGTCGGTCAGCTGATCGCAGACGCCAATCAGGTCGTTGGTCACGACAAACGTGTAGTCCCCCCCCGCCAGCGTCATCGAGAAGGTCATGCCGTTGGCGATCGCGTCCGACCCCAGTGCGGTGAAGCTGGTGACGTCCCAGTCTCCGCCCAGGGAGTTGCTGGGGCCGCTGCCGCCATCGGAGCTGCAGCCGGAAAGCACCGGGGTAAGGGTCGCGGAAAGGCAGAGCCCGGCGACGAGTAGCGACCGAGGGATACGCATGGGACCTCCGATGTGCGCGCGCGTGAAGCAGGAATCCAGCAGAAGAGCGTCCAGCTTCGGCAAGATCGGGCGCCGATCCGGTCGGGTCAAGGCGGCCCTTCGCGCCCGTGTCCAGCATAAATCGCGCCCCGCTTCACCACCGCGTGGACGCTCGCCACGTTCGCGATATCGGCCACCGGATCGGCATCCAGGATCACCAGGTCCGCCAGCTTTCCAATCTCGACCGTGCCGCGATCGTCCAGGGCACCGAGGGCCCGCGCCGCGTTCACCGTCGCCGCGCTCAGCGCGCCCGCCGCACCCAGCCCGGCGTCCTGGGCCAGGAGGCGGAGCTCCTCGGGCAGGTTGGGGGCCTGCCAGCCACCCTCATCTCCAGAACCCACCGAGTCGGTGCCGGCCACGATCCGCACCCCCAGCTGCGCGGCCCGGCGGGTGATCTCGGCGGCGAAAGAAAACAGCCGGGGGCGGCCTTCCCGGTAGATGAACAGGGTCGGCTCGAAGCTGGCCCCCTGCCGTCGCATCCTGGCGAAGAGCGAGTCGAACCGGGGCGTGTCGAACCGGCCGCGAACGACGCCAGTGGAATCGGCCAGGGTGGCGGCGTAGCCGTCGCGGTCCAGCTCCCGCAGCAGCAGCGCCGCGTGCGACACCACGTCCACAGCCGCCGCAACGATCTGTCCGGGAGCCACCTCCGCCATGGCCGCGTGGGCCCACACGAGCAGTCGCTGACGGTGCGCCTCCTCGGTGATCGCGGCGACCTCCCCGGGCGAAAGCGCCGCATACAGCTTGATCGCGGTGGCCCCGGTGCCACGGGCCTCCGCCACCGCCTGGCGGAGGTCGGTGGTGGAGTCGATCGCACGCATCCACGGAAGCGAGCCGGGTTGCTCCCCGGCACTCGAGGACGCGGTTCGTGGGTCGGCGAAGAAGGCCGGCCCAGCCCACAGGGCGGCGTAGAAGACATCGGGCGCGGCGATATCACCGACCCTGGCGTCGCGCTGCAGCGAAGCCAGCGCCCGTACGTCACCCGCCATGTCGCGAACGGCGGTGACCCCGCCGAGGAGGGCCCGGCAGAGCCGCCGCTCGGTGCGGGCACGGGAGTCCTCACCGGAGGGATCGGTGGCCACGTGCACATGGGCATCGATGAGCCCGGGGATGGCGAACTTCCCTCGCAAGGGACGGACGGTGGTGCTCTCCGGCAGCGCCTGCGCACCATCGGGAAAGATCGCGACGATCCGTTCCCCCCGTACCAGCACGGTGGTGCCGGCGCGGGCGGGGGCCCCGGTACCGTCCCACAGGCTCAGGCCGGTGAGCGCGACATGGCCGCCGGCGGCGGTGCGGGGAGAACAGCTGGATTGGGCGGACAGGGATGGGGGCAGCAGCAGCACCGCGCCGCAGCACCCGACGAGCCGCGCCGCACGGGTCCGGGCCCGGCGACTGGCGGAACCGGGACATCCACGGTCCTGCCCGGGATCAGGTCGGCGGCGCGTGGCCCGAGGCGCCGGGGGCATGCCGGTGGTCATTGCCTGCTCCGATTCGTCGCGAGTCGAGTGATGGTACGGGATTCCCGCGGAACAGCCACGCCGCCGCACCGGCCCGACGAGTGTACCAGCGAGCACCCGGGCCGGCAAGCGTCGCGGCGCAGTGGCCGGCATGCCGCGGCGTAACGTCGTGCAGGGTCGACATTGTCGGTGCGTCGTGCCATGTTCCGCGTGCGGGGCGAGCTGCCTCGCCGTTCACCCGGACACGGGACGGACGATTCGCCGCAGGGCCCGTCTGCCGAAGCAACTGCGCCGCCCGGCGCCACCTGCCACCGGCCTCTCCCGCCCAGCAGTGCATGGTCCGCCAGGAGCGCCGGCAACGTCCTCGCTGTGAAGGAGGCTCCCATGCCAGCATCTACCATCATCCCCGAGAAGCAGCTCATCGCCGCGGCCAAGGCTCCGGTCCTGGCCTATAACGAGAAGAACTGGGACGCCGTGAAGGCGTCCGTCACCCCGGACGTCGTCTATGACGAGGTGGCCACCGGCCGCAAGGTCCGAGGCCTGGACGATGTCCTCAATTTGTGGAAGGGCTGGGCCGCCGCCTTCCCTGACTCCAAGGCCTCCTTCGACGCCACCCACGTGAGCGGCGACAAGGTCGTGCTCGAGGTCACCTGGCGCGGCACCCACCAGGGCCCGATGCCCACGCCCAAGGGGCCGATCGCGCCGACCGGCAAGCAGATCCAGATGCGGTCCTGCATCATCTGCGAAATGGCCGGAGAGAAGACCAGGGTCCAGCGGCAGTACTTCGACATGGCGACGATGCTGCAGCAGATCGGCATCGGTGGCTAGGCACCGCGCGCCAGGCCAGTCCGCCGATCCACGGGGGGTCCCCACGCGGGGCCCCCCGTGTCACGTCACGGACACCAAGTGGACCGGGGGATGCGGGCGTGGTAGGTTGGACGAGGCCTGGGAATTCCTGCCTGGATCCGGACTCGCCCCTCGGCGTGTCCCTCGGGCGACCCGGTATCTCACGGGCGCGGCCCTCCCCCCTCGACACGTCCACGATCGGGTGATGACACAAGAACGCAGATACCAGGATGAAGAAGTCCGCGAGATCTTTGCCCTCGCCACCACCGGAGGAAACGCCGGTGGGCAGCCCGTGCCGTCGCATGACGACGGGCTGACGCTCGAGCAACTGCAGGACGTCGGGGTGCAGGTCGGCCTGACACCTGCGCAGGTCGCCAGCGCCGCCTCGGCGCTCGACATCCGCCGTCAGGCGCTTCCGCAGCGGAGGCACCTCGGCCGTCCGGTTTCGGTCGGCCGCATCGTCGACCTGCCGAGGGCCGCCACCGAGCGCGAGTGGGAGCTCCTCGTCGCGGAACTCCGGCGGACGTTCGATGCCAAGGGGGAGGTCACGTCCCACGGCAGCCTTCGGGAATGGAGCAACGGCAACCTCCATGCGTTTCTCGAGCCGACGGACGACGGCCATCGCCTGCGCTTGACGACTTTCAAGGGACAAGCCTCCGCACTGACCACGGTGGGCGTGGGCGGCCTGCTGATGGCGCTGATCATGTTTGCCGCGATGGCCTCCAAGGGCAAGCTTGGCCTGGAGCTCGTGATGCCGATGGTCTTCGCCGCGCTCGGGGCCGGAGCGCTGATTTCCAACGCGGTCCGTCTCCCCCGCTGGGCCGGCGAACGCGAACGCCAGATGGAGTACATCGCGGACCGCGCGCGTGCCCTCCTCGAGAGTCCCCCGGACCGGCCGACCAGGGAGTAGGGTGACCACCCGGGCGCGACCGGCGTCGCCTCAATCGCCGCGAGGGCCGCGGCGGATGTCCGGCGCATGACTCCCCTTTTCTCCCGACGGGACTTTCTCCAGCGTGCCACCCTCGCTGGCGCGCTGCTCGGCCTCCCCGCCCCGCTGGCCGCCTGCGGCACGTCCCGGCGCCGCGACCCGGACCCCGATCACCAGCGCCTCTCCGACTGGGCGCGAAGGCTCCGCACCGACGGCCTCACGGCGACGGGTATCCCGCTGGGCCGGGGAGCGGTCAGGGTCGGCGAGCTGGCCGCCGGCACTCCCTATGTCCCCGGCACCCTGGACGCACACCTGTCCACCGCTGGCGCCCCGCCTCCGGTCGAGCCGCTCACGCTGTCCCTGACCCGGTTCGACTGCGTCACGCTGGTGGAGGCCTGCCTGGCAGTGGGGCGGTGTGCTGGCCGGGAGGGAACTCCCTCGTGGGAGCAGTTCGGGCAGGAAGTGGAACGGATGCGCTACCGGGGCGGCGAACGCGGGGGCTACGCGTCACGGCTGCACTACTTCAGCGAGTGGATCCGCGACGGCGCGGCCCGCGGCCTGGTGCAGGACCTCGGCGCACAGCTGGATGGAGTGCCTGACGAACGACCGCTCCGCTTCATGACCGAGCACCGAACCAGCTACCCCGCCCTGGCCCGCAACGAGGTATTCGACCAGATCGGTGAGATGGAGCGGAGCCTCGACGGAGCATCGCGCCGCGTCGTGCCGGTGGCGCGGATCGCCGAAGTATCGGACCGGATCGAGACCGGCGATGTCCTGGCCTTTGCCACCACGATTGCAGGGCTGGACGTGACCCACGCCGCCTTTGCCTACCGGGACGGGGCCGGTGTCCTGCGGGTGCTGCACGCGCCGCTGTCGGGCGGGGTGGTGGAGATCACCCGCGCCACCCTGCCGGAATACGTGGCCGCCATCCGGCGCTGTACCGGCGTGCTGGTGGCCCGGCCGCTGAGGACCACGGCGTGACCGCACCACTTCCCGACAGCACCCGGCGAGCGTGGACGGTGGCGTACTGGGCGCTGACGGCGGCGTTTCTGGTCACGGCGTTCATCAGCATGTACCGGATCCGCGCCGGCTTTCTTTCCAACTACGCCGCCGACCTCACCTGTCCCGCCTGGCTGTATCTCGGCATCCGCGGACTCCACGGTGCCAGAGGACCCAGCAGGTTCGGGCAGGTGTTCGGCGCTACCCCGGAGCGGGCCGCGCTGGTGATCTTCGCTGGCAGCGCCCTGACCGAGATCAGTCAGATCTGGTGGCCACACGGTTTCTTCCGCGGCACCTACGACCCCTATGATATTGTGGCCTACGCGGCTGGAGTGGGAATTCCGTACATCGTGGAGAAGGTCACCAGTTCCAGGTCACCTCGATGACAACCCAGGACTCGTCCCTCCCCACTCGCCCGCTCGGCACGAGCGGCCTGGCCATCACCTCCGTGGGCTTCGGCGCCTGGGCCATTGGCGGTGGGGACTGGGCCTTCGGCTGGGGGCCGCAGGATGACGCGGACTCGATCGCGGCGATGCGCCACGCCCTCGAGCGCGGCATCAACTGGATCGACACCGCCGCCGTCTACGGCCTCGGGCATTCCGAGGAAGTCGTCGGCCGGCTGCTTACGCAGCTCCGGCCCGCCGAGCGGCCGCTGGTGTTTACCAAGGGCGGGATGGTCTGGGACGAGGAGAACCGCATGGCGGAGCCGGCCCGCACCCTGGCCCCCGCCTCGATCCGGAACGAGTGTGAGGCGTCGCTCCGCCGGCTGGGAGTGGAGCGCATCGACCTGTACCAGTTCCACTGGCCCGACCAGAGCGGCACCGCGATCGAGGATTCGTGGGCGGAGATGGTGCGGCTGGTGGAGGCCGGCAAGGTCCGCGCGATCGGCGTCTCCAACTTCGACGTCCCCCTGCTGGAGCGGTGCCAGGGGATCCGCCAGGTGGATACACTGCAGCCGCCGTTCTCATTGATCCGGCGGAAGGCCGCTGAGACGCTCCTGCCGTGGTGCGCCGCCCACGGCACCGGGGTCATCGTCTACAGCCCGATGCAGGCGGGGATCCTCACCGACAGCTTCGGCCATGCCCGGGTGGCCCGGCTGGCGCCCAACGACTGGCGCCGCGGCACCAGGGAATACCAGTCACCGAACCTGGAGCGGAACATCGCGCTCCGCGACGCGCTCGTCCCGATCGCCACCCGACACGGGACGACGGTGGCGTCGGTGGCGGTCGCGTGGACGCTTTCGTGGCCCGGGGTGTCGGGTGCGATCGTGGGCGCCCGTTCCCCGGCGCAGGTAGACGGCTGGCTCGGCGCCGCGACCCTGACACTTTCCCTTGCCGACCTGGAGGAGATCGCCATCGCGCTGGAGCGAACGGGGGCCGGCAACGGGCCGGTGCGGGCCGGTGGCCGCCGGTGACCAAGGTCCTCAGTTTCCTGACCGCGCTGTTCCTGCCGCTAGTGGTCGGAGGACTCGGCTCGCTGGCGACGATGGGGGGCGTGCGCACCTGGTACCCCACCCTCACCAGACCGTCGTTCGCCCCGCCAGACTGGGTCTTCGGGCCGGTATGGACGGCGCTCTACCTGATGATGGGCGTTTCGAGCTGGCTGGTATGGCGCGCCGGCGCCGACCGGCCCGAGGTGCGGACCGCGCTGGCCCTCTACCTCCTCCAGCTCGGGCTCAACCTCGCCTGGTCCTGGCTGTTCTTCGGGCTGCACAGGCCGGGCCTCGCATTGATCGAAATCCTGCTCCTGCTGGCCCTGATCGTGTGGACGATGCTCCGGTTCGCACCGATCTCCACCGCGGCGGGCTGGCTGCTCGCGCCCTACGCCGCGTGGGTGACCTTCGCGACGGCGCTGAATGCCGGGTTCTGGTGGCTTAACCGCTGAGCCGAGGCCCGGGGTCTTGCCAGAATCCGGCCCTGGCCGCATCGTAGGAGCACGGGCGGCGGTCCACGCCCCACCTCGGTGACCCTCCCCCAGCGCGGGTCCTCGTCGAGGCAAAGGGGGGCATACTCCCGGATCGTGGTTCCATCGAATCCTTTGCGTCGCCGTGGGCGTCGCCGCTGGGGGGCGTCTGCCTGTGGCCTGACCAGAGGATTCCTCCGATGCCTGTCCAAAAAGACTTCAAGCGCCTGATCCGCGCCCGCATGCAGAAGACCGGCGAGGCCTACACCGCGGCCCGCCGTCAACTCCTCTCCCGCAAGCCGACTCCCTCGCCTGTCACGGCGCCCCCCGCCGCGGCCTCACCCGCGCCCGCCGACCTCGCCCGTCTCGCCGGCATGAGCGACTACGCGGTCAAGGCCAAGACCGGCTGCGATTGGTCGCGCTGGGTCTACGCCCTGGACCGGGCCGGCGCCTCGACGTGGTCGCACCGCGAAATCGCGGCGCACGTGCAGAAGTCGTACAAACTCACCAGCTGGTGGAGCCAGACGGTGACGGTGGGCTACGAGCGCATCAAGGGGCTGCGCGCGATCGGGCAGCGTCGGGACGGCGGGTTCGAGGCCAGCAAGAGCAAGACCTTCCAGCTGCCGGTGTCCCGGCTCTACCGTGCCTTCCGGGACAGCCGGCTGCGTGGCCAATGGATGCCGGATGTGACCCCCACCGTCCGTACGGCCACGAAAGACAAGTCGCTCCGGCTCGGCTGGCCCGACGGGACCCGAGTGGAGGTCAACTTCTGGCCCAAGGGGCGGGGGAAGGCCCAGCTACAGCTGCAGCAGGGCGCGTTCGCCGACAAGGCGTCTGCGACCCGCGCGAAGAAGTTCTGGGAGGAGCGACTGAAGGAGCTGGATCGCTGGAGTGTGGCGGGATAGGCAAGCCGTCAGATGGGTGGGGCGCCACGCACCCCGCCCGCAGCGAGGAGGATACCCACGCCGCTCAGCGATCTCACCAATCCCTTGCGGCCGGGTATCCGACGCGAGCGTGCAGGGGGCGCGGGCCCCCATCTCATTCGGGCATCGGGGTGCAGCCGCATTCTCGCGCGGCTGCACCCCTCCGCCACTCACCCCAATCGCCCAATCGCCCAATCGCCCAATCGCCTTACGGAAAGATCCCGCCCTGCTCGTAGCTCAGCGCCACCTTGTCGATCGCTACGATCATCGCCGCGGTGCGCATGTCGACCTTGCCCTTGCGCTGCACCCATTCATTCCGGACGGCCTGGTAGGCATAGATCATCGTCTCCTCCAGCCCGCTGTTGACCAGGTCCTCTTCATCCGGGCCCCGGGCGATCTGTTCCGCCTCGGCGGGCGGCAGGCGCTTGCCGGTCAGTCCCGCCACCGCGTCGAGGAGCCGCTCTGAGGCGCCCTGCTCGAAGCGCTTCTGCATCCGCCCGAAGCGGACATGGCCGAGGTTCTTGACCCACTCGAAGTAGCTCACCGTGACGCCGCCGGCGTTGATCAGTGCGTCGGGAATGACCATGACGCCATTCCGCGCGAAGACCTCATCCGCCTCCGGTGTCGTGGGGCCGTTGGCGCCCTCGGCGATGATCTTGGCCTTGATCCGCGGTGCGTTGTCGCCGGTGAGCTGGCGTTCGAGCGCCGCCGGAACCAGGATGTCGCAATCGAGTTCGAGACCGGCGGGCCCGTTGGCCAGGTCCTTGGCCCCGGGGAAGCCCATCATCGAGCCGGTCTCCCGGCGGTGGGTCATGACCGCCTCGATGTCGAGTCCCTTCTCGCTGGCAATGGCGCCCTCCCGCTCTACCAGCCCCACCAGCACCGCCCCGCCCTCATGGAAGAACTTGGCGGCGTGGTAGCCGACGTTGCCCAGGCCCTGCACCACCACCCGCTTTCCCTTGAGCCCCGTACCCAGGCCGAGCTTCTTCATGTCCTCGGCGCTGCGGCAGGCCTCACGGACCGTGAAGAAGACGCCTCGGCCGGTGGCCTCGGTGCGGCCGCGGATGCCGCCGCCGCTCACCGGCTTGCCGGTGACGCAGCCCAGCGCGTCGAGTTCGCCGTTCTTGAGGGCGGAGTAGGTGTCGGCGATCCAGGCCATTTCTCTTGGGCCGGTGCCCATGTCGGGCGCGGGGACGTCGAGGCCGGGACCGATGAAGTTCTTCTTGACCAGCTCGAAGATGTAGCGCCGGGTGATGCGCTCCAGCTCCCCGGCGGAGTACTTCTTGGGTGCGATGCGGACCCCGCCCTTGGCACCCCCGAAGGGGACGTCCACCAGGGCGCACTTCCATGTCATCAGGGAGGCCAGGGCCTGCACCTCGTCCGCGTCCACGTCGGGGGCGTAGCGGATGCCGCCCTTGCAGGGGAGCTTGTGATGGCTGTGCTCCGCCCGCCAGGCATGGATGACCTCGATGCTGCCGTCATCTTTCTTGATGGGGAACGAGGTGTAGTAGACGTTCCGGCACACCCGGAGGTTCACCAGGAGGCTCGGGTCGTGGTTGGTGAAGGCCGCGGCCCGGTCGAAGCTCTGGTTGACCTGCTCGAGGAATTTGGTGCCAATGGACATGGGATTGGGTGGGGTGAGGGAGCTCTACTGATAGCGAGGACGGGGCCGTTTGGCTAGCGGGGGCCCGGGCCAGTGGCTCCGGCCCACCGCTCGCCGGCCGGCCGGCAGCAGGACACCTGGGACGCGGGCGTGCCGGCGCCAGCGGGACGAGCTATCGCGCATTGTCCGCGCGCCGGTAGATTCGCTGGCGGGAAATCCAATGAAAGCGTGGTGCGGCATGGCCGAGATTCACCCGATGTTCGTGTTCGAGGTGGCGCAGGGCATCGACCTCGACCAGGTCGAGCGGCTGCTGGGCCCCGGCTCCGAGCGCCAGACCTTCCGGCACCGGGGCCGCTCCACCACCTTTTTCCACTATCGCCCCGCCCCGCTCAGGATCTCCCAGGAGCGCGCCTCACTCGCCATTCACCGCTGGACCACCGATCCCCAGGTGGAGCTGGTGCTGTACGACTTCGGCGCCGCCACGGTGACCTATCGGCTCCCGGTGTCCAACGACCTCGCCGAGCTGCTGGAGGCCAGCATCGCGCTTCGGGCCACGGAACTGCTTCGGCAGGACGCCCAGGGCCGGGTCGAGGCGCTGCTCAAGTCCGTCGGGGGAGCGGTGCAGCGTCCGCGGGTGGCGGACTTCATGGAGGACTACACCCTCATCGGGATGCGGGAGAACCCGGGCGCGGGGACGGCGGCGGAATACTGCGTGGCCCACGCCGACCAGATCGCCCGGATCCTCCGGCCGGCGGCGGGAGGCCTTTCGCCGGAGGAGGTGCAGAACGCCACCGAGGTGCGGATCGCTTTCGGCCCGGCCGACGTGACCATCATCGATTGGGACGCGGCCTTTGTGCTGGACCCCGACCCCGACGACGTGCGGGCGGTGCTGGAGTTCGCCAACGTGCAGCTGCTGGAGATGCGCTGGCTGGACCTGCAGCTCGACACCGCCATGGAGCGCTCCTACCAGCTCCTGGGGCGGTCCCAGGGGATCCGGCTGCTGCTCCCGTCCTCCGCGTCGGCGGACCTTCACAAGGTGGCGGAGCTGCAGCTGGAGAGTGCGGTGATGCTGGAACGGGTGTCCAACGCACTCAAGGTCTTCGGGGAGGAGTATCTGACCCGCATCTACCGGCTGGCCGCCGCCCGGTTCCACCTGGGGGAGCTGGACGCCTCGATCACCCGGAAGCTCACCACAATCGAGAGCATCTACCAGAAGCTGTCGGACCGCGCATCCGGGGTCCGGATGGTGGCCCTGGAGTGGATCGTGATCCTGCTGATCGCCTCGGAAATCGTGCTGAGCCTGTGGCACGGGTGAGGGGATTGGGAGATTGGGAGATTAGGCGATTAGGCGATTGGAGGATTGGTGATTGGGGAAGCCCAACTCTAGACTGCACCCCTCGATAGAGTGGGTTACCTCTACTCATGCCCATCGCCCTGCAGCTTTCCGCCGCCCTGTCCGACCGGTATCGCATCGAGCGGGAACTCGGCGCGGGGGGGTGTTCTCGCCCGACGGCCACCGGCTGTCCGTTGACCTGACCGACGCCGACGGGCGGGATGTCCGAGTGCTGAATCTGGGCGAACGGACCCTGACGCGCGCCACATTCGACCGCGACGGCCACGACGCCACCTGGACGCCGGACGGGCAGTTTCTGACCTACAACTCCTTCAAGTCCGGGGTGCTGGGCATCTACCGCACCGGCCGGGCCGGGCCGAGCCGGCCGAATCGCTGCTGGCATCGGCGGCGCTCGGCTACACCGGGTACTGG
>CAYUYF010000049.1:0-2335 GCA_964449145.1 uncultured Gemmatimonadaceae bacterium | reverse complement strand
CGCAGTCCCGGGACCCGGATCATGATCATCCAGAACCTGCCGGCGCTGGTGGCCCGGCTGCGGGGCGGCGGCGAGCCGCGGTAGCCGACGGCTGAAAAATCCCGCTGGCCCCATTGGCTGACGCCGGCCCCGTCGCGTCCGCCTCAGCGACTGGACGGCACCCCCTGCCTGCGTAGGTTTCCAGGGCACCCCGGCCCGTCACCCTGCCCGCGGGGCGCGCCGGCGTCACCCGCACCTATGGAAAGGCCCCAGATGGACAAGCCGATTCGCGGCCTGCACCACGTCACCGCTACCGTCGGCGAAGCCCAGGCAGACCTCGACTTCTACGCCGCACTGCTGGGCCAGCGGCTGGTCAAGCAGACGGTCAATTTCGACAACCACCACGTCTACCACTTCTACTACGGCAACGAGGCCGGCGCCCCCGGCACGATCATGACGACCTTCCCCTACCAGGAGATGGGCGTCCGGGTGGGGACCCACGGCGCGGGCCAGATCACCGTTACCTCCTTCTCCGTGCCCGGCGGTTCGCTCGGGTTCTGGCGGGCCCGGCTGGCCGCAGCGGGCATCACGGCGAGCGATGAGCCGACTCCCTTCGGCGAAGCGGCGCTCCGTTTCGGCGATCCCTCGGGACTCACCATCCGGCTGGTGGAGAACCAGACCGACGGGCGGGAGCCCTGGCGCCGCGCGGACATCGACGCCATGAACGCCATCCGGGGGATCCATGGCGTCACCCTCCTGGTGCGGGAACCGGCCAGGACGATCGCCTTTGTGCGGGAGCTCATGGACACCGCCATCGTGGGCGAGACCGCCGAGGCCACCCGGCTGGCCGTCAACGGCGAGTTGCCGGGGCGCCTCATCGAGGTGGTCGGTGCCGGCGATGCTCCCCAGGCCGTCAACGGCATGGGCACGGTGCACCATGTGGCCTTTGCCGTGAACGATTCCGAACAGCAGCTCGAACTCCGCCGGGAGCTGATCCGCCGCGACGTGCCCGTGACCGAGGTCATGGACCGCCAGTACTTCCGTTCCATCTACTTCCGCGAACCCAACGGGGTGCTGTTCGAAGTGGCCACCGTGCCGCCCGGCTTCACCGCCGACGAACCCGTCGGCAAACTCGGCACCGCGCTCAAGCTGCCGCCGTGGGAGGAGCCGAACCGGGCCGCCATCGAGGCCGGCCTGCCGAGGGTAACTCCCCCATGACGACCCCACTCCCACCGCACGCCAGCCAGATGGTGCTCCGCGCCGGCGTGCCGCTGGCCGAAGCCCACCTGGCGGTGATCCTGATCCACGGCCGCGGGGCCGGGCCCCGAAACATCATGGACCTGGCGCCGTCTATTGATCACCCCGACGCGGCCTACCTGGCCCCGGCGGCCCAGGGTGGCACCTGGTACCCGCAAAGCTTCATGGCGCCCACGTCGCAGAATGAGCCGGGGCTCGGCTCCGGCATCTCCGTGATCCACGGGCTGATGGATGAAGTGATCGGCGCCGGGATCCCCGCCGAGCGGATCGTGCTGCTGGGGTTTTCACAGGGCGCCTGCCTGGCCGCGACGGCGGCACACCGCCGACCAATGCGCTATGGCGGGGTGATCGCCTTCTCGGGCGGGCTCATCGGCCCCCCAGAGACAACGTGGCCCGAGGCTGGAGACTTCCGTGCCACACCGGTCTTCTTCGGCTGCAGCGACCAGGATGCCCACGTCCCGGCCTCGCGGGTGCGGGAAAGCGAGGCGGTGTTCCGCCGGATGCAGGCCGAGGTCACTGCCCGGATCTACCCCGGCATGGGACACCTGGTGAATGAGGACGAGATCCGCTTTGCGAAGGAGCTGCTGGGGCGGCTGGGCGGGTAGGCGACTCGGTACTGCGATCGCCGCCCTCGCGCGGCAGCCCGGCAGGGTGCATCTTCCCCACCCGTGACTACACCCCCTCCGCAGCTCGTCGCCGCCCTCGCCGACCGCTATCGCCTCGAACGGGAACTGGGCCAGGGCGGCATGGCCACGGTCTACCTGGCCCACGACCTTCGCCACGACCGCCGAGTCGCCCTCAAGGTGCTCCGCCCCGAACTCGCCGCCGTCATCGGCGCCGAGCGATTCCTGGTGGAGATCCGGACCACGGCCAACCTGCAGCATCCGCACATCCTGCCGCTGTTCGACAGTGGGGTCACCGACCGACAGGCCGTCGGGCCGTCGGACCGTCTCTCGGAATCCTTCCTGTACTACGTGATGCCCTTCATCGAGGGCGAGTCGCTGCGCGACCGGCTGACCCGGGAGAAGCAGCTGCCGGTCGGCGACGCGGTGCGGATCGCTGGCGAGGTGGCCGGGGCGCTGGATTACGCCCACCGCCA
>CAYUYF010000048.1:0-22086 GCA_964449145.1 uncultured Gemmatimonadaceae bacterium | reverse complement strand
AGGAGCGACGCCGGCGTCGGGTGCCCTGCCCTGCCCTTCACTGCACCATCGGCGCCGGACCAGGCGCCGGACCAGGCGCCGGACCAGCCACCGGAGCCGGTGCTTGGACTGCCACCGGAACCGGCGCCTCCTCCTCCTCCCCCTTCGGCCGGGCCCAGGCCACGTTCCGCGCACTCTTCCAGGCCGCCAGCTGTTCCGGGTTGTCGCGGAACCGGTAACGGTTCAGCGCGTCCAGGTGGCGGACGATCCCCAGGATCTCCTGCGCCACCGCCTCCAGGTCCGCGTGCGCCCCCACATGCTCACGCAGCCCGGCATTCGCCGCCGTGATCAGCCCGTCATACCGATCCACCGCCTCTGCCACCTCGGCCAGCAGCGTCTCCGGCAGGCCGTGCTGCAGGAGCAGCTCCCGCGCCGCCTCCGCCTCCACCAGCGTGGCCCGCACCGCCGTGATGAAGGTGGTCTTCCCCATCCCGCTCGACGGCACCCGGAACCGCCGCATCACCTCCGGCTGGTCCTTGAACGCCGCCCGCGCCACCTCCGCCAGCAGCCGGAGCGGCGTGGCCCGAAGCGCCGCCACCAGCGCCTTCCGCTGGTCCTTCGCCACCCGGCTCGCCACCCGCCCGCTCCGTTCCAGCGCCGCCAGTAACTCGGCACGATCGAGCCGGTCCTTCAGCAACGTGACCGCCTGACTGTACCCCGGATTGGCCTCCGGGAAGGCGATGACGAATTCGTAGACCCGAATCGCCATCAGCAGAACCAAACGCACCGCGGTTGTCATACTACCCCCTCGTGAGATGCCGGCGGATCCACGGTCGGGCGCCCCGCCACCGGCACGCCCGACCCAGCCATCCAGGTCCCGAGCAGCATCCGCCAGACTGCGGGACGGGGTTGCCGGTACGCATCGGGCATGCCAGCGCACACCGTCGCCCCGCCTGACACTGCGCAAGTCGTGATCCCGCCGCACGGTAGCAACGGGCGCCGCTGGCAAACTCCTGCCAGGGAGGACCCGCGTCATCGTCCTCAATCCGGGACACGGTCGCTCCGATCGGAGACAGTGGGCGCCTCCCGAGCCGGTGTCAGGACCGGGGCCCCGGGCCGGGGTGGCCGGGGGAGTCGCGGGGGATCCGGAGAGGATCCAGACGGAGGGGGATGCGGCCGAACGGACCGCCAGCGCGGCTCGGGAGGCAGCTGGAGCGCCTCACAGCGTTTCCGGCACACCTCGCACGGTGTCTGGAGCAGCTCCCACCGTTCCTCGAGCGCCGCTCCTCGCATCCGGCTCGGCTCGGAGGGTCCCCGGAGCACCCGCGCCGGTCTCTCAAGTCGCTCGACGGGTCCCTGGACCGCGCCTGCCAGTCGCTCAAGCGGGCGAGCGGGTCCCTCGAATGCGCGAGTGGGTGGCTCGAGCCCTGGAGCGGGTCCCTGAAATGCCCGAGTGGGTCGCTGGAGTCCGCCAGCGGGTCCCTCAAGTCCGTGAGCGGGTCGCTCAAGTCCTCCAGCGCCCCGCTCAAGTCCGCCGCCATCGCACTCGAATGCCAGAGCGTCAGGCTGGAGTCGGCGCCATCGTCCTCGATCCGGTACTCGCCTCACCCAAATTAGAACGCCCTCGCCGGTAGACGGCTGCCCGCTTTCATGGGTAGGTTCGCTGGGGAGGCCTCAGTCCGGAGGTCCGACGCGGAGCCGAACGTCAACTGGAAGGGAGCGCCGGTGTGGTCAACATGGAGGGTGAACAGGTCTTCCTGAGCGGAGCCGATGCCGCCCGCGTGTGGCGGCTGTCGGCCCAGCTGCAGTCGGAGGCCACCGGGACCGCCGGGGCCCCCGCCCCGCCGGAGCTGGCCGGCACCGTCGAGGACCAGGGCGCCGGCGGATACCCGCTCGCCCGCGTCCGTTCCCGGGCCCGGGAAGCCGGCATTGATGACAGCTTTGTTGACGCCGCGCTCGCCGACCTCCGCGCCTGGCAGGTGCTCCCCCACGCCGGCCGGGGCCACGCCCTGGCCTTCAAGCTGCTGGGACACCCGCCCGACCTGATCGTCGCCCGCCGGGTGATCGGCGCCGGGACGGCCGACGTCCTGGCCGCCATGCAGGCGGTGCTGCCGGGCGAGCCGTATCGCCTGGCGCTGCGGGACCGGCAGGGAGACCCCGCGGACGGCGGGCTGCTGCTCTTCGACATGCCGGGCATGAAGACGCCGTTCGAACGGGGCTTCGCCTACGAGACCAACGAGGTCGGCCTCAAGCATCTGCTGGTGTCGCTGCGAGTCATCCCGGGTCCGTCCCCGGCCTGCGAGCTGACGGTGCACAGCGCCGTGACGGCGCACAACGCCGGCCTCTCGGTCGGGACGGTGGCGGCGGTCCTGGGGGGCGCGATCGGCGGCGGGGCCTTCGGGGCGGTCGGGCTGGCGGTGGCAGGGGCGCTCGGACTCGCCACCGGCGTGGCGCCGGTCGCCGCCCTGGCGGGCGGCCTGGGCGGGGCCGCCCTCGGCATCAAGGGGTTCCGGGGGATCTACCGCTTCGCGGTGCGCCGGGCCCGTGGCGCCCTCGAGGGCCTGCTCGGCGCCGTGGCGGCACGCGCCGAAGGGGCGTGGTGAGGCCGGTCCGGCCGTAGCGCCGCCAGCGTTCGGAGGGAGGGCTCAGCCCCGCCCCGGCTCCACCGGCACCGGGAAGTCCAGCGTCACCCGCCGGTGCGGCGCCCGGAGCTTCACCCTGAGCCGGTACAGCAGGAAGATCGCCACCGCCACCAGCCCGAGCACCAGCCCCCACCAGAGGCCTGCGGGTCCATATCCCATCCGGAACGCAAGCAGCAGGCTGACCGGCAGTCCCAGGACCCAGAAGCCGAGTATCCCGGTGATCATCGGGGTGCGAGTGTCTCCCAGGCCGCGCAGCAGGCCGATGGAAGTCACCTGGATCCCGTCAAAGACCTGGAAGACCCCGGCCAGCGGGATCAGGACCACCGCGACGGCGATCACCTCGGGAACCGAGGTGTAGAGCCGCGCCAGCGGGCCCGGCAGGAGGAGAAACGCGGCGGCGGTGGTGCCCATGAACCCCACCGCCACGAACAGCGCGGCACGGGAGGCCTCCGCGGCGCCGACGCGGTCGCCCCGGCCCACCGCGTGCCCTACCACCACCGCCGCGGCGGCGGAGAGGCCGAGTGGGACCATGAAGGTGATGGACGCCAGGTTGAGCGCCACCTGGTGCCCCGCCACCTCCATCGTCCCCATCACGCCCATCAGCAGGCCCACGATGGCGAAGACGCCATACTCCAGCTGATGCTGCGCGCCGATCGGCGCACCGAGGAGCAGCATCCGTCCGAGCGGGGCGAGCTCCAGTGCCTCCCGCCGGAGCGGCCGGATGTGTTCCCGCAGGAGCGGCCAGGCAAACCAGAGCAGCAGCCCCGCCATGAGCAGGCGGCAGAAGGTCGTGGCCCAGGCCGCGCCCACCGCGCCCATCGCCGGCGCGCCCCAATGCCCGAAGATCAGCATCCAGTTGAGCAGGGCGTTGGCCACGTTGGCGGCGATGATGGCCAGCACGATAGGCCGCACCCGGCCCATCGCCTGCAGGCTCTGCCGGAGCACCGTGAATGCGAAGATGCCGATGGTCCCCGGAATCGAGACCTGCGCGTAGGCGCCGGCGATCGGGACCACCTCCGATGGCTGGCGGAGCGCCGCGAACACCCAGGGCGCGGGCAGAAGCAGCAGCGCCGTCGGGATGCAGAGCAGTCCGCCCAGGACGATGCCGCGCTGGACACCCCGGGCGACGCCCTCCTGGTCCCCCGCCCCGACGGCGTGCGCGATCACCGGATCGAGCGCCATGAGGGTGCCCATGCCGAAGATCGCCGCGCCGAAGAAGTACACGTTGCCCAGCGCCACCGCGGCGAGCGCCTCGGCGGAGAGGTGGCCGACCATGATCGTGTCCACCACGCCCATGAACATCAACCCGACCTGGACGACGATGACGGGCAGGGCGAGCGCGAGCAGGGTGCGGAGCGCTTCGGGGTTGGGACGTCGGAATGCCATCGGAGAGGCTGTATGCAGTGAGACCGAGCGCGCCCGGCAGGAATCGAACCTGCGACCCACAGCTTAGAAGGCTGTTGCTCTATCCAACTGAGCTACGGGCGCTTAGGGGCCCGCCCCGGTGGCGGGTCGCGCAGGAATTCTAGCCGGGGAGGCTCAGTGGGGGTACTGTGGGCCGGGCCGGCTCGGCCGGGCTCGGCCGTCGGCACCGCCGCCCAACCGCGGCGCCCGGCGCCCCCGCGTCCGAATCCCGACGCCCACTCGCGGAATCGTTTGCGGTCATTGCGGAGTCGGTCGAGTCGAGCCCAATTTGGGATATCCAACTTCCTCCTGCGAGACCCCATGCGGCCCTCCTCACCCATCCTGCTCGCAGGACTGTGCCTCATCACCGCCTGTGGTGACCGCGAGGAGAGCGTTACGGCGATCCCCGCCGTGCGGGCCGCATCTCCCGCCTCGGCGACGGTCGGCGAGTGGTCCCCGATCATCCCCTGGCCGGTTGCGTCGGTTCATGCCCAGCTGTTGCCGGATGGCCGGCTCCTGGCCTGGGGTGATGCCAACCAGGATGACTCCACCCATCAGGATGCGGCCATCTGGGACCCCGCGGATCAATCGTTCATGCTGGCGCCCAGCACGCTCGTGAATGTGTTCTGCTCGGGGCACAGCCTCCTCCCCGATGGCCGGCTGCTGGTGACCGGAGGGCACAAGCCGGGGGGCCCGGGCAAGCGGGACGTCCAGACCTTCGACCCCGCGACCAACAGCTGGGCCCCTGCCGGCACGATGTACGAGGGCCGCTGGTACCCCACCAACGTGACCCTGGCCAGCGGCAACGTGGCGGTGCTCGCCGGTCTCGACGGCCGCGGAATCGATAATCCGATTCCCGAGGTCTGGACCAATGGTACGCTGCGGCAACTCAAGGGGGCGCGCCGCGCCATTTACTACTACCCGTGGGCCTACCTGGCGCCGGATGGAAGGGTGTTCCATGCCGGTCCCAATCAGGACTCCAAGTACCTGACAACGACCGGGAAAGGGGCCTGGGCCAGCGGTCCCTTGAGCAGCATGCCGCTGCGTAATCAGGGGACTTCCGTGATGTTCGAGCTGGGGAAGATCCTGATGGTGGGAGGGGGATCGGTCCCGGTGAAGACCGGAGAACGCCTCAATATCATGAGCCCGGGGAAGCAGTGGGGTCGGATCGCCGACATGAACTTCGCCCGCCGGCAGGCGACCGCGACGGTGCTCCCCGATGGACAGGTCCTGGTGGTGGGCGGGAGCAGCGCGGCAGGGTTCAACAACGTCGCGGGGGCCGTGCTGACTCCGGAGCGGTGGGACCCGGTGGGGAATACCTGGTCAGTTCTGGCCCCCCACGCGGTCAGTCGATTGTACCACTCCGTTTCGGTCCTGCTCCCCGACGGGAGAGTGTGGGTGGGTGGGGGCACCGATGATCCCATGGGAGAGCCGGTGGCCAACCATCAGAACGCGGAGATCTTCTCTCCGCCCTACCTGTTCGAGTCGGATGGCAGCCTGGCGCCCCGGCCGGCCATCACCGCGGCGCCGGCCTCGGCGACGTGGGGGCAAGCCATCACGGTCGTGACTCCTGATTCTGCGAGTATCAGCAAGGTGTCGATTACCCGCCTGGCGGCGGTCACCCACACCTTCAGCCAGGACAACCGGTTCATGAAACTGACCTTCGGCGGCACACCGGGCGGGCTCGCGGTGCAGATCCCCAGCAATCCCAACCACCTGCCGCCCGGGTGGTACCTGCTCTTCCTGCTGGACCAGGCCGGCCGCCCGTCGGTAGGGCACATTCTCAGGATTTCCTGAGCCCATCGAAACCGCCCCCGGCCAGCCGGCGTAGACGGCGGGGCCGCGGGTGCGGCTCCGCTCCCCTCTTCCCGACGGAGATCCGATGTTGCCCTGGGGTCCCTGGGTCCCTGCCCTGTTCCTGCTGGCCGTGTCCTCGCCGGGGCAGCCCGGCAACGGTGCGGACGTGGTGCGGGCGATGCACGCGCGCTACGCCGGTCGGTGGTACTCGACACTCACCTTCGTGCAGACGACGGTGCTCACCCAACCGGCGCCGCGCACCGAGACCTGGCACGAGGCGCTCCAGTTCCCGGGGCAGCTGCGCATTGATATCGCGCCGGTGGACAGCGGCAACACGATCCTGTTCCGGAACGACTCGCTCTATCGCTTCCGCCAGGGAAAGCTGGCCGGCAGCCGCGCCCTCGTGCATCCGCTCATGGTGCTGGGGTTCGATGTGTACTTCGATCCGCCCGAGAAGACGATCGGGAAGCTCCAGGCGCTGGGGTTCGATCTCGGCAGGTCCCACGAGGCCATCTGGCAGGGCAAGCCGGCGATCGTGGTGGGGGCCCTCGCGGGGGACAGCACCAGCAAACAGTTCTGGATCGAAAAGGACCGCCTGCTCTTCGTGCGCATGCTGGAGCCCACATCCGACGGATCCGGCAAGATGGTGGAGACGCTGTTCAATCGATACCAGGAGCTCGGCGGCGGCTGGATCGCCGTGGAGGTGCTGTTCAATGTGGATGGTGAGACGGTGACCCGGGAGGAATACCACGACGTCCGGCACGGGATGCCCCTGCCGTCGGGGCTGTTCGATCCGGACCGGTACGAGCCTCCCGGCTGGGTGGGTAGTCGCTAGGTCTCGTCGAGGGGAGATTCCCCGGGCAGGCCCTGCTGGGCCCCACGGGAGCTCGGCGCGTGCGCCGAGCGGATGAAGGCAGGTGCCGACTTCTCCCTGGGGCTTAGAACGTCAGGACCTGGTCCCGCGGATCCTGGGCGGAGAAGTAGAGCGTGTGGCGTTCCTCCCCGGGCATCCGCAGCAGCTGCAGAATATTCTGCTGGTCCCGGAAGAGCTCGAAGAACAACCCCTGCTGCAGCACCAGCCGGCCAACCGGCCGCTCGACCTCCCCCTCCAGCACATACCAGACCACCTGCTGCGCCGAGGGGTCCCGTTCCACGCCCGAGTCGGTCACCGTCAGGCGGATGGGCTGCCCGTCACTTTCCAGCTTGACGTGGGAGCGGAAGTACCGCTCGAACGCCGCCGCGGCCCGGTCCTCCGCGGTGACCTCCAGGGAGGAGTCCCCCGCCGCGGCCCGCAGGGCCGCCCGAAGATCGTCGTGAAAGACCCGCACCCGGCAGGCGATCGTCAGGCCTTCGATCACCATCCGGGTGTGGGAGATATGCACGTCATGAGCCGCGCCGAGGCTTGCCGACGGGCCGGTCGGTCCTGCGACCGGGGCTCCCCGCCCCGCCGGCGTGGCGCCGGCCAGCAGCAGGGCCAGGAGCGCCAGCCTCACGAGGCGGCCGGCGGCGCCTTGGTCCAGGTGTTGTTCTCCCGGTTGACGTCGGCAAAGACTTCGTCGGGGTCGAGCACCACCTTGACCACCTGCCGGTCCGAGAAGAGTCCGTGCGTGAAGCTCTTCTCGCTGCGACGCCAGGCATCCACCGGGATGGAGATACGCGAGGTGCTGCCATCATCAAACGTCACATCCATCTGGATCGGCATCAGCAGGCCGCCGAGGTTCTCGGTGGTGATCCGGTAGTAATAGCGGCCGCGGTTGGTGTTGCCGACCAGCTCCTGGGCGCTCTGCTCCTCCACCGTGGTCACCGCCTGGTCGTTGGCGTAGGTGGTGTAGAACCAGCCGCGCCAGAACCAGTTGAGCAGCTCGCCCGCGCCATCGTCGAGCGAGCGGAAGAAATCGGCCGGCTGCGGGTGCTTGAAGGCCCAGCGGCGGGAATACTCACCAAAGGCCTGATCGAACAGCTTGGGGCCGATGATCTGCTCCCGCAGCATCACCAGGCCGGCGGCGGGCTTGCCGTAGCCGTTGTTGCCGAACTGCCGGTGGATCACGTCCGACTCGGTCATGATCGGCGTCTGGTCGGCGTCCTTCATGTAGTTGACGATGTTGCGGGCGGGCCCACGCTGCGAGGGATACGCCGGATCCCAGTCCTTCTCCGCGTAGTACTGCAGGAAGCTGTTGAGCCCCTCGTCCATCCAGGTCCACTTCCGTTCATCTGACGCCACAATCATCGGGAACCAGTTGTGCCCCACCTCGTGGATGGTCACCGAGATCAGGGCCCGGGCCAGGCCCGCCGAGTAGCTCCCGTCCGGCGCCGGCCGCGCCCCGCAGAAGGCGATCATCGGATACTCCATCCCGAACACCGGACCGTGCACGTTGACGGCCTTGGGATACGGGTACTCGAAGGCCATGCGGCCGTAGGTCTTCATGGTCTGGGCTATGGCCCGGGTGGAGACGCTGTCCCACAGCGGCATCGCGTCCCGGGGGTAGAGCGAGTGCATTTCGATGACCCGGCCGCCCGGGCGATAACGGAAGCCGGCCGCGTCCCACACGAACGTCTTGGAGGAGACCCAGGCGAAGTCGCGCACGCTGTCGGCCTTGAACTTCCAGGTGAGCGGGCCGGTGCCGGCGGGGCGGCTGCCCGGGGTCATGACCTCGTCCTTGGTGAGGATGAATCGCGGCGTCTCCGAGGTGAGGGCCTCGGCGAGGCGGCGACGCTGCAGCGGGGTCATGACCTCCAGCGGATTGAGCAGGGTGCCGGTGGCCTGCACGATGTGATTGCGGGGAACCGTCAGCTCCACATCATAGCTGCCGAATTCGAGGTAGAACTCTCCCTGCCCCAGGAATTGATCGGTCTGCCAGCCGCTGACGTCGTCATACACCGAGGCCCGGGGGAACCACTGTGCCACTTCATAGAGCCAGCCGTCCGTGACCAGCTCCCGCTGGCCTCGGCCGTTGCGCCCGCCTTCCGGCACCAGGAAGTGCCAGTCGATGTCCACCACGACCCGCTGCCCCGGCAGGAGCGGAGCGGCCAGCTGCACCTTCATGACGGTGCCGTTGATCACATAGGCGGCGTCGGTGCGCCGTTCCTGCCGGGCCCGGCCGGTGACCAGCTGCACCCGGGTGATCTTGTGCCCGCCGTCGAACGGCTCCGGATCGAGAAAGCGCCTTGCCTGGGGAGAGAGCTGCTTGGGCAGCGCCGGTGAAATGGCGATGGTACGGCTCACCGACGGGTCGTCGATGTTCTGGTCCAGCTGGAACCAGAGGTAGTCCAGCCGGTCCGGCGAGTTGTTGTGATAGGTCACCCGCTCGGAGCCGGTCACCTGGTGCGCCACGGTGTCCAGCGTGGCCCGAATCACGTAGTCCACCTGCTGCTGCCAGTATTTGGAACCCGGCCCGCCGGAGGCGTTGCGGAACTCGTTGGGGTCCGGCAGTTCGTCGATGGCCCGGAAGCTGGACCCGTTGGTCTTCGGGTTGGGCTCGGCGTTGAGCCACTGCTGCGCCCACGCGGGCGTGGCGATGACGAGCCCGAGGGCGAGGAAGGTGAAGGCGGTACGAGATAATCTGGACATCATGCACTCTCGATGGAGGAAGTCGGTACGGCGTCTCACAAGGGACAGGGCCGGCGTCAGCCGGCCAGGCGTTCGGCGATCATGGTGGTGCCGACCGCGGCGATGGCGCCCGACGCGACCAGCACCCAGTCGCGTCGGTTCAGGCGGAACACCCGCTCCACCAGGGCGCCGAGCAGGAGGACGCCGGCCACGATCAGGAGCTGTCCCGCCTCGAGGCCGACATTGAAAGAGAGCAGCGGGACCACGATGGACTCCTCGCCGCCCAGCAGGCTCCTCAGGAAGCTGGAGAAGCCCAGTCCGTGGATCAGGCCGAATCCCGCGGCGAGCCCGTAGCGGAGTCGCTGGCCATGATCGGCCACCGGCATCGCCTCGCCGGCAGGGGTGCGGGCGGCGAAGACGATGGCCATCAGGCTGGTGGCGACGATCGTCCCGGCGATGGCGGTCTCCACCAGCTGGGGATTGACCCGCACCAGGTTCAGGGTGGCGAGCGCCAGGGTGATCGAGTGTCCCAGCGTGAAGGCCGTCACCAGCCAGAGCAGGCGGTGCCAGTCGCTGGGCCGGTAGGCGACGGTCAGTGCCGCCACGAACAGGATGTGATCGTACCCGCGCAAGTCGGCGATATGGTGCATGCCGAGACGTAGGTACGTGAGGATCTCAGAGCCCATGGACGGCGACTTTACGGGCGGGAGCCGTGTGGGTTTCGGTCCCGTGCGGCTCGGCAGGACCGATCTCGCGGGATCGGCGAGTGTGAAGAAGACTCTGCATTAGACGATGACGAATCGGGGCGCCGGGATTCGAACCCGGGACCTCCTGCTCCCAAAGCAGGCGCGCTACCGGACTGCGCCACACCCCGTGGGGACCGGAACTTAGCGGCCGCCCTCCCGCCCGCCAACTGGTTCCGTCGGACGGCGGCTATTCCGGATTCGCCGGCGGCAGTCCGGTCCCGGTCGGGCCGCCGGTTCTGGGCCGGAGAAAGTCGTAACTCATCGAGGCGGTGTCGTTCCGCGGAGGCGGCGGTGCCGTCCGGTGCCACCTCCACTGGAGCACCGCCAGGACCATGATTGCCGTGATGCAGACCGCGGAAATAGCGCACCAGGGGCAGAAGGTCTTCAGGACCACGAACTCGCCGTACTTGAGCCGGAGCGTAAAGGTGAATCCCAGCGCCGCCAGGAAGAGGAGGCTGAGGGCCGGGAACCGGCGGGCCTGCCATCGCGGCTGGAGTCCCAGAATGGCGGTACCGAGCAGCAGGCTGTACCCGATGATCCCGACCAGGGCCACGTCCACGCCGAGAAACCATCCCCAGCGGCTGAACATGGCGCGGTCGCACCCGCCGGTACTGCAGGTGAGAACCCCGGCCAGCCCGACCTTGTAAAGGTGGAGGTACACCGCGGAGATCCCGGCAACGAGACTCAGGAGCGCGATGGCCATCCGTGCGCGCAGGATCGGTTCAGATCGGTTCATGTGCCTCCCGGCAGCCGGGCCGCCGTTTCCAGCCAGCGTTGCTGTACCCATCGGAGGTAGCCGATGATTTCCGGGACCTCTGCCGGTCCGGCCCGGGCCACTGCGGGCATGGCCCCGTAGTTCCAGTGCTTCTGGCGGGCACCCGAGGTGATGGCCCCGGCCATCGCAGCGTCATCGAACTGCGGTGACAGGTACAGGGAGTCCAGCAGCGGCGGTCCCAGCCCCTGGCCGGTGCCGAACGCTCCATGACAGGATGCGCAGTAGCTGCCAAACAGCGCAGCGCCGCGCCGCATTTCTGCCGGTGGCGTGCCCGGGCCGAACCCGGCGAGCGTGGAGGTGTCGTTGCCGCCTCCACAGGCTGCCAGCGCCGCCAGGGCCAGGGTGCACATCGGTGGATACCTCACCTCGCCCTCCCGGGTCTGTGACTCAACTCCCGGCGAGCGCCGCGATCAGCTTTTCGAGCGCACGTCCCCGGTGGCTGACGGCATCCTTTTCCGCACCGGACACCTCGGCAAAGGTCCGGCCCAGCTCGTCGCTCAGGAAATACGGATCGTATCCGAACCCGCCCGCTCCACGCGGGGCGTCGAGGATGATCCCGCCGCTGGTCCCCTCAAAGACGGCCGGAATCGCCGCGGGGGTCTTCAGCAGGACCAGCACACACCGGTACCGGGCCCGGCGCCTGGCCTCCGGCGCCCCACGCAACCGGCGCTGCAGCTCGGCGTTGTTGGCGGCATCGACGGTGGCCGCATCGCCGCTGACCCCGGCCCAGCGCTTGGAACGCACTCCGGGCGCCCCGCCGAGGGAGAGGACCTCGAGTCCGGAATCATCGGCGATGGTGGGGAGCCCGCTCTTGCGGATGAAGAACTCCGCCTTGAGGCGGGCGTTGGCTTCGAAGCTGTCGGCGGTCTCGAGGGTCTCCTCGCTTGCCGACTCCGGGATGCCGGCCTCATCAGGGAAAAGGACCTCGTGCCCGGCGGCCTCGAGGACCCGCCTGACCTCCCGCTGCTTGCCGGCGCTCCGGGTGGCGAAGAGCAGCTTCATCCCGCGAGGGTGGCCTTCTGCGCCCGGAACAGCTCGGCGATGCCGCGCTCGGCCAGGGAGATGATCCGGTCCAGCTCCGGCCGGGCAAAGGTGCCGTGCTCGCCGGTGCCCTGCACCTCGACGAAGCGGTCGGGGTGGACCATCACGATGTTGGCGTCCACGCCGGCGTCGCGGTCTTCGAGGTAGGCCAGGTCGAGCCGGGGCTCGCCCTCAACGATGCCGACAGAGACCGCGGCGACCAGCTGGCCGAACGGATTCGGCACTCCGGCCCGCTCGGCCAGCCAGGCGCACGCGTCGGCGAGGGCGACACATCCGCCGGTGATGCTGGCGGTGCGGGTGCCACCGTCGGCCTGCAGGACGTCACAGTCCACCTTGATGGTCCATTCCCCGAAGGCCATCGTGGTCATGGCGGCTCGGAGCGAACGGCCGATGAGCCGCTGAATCTCCTGGGTCCGTCCGCCGGGCCCGCGGCGCTCGCGGTCGGTCCGCTCGGAGGTGGCCCGCGGGAGCATGGCGTACTCCGCGGTGACCCACCCTTCTCCGGAGCCCTTCTTCCAGGGTGGCGCGCCCTTCTCCACCGAGGCGGCGCAGTGCACCAGCGTCCCCCCCATCCGGATCAGGCAGGAGCCCTCGGCATACGGGTTGATCCCGCGCTCGAGCACCAGGGGGCGGAGCTGGTCGTTGCTTCGGTTGTCAGGACGGGGCACGGAGGCGCTCCACGATGGCGGTGGTACTGAAGCCGGGTTCGAGCTCGACGTGATGCAGGTGTCCGCCCCGGGCCTCAACGAAGTCGGCGCCGACGGTGGTGGCCCGGGTGTAGTCGCCACCCTTCACCAGGACATCCGGTTCGAGCAGCCGGATCAGGTCGATCGGCGTGTCCCCCTCGAAAATGACCACGCAGTCCACCGCTTCGAGCGCGGCGATGACCCGGGCCCGCGCCAGCTCCGGGACCACCGGCCGGCCGGGTCCCTTCGCCAGGCGGCGGGCCGAGGCATCGCTGTTGATGCCGACGACGAGTGCGTCCCCCGCCTGGCGGGCCGCCTCGAGCAGCGCGATGTGACCGGGGTGGACGAGGTCGAAGACCCCGTTGGTGAAGACAATCAGGCCGGGCTCAGCCCCGCGCCAGGCCGCCGCCGCTTCCAGGCTGCGGATCTTGGTCGCGGTACCGCCCGTCATCCCGACTCCTTTGGCCGGGGGATGACCAGCTTGAGCAGCAGCGGCCCCAGAAACGTCGTGGCCATGACCATGATCAGCACGGCGTTGAAGGTGGCGGCGCTCAGCAGCCCGGCGCTGCGGCCCACATCAGCGAAGATCAGGCCCACCTCGCCCCGCGGGACCATGCCCGCTCCGACGGTAGCCCGATGGATCGGGAGCCATGGGGCGGCCCAGCCCGCGACCATCTTGCCGCCCACGGCCAGGATGGTGAGCACGGCGGCGATGAGCAAAAGGCTGCCAGCCCCGGGCTGGCGAGGATCGAGCAGCCGGATGTCCGCCGCGGCGCCGACGCTCACAAAGAAGATCGGCGCCAGGACCGCTGCCACCGGGCGCACCTGCTCCTCCACGGTATGGGCGTGGCGGGTGCTGCGAAGGATGAGCCCGGCGGCAAACGCCCCGATGATCAGCGCGGAGCCCACCTTCGCCGCGAGCGCGGCCAGGGTCAGGGCAAAGGCCAGCGAAAATGCGACGACGATGCCGCGCACCCGCATGCGGGTGACCCGGTCGGCGACCCGGGGCATCAGTTTGTTCCCCACCAGCACCGCCACGACCAGGAAACTCACGGCCACGATGAGGGTGTTGGCCACCCCAAACGCGCTGACGCTGCCACCGGCCGCGAGGCCCGACACGACGCTCAGGATTACCAGGCCGATCACGTCGTCGATCACGGCGGCGCCGAGGATGATGCGCGCCTCCGGCGTTTCCATCTGGCCGAGGTCCGTCAGCACCCGGGCGGTGATGCCGACGGAGGTCGCGGTCAGGGTGGCGCCAATGAAGATGGCGACCGTCCCGAGTTCCGCCCCGTCGCCCATGGCGGGATGCGGCAGGCTGACCCAGTAGCCGTACCCCAGGGCAAACGGCACCGTGAGGCCCACCAGCGCCACGGCCAGCGCCGCCGGACCGACCTTGAACATCTCCTTGAGCTCGGTTTCGAGGCCGACCTCGAACAGCAGCAGGATCACACCCAGCTCTGCCAGGACCCGGATGGTATCGGCGGAGGGAGTCCCGGGAGCGGGCACGATACCAAGGAGGCTGGGGCCGATGAGCAGCCCGGCGAGCAGTTCTCCCAGAACGGACGGATAGCCCAGCCGCTCGGCCCCTTCACCGAGCAGCTTGCCGGCCGCCAGCATGGCCGCGACGATGAGCAGGAGGTCGGCGAAGGCAGCATCCCCGCCGGCGGCATACAGGAAGGGCGGGCAGACCAGGGCGAGGGCGAGCAGGTGCCAGGGCCGCGGCACCGGGCGGGAACGACCTGGCCTCACAGCGGCTCTTCAGCCCGCGGGGTGTAGTGAAAGGTCTGGGTAAGAAGCGGCACGGTCACGGTCTCGCTGTACTCCGTGGTAATGATGATCCGGCGGGGGTTGCCGGAACGGGTGATCTGAAACTTGCGGGCTTCGGGGGGGAGGTTCAGCTCCTCCACCTTGGCCTCCAGCCGGCGGCGGATCACGCCGTCGCTCAGGGTCGGCGCCAGCCGGGCGGAGCCGCGCATCTCATCCAGCAGGCGGTAGTATCGGACCCAGGGCTCGCCCAGGTGGATGCCGTAATACACGCCGGCGACCAGTATCAGGAGTGAGACCAGGCAGCCGGTGGCGCTCGTTCCCTTCCGGGACCGCAGGCGGGACGTCACCATTGTGACTGCGCTCCATCCACGATATTGGTTACCAGCTTGCTGAGTGCCCTCCCCCGCCCCCGCGCTTCGGTCTCCGAAGCGGGTTCGTAGTCTCCCTCGAGCATCATGCCGCTACGCTGCCAGATCGTCTTGCCGTCCTTGCTGACGATCTCCACCGAGACGGTGACCTGGACCAGCCGCTTGTCCACCGTCACCTGGCTGTTGCCCGTCCCGGCGAAGGCGACCACCACATCCGGCTCGTACCGGGTGATTGAGCCACGCACCACTGCGTCGGCGCTGGCCTCGCCCGCCTGCCTCAGTCCCAGCCGTCCCTGCACCGCGGCCCGGACGGAATCGGAGACTTCCTGAGCCAGGATCGGCTCGGGGGTGAGGTTGTCGAAGGGCAGGATGGCCACGGTCTTGATCTCGGGTGGCAGGCCGCCGCCGGCGAACCCATACAGGCAGCCGGCCAGACCGAGAAGGCTAAGGCTCGGCAGGCCGCCAGGTATCAGGCGGAAAAGAGGCGCGGCGAGTCGTCTCGTAGAACGTGATCTCCAGTTTGGCCGGTACCGACGGCACCAGCAGCCGGGCTGCAAGTGGGGTCCCGTCAGGGCGGGCCGTCATCCGGCTCCGTCCGATCACCTTGCCCGCGCGGCGCATTTCCGCCTGCAGGGTGACGGTCTCTCCCACCACTCGAAGATACTCGACTGTGTCACTCCCCGCCGAGTAGCGCCAGGCGGTGCGATCTGCCTGCACCAGCCCGGCGAGTCCGGATCCGGGTGAGGGGTCCCGGGCCACGCCGAACATGGCCCACAGCAGCGGAATACTCGGCACCAGCTCCTCCACCGACCGCTCGGGCACGACCCAACGGGAGGAGTCTCCCACAATCAGGGCCGCTCCCTTGCCGAGCCCAAGGGACCCGGCGAAATCGAACCGCATCGTGTCCGGTCCCGCGAGGTGGACGCTGCCGCGCCCGCCTTTGCTCGACTTCTCATCCTGATAGAGCCACCGGAAGCGGTGCCGGGCGCTCCCGTCCGGTTCGGTCGCGGCGACCCAGGCCCTGACCGTCTCTGGCTCTTGCAGGGTGAGCCCGGATGGGAGCAGCGGCGGCGGTGCACCATGGCACCCCGCCAGTCCGAGGGCAAGATAGGCAAGGCCGAGACGATGGTCAAGCCGAAACCATTGCAGCATCAGTAGTTATATCCAAAGAAAAAGTGGAGGAAGCTGCGCTTGCGCTGGTCTGGCTGCAGCCCGTACCCACGGAAGTCGTTGTCGCTGAAGCGACGACCCCAGTCGAGCCGCAGCACCAACCCCTGAAACAATGGCCAACGGAAGCTGATCCCATAGCTGCCGAGCACGGCCCGGTCGACGTTGTCGAACAGCCACGCCCGGCCCGCATCCACGAAAAAGGCGCCCTGGATATCGGGGAAGGTCACCCCGCCGGCGGGGGTGCCGAGGGTAAGGTAATTGAGCAGGGGAAAGCGCAGCTCGCCGTTGAGCATCCAGGCGCGGGAGCCGATGACATACCCGTAGTTGGGGTAGCCACGCAGGCCGAGTGTCCCCCCGATATTCGCCCGCTCGGGCCGGTCGCCGCCGCTGTAGAAGCCGAAGGCCCGCACGGCGAAGGCGGTCCGTCCCGCCAGTCGGAGGTACTTCCGGGCGTCCATGACGGTGGTATAGCTGTCGAACCGGGCGTTGCTGAAGTCGCTGCCGATGCCGGCCGTCACCGAGAGCAGGTGTCCATCGATGGGGCCGCTCGGCAGCCAGAGCGTACTGTTGTGGGTGTAGGTGAAGTATTGTGAGGCGATCCAGCCCTTCCGGCGGGGAGACGCGACCGGCAGGGTGAGGTCGACCCGATCGGAGTGCTCGAGGACCGCGCGCCCCTCGACGCTGGCGAAGCGGGAGAGGGGATACCGGACCAGTCCAAAGGCGCCCGTGGTATTCTCGGTGTACGCCACCGAGTAGTCCCCCTCATACTGATTGCCCTTGAATCGATAGGCGCCGATGCCCCAATTGAGCCGGCGGGTCTGGTTCAGGTAGATGCCCTGGGCGCTGATGTTGTTGAACAGGCTGGTGAACCCCCGCCCCTGGTAGGTGGAGATGTTCACGTACAGCAGGTTGTCGCTGAGCAGGTCGCTGATGAGAAATGTGGCGCCCTGCCCCGTCCCCAGCCGGGGGGCATAGGCAAAGCCCCCGGCGGCGAAATCCAGGGCGTATTTCCGCCGGTACGGCCTGCTGGTGGCCTGCGCCACCGCGCCGAACTCGCCGCTCGGCCACGCCCACTCACTGTGCGCGGGCGGCTGGGTGGCTTCAAAGGTCTCTCGCTGCGCTGCGGAATCGGTCGGGTAGAGATAGATCCCCAGCTGCAGGTCGTTGAATCCGCCTACCAGGATCGCCTCGCGGCCGGGGACCGGCGCCGCATCGAAGGCTCCCGTCCAGGCGGAGGTCTCCCGCCGTCCGTTCCCGAGGGTGTCCACGGAAAACGCGTTGAGCACGCCGTCCCGCGAGGAGCTGAACAGGATCCGGTTCGGCGCGATCCAGCGTGGAGTCTCGTCCACCCACGCGCCATAGGTGAGCTGGCGGATCTCTCCCGTGGCCAGGACCAGGATGAAGAGATTGACGGCATCGTCGAGGCCGTTGGCGGTCCGGTCGGAGGCAAAGACGAGTTGTCGGCCGTCCGGGCTCACGCTGGGGTCCACATCCTGATAAACGTCGTCCGTGAGGGGCTCCAGCGATCCGCCCGGCAGCCGGACCCGGTAGAGATTCGAGATGCCGCTTTCGGCCAGGCCGCTGAAGATCACCGACTCGCCGTCGGGAGCCCAGACGGGGGAGAGCACCGAGACCAGACTGGAGAACTGGTACCGGCCGACCACTTGCCCCCGCCCGCGGTCGAAGACGATGAGCGCATCGCGGTCCCGGTACCGGGAACCGAACAGCAGCAGGCCGGGCCGAGAGGCGTCAATCCGGGACTCGAAGGCGTGGAAGTTCTCGAAGGCCGCGCTCCGCCCGGCGGTCAGGAGGTTGCGCGGCTTGCCGCCGTCCAGCGGCCTGGCCTGAATGGCGATGTAGCCGTTGCTGGCGGCGGCATAGACTACCTCGGCCACGCCCGAGTCGCCTTCGGCGTAGCTGGGCTTGATCGCCGCAGTGGCCAGTTGCGACCCTAAGGCGGGCAGCGCGGTGTAGTGGTCCACCACGGGGTAGTAGTGGCGCCGCATGGCCACCTGGAACTCCTGGTTCAGGTCCGCCAGCGTACGGCCATACACCGCCGCCACCGCGTCCTCGAAACTCAGGTAGCGCCACAATTCGCGATACAGTTGTGCCACTCGCCAGTCGCCGTACTGCTCCGACAGCCAGCGGTGAATGCGCCCGCCGAGGGGGTACACGATCCCGCTGGTGACCCAGGCCAGCTGCTCCAGCGCCGGGAGGCGGCCGGAGATGACCAGGTCGCGCATGATCATCTCGTCCCGCGCGTCCTCCCCGCCCGACCACAGCTCGGCGAGTCCCTCGGTAAACCAGAGCGGCAGCGGGACGCCCGCCGCCTGGGGCGAGCGTTCGAAGCGATCGGACAGCAGGCTCAGCTGGAAGACATGCACCATTTCGTGCCGCAGCGTGTGACGGAACTCCGCCAGATTGCCGCGAAACGGGAGCGTGACCCGGCGCTTGAGGAAGTCGGTCACGCCAAGCAGGCCCTCGGGCGGCGTGAACGGCAGGATGTTGGTCTGCTCGAAATCCGCGTGGGAGGCATAGATGATCAGCGGAATCCGGGTCGTGACGACGTGGCCGAACTTGAGGGCCAGCACGTCGTAGCTCTCTTCGGCGTAGGCCAGGGCCACCGGGGCGAGGTCGGCCTCCGCGGGGTAGTAGTACACGTCCACGCGCGGGCCCTTGAGCACCTGCCAGTCCAGTTTGCGATACTGGATCTTGTTCTGGCTGAGGTAGTAGAACTGGGCGGACGCCGGCGTGGCCCTCCCGGCCAGGAGCGCCAGAAGGGTGAGCAGGGCGAGCGGGGACGGTCGGGGGAGTCGCATCAGCGCCGGATCGACCGGATGAGGTCGCCCTGGGTGATGCGGGCCACGACCTGCTTGCCGGTGGCGACTTCGCCGAAGACCGTGTAGCCGCCGTCGAGGTGCGGCTGCGGGCTCAGGGTGATGAACCACTGACTGCCACCGCTGTCCGGGCCGGAAAGCGCCATGCCGACCACATTGGCTTCGTACCGCTGGCGGTTGAACTCGTCGCGGATGGCGCCGCCGGGCCCGCCCCAGCCGTCGCCGCGGGGGTCGCCGGCCTGGACGACGAAGTTAGGCACCACCCGGTGAAACCGGAGGCCGTCGAAGTAGCGCCGGTCCACCAGGCGGAGGAAGTTCGCCACCGTCAGCGGCGCCACCGGCCCGAACAGCCGCAGCTCCACCACCCCCAGCTGGTCCACATCCATCCGGACAATCGGTGTGCGCTCCGCCGGCGTCCCCAGGATCAGGGTCTGGGCCACGCTGCGGTAGTCCTCCAGGGTACGCCCGGTACTGATCGGCCACGGGTCGCCCCACGCGTCCAGCGCTGCGGGCCAGTTGTCCCGGCCCCAACGGCGGATGACGGGATCGCGCGGGCGGGGAAGGCTGGCCAGTGCGTCACGCTCGAGGTGCTCGGCCTGCGCCGGGTTGGCCCCGGCGATGGTGGCGATGGCCTGCAGCGCCGCGATTGCCGCATCGGCGGAGGAATCGCGGTCCGCCAGCCGCACGGCGGCGACGAGCCGGGGAATGTCCGCCGGATTCCCGGAACGAGCCAACAGATCCGCGGCGGTGGCCCGGACGGCAAGGTCCCGGTGATTCAGGTGAAGCGCCGCGGTCCGCAGCAGTTCCGGGTCGGGACCGTCCACGACCCTGCCCCATGCTTCGAGCGCGGCGGCCACGACCCGGGGATCGTCGTCCGTCAGGGCCGCCGGTGCGCCGGGGCGGACGCGCGCCCAGCCCCGGCTGGCGGCAGCCCGCTCGCGCCAGTCGCCGCTCACGCTCCAGCGACCGACGACCGCCACGAAACGCGCGGTATCTACCCGGGCAAGGCTCTCCAGTGCCTCGACCCGTCTGGCCCAGGCTCCCTTGTCGCCGGTGGCCAGCCGCTGCAGGGCCGCGCCGGTCTCCTCCCCACCGATTTCTCCCAGGGCCTGTGCTGCCTGAACCTGCACGTTCGGCACCGGGTCCTCCAGCAGGACCAGCACCCGGCCGGCGGTCCGAGGCAGCCGCAGGGTGGCGAGCGACCGCAAGGCCTGGATGCGCACGCCGGGATCGGGATCACCGATGGCGCGCAGCAGCAGGTCCGCCACCTGGTCGTGGCTGAGGCGCGCGGAGTCCGCGTACGTCCGGGTCAGGGCGCGAGCCGCGGTGCTCCGGACCAGGGTCGAAGGATCGCGCAGGCCCTCGAGAAACCGCGGGGCGGCGGCCGGGGCCCGGAGTCTGGCCAGCGAGTAGGCGGCGGCGTACCGCATCCCCTCACGGCTGTCTCCCAGCAGCGGGAGCAGCGCCGAGACCGGAGCCCGTTGTCCCAGTCGCCAGCTCTCCAGCGCACCGCGCTCGGCCAGCGCGGGGTTACGGTCCGCCTCGGCCAGCACATCGCCGATGAACCGCACCGCCTCGGCCCCGCCCAGGCGGGCCATGGCGGTCACCAACTCGAGCCAGGCGGTCTGGGTGAGGGTTCGTTGGTCGCGGACCAGCCGGACCAGGAGTGAAACTCCCGCCGTGTCGCCGATCAGTCCCACCGAGAAGATGGCATCGGCCTGAATGGTGGTGTCGGGCTCGTTCAGGAGATCCCGCAGCAGATCGAGTCCCCGCGGATCCTGCAGCCGCCCCAGGGACCGGACCACCGCCTGCCGGACCAGCGTATCCCGTTCTCCGAGGGCCCGCCGCAGCAGGGCCTCGTCGTAGCGGCGGGCATCCTCGGCGGCCAGCACCTCCGCCAGGACTCCGGCACCACCCCCGGCCTGCGCGGCCAGTGGCAGTGGCAGCGCCAGCAGGAGGAACAGGTGTAAGGTGCGCTTCATGGGCGCCCTCCAGGGCCCGTGCCTCCGAGCACCTCGACGATGCTGGCGGGGAGCCGGGCCAGTCGATGCTGATGATCCAGGCAGAGCAGTGTGGTCTCCGCGTCGGCGATGAGAATACCGGTGGACTCGTCCTCCAGCCGGTAGCTGAAGATGACCCGCCGGCTGGCGACTTCCCGGACCCGGGTACGGATCCGCACGACGTCGTCGTAGCGGGCGGCCTGGCGGTACCGGACCTGGAGGTCGGTCACTACGAGGCGGACGCCCTGGGCTTCCAGCTCCCGGTAGCTGTACCCGAGGGACCTGAGATGCTCGGTGCGCGCGATATCGAGCCACACCACGTGCCGGGCGTGATAGACCACGCCCATCTGGTCGGTCTCAGAGTAGTTGACTCGGACGGTGGTGACGGATTCGGCGGCAGGTGAGTGCACAGGCGCTGGAGACGAGAGGGAACGGGAATGGTCAGTCGGGGGCGGCGCACCCCCCGGGAAGGTGGCGGACCGGGGCGGGTCGAGCAAGCCAGCGGGCGGTCTGGCGTGCGCGCCCCGCGTGCTTCCCCTGCCCATCTATCCGCCTATCTTCCTGCCCGTGGACTGCCACCGCCTGGTACTGGTTGGTGATGCGCACCTCGGTCGGGGTGCCGACGCCAGTGAAGAGTCACTGCTTGCGTTTCTCGAGGCCGTTCCCGGTTTCGGGGACGGCCTTGTCGTCACCGGCGATCTCTTCGAATTCTGGTTCACCTACCGCCGCGCAATCCCCCGTGCAGGCCTCCGGGTGGTCAGCGCCCTGGCCGAGCTCCGGCGGAAGGTGCCGATCATCATTGTGGGCGGGAATCACGATCGCTGGGCCGACGACTTCTGGGGCGACCTTCGCATCGAATTCCAACCGACCGAGGCACGGTTCCGCCTGGGCGGGGTGCCCGCGCTGGTGCGCCACGGCGACGGAATCAGCGAGTCGCACTGGTCGGCCGGCGTCCTTCGGCGGATCATCTCCAGCCCGGGCACGGTCGCCCTGTTTCGGGCCATCCACCCCGATCTCGGCTTCTGGATGGTGGATCACCTGAGCGGGGTGCTGGGCGATTCCACCCGGGATCCGGCGGTCCTGGACCGCGCGGCGGCCCGACAGCGGGCATGGGCGCTGGCCCGGCTGGCGGAAGATCCGACCCTCGGGCTCGTGGTCATGGGGCACACTCATCGTCCGGCCGTGGCGGAGAGTGGCGCCGGCCGGCTCTACGTCAATCCAGGCCCGTGGTGCGACGGCCGCCGCTACGCGGTGGTTAGCGAGGGACGCGCCACCCTCGAGACCTTCACGGGATGACCGTGCCCGATCCTTCCCCGATGGACCC
>CAYUYF010000047.1:0-23228 GCA_964449145.1 uncultured Gemmatimonadaceae bacterium | reverse complement strand
GCCACCAGCCACAGGGTGACGGCACCGGAAATCAGCCGGAGGGTGGTGAAGCTGGCGGGATCGATGCCGGTGTGGGCCAACGCCGCCCGGCAGAGCAGGGAGTTGCCGGCGAACGCGATCATGGCGAGCGTGGTGACGGCGGCCAGGCGGGCAGGGGGCATGGGGGAGGCGCTCCACGACACGGGCGGGACGGGGAAGGTGAGAATGTACCCGGGACCTCCATTGACCGCGAGACACCGGGGGGAGTCCCGGGGCTCCATCACCGCATATATTGCCTTCCCGTGACCACCGACATCCCTCCGGACCTGCAGGCCGCGCTGGCCCAGCGCTACCAGCTCCGCCGCGTCCTCGGCCGCGGCGGGATGGCCACCGTCTACCTGGCCCACGATCCCAAGCACCAGCGGGAGGTTGCTCTCAAGGTGCTGCGGCCGGACCTCGCCGCCTCGCTCGGCGCCGAACGGTTCCTGAAGGAAATCCAGATCGCCGCCCGGCTCACCCATCCCCACATCCTCGCGGTGCACGACTCCGGCGAAGCCGGCGGCTTCCTCTATTATGTGATGCCCCACATCGAGGGCGCCTCCCTCCGCCAGCGGCTGGAGCGGGACAAGCGGCTCACCGCGGCGGAGGCCCTCGCGATCGCGGCGCCGGTCGCCGACGCGCTCGCCTACGCCCATCGCATGGGGGTGATGCATCGCGACATCAAGCCGGAGAACATCCTCTTCTCCCAGGGCCATCCCATCGTGGCCGACTTCGGCATCGCCAAGGCGGTGAGTACCGCCGGCGGCGCCAACCTCACACGCACCGGCTTCCCGCTCGGAACGCCGGGCTACATGAGTCCGGAGCAGGCCGCCGGGCTCACCGACCTGGACGAACGGACCGACGTCTACAGCCTGGCGGTGGTGATCTACGAGATGCTGGTGGGAGAGATCGCCGGACGCTGGCCCACCGAGGACGCGGTGCGCGCCGGCCGGTTCCTGGAGGCCTCGGCGGCGCACCGGGGGCGGCTCACAGAGGCCGGAGCGCGGGTGGAGGCCGCCCTGGTCCGGGGCATGGCCATCCGCCACGATCAGCGGACCCCCACGCCGACGGAGCTCATCGAGCAGCTGCTCGGCACCGAGATCGCGCCGCGGCGGCGCTACAGCAGCCAGGAGATCGACGAGATCGTCCGGCGCGCCTCGGAGCTGGAGGCCAGCAACCCCACCGCTGGCGCGATGACCATCGGCGGGGTCGAGGCGCTGGCCGCCGAGGTCGGGATCGCCCCTGAGGTGGTGCGGCAGGCGGCCGGCTCGATGGCCACCGTCAGTACCCCCGCCGATGCCATGACGCCCGTTTCCAATCCCTGGGTGGGCCGCCCCACCACGCTGCTGGTGGAGCGCGTGGTCGAGGGGGAGTTGCCCGAGGTGGAGTACGCCGTGCTGGTGGACGAGATCCGCCGGGTGCTGGGGCAGCCCGGGCAGGTGAGCCAGCTGGGCCGCTCCTTCGCCTGGTCCACGGTGCGCGGTGGCGGTCAGTCCTCTCGCAACATCGAACTGGCCGTCTCGGTGCGCGGCGGCCGGACCAGGATCAGTCTGCGGGAGAGCCTGTCGCCACTGGTGGGCGCGGTGTTCGGCGGCATTGGCGGCGGCGTGGGCGGCGGCGGGATCGGGGCGGTGATCGGGGTGACCCTCGGGGCCGCCGGTCTGGGGCCGATCGCGCTGGTCGCGGTGATCCCGATCTGGTTCTCGGCCGTCTACGCGGTGGCCCGCAAAGTCTTCACCTCCACCGCCCGGCGCCGCGAGAAGGAACTGCTCGGCCTGGCCGACCGGCTCGCGGCGCTCACCGCCGAGCTGGTGCCGGCCCGCCCGGCACTGCCGGGGCCGGGCCGGTCACCCCCGCGCTGAACTGCCGGTCGCCGGGTCCTCGCGGCGCTCTGGGCGCCGGAGGCGGACCCGCTCTCTCCCTGGTCCGCTAGCGCTTGCGGTACACATCCGTAGTCAGGTACTTGAGCCCGGAGTCGCACATCAGCGTGACCACCGTGGCGCCGGGGCCCAGCCGCTGGGCCACCTGGATGGCGGCGACGACGTTCGCGCCGGCTGATGTGCCCGCAAAGAGCCCCTCCTCACGCGCCAGACGCCTGGCCATCGCTTCTGCGTCTGCGGTACTCACAGCCAGGATGTCGTCCACAAGGGCCGGCTCCCACAGCGGTGGCGTCCGGCCGATCCCGATGCCCTCGATGTTGTGTGCCCCCGGCGGGCCGCCCGACAGCACCGCCGACTCGGCGGGCTCCACCGCGACGATCCCGACATGCGGGTTGTGGCGCTTGAGGATCGTCGCCACGCCGCGGAGCGAGCCCATCGAACCGACGCAGTGCACGAAACTCCGGACCTTCCCCTCGGTCTGCGCCCAGATCTCCTCGCCCAGCGGGTAATACCCCGCGATGATGTCCCGGTTGTTGAGCTGGTCGAACCAGAAGGTGTCGGGCTCCTCGCTCAAGCGACGGGCCGCGGCGATCATGTCGAGGAAGAGCTGCCGGGTGGCCCGCCCCCCTTCGCTGGGGACGAGGGTCAGCTCGGCACCCAGCGCGGCCATGTGATTCAGCTTGTCGGGGCTGAAGGCGTCCGAGCTCACGATCCTGATGCGGTAGCCCCGGGCGGCGCAGACCATGGCCAGGGAGGCGCCGGTGCTGCCGCCGGTGTACTCCACCACCGTGTCGCCCGGCTTCAGGCGGCCGTCGGCCTCCGCCTTGGCGATGGCGGCCCGGGCCATCCGGTCCTTCATGTTGCCGGTGGGGTTCTCCCACTCCAGCTTCACGAAGATGTCGGCGCACCCCGGCGGCACGACCCTGCAGAGCTGCACCAGCGAGGTATTGCCGATGGCGTCGAGGATGTTCATGGAGTCGACCGATCTCGACCGCCGGGCCTCAGGGGTGGTCCGACACCGGGGGTCCTTCGCGTGGAGTGTGGCGTTCTGACCGTCGCCGAACTCTAACCCGCGATCTCTTCGGCCGCTGCCGGTCCTGCCCCCGCCTTCGCCAAAGTCCGGACCAGCCAGTATGTGGCCAGCCCGATCCCCATGATCCTGATGCCCGGGCCGAGCCACGCTCCCGCCGCCAGCTGACTGCTGACGGCGGGCCCGGCGTACCAGTAGTAGATCGCGCCCGCCAGGGCCGCGACGACCGGCAGCGCCAGCCGCGAGTGAAGCCGGAGTACCAGCACGGCCGCCGCAATTACCAGCAGGCTGGCGAGGGACCAGCCCAGCGTCGTGGCGTAGACCAGCGCTGCGCCGCTCAGGGGGCCGTCCTGGACCTGGTTGTAGCCGATGATGAAGCCCGGCAGCGAGGCGAAGAACGCGCCGTACGGCGTCGCGAGCCAGCGTGCGGTGTGCCGGGAGGTTCCCAGCAGCTGGGGGATCGCCTTGCGTTGTGCCAGGTCGAGGCACCCTCGGGGTGTGCACCTGGTACAGGTGGTGCACCGGCCGCGGTTCATCCCCAACAGCGGCGCCTGACCATACAGGAGTTCGACCGGGAGTACCGGACAGAGCGCGTTGCAGAACGCCGAGCGGACGGTGAACAGGGCACCGAGCACCACGGCGAGCCCACCCACCGCCACCACCGTTCCTGCCAGGACCGGCCCGTTCTGGTTGAACAGGAAGTGCCGTGCCGGCACCATCAGGTGGAACAGGACCAGGCTTCCGACACTGAACGCGAGGAGCGTGGCGGGGCCGGGTGCACGCTGCCCACCCAGCCGGTTGCCCAGCTCATTCAGGGTGGCCAGCGGGCAAATGCCCCGCCAGATCGCCGTGCTGATGAAGAAGGTCGCCGGGAGGACCGGGATGGCGACGTACCAGAGGGCCTTGAGCGCGGTGGTTGGCTCGATCAGCAGCCAGAGGAGGAGGAGCGGGACGGCGGCCAGCGCCGACCCCCGCGCGATGGTCCAGAGCGCGGCATCACGGGGCGGCCGGATGAGGACATGGACATTCGGCACTTGGCACTCCGCTGGCTGGTGGCCTGTCCCACGGCATTCTCCCGGCCCACGCCCGTGCGTGAGGGGCAACGGGCGTTTCGCTCAGCCCCCTGCCGAAACCGCCACTGGCCCGCCCGAAAGGAGATAGGCGACCACCTCGGCCGCCGAATAGCTGGACCGCCCCGCGAGGAACGTCGTGAGCGAGACCAGGTCGTCGCCACTGGTGAGCAGGGGTGGCTCGACCCGTCCGTCGGCCCGCGCCTGGGGGTGGCCGATGTTCGCGAGGAGGGCGTTGCAGAGGCATCTGCGTCCGGTGGTGTCTTCCAGCTTGCCCCCCTTCCCCAGGTAGGCATCCACCGGCTCGCTGGCACAGCGATAGACGGTCTTCCCCTCCGGCGTGACGTAGGCCACCCGTAGATATCCCAGGTCGCAGACCCGCGTACGGGGAGGGGTGGTCGCGCTGGGGTCGCCGTCCCAATGCACCACCTTGAACGGATACCCGGTCGGCGAGGCCTGCGGATCGGTGAAGACCTCCACCTCACCCCGGGAGACGGACTCCAGCACCGAGCGCTTGAGATCGTCCTGCAGGCCCGACTCATCGCAGTAGGCGAACAGCGTCCCGACCTGGATACCGGTGGCGCCCTGCTCCAGTGCCTCCCGCAGACGGCCAGGCTGGCCGGTGCCGCCGGCGAGCCAGAAGGGCAGTCCGAGTTCACGGACCTTGGCCAGGTCCACTACGTCCCGCTCGCCATAGAGCGGCTCGCCGCGCTCGTTGAAGCGCGGGTCGCCGCGGGGGGGAGCGTTGTGACCGCCGGCGGTCGGTCCCTCGATGATGAACCCATCGACTCGGCCGCTGGCCTTCCGGGCCAGGACGGTGGCCAGCGAGTTGCTTGCAATGATGGGCAGGAAGAGCGGCCGCTGGAGCGGTGCCGGGAGCTGGCTCCAGTGCTGGCCCGGGTCCAGGCGCAGGTGTTCCGTGGCGCCGACCGGCAATCCCTCCACCTCGAAGCGGAGCGTGACGGGCCGGTGCTCCGCGAGCCCATCGAGCACCGCAGGGATCTCGCGCGGAATCCCGGCGCCCATGAGGACGCAGTCCACCCCTGCCAGCATCGCGCCGTACAGCGAAGCCAGTGTAGGGAGCTGGATCTTGGTCAGCAGGTTGATGCCCACCGGGCCATCGTGCCCTTCGCGGGCCAGGTAGACCTCGACGAAGTTGGCCAGCATGGTGAGCTCCTCGCGGGCTCGGCTGACGCGCTGGCGGTACATCGGCAGGAGCTTGTACGGGGTGCCCGGCGGCAGCCCGTCCGGGCGGAAATACCGGTGCAGGACGTCGCTGGCGACTCCGGGCATCGGGAACATCGCCATCGCCCGGCGCAGGTGCCCCCCCTCGTCCCCATCCTGCAGTCGCCGCACCAGCACGCTATCGAGCGCGGTCCCCGAGACCACACCGAGCTGGCCGCATTGCGAGACCGCGCGCGCGAGGCGCCAGCCGGAGACGCCGATCCCCATGCCGCCCTGAATGATCGCAGGTAACGCGCTGGCCTGATTCATCGCTCAATGATGGCCCCGAAAACACCGCCTGCCAAGCCTCGAAGCGAGCGTCCAAATGAACGTTTCATCACATATCACCGAGGCCGATTGCGGGGACCTCGTGAGAGATGCCGGGCTACTCCCTCACTAGTCGAGTCACAGGGCCGGTGCACCGCATTTTGTTGGCGCGCAGGGACGGAACGCTGCCGCGGCGGCAGCGCTGGCGGCTGATCGGGGCGGTGGTGCTCTTCTACCTGGTGCGGGACCTGATCCTCTACGTGGGGCTGCCGGCAGTGGTGTGGTTCAGTGCGCGGTAGGGAAGCCCGTCGAGCGGCCCCCCGCTGGCCTCTGGGCTCCGCGACGATGGATCGCGGAGCTTCGCTCGTTCCGGGGGCACCACATCCGGCCGCCCGAGCATGCCGCCGGCACCCGCACCAGATTGCCCAACCCCTTGACAGACAACGACTTTCGTATTAGTTTGATACCAATGCAACTGACTGCAGGGTGTCACTCCCCGGTTGGTCCGCAGTGCCCCATCCGTTCCATCAGAGTGGTCCCGCGCGCTTCGGTGCGGTGCACCCCCGGTTCATCCGCGATCAGCCTCGCTCGCGGCCCGGCGCTGGTGGAGCTTATCGCGAGGAAGAACGGAACCACACCATGAACCGCATTCGCAACGTCTCCTTCCAGATCAAGCCCGGCAAGACCGACGAGTTCAACAAGCTGCTCACCAACGACGTGCTTCCCATCATGAAGAAGCAGCCCGGCTTCAAGCACGAGCTGGCGATGGTCAACGGCCAGCACGTGTCGGCCCTGAGCGTCTGGCAGGATCAGCCGAGCGTGGACAAGTACAACACCACGATCTACCCGGAAGTGCTGAAGAAGCTCTCCCCGATCATCGAGGGCACGCCACAGGTCACCAACTACGACCTGGCGGTCAGCACCCTCACCGTGTAACACGGTCGGTTGATGGAACGGAAGTGAATGGGCGGGCGGTCCGATCGCGGACCGCCCGCCCTTTTCCGTGCCCGCCTGCAGCCGGTGCCGCCTCGCTTCAGGGGGCGGGCGGCCGCATCCCCGGCTTCCCCTCGGTGTCGTGGGCGTAGAAGCGGGTGGTGGGGTAGGCGAGGTCCACGTCCGGGCACTCCCCGAGGGCGACCAGGATGTCCTGCCATATCGCGTCGGTGACCGCGCGTCGCTCTCTCGGCCGGCACGGGGTGCGGATGGTGAGCAGCACCCCGCTGGCCTCCACCGAGACGTAGACCGCCGGGTCGATGGCTCCCGGGGGCAGGGCGTAGCGTCGCGCGGCCGCGGCCAGGGCGGTGCCGGCCTGCTCCGCCGACCGGGCGCCGTGGCGGGCGGCCAGCTCCTTGAGGAGGTGAAGCGCCTTTCGCCAGTCGCTCTCGAAGGTCACCAGCACCGGGAGTTCGGTCCAGATGAACTCGAAACCGCGGGTGTAGTTGGCGAGTGGCGCGCTGAACAGCAGGGCGTTGGGCACGTAGACCAGCCGCCCGGTGGTCTGGTCGGCGTGGACCCAGTTGCCGACCTCCATGAGGCAGAACTGGAACAGCCGGATGTCCACGACGTCGCCGGCGTGGCTGCCGATCTGCACCCGGTCCCCGACCTCGAACGGCCGGCGCCAGAGGATGAAGAGCCAGGCGGCGAGGTTGGTGAGCGGGTCCTTGAGGGCGATCGCCACGCCGGCGGACAGCAGCCCGAGGTAGGTGGCGAAACCGGAGAAGTCCACCAGCCAGATCCGGACCGCGAGCACCGTGCCCAGAATGACGGCGGTGTAGGTGGTGCCGGTGGACCAGCGGTAGCGGTCGCGGGGGTCGCTGACGCCGCGGTGGATCGCCCGGAGAATCAGGCGGCGGAGGAGCACCAGGACGACGACGGCAGCCAGCGACTCCAGCAGGCGGAGCTGGGTCTGGGCGCTCAGGCCAAGTACCGAGGTGCCCCAGTCGGTGAGAGCGCGCATGGCTCAGGCCTTACGAGCGGGCCACGCCCCCGGTCGGTCCCGCCACTGTAATCGGTGGTGCCGCCACCAGCTCGAAGGTGGCCGAGGCGAGCTGGACCTTGCCGCCGGAGGCGTCCACCAGGTCCATGATGTGGTTGAACAGGGCGTCCTTGGTGGTGCGGCGGCGGCGGTAGTCCACGACGTAGCGGAGGGTGAACTCCATCCAGTTGTCGTTGACGATGAGGGAGATCGCGGGGGCGACACTGGCGTCCTCGATCCGGTAGCGCTTGACCATCTCCTGCCAGGCGACGGCCGCGGTGTCGGCGTAGGAGGCCACCGCCAGGGCCGCCGCCTGCTGGATGATATTGCGCGCCTCCTGCCGATCGCTCCCGAAGCGGACCGGAACCTTGATTTCGTCCCAGAGGAAGGGGAAGTCGCCGGAGTAGTTGAAGACCGGCTCCTTGAACACGAAGCTGTTGGCGACCCGGACGATCCGGCCGTTGTAGAGGTCGCCGTCCACCCACTGGCCCAGCTCCATGAGGGTGGTACGGAGGACGCCGATATCAATCACGTCCCCCTTGATGCCGCCCAGCTGCACCCGGTCTCCGGGGTGGTAGAAGTTGGAGAAGGTGAGCGCGAGCCAGCCGGCGATGCTGGCGATCACCTCCTGCAGGGCGAAGGCGATGCCGGCGCCCGCCACGCCGAAGGCCACGGTGAGCCCGCCCAGCCGGTCGCTGAAGAGCGCCGCCAGGAAGACGAACGCCAGCACATAGCCCGCAAAGCTCAAGGCCTTGCGGACCCGGTAGCGGGTGTCGCCGTCCTTGATCCGCGCCGCGAGGGTGCGCTGGGCAGTCCGGATGAGCACGACGATCACCAGCAGGCCGGCAATCGTCGCCACCAGGCGGCCAATGCTGGGATCGTACAGCCACTGCTTGAGCTGTCCTTCCAGGTTCTGTATCACGATGGTTCTTTCGAATTCCGATCCGGATCAGAAGCCGAGCTGGGCCCCCGCCTGGAACCGGTGCCGGGACAGTTCGGCATTGTCGAGGTCAATGATGTGGTTGACGCGGAACTGGACGGCCCCGGTGGGCGCGGCACGAAACCCGAGCACCAGCAGGTCGCTGTCGCCGCCGAGGCCGTCGGGACGGATCGCGTCCCAGCGGGCCAGCAGCTGAACCTTGGCGCCGGGCTTGGAGCCGACGGTCACCTGCCAGCCATACGGCTTGGCGGTGCCCCCGCCGGTGGGCTCCAGCCGGGCGCCCACGATCTCCACCGCCAGCAGCGCCAGCCCGCTGGTGTAGCGCAGGTCGGCCCCCCAGACGGTGCGCTTCCCCGCGAAGCCGGTCCCGAGCGACCCTAGGCTCACGTTGGCGTCCTCCGAGTAGGCCAGGTTGCCGCCGAACTCCAGCCGGGTGGTGGCGCCGGGCGCCGCGCCGAGGAGCCACCAGCCCAGCCGGCCGGCGACCATCACCCGGTCGTCGTCGTTGGCGCGGGCGCCGATGCCGTTGCCGTTGAACACGCCCGTCGCGTATTCCACCCGCCCCTCGCTGAGCCGGCCGTGGATCTCGGCACCCATCTGCCGGTTAGGCGCCAGGGCGGTGACCACGCGGGAGCGGTCGATGAAGTCGAGGTCGCCGGCGCCGGTGAGCAGCTCGCGGCTGAAGGGCGCCTTGAACTGCCCCGCCTGCAGCACCAGCGCGTCGGTCACGCGGTAATGCAGCTCGGCGTCGAGGATCGCGGGGGCGGCGGCGAAGTTGGTCTGCAGGGTGTAGCCGTAGCCACCGTCCAGCTCGCCCGAGAGCTTGAGCCGGAAGTTGGCGATGCGGAACCCGTTGACCCCGGTGCTGCGGGTCTCGTTCTGGTAGTCGCCCACCACCTGCAGCAGGGCGCCGAGGCTGAGCGGCTTGCTCTTGAAGCGCTGCGCCAGCTGGGTGAGCAGCGAGTCCTGGGCCGCCAGCGGGCTGGCCAGGCAGCTCAGCCCGACGAGGACGAGGCCGGTGCGCAATCGCCGATTCATGCGCCCGTCCGGGGCGGGGCCACCTGTTCCACGCGGAAGGCGGGGGCCTGATAGGTCTTGGCCAGGTTCTCCGCCGGGATCGTGACCATGTTGCCGTCCCGGAGCGCCCGGTAGTGGGGTGAGAGGATTTCCACGCCGCCCTGATTGAAGGCGTCCTGGATCCGCTGGTGCAGCTCGGAGTAGGTGCGGGCCATGATGCCGGGCTGGTCGGTAAAGGCGTTGAGCTGGTAGCTCACGTAGAAATCGTCGAGGCTGGTCTGCAGCACGAACGGCGCCGGCTCCGGCAGGATGTTCTGGGTGCCCTTGGCGGCGCTGATCAACAGCTCGTGCACCTGACGCCAGGGGACGTCGTAGCCGATCGTGACGGTGGTGTGGAGGATGAGCCCCCGGGTGGCGGCCTGGGTGGTGTAGTTGATGACCTGGCTGGAGAGCACGGTCCCGTTGGGGACGGTGATCTCCACGTTCTTGATGGTCCGGAGCCTGGTGACGAGCATGGTGCGTTCCATCACGTCGCCGATGGTCTCGCCGATCTGTACCCGGTCTCCCACCTGGAAGGCGTTGGTGTAGGTGAGGACCACGCCGGCCACGATGTTGCCGACGGCGCCGGAGGAGCCCAGCGAGAACAGCACGCCGACGAACAGCGACACCCCCTTGAAGGCGTCCGATCCGGCGCCGGGGAGGTAGGGAAACATCACCACCGCCGCAAAGGCGATGACCAGGAAGCGGATGATGTTGTAGGTCGGGCCGGCCCAGTCCTTCTGGAACCCCTCGAGGGTGAGCGCTCCGGTGGCGATCGCGTTGAACACCAGCTGAATGAGCTTGAGCAGGTATCGCGTCACCATGAAGATGACGGCGATGAAGAAGACCTTGGGCAGGTAGTCCACAAACCCGGCCCCGACCGACTGCAGCGGCGTGAGGACGTACCCCACGATCTTGCGGGAGAGCGGCGCCGTCCACGGGAAGAAGCTGAGCACCAGCGGGACGTAGAAGTACAGCAGCAGCACCGTGAGGATCACCCGGATCACCCGGGCCAGGATGGTGAGGGCCTCTTCCAGCCGCTGGGAGGAGAGCAGCTCCAGCTGCTTGATTCTGAGCGGCGGCACCTGCCCGCGCTTGAGGGTGCTGTAGACGCGGGTGAAGACCGCCCGCATGCCGCGAAGCAGGAGGACCAGCACCAGCGTGGCCAGCAGCGCCTTGCCGGTGTTGATGGCGAGGGCCCGGAGGCTGGTGGCGGTGGCGGCGGCGTTCGCCGTCTGCTGGATCCTTGCCGCCCACGCCGCCGCGAGCGCCGGCCTCGGCTGGCCGTTCGCCACCGCATCGGAGTCGAGGACGGTCATCAGGACTTCGTCGCCCACCAGCAATTCACTCCGCGCCTCCACCTCCGCCACCACGATCGAGTCGCCACCATCGGCCAGATTGGGGCCGAGGCGCTGCAGGCGGGTGTGGATGGCGGCGGCCCGCTCGGCCGGCCCGAAGGGACCCAGCCGGCCGTACAGCGTGAACAGCGTGTCCATCCCGTAAATCACCGGCGCGCCGGTGGGGGCCTGCACGGTATCCGCCACCGCCGGCTCCGGCGCCTGGGCGCGGACCGGTCCGGCGGCAGCCAGAGTGAGTAACAGGGGGATGAAAGTGCGCGTGGCACGGGCCAGTCGGGCGAGCATCGATAATCTCCGGGACAATGAATTGTCAGGTCTTTGTCGGTAACGGGCAGGTCGGAAACCTGGGTCCGGACGTCCGTCGGCGTTCGGGCCCTGCCTCTGGGTGCCTGTGGCAACCCGCAGTTGGCAATATGGAAAGCGACCGGGAACAGCGGCGCCTGAGTATAGGCGGGGTGCCAGCTTGCCGCCACCGGACCCGGCTGGCCGGGATCCCCCTCCCCGCCCGCGGCATTGGGCCGGCGACTGACCGTCCTCTCACAGACTCCCGCCGCCCGAGGGTTCCGTTGCGGCCTGAGGGCCGGGGATGCCGCAGTCTGGGGCTGTTGCGGGACACGAAGCTGGGGGCCGGGTCCGTCGGGTCGTGAGGCTGGTCACGGAGCTGGATGGGGATGAAACCCTGGATGCCCTGGGGCTCTAGGAGCAGCTTCGTCGCCTGGGCGCGGAGGGCATCCAGAGCATCGCGCTGCTCCGGGACTGATCGGCGGGCCGCCTATTGGGTGTCGACCGCGCGCGAGCTGCGCCTGGGGCGGGGCGTGCCCGTGCCCCCTCGGAACTCGAAGTGCTGGTCGTTCATGAGGCGGGCGTTGATGAGCGGGGGCTGGCCCTCTTTCCCCACCAGGCCGACGAGGATCTGCCGGGCCAGGGTGGCGGCCGCCACCCACTCTCCGGCGGGGACCCCGGGGTAGGTGGCGGCGTATTCGGGCCGCAGGCGGGCCTCGCGGACGGAGGCGCCGTCCGGGAGGGAGGACGCGGGCTGGCGATCAGCGGGAGTGGACAGGCGCCCTCCTCAGGGACTTGGGGGACAGCACTGCCTATCAAGCTATCGTCCGCGCACCCTTGCGCAACCGGGTCGCCGACGGAAACCGCCTAGGGCGCGGTTTCATCACAGAGCCGGCAGTCAAGCGAGGTGCCGAGATAGGCCCGCCGGGTGCCCTCGGACGTCACCCAGGGCCGCAACTGCCAGGGCGGATCGTGCCGCACGTGCTGGCCGTGGCCGCACTCCAGCTCGGCCACCCAGTGCTGCTCCTCGTCCAGATGAAACCCGGTGATCCGTCGGAACACGATGCGGTTCTCCACGCTGTTTCTGATGTCCGGAATCGGGCAGCCGTCGGGCCGCCCATCCAACCCTGACCTGTTGCCCCAACGAGACTATTATTGCGGCAACCGCTCACGGGGGTTCCGATGCCAGTCCGCCAACCATACAAGACTCGTCGCTGGATGGCGCTGTTGACCACGCTGCTCGCGGCCTGCGGTGGCACGGCGCCGCCCGCCACGCCGGAGCCTGAGGTCGTTCCCGCCGCGGAAGCGGCGCCCCCGCAGGAGGTGGTGGTGGTGCGGGTGGATACCGTGACGGTCCGGGATGCGGCCGCGGACCAGCGGATCGCCCGGCTGGAGCTGGCGGTCATCGAGAAGGAGGCGGAGCTGGAGCAGCTTCAGGTCCGCCTCGACGACGCCCGGCGCGAGGTCGTGCGGGCGATGGCCAAGCTGCAGACCCTGGCCACCCGGGCCGAGGCGGCGTCGGCGATGGCGGAGGCGGAAGTGGCCGTGAACGCGCTGGCCGGGAGTGCGGCGGGGCGGGGCGCTCCCGAGGTCGGCCAGGCGAAGGGGCTGCTGGGCATGAGCACCCAGGAATTCAACAAGTCCAACTTCGGCGGAGCGCTCTACCTGGCCAACCAGGCCAAGCTGATCGCCTCCAGCGCCCGCAGCCGGATCGCCGACGCGGGCAGGGGGACCACCCGGCCGGGCGAGACGGTCTTTGCCGTGCCGCTCAGGCTGCAGGCGATGGGCCGCACCAACGTGCGGGAAGGACCGGGCACCGACCAGGCGGTGCTGTATACCGTCGACCGCGGGGCGGTGCTGGTGGCCTACGCCTCGCTGGGCGACTGGGTCCGGGTGACCGATAACACCGGACGCAGCGGCTGGATCACCCGGGGCCGCGTCGGCCGGCGGGACGACGCCGGGAGCTAAGCGACGGGTGGTTCCGCCCGCTCCAGCGCGGCCCGCACGACCCGGTCGCGGCCGTTGTGCTTGGCCTCGTACAAGGCCGCGTCGGCGCTCATGATCAGCGCCTCCGGTGATTCGCCGTGCTCCGGGAATACCGCGACGCCGATGCTCACCGTGACCCTGCCCCCGGCAAAGAACTCCTCCGCCAGCCTGCCGCGGATGCGTTCGCCCACCTCGGCGGCTCCATCCAGATCGGTGTCGGGCAGCAGCACGAGGATCTCCTCCCCGCCATAGCGCACCGGGCGGTCCATCACCCGGATGGCGTCGCGGATCACCTTGGCCACCCGGACCAGGACCTCGTCGCCGGCGAGGTGGCCGTGGGCGTCGTTGTATTTCTTGAAGTGATCCACGTCCAGCATGACCAGGGCGCAGGGCTTTCCCTGGCGCTGGGCCCGGGCCAGTTCCTCCGCGATGGTGGTCGCGAGGTGGCGCCGGTTGTAGAGGCCGGTGAGCCCGTCGGTCACGGAGAGCCGCTCCAGCGCGTCCCGGCTCTCGCGCACCTTGCCCACCATGTGATTGAACACGCCGGTCAGCCGGGCCAGTTCGTCGCTGCCGGTGACCGGGAGATCCACGTCGAGGTTGCCCGCGGCGACCTGGTCGGCGCCCTGGGTGAGCCGGGTGAGGGGCCGCACGATGAGCAGACCGAGCAAATAGGCGATCAACCCCACCCCGGCGAGCAGGCCCAGGACCGCCAGAATGGTCATGTTGCGCTGGCGGTTGATCTGCGCAAAGGCGGTCTTGGCAGGCAGTTCGGCCAGGACCAGCCAGGGCGCTCCGGCCAGCGGGGTGGCGACGCCCAGCACCGGGATCTCGTTGAGGTTCTCATACTCGACGGCGCCGGCGCCCGGGCTCCGCAGCGCCTCGAGGCTCGCCGCGGGCAACCGCGCGTCGGCGGCGAACTCGGTGTCGGCGGTGAGCAGGATTCTGCCTTCCGTGTCCAGCAGGTGGACATGCTCCACCCCTGGGGTCGTGGACCGTGAGAGCGTGGCCACGACCGGCTGGAGGTCGAGCGTCGCGGCGAGGGCGCCCAGCGACCGGCCGGCGGTATTGGTAATCGGGACCACGATATCAACGACCCTTCCGCCCAGAGCCGAGTCCCGGCGGATGCGCCCCAGGGAATGGGTGCCGCTACGGAGATCGGCCTGCCAGTCCGAGGGAAGGTCGGGTGCCGGGGCCGGCCGCAGGCTGCCGGCGATCAGCCGCCCGGACGGATCCACCACGGTCAGCCGGACGTAGTCGGTGAAGCGGCCCCGCACGGAACGGAGGTAGTTCTCGAGCCGGGGCGCGGCGGCGCCGCGCCCGGCGGCGCGCTCGAGGTTCTCGGACACCTCGTAGCTGCCCGCGAACACCCGCAGGTCCAGCAGCCGCTCCTTGAGCCAGATGTCGATTTCCCGCCCGTTCTGGGCGCTGTTGCTCCGCAGCGTCTCGGTGATCTTCTCGCTCAGGGCCTGGCGGTTGTTCCGAAAAGACAGCCAGGCGGTGCTGACCGACGGGATGAGCGTGGCCAGGATCGCAAAGGCGAGGATCTTCTTGCGGATGGATTCGAGCCGCACCGCCTGCAATAGCGCTGCTGCCCTGGTTTCCCAGGAACTCAAGGACACTCCGGGTGAGGGGACTGACCCTAAGATCCGCTGGTTTGCCCGGCAGGCAAGGGCCGGGCTTGCCCGCGTCCGGGCCCGTCCCCTGTCCGCCGTTCCCGGCTACATTCCCGGCCATGCCGGTCCCGACCCCCGCCTCGCGTACCACCCTGGTCCTGCTCGGGCTCACGCTGCTGCTGGCGCTGGGCCTCCGGATCCATGGGATCGGCTTCGGCCTGCCGTACCTGTACCAGCCGGATGAACCGAACAAGGTGACGTCGGCCCAGAACATCTTCAAGACGGGCGACCTCAACCCGCACTACTTCAAGAAGCCGACGCTGCTCATCTACGCCAACACCCTCCTGTACATCCCGTACTACCTGGTGGGAAAGGCGGACGGGCGCTTTCAGGCGCGGGCCGACATCCCGGCCCCGGACCGGCCGCTGATGGGCACCGGCTACATCGGTGCCCCCGATGCGATGATCATGGGCCGCACCCTGACGGCGATCATCGGGGTGTGGGCGGTGTTCCTCACCTGGGCGGTGGGCCGCCGCTTCTACCGCGCTCCATGGGTGCCGCTGGTGGCGGCGCTCGCGGTCGCGGTCTCCCCGATGCAGGTGGAGCAGAGCCATTACATCGAAGTGAACGTCTATCTGGTGGCGGCGATCCTGGGTGTGCTGTGGGCGTCGCTCCGCCTGTACGAGCGGGGCGAACATCGCGACTACCTGCTGGCGGGCTTTCTCACCGGCATCGCGGTGACCTGCAAATACCCGGGCGTGGTGGCCATCGTCTTCCCGCTCACGGCGCACTGGCTCAGGTCTGGGCGCCGGCTGCCGGTGACCCGCTCGTTCAAGGGACTGCTCCTGCTGATTCCCGTGGGATTCTTCCTTGGCACCCCCTATGCCCTCCTCGACCCGGTGAACTTCTTCCTTGGCGCGGGCTCCGAGGCGGTGCACTACTCCAGCGGTCACGATGGCCTCGAAGGCAACGCCTTCTTCTGGTACCTCCAGTACGCGTGGAGCCAGGAGGGGCCCCTGATGGCCATCGGCGCGGTGGCGGCGTTCCTGGCCGTCCGGCGGCGGGATGGCCCGCTGACGATCCTCGCCAGCTTCCCGCTCATCTACTTCGTGTTCATCTCTCTGTTCCAGGTGCGCAACGGGCGCACCTTCCTGCCGGTGACGCCCTTCATCTTCCTGCTGGCGGCCGGGCTGCTCATGGAGCTGGCGGGCAGGCTCGGCGAGCTGACGGCGGGCTGGAAGCGGGTGGCCGGGGGCGCGGCGCTCGGGCTGGCCCTGGCCGCGGGCCTGGGGGTGCCGTTCAGCCGGGCGCTGGCCTTCAACCAGGTCCTGACCGGGCCCGATGCGCGAGAGGCCAGCCGGACCTGGATCGAGGCGAATATTCCCGCCGGCAGCCGGATCGCGCTGGAATCCTACTCGCCCTATCTCCCCCGCGACCGCTACCGGCTCGAGTACCTGCAGCTGGCGGCGGACCACCCCGCAGCGTGGTATGTCTCGTCGGGGATCCAGTACCTGGTGCTGAGCGAAGGCATGTACGGCCGGTACCTGCGCGACCCCGAGCGCTACCCCGAACGCGCGGCCGAATACGCGGCGCTGTTCGCCCGCTTCCCCGAAGTGCGCCGCTTCAGCGATGGCCCGTGGGCGGTCCGCATCCATGCCGTCCGCTGAGCGGCCCCGGCTCTCCGTGGTGGTTCCCCTCTACAACGAGGAGGAGTCGGTTGGCCCGCTGGTGCAGGCGGTCCGGGACGCGCTGGGAGACTCCTGGGAGCTGCTGCTGGTGGACGACGGCAGTCGCGATGGGACGGTGGAGCGGGCCCAGGCACTTGTTGCCGCGGACCCACGAGTGCGGCTGGTCCGCCTGGCCCGCAACTACGGCCAGACCCCGGCCATGCAGGCGGGATTTGACCTGGCGCGGGGCGACATCGTTGTCACCATGGACGGCGACCTGCAGAACGACCCGCGCGACATTCCGCTGGTGGTGGCCCGGCTGGAGGAGGGCTATGACCTGGTGGCCGGGTATCGCGAGCGGCGGCAGGACGTCTTTCTGCGCCGCCGGCTTCCCTCGATGATCGCCAACTGGCTCATCCGCCAGGCCACCGGCGTCCCCATTCGCGACAACGGCTGCTCGCTCAAGGCGTTCCGGCGCACGGTGGTGGACCGGCTGCACCTCTATTCCGACATGCATCGCTTCATTCCTGCCGTTGCCGCGGCCACGGCCGGCGCCCGCATCACCGAGATGCCGGTGCGCCATCATGCCCGCCGCTATGGGCAGAGCAAGTACGGGCTCTCACGGATCGCCAAGGTGCTGGCGGACCTGCTGGTGATCGTCATGGTGCGCTCCTTCCGCGATCGGCCGCTGCATCTCTTCGCCGGGGCCGCCATCGCCGCGGGGCTGCTCGGCCTCGCCAATCTGGCGGCCTGGGGCGTGGCGCTGGCCGCGTTCCGCCCGCTCAAGGCCGAAGCGGTGGTCTTCCCCAGCGTGGCGCTGGTGTGGCTGTCGCTGGCGGGATCACTGCTCATGCTGGGACTGCTGGCCGAGTCGGCGGTGCGGCGGTCCGATCGTGCGACCGCGTGGGTGGCACCGCTGGTCCAGGAGGAGCGCGCATGACACGAGGCTTGTCGGTCATCGTGCCGGTCACCGGGCGGGTGGAGCCGCTCGACCAGCTCTATATGGAATACGCGCCCACCCTCCGCCGGCTGGAGGAGACGGTGGAGTTCCTGTTCATGCTCCCGCCGGAGAGCGCGGCGCGTGGGGAGGTCCTGGAACCGTTGCGGGCAGGGGGCGAGCCGATCCGCATCCTTCGCCTGGCACAGCCGGCCGGCACCGCCCGGCTCACCAAGGCGGGGGCGACCAACGCTCGCTTCGACCGGCTGCTCATCCTGCCGGCGTACCGGCGAGTGCTCCCCGAGGCGCTCGCCGGGCTGCTGGCCCGGCTGGACGCCGGGGCCGATGCCGCCTTTGCGGCGCGGCCCATCGCGGCCGAGGGGTTCTCTCGCCGGGTCCACCGCCGGCTGTTTCACCTCCTGGCGCGGCCGGTGAGCAAGGGGGTGTTCACCGATCTGGGATCCGGCGTCGGGGCGGTGCGCCGTGATGCGATCCTGGCCACGCCGGCCTACGGCGACTTCTTCCGGTTCTTCCCGGCGCTCCTGATGCGTGAGGGATACCTCGTGGCAGAGGTGGTCACCCCGCGGCATCCGGCGGACAACGGCCCGCTCATCCACGGACCCGGCAAGTATCTCCACAGCCTGGTGGACCTGCTGGGGATGTACTTCCTCTCTCGCTTCACCGAGCGGCCGCTGCGCTTCTTCGGGCTGGTGGGGCTGCTGCTGGCGGTGCCGGGGGCGCTCACGCTTCTGGTGCTGCTGCTGGAGCGGCTGGGTGGGGTCGGCATCGCCAACCGGCCGGCGCTGCTGGTGGGGACGCTGCTGCTGGCGCTGGGCATCCAGGCGATCGCGCTGGGGCTGGTGGCGGAGATCATCGTGCACCTGAGCGCGCCGACCCGGCGGAGCTACCGCCTGGCGCGGGACTCCGACGGTGCTCCCGGCGAGCGGGAGCCGGCGTGAGCGACGCTCCGGCGCCGCGTCGGGGCCTCGGCCGCTTCGCCGTCCGGCTTCTCGTCGGAGTCCTGCTGCTCGCCCTCATCATCAGCCGGATCGGCAAGCCCGATTTCGGCGTCCCGCTGGGCCCCCGGCTGGTCGGGGGTATCGTCATCGCCGCGCTGCTCCTGCTGCTGGGCCAGTCCGTCGCCGCGCTCCGCTGGAAGGTGGTGCTGGGGCCCGGGAGCCCCCGCTGGGCGTATCTCACCCGGCTCTACTACGTCGGGGGGTTCTTCTCGCTCTTTCTTCCCACGGTGGTGGGCGGAGACGTGGTGCGGGCCGCCGCCGCCGCACAGGCCACCCGGCGCCCCGGCGGGGTCATCGCCAGCGTGCTCATCGACCGCCTGCTGGGTGTACTGGCGCTGACGGGCTACGGCCTGCTCGGCCTGCTGCTGGCGCCCGATGTGGTTCGGCGGCTGGCGCAGGCCTCCACCCTGCACCTGCCAGCGGCCGGCGTCGTGATGCTGATCCTGGTGGCGCTCTCGCTCCTGGCCCTGGTGCTGCACCGCCTGCTCCAGCTGCCGCGCATCCGCGCCGCCGCCGAGGACGGCTGGCGGGCGCTCCGGGACCTGGCGCGCTCACCGCGCACCCTGCTCACCGCCATCCTGCTCGGCTTCGTGGTGCAGGGACTGTACATCCTGCTGTGGGTAGTGCTGGCAGAGGCGGTGCGGCTTCCGGTCGAGGGGCGGATGCTGCTCCTGTCGGTGCCGGTGGTGTCGGTCTTCGCCATGCTGCCGGTCACGCTCAACGGCCTGGGGGTGCGGGAAGGCGCGTGGCTCCTGCTCCTGGGAGCGAGCGGCATCTCCGACAACCGGATCGTCGGGTTCAGCCTGCTGTTCTTCATCACCAATCTCCTCACCGGCCTGGTGGGCGGCGTGCTGTTTGTCGCCCGGGGAACCGCCGAGCGCTGAATCTGCCGTCGCAGCACCTTCATGGTTTCTTTAACGCCCCCGGGTGATTCTTCGTTCATGAAGCCTCCTCTCGATCCGATTCTCGCCCCCCGGTCCATCGCCGTCATCGGCGCCTCCCGCACTCCCAGCACCATCGGGCACCAGATCCTGGCGAACCTGCTCCGGTACGGGTACACGGGGACGGTCTATCCGGTGAATCCGACCACCGCCTCGGTGCACTCCATCAAGGCCTGGCCGGACGTGACCGCCATCCCCGACCCGGTAGACCTGGCGGTGATCTGCGTGCCCAAGCAGCTCGTCGTAGAGGTGGCGGAACAGTGCGGGGTGCGTGGGGTGAAGGGGCTGGTGGTGATCAGCGCCGGGTTCCGCGAGGTGGGCGGCGAGGGGGTGGAGCTGGAGCGGCAGCTCATGGCGGTCTGCAGCCGGTACGGCATGCGGCTGGTGGGTCCCAACTGCATGGGGGTGCTCAACGCCGATCCGGCGGTGTCCATGAACGCCACCTTCGCGCCCAGCATGCCGCCGTTCGGCCGGGCGGCGTTCGTGAGCCAGTCCGGCGCCATGGGCCTGTCGGTGCTGGACTACGCCAACGAGTTCGGCATCGGGATCGCCCACTTCGTCTCCATGGGCAACAAGCCCGACGTGAGCGGCAACGACCTGCTGCTGCACTGGGAGCACGATCCGGCCATCGGCGTGATCCTCATGTACGTCGAGAATTTCGGGAACCCGCGGCGGTTCCTGGAGATCGCCTCGCGGGTGACCCGCAAGAAACCGATCATCGTGGTGAAGTCGGGCCGCTCGCAGGTGGGGGCGCGCGCCGCGTCCTCCCATACCGGCGCCCTCGCCGCAAGCGACGTGGCGGTGGACGCGCTGCTCACCCAGGCCGGGGTGCTCCGCGCGGGGTCGGTGGAGGAGCTGTTCGACCTCGCCATGGCCTTCGGCGGTCAGCCGCTCCCCCGCTCCCGCCGGGTGGCGGTGCTCACCAACTCCGGCGGTCCCGGGATCCTTGCCGCCGACGCCCTGGTCGCCAACGGGATGGAGGTGGCGGAACTGGCCCCGGCTACGGTGGCCCGGCTCAAGCCGCTCTTCCCGGCCGAAGCCTCACTCCGCAATCCGCTGGACATGATCGCCTCCGCCACCCCGTCAGGGTATCGCGCGGCGCTGGACGCGCTGCTCTCCGATCCGGGCATTGACGCGGTGCTGCCGATCTTCGTGCCCCCGCTCGGTGTCAGGCAGGAGGATGTCGCGGAGGCCATCGTGGCGGCCACCGCGGGCCACCCGGACAAGACGGTCCTCGGCGTGCTCATGGGGCGGAAGGGCCTGCCCGAGGGGCGCCGCGAGCTGCTGGAGCTGAGCATCCCGACGTTCATCTTTCCCGAATCGGCCGCCCGCGCGGTGCAGGCGATGTGCCGCCACCGCGAGTGGCGGGAGCGGCCCGAGCCTGTGGGGGAGCCGCTCCTGGTGGATCGCTCGGCGGGGGAGGCGCTGCTCCAGCGAGCGCTGGCGGCGGGCCGCTCCCGCCTCGACGAGCTGGAGTCGCTGCAGCTCCTCGCCGCGTACGGCATTCCCACCGCGCCCGCGGAGCTGGCCACCGGCAAGGCGACCGCGGCCGCGGCCGCCGCCCGCATCGGATTCCCGGTGGTGCTCAAGATCGTGGCCCCCGACATCGTCCATAAGACCGAGGTCGGCGGGGTCGAGGTGGGTATCGCCTCCGCCGCCGAGGCGGAAGCGGCGTATGAGCGGATCATCGCCGGCGCCAGGAAGGCGTATCCCGATGCCGCCATCAGCGGGGTGCTGGTGCAGAAGATGGTCGCGGGCGGCCGGGAGCTGATCGTCGGCATGAGCCGCGATCCGTCGGTCGGGCCGCTGCTGATGTTCGGGCTGGGCGGCGTGCTGGTGGAGGTGCTGGGAGACGTCGTGTTCCGGCTGGCGCCGATCAACCGGCTGGAGGCCTCCGACATGCTCAAGTCCATCCGCGGGGTGCGGCTGCTGCAGGGGGTGCGCGGGGCGCCGCCGGCGGATCTGCGTGCCCTGGAGGACATCCTCATCCGGGCCGGGCGCCTCGCCGCCGATTTCCCCGCCATCGCCGAGCTGGATCTCAACCCGGTGCTGGCCTTCGGGGACGGGGCGGTGGCGGTGGATGCCCGGGTCATGCTGATGGCCCCGGCATGACCCGGCCGATAGCCCGCGGCAGCGACCTGCTGCACGACCCCCGGGCCAACAAGGGCACCGGCTTCACCGAGGCGGAGCGCGCGGCCCTGGGACTGCGCGGGCTGCTGCCTCCCAGGATCACCACCCAGGAGGAGCAGCAGGCCCGGGTGCTGGAGAACTACCACCGCAAGACCAGCAACCTCGAGAAGTACATCTACCTGATCAGCCTGCAGGACCGCAACGAGCATCTCTTCTACCGCACCGTCATGGACAATGTGGAAGAGATGATGCCGGTGATCTACACCCCCACCGTGGGCGAGGCCTGCCGGCAGTTTGCCCAGATCTTCCGCCGGCCACGGGGTCTTTACATCACCGCCGATGACCGCGGCCGGGTGGCCGAGGTGCTCCGCAACTGGCCCGGGCAGGAGGTGGCCATGATCGTGGTCACCGACGGCGAGCGGATCCTCGGTCTGGGCGACCTCGGCGCCAATGGCATGGGGATTCCCATCGGCAAGCTCTCCCTGTATACCGCCTGTGCCGGGGTGAATCCCGAGCTGTGCCTGCCGGTGACCATCGATGTCGGTACCGACCGCCCCGAGCTGCTCGCCGATCCGCTCTACCTTGGCCTGCCGCGCCGACGGCTCCGGGGCGCGGCCTATGACGAGCTGCTGGAGGAGTTCGTCCTGGCGGTGCAGGAGGTGTTCCCGCACGCCGTGATCCAGTTCGAGGATTTCGCCACCGACAATGCCATCCGGCTGCTGGCCCGCTACCGCGACCGGGTCTGCTGCTTCAACGACGACATCCAGGGGACGGCGGGCGTCACCCTTGCCGGGCTGCTCTCCGCGGCGCGCATCACCGGCCAGCCGCTCAAGGATCAGCGGGTGATGTTCCTCGGCGCGGGGGCGGCGGCAACGGGGATCGCGGGACTGATCGTCTCGGCGCTGGTGCGGGAGGGACTCTCCGAGGCGGAGGCGCGGCATCGCTGCTGGCTGGTGGACCGGGGCGGCCTGGTGGTCGCCGGCCGGCCGGACCGGACCGCGCACCAAGCCCCCTATGCGCACGAGTACCCGGCCCAGGCCGACCTGGTGGCGGCGGTTGAGGCCGTGCGGCCCACCGCTCTCATTGGAGTCTCCGCCGCTGCGGGCGCGTTCACCGAGCCGGTAGTCCGGGCGCTGGCCCGGATCAACCGGCGGCCGATCCTCTTTCCGCTCTCCAACCCGACGGCGCTGTCAGAGTGCACCGCGGTGGACGGGTATACGTGGTCCGAGGGCCGGGCCGTATTCGCCAGCGGTAGCCCGTACCCGCCTGTCACCCTTGGGGAACAACGATTCACGCCCGGTCAGGGGAACAACGCCTACGTCTTTCCCGGTGTGGGTCTCGGGGTCATCGTGAGCCGCTCGCGCCGGGTGACCGACACCATGTTCTATGCCGCCGCGCGTGTCCTGGCCACCCGGGTGAGCGATGAGTCGCTCGCGCTGGGCCAGCTCTTCCCGCCGCTCCGGGAGATCCGGGACGTGTCCCTTGAGATCGCCCTCGCGGTGGCCGGGGTCGCGTACGACGAGGGGCTGGCCCAGGCGCCCCGCCCGGCAGATCTGGCCGGGACGATCGCCCGGGCGATGTACGACGCCCGGTATCCCGCCTACGCCTGAGCCTCCGGCTTGCCGCCCGATCCGGGGGGCACGATCATACCGGCGTCCCCACCCCGAGCCCGTCATGCGATGCCGACGCGCGATTCTGCTGCTGCTCCTCCTGCTGCCGGCGAGGCCCGCCGGGGGGCAGGCTCCCCAGAGCGTGGTGCTCATCACCTTTGACGGGGTGCGCACCCAGGAGTTCTTCGCCGGGCTGGACACGGTCATCGCCAACGCCGACGAGAA
>CAYUYF010000046.1:0-23379 GCA_964449145.1 uncultured Gemmatimonadaceae bacterium | reverse complement strand
AAGTGATCAGCGGCGCCCGGCCGGTCCACCATGGGACCGCGCCGGGCGCCGCCGATCGTCGAACCGGGAGACCGCAGCATCGTGCTACCAGGCCACCGCGTAGCGGGAGAAGTGATCCAGGCGGCCGGTGATGCGCATCGTGATCAGGTTGTCCAGCGATGCGAGGAAACTGATGATGTCCAGACCGTCGGACGTGTATGCGATCCGCTTGAAGATGTTGAGGCGGCCGGCCGGACAGTGCGAATAGTCCAGGGTCAGGAGCACCGGCCGCTCAAACTCAAGGCCGTGGGGCGAGAACGTCACCGAGGCGAAGGCATCGTTCGGCGCCGTGCCGGTGATGGTCGTCGGCGCCGCGAGCGCGCCCCGCGGTACGATCAGCAGGTGCCGACCGACCTGCAGGAGGCCACCGGCGGGGCCGATGACCCGCGTAGCCGTGGCCGCAGGCTGCAGGTTGCAGCTCAGGAGCCCCCTCAGCAGCGGCAGCCGGAGTTCCGCGGCCGACGCCTCACCCACCGGCGCGGTCGGGCCCTCCATCGAGGTACAGCTGGTCAGCGTGAACGCAGCCAACAGCAGCGCACCGCACCACCGGGTGAACCGACGCGAGCGAGGCATAGAAGCTCCTGAGGGTAAGGCGGCGCAGCCACCACAACGAACGTCGCCGCGGACGCCATACCCAAGGGCAACCATGATGCCAAGCGGACACCAGCACTGTACAGGAATGAGACGCAGCAAATTATTGTCTGTATGCAACCTTATGGTAATACAGTAGTTACATATATTAAAGATTCACTAAAGCATATCAACACTTTGACAATTACGCCGTCTCGTCTGGCAGTTTTTGTGGCGTACATCACACCCCGACGTACCGGGACGTGGGGTCCGGCCCGCAGCCGTCGCGGACCCGCCACAGCAGGCGATTTTAGGTGACGGAAATTGAGGCCGCGCCCGGCCGCGGAGGCTCTAGCCGAGGGCGCCGAGATCACCGGCGCGAAGCAATCCCGCGTCGGTGAGGTAGCCGGTGATCAGGCCCGCGGGCGTGACATCGAAGGCAGGATTCCAGACCTTGGCGAGTGGGGCAGCGATGGCGGTCCCCGCCAGCCGCGCCACCTCATCTGGCCGGCGCTCCTCAATCGGAATCGAGGCGCCGGTGGCGGTGGCGGCGTCATAGGTCGTGCGGGGAGCCGCCACGTAGAAGGGGACATCATGGGCGTGGGCGGCCAGCGCGAGCGAGTAGGTCCCAATCTTGTTGGCGGTGTCGCCGTTGCAGGCGATCCGGTCGGCCCCCACGATGACGCAGGTGACCCCGCCCCGCCGGAGTCGGCTGGCGGCCATGCCGTCGGTGATGACCGTAACGGGCACCTCCGCCTGCGAGAGTTCCCACGCGGTGAGCCGGCTGCCTTGGAGCAGTGGCCGGGTCTCACAGGCGACGACGCTCACCCGGCCGTGGTGTGCATGCGCCAGGTAGACGGGCGCCAGCGCGGTTCCGATGCCACCAGTAGCGAGCGCGCCGGCGTTGCAGATGGTCATGACCGTGGCGCCGTCGGGGAGGAGCGGCAGTCCGGCCTCCCCGATGCGCCGGCACATCGCCCGGTCTTCGTCCCAGATCGCCTGGGCCTCACGGAGAAGGGCGGGTGCAAGCTCCGCCGACGCGGCCCGCGTGGCGCGGGCGACCCGGCGCATCCTCCCCATCGCCCACGGGAGGTTCACGGCCGTTGGGCGGGTCGCTTCCAGCTCATCGCAGGCCGCCAGCACTTCCGGCAGCCCGGCCTCCGGACGCCTGGCCGAAAGGGCCACGCCGAAGGCCGCAGTAATACCGATCAGGGGCGCCCCGCGGACTCGCAGCTGCCGGATGGCCTCGGCAACCTCCGCCACGGTGGCCAGGGTCCGGTAACGCTCTTCCCCTGGCAGGAGGGTCTGGTCCAGGATGCGGAGCGCGTCGTCAGCGTACTCGATGGGTCGCAGCATGGGTCCGGATAATACCGCATCCCGGCACGGAAGGGACCGGGGTGCCGTCCCCCAGGACCGCGCCCGGTGTGGGAGCTGAGGCCGGCACCGGCTAAGATTCGGCGCCACCGCTTCCGCCATCATCTCCTCCACGCGGCCCGGGCGCCGTCCCCATGACCTACTCCACACTCCTCCTCGCCGTGCACGAAGGGGTTGCGACGATCACCGTCAATCGCCCCGACAAGCTGAATGCTCTCAACGCCGCGGTCATCGGCGAGCTCGGTGCGGCCGCCGAGTCGGTCGCAGCCGACCCCGCGGTCCGTGGAGTGATCCTCACCGGCGCCGGCCCCAAGGCATTCGTCGCCGGTGCGGACATCAGTGAGTTGACCGGACAGGGCCCAGCCCAGGCCCGGGCAAGGTCACTCCGGGGTCAGGCAGCGTTTCGACGGTTCGAGGCGATGCGCAAGCCGGTCATCGCCGCCGTCAACGGCTTCTGCCTCGGTGGCGGCTGTGAGCTGGCGATGGCCTGTCACATCCGTATCGCCAGCGAATCCGCCAAGTTCGGGCAGCCGGAGGTCAAGCTCGGCCTCGGGCCCGGCTATGGTGGCACGGTGCGGTTGCCCCGGCTCGTCGGGCGGGGGCGGGCGCTGGAACTGCTGCTCACTGGCGCCATGATCGACGCCCACGAGGCCTGGCGGATCGGACTCGTCAACCGGGTGGTGCCCGCCGACCAGCTGCTGCCCGAGGCAGAGCAGTTGGCCCGTACGATCCTGGCGCAGGGGCCGCTAGCGGTGTCGGCGGTGCTGGAGGCGGTGGACGCCGGCCTCGAGACTGGCCAGGCGGAGGCGCTGCTGCTCGAGGCGAGCCATTTCGGGCTCCTCTCGGCCAGCGAGGACATGCGGGAGGGAACCGCCGCCTTCCTGGAGCGGCGGAGCGCCAAATTCCAGGGACGCTGAGCTGCAATTCCCCCCCGGAGACGGCTATCTTTTGGCAATGTTTTGGAACCACAATCGGCTCGGAATCCCGCCCCGCCGGGTGATTGCGGGGGCCGCGCTGGTCGGGGTGCTTGCCGGCTGCACCGCCCGAGATCGCCTGACCTTTCGCGACCCGCCGGTGGGCGGCGCCGGCCCGGTGACGACGGTGTTCCGGCCTCGCGGCGACACCACCGTCCCGGCGGGCCCGGGGCTGGTGGTTCAGGGCAACTCCAGGGACCCCGACGGCATTGACACGTTTTACGCCGAGGTCGAGGGGGGCGTCACCACCTTTCCGCCGTTCCCGGGGAATGACTCGTTGTTCATCTTCGATCTGCCAGTGACGACCAACGGCCAGTCGGGGCAGACGATCACCGTGCGGATGTTCGCCACCGACCAGCGGGGAAATCGCGGGGACACCGCGACCCGCCGGATCACGGTGCAGTAGTGCGGCTGGCCCGGCTGGTGGTGCGCGGCTTCCGGAACCTGGCCGACACCGACTACCAGATCCCGGCGGCCGGCCTGGTATTGCTGGGCCACAATGGGCAGGGCAAGACGAGCCTGCTGGAGGCGGTCGCCTACCCGGTCCTGTTCCGCTCTTTCCGGACCCCGCTCGAGGCCGAGGTGGTTCGCTTCGGCGATCCTGGGTTCCACGCCGGCCTCGAATTCGTGCGGGGGGAGCGGTGCCGGTCGGTGGCCGCGACCTTCCGCCTGGCCGGGCGCAAGAAGCAGCTCCAGCTGGACGGGGCACCGGTGGAACGGGTGGTGGATGCGGCTGGAGCCTGGCTGGCGGTGGTGTTCTCCCCGGAGGACGTGCGCCTGGCAGGTGGACCAGCTCAGGCCCGGCGACTCTACCTCGATCGCACCCTGTCGCTCGCCGACCGCCACTACATGATTGCGCTGACGCGGTACCGGGCGGCACTGGCCCAGCGGAATGCCGCCCTCCGGCAGAGTCGGCCCGACCTTGCGGCCGCCTTCGACCGGCCGCTGGCCGAGGCTGGCTCCGAGGTCGTTTCCCGGAGGGTCGCGTGGACGGCCAGCGCGGCGGAGCCGTTCCGGCGGGCGCTGGTGTCACTGGGGGAGCTGGGCGGTGAGCCCGACCTCGAATACACCGGTCATCTGGAACTCGCCGATGCCGGGGCGTGGCCGGCCCGGCTGGAGGCCGCCAGGGGCCGGGATCAGGCACGGGGAAGCACCTCGGTGGGTCCGCACCGCGACGACCTGACGCTGCGGCTGGGTGGCCGTCCGCTCAGGGATTATGGCTCGACCGGGCAGCTTCGGAGTGCTGCCATCGCGCTCAAGCTGCTGGAACTCGACTGCCTGACCGGGCCCGCGGGCGAGCCGCCAGCCCTGTTGCTGGACGATGTCTTCGCCGAGCTGGACCCGGATCGGCAGGAACGGCTGGCGGCCCAGCTCTTCGGCGGCCGCGGGGCACAGGTGTTTCTCACCTCTCCCCGGGCGGACGAGTTGCCGGCCGGCCTGTCGCTGGAGCGGTGGGTGATCCGGGACGGAAAGGCAACGGCATGAACACCAACGACGTGGAAACCGGGAAACGCCGCTGATGTCGGACACGCCCCGCCCCGTCCCGCTGGCTGAAGCGCTGCAGGCCTACCTGAAGCGCGCCGGCCTGGTGCGCCGTGTCGGGCAGGCGGGCGTGCTGGAGGCCTGGCCCGAGCTGGTCGGCCCCCAGATCGCGAGGGTGACCAGCCCGGAGTCGGTCAGCCAGGACGGCCTGCTGCGGGTCAAGGTCCAGACGGCGGCGTGGGCCGCGGAGCTTTCCATGATGACCCCGCAGATTCTGGCCAGGGTCAACGCCGGGCGGGCGGGCCGCATCAAGGGCATTCGCTGGGTAGCAGGGTAGCAGGCGACAGTCGTCACATCTCACACCACCAAGGCACACGACATGGCAACGGAAGCGACCGGCGGCGGCGGAGGGCAGTACGATGCGGGCTCGATCCAGGTCCTCAAGGGGCTGGAGGCCGTGCGCGTGCGCCCGGCCATGTACATCGGCTCGACCGGCGAAGCCGGCCTGCACCACCTGGTCTACGAGGTGGTGGACAACTCGATCGACGAGGCCCTGGCCGGCTACTGCGACGACATCCGGGTCACCGTCCACAAGGACAACTCGATCTCGGTGGAGGACAACGGGCGGGGCATTCCGGTGGAGATGCACCCGACCGAAAAGCTGCCTGCGGTGGAGGTGGCGCTCACGGTCCTGCATGCCGGCGGCAAGTTCGACAAGTCCAACTACAAGGTCTCCGGCGGTCTGCACGGCGTGGGCGTGTCGGTCGTCAACGCGTTGTCGGAGCGGACCGAGGTGATCGTCAAGCGGGATGGCCACAAGTGGCGGATGGCGTTTGTGCGCGGTCAGACGGTCAAGAAGCTGGAAAAGCTGGACAAGGCCAAGGATACCGGCACCCTGGTCCGGTTCAAGCCGGACCCGGAGATCTTCACGGTCCTGGAATACAGCTACTCGACCCTCGCGGACCGGCTGCGGCAGCTCTCGTACCTGAACAAGGGCGTGACCATCACCCTGAAGGATGACCGGGGCGAGGAGCCGAAGGTCGAGGAGTTCTTCGCCAAGGGCGGCCTGATCCAGTTCGTGGAGTGGCTCAACCGCAACAAGAAGTCGCTGCACCCCAAGCCGATCGCCTTCACCGTCACCAAGGACGACGTGGAAGTGGACATCGCCATCCAGTACGAGGATGGCTACAACGAGAACACGTTCACCTTCGTGAACAACATCAACACCCATGAAGGGGGCACCCACCTCACCGGCTTCCGGGCGGCACTCACCCGCGCCATCAACGAGTTTGCCAAGCAGCAGGGCTCACTCAAGAAGGAGGACTTCTCGCTGACCGGCGAGGACATCCGCGAGGGCCTCACCTGCGTGCTGCACTGCAAGGTGCGCGAGCCCCAGTTCGAGGGGCAGACCAAGACCAAGCTGGGTAATTCGGAGGTAGAGGGGATCGTCAAGCAGGTGGTCTACGAGCAGTTGCGCACCTACCTCGACGAGAAGCCGGCGGTCGGCCGCGCGGTTATCGACAAGGCCGTCTCGGCGGCGCGGGCCCGGGAGGCGGCCCGCAAGGCGCGAGACCTGGTGCGCAAGAAGTCCGGGCTCGAGGGCGCCGTCCTGCCGGGCAAGCTGGCGGACTGCTCCCTGGACGATCCGGCGATGTGCGAGCTCTACCTCGTGGAGGGCGACTCCGCCGGCGGCAGCGCCAAGCAGGGCCGGGACCGGCAGTTCCAGGCGATCCTCCCCCTGCGTGGCAAGATCCTCAACGTGGAAAAGGCCCGGATCGACAAGATCCTTTCCAACGAGGAGATCCGGGCCATGATCACCGCCATCGGGGCCGGCGTCCGGGACGACTTCAAGCTGGACGACGCGCGGTATCACAAGATCATCATCATGACGGATGCCGATGTCGACGGCGCGCACATCCGCACCCTGCTGCTGACCTTCTTCTTCCGGCAGATGCCGGAACTGATCGACGCCGGCTACATCTACATCGCCCAGCCGCCGCTCTATCGGGTGGCCTTCAAGAAGGACGAGTTCTACGCGTACGACGAGAAAGAACGCGAGGAATACGTCAAGCGGCTCTCGGGCGCCGAGGCGCGGGGCAACATCAATATCCAGCGCTACAAGGGCCTGGGAGAGATGAACCCCGACCAGCTCTGGAAGACCACCATGGACCCGGCCCGGCGGACCATCCTCCGGGTGACCCTGGACGACGCCGTCGAGGCCTCCAAGCTGTTCGAGGAGCTGATGGGAGATGAAGTGGAGCCGCGGCGGGTGTTCATCGAGAAGAACGCCAAGTACGTCAGTCACCTGGACGTGTAGCGGACGGCGGCCGGGGAGCCGCAGTCCGCCTTGCAGCCGGCGGATCGGGCTGGGCCTCACCGCCCGGCGCCAGGCCCCCAGTCGTCCTCCTCCGCTTCATCCAGGGTGGTGCCGCCGGCGCCGTCCTGGAGCGCCTGCTCGGCCTCCGCAAGCGCTTGCGCATCTACCGGCTCGATCGCGTCGCCCGGCTCCACGACTTGGGCCGGGCGTGCCAGCCAGACCGCGACCATGACGACGAGGGCCACGCCGAGCAGGAGCAGCATGGCTACACCGACAGCGGTTCGACGCCGGTGGCGCTCACCCGATAGAGCAGCAGCGGCGGGACCGGCACCGGCGGCCCGATGCGGATCGCTGCGCCGAGCGCGGCCAGCCCCGCCTCCACTCCGGCCCGGTCGGCGGCGAAGACCGAGGCGATAGGTTCGTCCTTCTGCACCTTGGCCCCGGGCCGGGCCGATACCACGAATCCCACACTGTGGTCGATGGGGTCGCCGAGGCGCTGCCGCCCGCCCCCCATGGCGATCACCGCCCGCCCCAGGGCTCGGGGATCCACCGACTGCACGGTGCCGGCAACCGGCGCCTCGAACAACTCCACCTCCTGGGCCTGAGGCAGCGCGGCGGGATCGTCCACGATGGCGGGATTGCCGCCCTGGGCCTCGATCAGATCGGCAAACTTGTCGCGGGCGCCTCCGGCCATCAGGCCGTCGGCCACCAGCCGCTCCGCCTCGGCGGGGCTGTCGGCGACGCCCGAGAGGCGCAGCATCTCCACCCCGAGGGCCCCCGTCACCTGCAGCAGGTCGGCGGGCCCCTGCCCCTCCAGGGCGAGCAGCGCCTCCTCCACCTCCAGGGCGTTGCCGATGGCCCGCCCCAGCGGGCGGTCCATGGCGGTCACCAGCGCGACCGTCGGGCAGCCGTGTGCGGTGCCGATGTCCACCATGGTCCGGGCCAGTTCGAGCGCCTGAGCCGGCTCGGTCATGAACGCACCGCTGCCGGTTTTCACATCCAGGACCAGACCGGTCAGGCCTTCGGCGAGCTTCTTGGCCATGATGCTCGCCGCCATGAGGGGAATGGATGGGACCGTGCCTGTCACATCCCGCAGGGCGTACAGGCGGCGATCGGCGGGCACGATTCGCTCCGTCTGGCCGAACATCGCCACCCCGATGCGCTGGAGCTGGGCTTCCACCTCCTCCAGCGTGAGCGCGGTGCGGAACCCGGGAATGGCTTCGAGCTTGTCGGTGGTGCCGCCGGTGTGGCCCAGCCCGCGGCCGGACATCATCGGCACCTCTACCCCGCAGCTGGCCACCAGCGGGGCCAGGACCAGCGAGGTCTTGTCGCCCACGCCGCCGGTGGAATGCTTGTCCACCCGGGACCGGCCCGGCGCCGCGGGGAGGAGCCGGTCGCCGGAGGCGAGCATGGCCTGGGTGAGTTCCGCCAGTTCCGCCGGCGCCATGCCGCGCCAGACCACCGCCATGAGCAGCGCCGCCATCTGGTAGTCGGGAATGCGGTCGGCGAGATAGTCCGAAATGGCCTCGGCCCACGCACCGGCCGGCAGGCTGAGGCCATCACGCTTGGTCTCGATCAGGTGGGTAAAGTGCACGGGGCTGGGGCTGAAGGCTGCCGGATCAGTGGGAGGGGAGTAGATTCCGTGTGGAGTCTCCGCTTTCCCGGTCCGTTCGCAAGTAGGGCACCTCCGCCCGATCGCCGACGAACCCTCCCCGAGACCTTGACCTCGAGCCTTGATGATCCGTTCCCTTGTTCTGCTCGCCGGCCTCGCCGCCCCGCTCAGCGCTCAAACGTTGAACGACCAGATCGCGGCCGGGATCGAGTCCCAGCTCGCCCGGGACCCCCACACGGCACTCGGCCATTTCGAGGCGGCGCTGCGGGGCGATTCCCGATCCTATGAGGCAAACTGGCGGGCCGCCGAAGCGCTCATGGACATCGGCAAGCAGACTCCGGACACGATCAAGAGCCCCGCTCGAGACTCGCTCTATGCCCGCGCCGAGTCCCTGGCCCGGGTAGCGGTGGAGGTGAACCCGGAGGGGGCGGACGGCTACTACGCCCTGTCGGCAGCTATCGGGCGGGCGTCACTCACCAAGAGCAAGAAGGAGCGGGTGCGGCGGGCGGGAGAGATCCGGGAGGCGGCGCTCCGGTCCCTGGAGCTGCAACCGGGCCATCATAAGACGCTGCACGTGCTCGGACGGTGGAACGCCGAGATCATGCGGCTGTCGGGGTTCGAGCGCTTCTTTGCCAAGAACTTCCTGGGGGGCAAGATCTTCAACGCCGCCGCCTGGGACAGCGCTCTGGCCTACATGGACCAGGCGGTGGCGGCCAGCCCGGACAACATCTACCACCGCCTCGACCTGGCCGAGGTGCTGATCGACCGAAAGCGCTATAGCGAGGCGCGGACCCAGCTGGAGCTGATCGGGACCCTGCCGGTGTACGACGTCCTGGACCCGGACTACCAGGCGCAGGCGGTGGCCCTGCTCCGGCGGATCGAGGGGAAGAAGGACGACCCCAAGACCTAGCTCTGGCGGAGCCGCTCCCGGAGCGCCGCCTTCTTCTCGCGGAATAACTCCCGGGCCTGGTCGCGCGCGGAATCGAGTCCATCGCCGGCGTCCTCGATGAGATCTTCGGCGCCACGGCGGAGCCGGCGGCGGGTCTTGTGCCCCGAGGCGGGGGCAAAGAGCAGTGCGATTCCGGCGCCGACGGCAGCGCCGAGCAGCAGGCCGGTGGCGAAGCTGCCCGCATCCCAGCCGGCGCCAACGGCCTCGTCCTGGTCCCGGTCATCGGTCATGGTGTCCTCCTCAGGTGACATGGCAAGGTACCCCGGCTTGACCGCCCTTCGCCACATCACGAAACTTCGGCGTCCCTCCCCAGGCTATTCATGACCGCCACGACCGCCGTACCCGAAGAGACCGGCCGCCTGCAGGCCCGTATCGCCGAGCTGGAACAGGAACGCCGGCACCTGCTGGCCATCATCGAGATCCTGCAGGAGATCGCCGGATCGCTGCACTTCGTGGACATCATGCAGTCGATCGCCCGGCGGCTGGGGGAGGCGTTCGGTCTGGACCGGTCGTCGATCTTCCTGGCCGAGCGGGACGGTCAGACCGCCCGGCTGGTGGCGAGTTTCGAAGACCCCAGCATCCGCAACTACGTGGTGGACCTGGACCGCTACCCCGAACTCCGGCGGGCGCTGCGGGACGGCGAGACCGTCTTCATTCCCGACGTGGAACTCGACCCGGCCCTCACCCACCTGCGGGGCACGTTCGAGTCCCGTCGGGTGCGCACCCTCACGGTGATTCCCATCACCTGGCGAGGCGCGGCGATCGGCGCCATCATGCTGCGCACCTTTCGGGACGGGCCGGCCTTCTCCGAAGCCGACCTGCGCTTCTGCCAGGTGGTGGCCGGGCTCACGGCCAAGGCGCTACGCAACGCCCATCGGTTCGAACGCCTGCAGCACCGCGTGGGGGTGCCCTCCGGCAGCCATACCCGCGAGCGGGAGCGGGTAGCGCTGATCGGGTTCCTGCGGCGCCTGGTGGACGAATTCGTGGCCCGCGACGGTCCGTGGAGCGAGGGCAGCCTGGCCCGGGCCAGCGCCGAGGAGATTGACCGCCTGGTGGGCGTGGCCCTCACCGTCATCTCCCAGGAAGCCTCGGCGCGATAGCAGGAGCGGGGGCGGGCACCGGCGGACGTCCGGCCCCCGTCTCTCGTACCTCATCGACTCGTCCATGCCCGATCCCTCCGCCCGCGCCGCCGAGCTCCGCCGCCTGCTGGAGCGTGCCAACCACGCCTACTACGTGCTCGATGCGCCGGAGATCAGCGACGCCGAGTACGACCGGGACCTGCGGGAGCTGCAGGCGCTGGAGGAGAAACACCCCGAACTCCGCACCCCGGAGAGCCCCACCCAGCGAGTGGGGGCGGAGCCGGCCTCCGCGCTGGCCAAGCACACCCACCTTCGGCCGATGATGTCGCTGGCCAACGCCTTTACCCCCGAGGAGCTGGACGAGTGGGAGGCGCGAAACATCCGCATCGCGGCCGACGCCGGCGAGGGCGGCTACACCACCGAGATCAAGATTGACGGGTCGGCGGTGAGCCTGACGTACCGGGACGGGGTGCTGGTGAGCGGGGCCACTCGCGGCAACGGACGGGTGGGAGAGCTGATCACCGAAAACCTCAAGACCCTCCCCGACGTACCGCTCCGGCTAGCCGGCGGCGGACATCCCCGGCTGCTGGAGATTCGGGGTGAGGTCTACATGCCGCGGGCGGCGTTCGCGCGGCTCAACCGGGAGCGGGAGGCGGCTGGAGAGCCCCTCTACGCCAACCCCCGCAACACCGCGGCCGGCAGCCTCAAACTGCTGGACCCGCGAATCACCCGGCGCAGGCGGCTGCGGATGTACGCCTTCCACGTGGAGGTCATCGAAGGGACCCTCACGGTGCAGACCCAGAGCCAGGTGCTCGACCAGCTGGCGGCGTGGGGGTTCCCGGTGGAGCCGCATCGGGGGCGCCATCCCGACCTCGGCTCGGTGCAGGCCGAGGCCGACCGGCTGCAGCGGCGGCTCAAGGACCTGCCCTTCGACGCGGACGGAGTGGTCGTGAAGATTGACCGCCTGGCGCTGCATCGCGAGCTCGGCTCGGTGAGCGACCGCGAGCCCCGCTGGGCCATCGCCCGGAAGTTCGCCTCGGAGGTGGTGGTCACCCGCCTCAAGGAGATCCGGATCAACGTCGGCCGCACCGGCGCGCTGAACCCGTACGCCGTCCTCGAGCCGGTGGAAGTGGGAGGGGTGACGGTGTCCAATGCCACCCTCCACAACGAGGACCTGATCGCGGACAAAGACATCCGCGTGGGCGACTGGGTGGAGGTCATCCGCGCCGGCGAGGTGATCCCGCAGGTCGTCGGACCGCTGCGCCAGCGGCGCGACGGCACCGAGCAGCCGTTTGTCATGCCGGATCGGTGCCCCGCCTGCGGCACCCCGGCGGAGCGGCCGGCCGACGAGGCGATGCGCTACTGCCCCAACGGCTCCTGCCCGGGGCGGGTGCTGGAAGGAATTGTGCACTTCGCCTCGCGTGAGGCGATGGACATCCGGGGCCTGGGCTACGAGCGCGTCCGTCAGTTGCTGACCGCGGACCTGATCCACGACGTGGCCGACCTCTACGAACTCACCGTGGACCAGCTCACGGGCCTCGAGCGCTTCGCCGACCAGTCTGCCACCCAGCTGGTGCAGGCCATCGCCGCCTCCCGGGAACGGCCGCTGTCGCTGCTGTTGTTCGGGCTGGGCATCCGGCACGTCGGCAAGACCATCGCCCAGCTGCTGGCCCGGTCGTTCGGCACGATGCACCACCTGGCGGCGGCGGATGCCGGCGCGGTAGAGGCGGTTCCGGGGGTCGGCCCCACGATCGCCGAGGCGGTGGCCGGGTTCTTCGCCAATCCGGTCAACCGGACCCTGGTGGCGCGACTGGAAGCGCTGGGCCTGGGCACCACCGAGCCAGATGCCGCCCCGGGCGGGAGCGGGATGCTGAGCGGCAAGAGTTTTGTTCTCACGGGAACCTTGCCAACCCTGTCCCGGCAGGCCGCCACAGCCCTGATCGAGCGAGCGGGAGGACGGGTAACCGGCAGCGTCAGCAAGAAGACGGACGCGGTCGTGGCCGGCGCGGACGCCGGTGGCAAGCTCGAGAAGGCCCGCGCCCTCGGCGTGGAGATCATCGACGAAGCAGAACTGCTCCGCCGGGCGGGCTAGGCCACGTCCCGCCTTGCTCACCGCCGCGCCATCCCCTAACCTTCCAGCCACCCTTCATCGAGCACTCCGCCATGGCCTCCGTCGCCCCCTCCACTCCCGCCCGCTGCCTGGTCCTTGGCTGGCAGAGCATCCAGCACCTGCGGCAGGTGCTGGAACGAGATGCGGGCGGGCAGGCGGCGGGCTGGCTGCAGGAAGCAGGGTTTGCCGGCGGAGAGGCGCTGTTTGAGGCCTACACCGAATGGCTGGGAGACCGCTATCAGGTGGGGCGTCCCGCCTCGCTGGACGTGCGGCACCTGGGAGAAACGCTGTCGGGATTCTTCCGCGAATCGGGCTGGGGCGGCCTCGGCGTCACGCCACTCGCCCCGGCGGTCATTGCCCTGGATTCCACCGACTGGTGGGAGTCCGATCCGGCGGCGGCGACGAGCTATCCCTCGTGTCACCTGTCCAGCGGATTGCTGGCGGAGTTCCTGACCCGGGTGTCGGGGACGGCGCTGGGGGTCATGGAGGTGGAGTGCCGGTCCCGCGGCGATGCCCGCTGCCGCTTCCTGGCGGGTTCGCCGGAGACGCTGCAGATCGTCTACGGCCGCATCGCCGAGGGCGCGCCCTACCTCGACGCACTGACAACCTGACCGATGTGTGCGTACAACGTCCGCCAGAACAAGAGCCTGGACCATGAGCCGGCGAAGGGACCGGCGCGCGTCGCCAACACCCTCCGCGAGGTGGGGGCCTGGGCGGTGGGGCTCCTGGTCATGTACGCCGTGTACTGGCTGGTGAAGCGGGTGCTGTTCTAGCCGACGCGATCCGCTTCTGCGCTAGAACACCGCCACGCCGTCGATCACCAGCGGCGGCGCCGCCCGGGCACCCTGCCAGACCTGCTCCCGCCCCACTGCCACGACCCGCGCCAGCAGGTCATGGGCGTTGCCGGCGACGATCACCTCCGGCAGCAGCCCGGCAATTTCCCCGCCGCTTACCCGCCAGGCCAGCGACGCGGCCTGAGCGAAGGTCCCCCCGGCGGCGTTGGCGGGGAACGGTCCCCGCAGTCCCTCCAGCAGCATGCCGTCTCCCACCTGACGCAGCAGCTCCTCCCATGATGTCTCGCCCGGCTCCAGGACTACGTTGGTGCAGGCGGGCTGGGGCTTGCCGAAGGTCGTGCGGCGGCCGTGGCCCGTCGGTGAGGCGCCTACGCGGCCGGCGGTGTCCAGATCGTACATCAGCCCGTCGACCACCCCCGACTGGATCAGGGTCAGCGCCCGGCTGGGTACCCCCTCATCATCCAGCGGACGCGACCCGGGCCGGCCGGCGGCGAGTGGATCGTCGCGGAGGGTGAGCAGGTCGCTGAACACGGCCGTGCCGCGGCGGCGGGCGAGCGGTGAGTTGCCGTGCAGCACGGCCTTGCCGGTCAGGGCCTGTTCCACCGGCACCAGCAGGACCGGCAGCGCCGCTGGCAGGAAAGCGATGCGCCGCCGCCCGGCGGCGGCCTCGATGGACCGTTCCGACCAGGCCAGCCTTGCGCGGAGATCGGCGATGAGCCGCTCCACCTCCGGGAGGGAAGGCAGGTCCGCACCGCTGATCCGGCTTCGCAACACCACCCGGCGTCCGTCCCGCACTCGGCTGGCCTCGGCCACGAGGGTCACGAGCGAGACGTCGTACCCCGCGTTGAGCCCCTGGGTATTCGCCACCCGCACCGCGCCGAGAGACCGTTCCACGATCAGGTCGAGGTCCACCCGATCGCCGCCCAGGCGGTCGCGCACCATGTGACCGAGCTGGGCCAGGTCGGCCACGGTGGCGGCGGCGGCCCGCGGTACGTGAGTGAGCACCGCGGGGAGCCGGGTCAGGCGCGGCAGGGTCAGCTGGCTCAGTTCCCCCTCGCGGGCGGAGGCGATGGCCCGGGTGAGCAGCTCCTCCGGGTCATCACCGGAGCTGCCGGCCACGCCCGAGCGCAGGTCGGCCACGACTCGGAGATTCACCCCGTGGTGCGTGGTGATGGTGGCCCCCGTGAGGCGGCCACTGGCGAAGCGCAGCGTGGTGGTCTCATCGGATTTCTGGACGATGTCCGCCTCTGAGACCCGCCGACTGGCCAGTTCCAGCAGCCGGGCGATCACGCCGGGTCTCCGCTGACGGCCAGCCGGTCAAAGCGAAGATGGGGGGCCCCCTCCGCCACGGGGATGTGGGCGAAGCCGTCGCGGCTGCAGCCGCTGCCGAGCTGGCTCCAGCGGAAGTCCCCCGCGACCCCATCCAGCCGGTGCAGGGTTTCGGTCAGTTCGCCGGACAGGGTGACCGGTTTGATCAGCTCGGCGAGATGGCCATCGCGGATCACCTGGCCCGAGCCGGAGGTGAGGGAGAACCGGCCCAGCCACGCGTGACCCGCGATGGCGTCGGCCAGGTAGATGCCGAAGGGGATCCCCCGGATCAGTTCTTCCAGCGTGCCCTTGCCATTGGAGACGTAGATGTTGGTCAGCCGGGCCGCGGGGGGGTGGGCCAGTTTGGTGGTCCGGGCGTTACCGGTGGCGGGCACGCCGGCGCGGGCGGCGGTTTCGCGGGTGTGCAGCCGCCCCACCACCGCCCCGTGCTGGACCAGCAGGGTGTTCTGGGTCGGGGTGCCCTCGTCGTCGAAGGGCCGCGCGCCGGTCAGGCCCGAGGCGCTGCCGTCATCGCCCACGGTGAGCAGGTCGGAGGCGATCCGCTGTCCCGGCTGAAGCCCGGCTTCGGCATCACGGGCGGCCCGCCCCGCCTCACACAGGTGGCCGATGGTCTGGTGCATCAGGGCCCCGGCGGCGCGGGGGTCGAGGACCACCGGATAGCTGCCGGCCCGCATGCGCGGCGCGCTCAGCAGCGCGACCGCCCGGCGGGCGGCGGCCCGGAACGGGTAGTCGGCCGCCAGCACGGAGTGCCAACCGCCCGGCACCGCCCAGGACTCGAAGGCCCGCTCCAGGAAGTTTTCCTCCCGGGCCATGACCCCTGCGGCCAGCCGGACGGAGGGGCGCAGGTCGTGGAGCTGGATCCCCTCGGAGGTCGCGATCCAGCGTTCGGTCACGGCGTCCCGGTAGCCGGCCCAGGACTCGGTGATGCGCCGGTCGGTGGCCAGCATCTCCTGGTTGAGCTGATCCAGGAAGCGGCGTTTCTCCCCCAGCGCGATCCCGCGCACGTCCCCGTCCAGATCGGCGACATGGTCGGCATCCTGCACCGGGATATCGGCGAGCCGCACCGTGGTGGACAGGGGCACTGCGAGGGAAAGCTCGTGGGCTCGGGCGACGGCGGCGCGGAGGTTGGTGAGCCCCTGGAACCCGGCCACACCCCAGCCGCGGCCCCGGTTGATGCAGCGGACCACCCCGCCCTCCTCGATCGCGGTCGTGGCACCCTCGAGCCGACTGCCACGGAAGGCGATCGCGGTGCTCCACACCCGCTCCAGCCGGATATCGGTGTAGTCGGCCCGGGAGGAGCGGATGGCGTCGTGGAGGAGGTTCTTCATGGCGGGCCGGGTGCTGGGCCCCTCAGCCGTTCCCCTTCAGCCACTGGACGTAATCCGGACGGGTGACCAGCTCGCCGTCGGCGATGATCTCCCGATCCCAGGGCAGGATGATGAGCTTGTCGGTGTCGAAGGCGTGAAAGTCCGGCTGGAAGGGACCGGTGCGGAAGGAGACTGCCGTCCGGACCTCCGCCGGTTTGAGCGCCCGCACCTCATTGAGGGCCAGCTTGAGAGTGGACCCGGTATCACAGGTCTCGTCCACCAGCAGCACCCGGCGTCCCCGGATGGTGCCGGGGGGGCCGGTGACGAGGATCGGGTCGCCGCCGGCGTCCTGCCGGGTCACGGCCATCGAGGCAAATTCCAGCTGCAGGATGGACGCCACCACCACGCCGGGGATGACCCCGGCCTTGGCGATGCCGAGGACCACTTCCGGCTGGTATTCGCGGGCGACCTTGAGGGCGAGAGCGCGGCACAGCTCACCGAAGAACGGCCAGTCGATTTCGAGAATGCCGCGCGGAGCAGGAGATGAAGGGCGTTTCATGGGTAGAGCGCCTCTGTGGGCTGTGAAGCCTCTAACCTACCGGGCCACCGGGTCCGCAACAACTGGCCTGCCACGTTGCGGCCCCTTCCAGCCGGGGGTATCTTGCACCAACATTCCCTCCCGATTCGAGAAGGACGTTGTTCCCCGATGAGTCTCTGGCGGCGGTTGTTCGGCGGCGGCAAGTCCGAGAGCCTCAAGCCGCAACGGCTCGACTACCTCAATGAAGCGCTCGCCCTGGAGCGCCAGGGGGACTACGAGGCGGCTCTGACGTCCTATCGGCTGGCCCTGCGCGATAACCCCAACGATCCGCGCATTCACCAGAACATGGCCATTGCCTTCACCAAGACCGGCCAGCACGACGAGGCGATCCGGCACTACCGGCGCGCACTGCACCTGGATCCGAGCCTGGTCGGCGCCCACTACGGGCTCGCCTTCCGGCTCAAGGAAAAGGGGGAGTTGGAGGAGGCCGCCGAGCACCTGCGCGCCTTCCTCGCCAGGCCCCCGCGCGGCCCTGACGCGGAGCGGTGGGTGCGCCACGCGGAGGCGGCGCTCGGAGAACTGGTGAGCGGATCGCCGCCGCAAACATCGTGACCCGGCTCGCTCCCGCCCTGGGCGTCCTGCTGCTGGGCTGCAGCTCCCTGGGAGAGGGAGACGCGATCGTGGCGCTGGAGGTCAGTACGCCCCAGCCGGCCGTCGTTGAACAGTTCGATACCATCCGGCTCCGGGCGCGCGCCCTGAACCTGCAGGGAGACAGCGTCGCGGCGATGATCACCTGGGCGGCGGCGGACACGACGGTCGAGGTCAGCGGCGCCGACTCGCTCACCAGCCCATACACCTCCGGCACCGGGCGGGTCCAGGCGCGGGCGGGAAGTCTGCGGTCGGAGCTGGTGAGCTTCACGGTGCGGCGGCGCTCCGACAGCCTGGCGCTGACCGGGGCAGTGGTTGATACCGTCCTCGCCACGGACAGCGCCAGCGCCCCGCTGATAGCCGTGGTCCTGTCGCTCACCCCGGACACGGCCGGCATCGGTGGCACCCGGATCCACTACGCCATCGAGGCATCGGCGATCGGCCTGGTGCGGTTCGCCGGCGACGCCAGCGAGTTGTTCGCCGTCACCGGGAGCACTGGCGTCCCGTCGGTCCCCGTGACCCTCCGGCGGGTGCCCGGCACGAGCCAGCCGGCCAGCGTCGTCGTGACGGTGGATGCGGTCCGGCCCAGCGGCCGGACGGTGCCGGGATCGGGACAAGACTTCACGATAGTGTTCGAATAGCCGCCGACGGCAGGTCGGTCCACCCGGCAGGCGGCCCACCGACTGGTGCAGGACCGCCTCTCCACGGGAGGTTTCCCATGGCAGCACCGACGACCCTCAACGAACTCTTCCTCGGCGCCCTCGACCGGTACGGCGAGCGCCCAGTCGCCATGCGGGTCAAGCGCGATGACGCCTGGCGGGACATCTCCTACGCCGAGGTACGCGACAAGGTCCTCGCCATCGCCTTCGGGCTGCGTGAGCTCGGCGTCACCGTCGGGCAGCACGTGGCGCTCCTGTCGGAGAACCGGCCGGAGTGGGCCTATGCGGACTATGCCTGCCTGCTCAACCGGTGTGCCGATGTGCCGGTCTACCCGACCCTGCCCTCGGGCCAGATCTCCTACATCCTCCGGGACTCCGGCGCGGTCGCCATCTTCGTCTCCAGCCGGGCCCAGCTCGACAAGGTCCTGGACATCCGCAGCCCCGACGTCACGCCCGCGCTGAGGCACATCATCGCCATGGACCCCGACGCCTCCGGCCCCGGGGTCATGCCGCTCAGCGACCTGATGGACCGGGGTCGCGCGGCCGCGGCCAAGTATCCCCGCTGGAAGGAGGAGGCGCTGCAGGTCAAGCCGGGAGACCTGGCCACCCTGATTTACACCTCTGGCACCACCGGCGATCCGAAGGGGGTCATGCTGACCCACGGCAACCTGGCCAGCAACGTGGTCACCGCCAGCGGCTGCATTGCCCTGGTGGACGGGGACGAGGCCCTCTCCTTCCTGCCGCTGTCGCATGTCTTTGAGCGGATGGCCGGGCACTACCTGCTGTGGCACGCCGGCACGCTGGTCAACTACGCCCAGAGCATCGACACCGTGTCCACCGACATGATCGAGCGGCGGCCCACCGTGGTGTTGTCGGTGCCGCGCCTGTACGAGAAGATCTACGCCCGGGTGCTGGAGGGTTCGGCGAAGTCACCGGTCAAGAAGAAGATCTTCACCTGGGCCCGCCGCTGGGGGGAGCAGTGGACCGACCTGGTGCTGGCCAAGAAGCCGGTGCCCGCCGGGGTGGCGGTCCGAAAAGCCATCGGCGACAAGCTGGTGTTCTCCAAGCTGCGGGCGCGGACCGGCGGACGGCTGCGGTTCTTCGTGTCGGGCGGCGCGCCGTTGTCGGCGGAAATCGCCAAGTTCTTCTACACCGCCGGGCTGCCCATTTTCGAGGGGTATGGCCTGACGGAGACCTCACCGGTGATCTCGGTCAACACACCGGAGGCCATCCGGATGGGTACGGTGGGCCGGCCCGTTCCGGGGGTCGAGGTCAAGATCGCCGGCGACGGAGAGATCCTGTGCCGGGGCCCCAACGTCATGAAGGGCTACTACAACAAGCCCGAGGCCTCCCGTGAAGTCATCGATCAGGACGGCTGGTTCCACACCGGTGACATCGGCGAGGTCGACCCCGAGGGGTTCCTGCGGATCACCGACCGCAAGAAGGACATCATCGTCACCGCCGGCGGCAAGAACATCGCTCCGCAGCCGATCGAGAACCGGGTCAAGACCAACCCGTTCATCGTCAATGCGGTCATGATCGGCGACAAGCGCAAATACCCCGTGATGCTGATCGTCCCCAACCTCGAGGCGCTGCGGTCCTGGGCCGCCGAGCGGGAGATGAGCGTCGGGGATGACGCCGCCCTGATCAGCGACCGGGAGGTCAACGAGAAGATCGAGCGCGAGGTGAAGCGGGCCCTGCGGGACCTGGCCCACTTCGAGATGCCCAAGAAGGTCCTGCTGATCGAGCGGGATTTCTCGATCGAGACCGGTGAGCTCACCCCGACGCTCAAGGTCAAGCGACGGATCGTGGAAAAGAACTACCAGAAGCAGATTGACGCGCTCTACGCCGAGGCGGCTCCCGCCGGGGCGTAGCGGGATCAGGCAGACATCCTCCGGCCCCTCGGACTCGGTCCGGGGGGCCGGGTCGTTTCAGGCTCCACCCGCGCGACCCACCCACCAGCCCGCGGCGCTCGCCAGGAGGTCGAAGCCCGGCGCCTGTGGCGCCGGACCCTGTCCCGTGATCCTCAGGCCCGGCAGCACCGCCACCAGCGCCCGGCGCCGCCAGTCGGCATCCTCGCCTTCCGGCAGCCCCAGAACCACGCCCCGTTGCGAGCGCGCCTTGAGCGGGAAGCTGGGCGAACGCAGCAGGCTGACGCCCGCGACACCGCTGAGGTCCGCCGCGGGGTTCACGGCCGCGAAGTGGACTCCGGGCAGCATCGGCCGGAGCTCCCGCGCGTACGCCGCAGCGCTCCCCACCAGGGTCAGGTACCCGCCCGGCCCATCCAGCGCCAGGAAGCTGAGGATGGCCGCCGCGTCGGGCATACCGGCGCCGGGCACCGGGGCCCGGTCGCCCCGCCCGGGCGGGACCCCGAAGTGCACGACCCCGCCGGTCACCGGGTATTCCCGGTGACAGACGGGGCAGCCCAGAAATCCGCGCTCCACCTCCCGACCGGTGACCGTGTCGGGGATGAGGACGAGAAATGCTACATCGTGCTCGGCGGGGCAGCGGAGATGGTCGGTGAGTTCAATGAACATGGAGGCTGACCGATGGTCGGCGATCCGGGATCCGTCCGGCGCTGTCGCCGCACCATCCTTGGATGTCGGACCGCGTCTACGGCCGGAACACCACCCAGGTCAGCTTCCCCTCTTCCACCGTGACGCGCCGGAACACCTTCTTGCCGCCGATCTCGGTGCCGAGGACATAGCTGCCGGGGGGGACGTCGCTGACCGCGAAGTGCTCGCCGTACAGCGGGTGAGAGTGGGCGCGGTCACCATAGGTCTCCGCGAAAGAGAACGGGGTCTCCACCGGGTCGGGCTTGACCAGCCCGTAAATCCGTGCCTGGGGCACGGGCTTGCCGCCGGCATCGAAGACCTGGCCCGCCACGAGACCGGTCCCCGGCAGAGGATCGATCCACAGTTCCGGGTTGGTGGTGTAGGCGGGATAGCGCTGCAGGGAATCTACGACCAGCGAGACGTCGTGCCCGGGCGCGGCATGCACCTCGAGGTGCAGGTGATCGTTGGTGGCCCGGCCGGTGTTGCCCACCCGCGCGATCCGCTGTCCAGCGCTGACCAGATCACCGACGGAGACATCGAGTTGAGCGTTGTGGTAGTACACGCTGTAGACCGTCAGCGGCCCGTCGGCGCCGGCCACGGTGGTATCGTGGCGGATCGCCACGGTGAGCGCTCCCCGCTCGGCCGGACCGGCGTAGACCACCGTGCCCGGACCGATGGCCAGCACCGGTGTGCCGTCGGGGTTGTTGAACTCGACCCCCTGGTGCTGCTGGAAATTGCCGCCCATCGTGGAGCCGTAGCGATAGGTCTGGTCAATGTAGGCGTTGTCCGCGCGGTCGATCGGCCGCCGGAACCAGGTGGTGCGGGGGAACTGGGGTGCACCAGCCGCCGCCGCGGCACGCTTGAAGCAGGGCGTGGTGTCGGCCGCGATGCGCAGCCCGCAGGGGGAGCCACGCCACGGACGACCGCCGATCAAGAGCTGGTTGCGGGGTGCAAACCGCGGAAAGGCAACGTCTTCCCGGCTGCGCGTACTGGGGGTGATCACCAGTCGCTCATTGCCGCGAAGGGTGGAGACGAGCACGCCCTGCCGGTCGAAGCCGATCCGGCGCACATACTCACTGGCGAGGAGCGCGAAGGCGGTGTCGGCCGGCCCTCGGGCGAGCGGGCCTACGCTGTCTTCCAGGGCGACCCAATGCCCGCCATCATCCGCGGTCATCTGAATGCCGTCGGCGGTGGCCACCCAGACCGTGTCGCCGCGGATGACGATGCCGTCCGGCGTCACGTACTGCCACTGCGGCCCCAGCTGGTCGAAGGTCCAGTTGGTCCAGCTGTCCCCGGCATCGCGACTGACCCCCCAGCCGTTGCCCAGCGTGCCGTACCAGATCTGTCCCCGGCTGCCGAAGGCAAAGGCATGCACGAAGTCCCACGAGATGCTGGTCCCGGTGGTATCGCGCCGAAGACGCTCCCAGTCCGTGGCCCCCGGCCGGAGACGGAAGATCCCCTGGCCGTAGGTCCCCACCCATACCGTGCCGCGGGGATCCCGCGTCACCGCGAGGACGTGGGTGCCAAACCCCGATGAATCGGGCAGTGGCGGCAGCGTCTGGGCCTGCAGCTCGGCGCCCCGCGGGCCGTGGGTCCCCACCGGAAACGCGGGCAGCACCGTGAGCCCAATGATGGCGGCGGCAAGGGGGCGGAGAATCATGGAAAGGCGACTCGTACCGGGCATGGGAGGTGAGCGCAGCGAATCGGTCCGGTCAACTCGCAGGGGTGGGCGACAGCCGGAGCCATTCCACGGTGGCGTGGGGCGGGCGGGTGGCCGCAAACAGGACGGCCTCCGCCACGTCGGGGGGGCGCAGCATCAGCGCCCGGCGCAGGAAGCCGGGACGCGCATCCGGATCGAAGGGATCCCAGATCGGGGTATCGGTGGAGCCGGGCGAGATCATCGAGAAGCGCACACCGGTGCCCCGGTATTCCGCGGACAGGGCCTCATGCAGGCCACGGACGGCGAACTTGCTGGCGGTGTAGGCACTGTTGTCGGGGAATCCCATGTGGTCGCTGATGCTGCCGATCGTGATGTGAATGCCCGCCCCCGCCCCCCGCATCGCCGGGAGGAGGCCCTGGGCCAGGACGAACGGGGCCCGGACGTTCAGGGCCAGGTGCCGGTCCAGATCGGCGGGGTCGGTTTCCTCGAAGGGCCTGAGCAGGAACAGGCCGGCGTTCTGCACCACGATGGCAGGCGTGCCCCACTCGGTGAGAATGTGGGTGGTGGCGCGCACAATGCCGTCGGTCTGGGCAAGATCGCAGGCGAGGTCACGGAAGGGGCCGTGGGTTCCCTCGGGCAGCGACCGCGACAGCCGCACCACGGTGGCCCCGGCGCCGGCCAGCGCGCTGGCCACCGCCGCCCCGATGCCACGCGAGGCCCCGGTGACGACGGCCAGGGAGCCTTCGAGCGGGTTCATTCGCCGCTGCGCCCGTGGACCAGCCGCAGGAACTCTTCCCGGGTGCGGATGTCGCTGCGGAAGATTCCCCGTACCCCGCTGGTGACGGTGCGGCTGTTCTGCTTCTCCACGCCCCGCATCGCCATGCACAGGTGGGTGGCTTCGATCAGCACACCCACGCCGTGCGGTTCCAGCACATCCATGATCGCGTCCGCGATCTGGTCGGTTAGCCGCTCCTGCACCTGCAGGCGGCGGGCGAACACCTCCACCAGCCGGGGCAGCTTGGACAGCCCCACGATCCGGCCGTTGGGCACGTATGCCACATGCGCCCGGCCAAAGAACGGCAGCAGGTGATGCTCACAGAGCGAGTACAGCTCGATGTCCCGGACCAGGATCATGCTGCTGTGTTCTTCCTCGAACAGCGCGTCGCCGACCGCATCCATCACCGACAGGCCGTAGCCGCGCGTGAGCCAGCGCAGCGATTTCTCCACCCGCTCCGGGGTCTTGACCAGCCCCTCGCGGTTGGGATCCTCTCCGAGGGCCTCGAGAATCCGGCGCACCTCGTCCTGGAAGCCCACCGGCACGGCGGCCCGGGCGTCAGCGCCCATCGTAATCGACATAATTCCTCGGGGTTTCCCACAGGCGCA
>CAYUYF010000045.1:0-25837 GCA_964449145.1 uncultured Gemmatimonadaceae bacterium | reverse complement strand
TCCCGGAGTGTACCGGGACTTGACCGAGGTGTGCCGGAGGTTTCCCGGAGAGTGCCACCAGTCAGGATTGAGTGTACCGCCGCTTTCCCGCAGTGTGCCGGGACTTGACCGGGGTGTGCCGGAGGTTTCCCGGAGAGTGCCACCACTCAGGATCGTTCCCCCGCATGGGGCAACGGACTCCTCGTCGCCAGCGGATGAGTCCCCACGCCCCTGCCAACCTCCCGCCCCCCTGAGCTGTCCAAGTTGAAACTACCAGCCGCCCGGATCAGTTATGCCCGGTGCCCGTAGCGGCTCCGGCTCACCCAAACACGCCCGGTAATGCGACATCTCAGGCTCGCGCTCCGCACCCTGTTCCGGACGCCGTTCGTCACGGCGGTGGCCGTGCTCTCGCTGGCCCTCGGGATCGGGGCCAACGCCGCGATCTACTCGATGTTCGACCAGATGCTGGTCCAGTCGCTGCCGGTGAGCGAACCGGAGCGGCTGGTCAATCTCGCCGCCCCGGGCCCCAAGCCCGGGTCGCAGTCGTGCAACCAGGCTGGCCCGTGCGAGGCCACCTTCAGCCACCCGATGTTCAAGGACCTGGAGGAGCGGAGTCCGATGCTGTCGGGCCTGGCCGCCCACATGATGTTCGGGGTGAGCCTCTCGCTCAAGGGGGATCCCATCACCGGGGACGGCGTGCTGGTCTCCGGCTCGTATTTCCCGACCCTCGGCCTCCGCCCGGCGCTGGGCCGCCTCCTGAGCCCCGCCGACGACCAGACGCCGGGGGCCCATTTCGTCACCGTCCTCAGCTACAACTACTGGCAGGGCCACCTCGGCGCGGATCCCTCGGTGCTGGGGCAGAGCATCATCGTCAATGGCCACCCGATGGAAATCGTCGGCGTCGGGCCGCGCGGCTTCGAGGGCACCACCCTGGGCGGCCGCCCGATGGTCTTCGTGCCGATCACGATGCGGGACCAGTTCATCCGCTGGAACCGGCTGGACAGCCGGCGCAGCTACTGGGCGTACCTGTTCGGGCGGCTCAAGCCGGGGGTCTCGCTGGAGCAGGCCGAGGCCGCGCTCAACGGAGTGTACGGTCCCATCATCAAGGAAGTGGAAGCGCCGCTGCAGGAAGGCATGAGCGAACAGACCCTGGCGCAGTTCAAGGCCAAGCAGGTCCTGCTGAGCCCGGGACTCCGGGGCCAGAGTTCGGTGCACGAGGAGGCGAAGACGCCGCTGTTCATGCTGTTCCTGGTGACCGGCGTGGTGCTGCTGATCGCCTGTGCCAACATCGCCAACCTGCTGCTGGCCCGGGGCGCGAACCGGGCCACGGAGATGGGGGTCCGCCTGGCACTCGGGGCCAGTCGCGGCCAGTTGCTGACCCAGCTGCTGACCGAGTCGGTCCTGCTGGCGCTGATGGGCGGCGCGGCCAGCCTGCTGGTGGCGCAGTGGACCCTGGGCCTGATCGCCTCGCTGCTGCCTCCGGACGCTTCCAGTGCGCTGGTATTCGGGCTGCAGCCATCGGTGCTCCTGTTTGCGGCGCTGATGTCGATCGGGACCGGCCTCCTGTTCGGCCTCTTCCCGGCGCTGCACAGCACCCGGCCCGACCTGGTCCGTGCCATCCGGAGCAACGCCGGCGCCGTGTCCGGCGCCCGCGGTGCGGCGCGCTTCCGGGCCACCCTGGTGACGGCCCAGATCGCGCTGGCGACGTCACTGCTGATCTCGGCCGGGCTCTTCCTCAAGAGTCTGAACAATGTGACCCACGTCGACCTGGGGGTGCGGGTGGATGACGTCGTCACCTTCAGTATCTCGCCCGCGCAGGTCGGCTACGACAGCACCCGCTTCCGCCAGCTGTACCAGCGCGTGGAGGGAGAGCTGGCGGCGCTCCCCGGCGTCACCGGCGTCACCTCCTCCCGGGTGCCGCTGCTGGGCGGCAGCAACTGGGGCACCGACGTGTACGTGCAGGGATTCCCCCACGGCCCGGACGTGGACAACAACAGCCGGTTCAACGAAGTCGGCGCCGGCTACTTCGCCATGCTGGGCATCCCCATCCTGTCCGGCCGGGAGTTCACCGAGTCCGACGGGGAGGGCAGGGGCGACGTGGCCATCGTGAACGAGACCTTTGCGAAGAAGTTCAACCTGGGCACCGACGCGGTGGGGAAGTTCATGTCCACCGAGGGATCCGATTCGCTGACGATTCAGATCGTGGGACTGGCCAGGGACGCGAAGTACAGTGAGGTGAAGGATGAGATCCCGCCGCTCTTCTTCAGTCCATGGCAGCAGGACGCCAACGTCGGCGGCATGAACTTCTACATCCGCACCGCTCTGCCGGCCGAGCAGCTGGTCCGGGACATTCCCGGGCTCATGAAGCGGATCGATCCGGGGCTCCCGCTAGAGAACCTCAAGACGATGCCCCAGCAGATCCGGGAGAACGTCTTCCTCGACCGGGTGACGACGATCCTCTCGGCCATCTTCGCCGGGCTGGCCACGCTGCTGGCCGCCGTCGGATTGTACGGAGTGCTCGCCTACACGGTGGCCCAGCGGACCCGGGAGATCGGCGTCCGCATGGCGCTGGGCGCCGACGCCGGGCAGGTGCGCCGCATGGTGCTGCGGCAGGTCCTCGCCATGATGACGGTCGGAGCGGTGATCGGGGTCGGCGCCGCGTTCGGCGCGGGGCGGGCGCTTCAGGCCCTGCTCTACGGCATGAAGGGGCACGACCCCATGGTCTTTGCCCTGTCGCTGGTGGTGCTCTCGCTGGTGGGGCTCGTGGCCGGTTACCTGCCCGCGCGGCGGGCCAGCAAGGTGGACCCGATCCAGGCGCTCCGGTACGAGTGACGGTGGTGGCGGCCGGGCGGGGCCGGCCTTCCTCGGCTCCGACCTGCCGGACCGCCGGGCACCGGCTAGGTTAGCTGCAGTCGCCGCAACCCACCCGATCCCAGCCCATGCGACCGATTCACCGTGCGTTGCTTACCGCCGGCCTGCTCTGCCTGCCGGCCCTGCTCCCCGCTCAGGCCAGCCTGATCATCCTGGTGCGTCACGCCGAGAAGACGGCCGACGCGGCAGACCCCGGCCTCACCGACATCGGCGAGCGGCGGGCCGAGGACCTCGCCGAGGCGCTCCAGCAGGTCCGGCTCACGGCGATCATCACCACCCAATACCGCCGCAGCCGCCTGACGACGATCCCGGTCTCCCGCGCGCAGCGGGTGACGCCGATCGTCGTGCCCGCCGGTGCGGGCCTCCAGGCCGACGCCCAGGCCGTCGCGGCGGCGCTCGACTCCCTGCCGGCCGGCTCCGCTGCGCTCGTGGTAGGACACAGCAACACCCTCGGCGCCATCATCGCGGCGCTGGGCGGTCCCGCAGTGGCAGACCTGTGTGATGACGAGTATTCCACTCTGCTCGTGCTGGAGCGGCCGGGCGGCGGCCAGGCGCCCAGGCTGGTGCGGAGCCAGTACGGGGTGGCGGGTCCGGCGGGCGGGCCCACCTGCCGGTCGTAGCCCCGGCCGCCTGAGCGGCTCGAATCCACCCGTTTCCGTCCCTCGCCGGAGATCACATGTACTTCGCACTCAAGGCGCTGCACCTGCTGGCGGTGGTGCTCTTTCTCGGCAACATCATCACCGGGCTGTTCTGGAAATGGCACGGAGACCGGAGCGGTGATCCCCGGATCATGGCCCACACGCTGGACGGCATCATCCGGAGCGACCGCTGGTTCACGATTCCCGGGGTGCTGCTGATCATCATCTTCGGGGTGGGGGCGGCACAGCTGGGGCGGCTGCCGATCCTGGGGACCGGGTGGATCCTGCATTCGATCATCCTGTTCACGATCTCGGGGCTGGCCTTCGGCTTCCAGGTGGCGCCGCTGCAGAAGCGGCTGCTGGCGCTCACCTCGCAGGCGGTGGCGGGGGGCAGCTGGGATGCGGCGCTCTACCGGCGCCTGTCACTCCGGTGGGAGATCTGGGGGATCATTGCGGTGCTGACGCCGCTGGCGGCGTTCGTGCTGATGGTCTTCAAGCCGGGCGCCCCGTAGGCGTCACCGCTCCGAGCGCACCAGCCCGGCGATCCGCCCGGCCATCTCCCGGGTGCCGATGACCGGCTCCCCGAGGTGGGCAATATCCGCGGTCCGCGCACCGGCCTCGAGGGCCTCGCCCACCGCGCGTTCGATCGCCCCGGCCGGCTGTTCCAGCCGCAATCCGTAGCGGAGCAGCATCGCCGCACTGAGGATGGTGCCGATCGGATTGGCCACGTCCTTCCCCGCCAGCGGCGGCGCCGAGCCGTGGATCGGCTCGAACAGCCCGGGGCCGGCCCCGAGTGACGCCGAGGGAAGCAGGCCGAGCGAACCGGCGAGGACGGCCGCCTCATCGCTGAGGATGTCGCCGAACATGTTCTCGGTGAGGAGCACATCCACCGAGGCGGGGTCGCTGATGATCCGCATGGCCGCGTAATCCACGTAGTTGTGTTCCACCTCCACGCCGGGGAACTCGCCCCCGACCTCGGCCACCACCTGGCGCCACAGTTGTGAGGTCTCCAGCACGTTGGCCTTGTCCACCGACAGCAGCCGCTGCCGCCGTCCCAGGGCGGCGCGGAAGGCCAGCCGCGCAATCCGCTCGATCTCCTTGCGGGTGTAGCGAAGCGTATTGACCGCCACCTGACCGTCGTTGCTCCTCGGCTCCCCGTAGTACAGCCCGCCGGTCAATTCCCGGACGATGAGCAGGTCGGTGCCGAGCAGCAGCTCGGGCCGGAGCGGCGAGCAGTCCGCCAGCTCCGGGTACACCGCCACCGGCCGCAGGTTGGCGTAGACGCCGAGGGCGGCGCGGAGCGCCAGCAGCCCGGTCTCGGGCTTGAGGTGGCGGGGGGCGCTGTCGAGGGAGGGATGGCCGACGGCGCCCAGCAGCACCGCATCGGCGGCGACCACCGCTTCACGAGTGACGTCGGGGAAGGGCGAGCCATGGGAGGCCACGGCGGCGGCCCCAATGGGATGCTCGGCAAGGGTGACGCTGAAGCCGAACCGGTCCGCCGCCGCCTGCAGGACCTCGAGCGCGGCCCGCACCACCTCGGGTCCGATGCCGTCGCCCGGGAGGACCGCGATGACCGGCCCGCTCACCCGGCCTGCCGCGCCAGCAGCGCCGCGCGGCGCCGTTCGTAAGCGGCGATCCGGGGCTCCAGCTCCAGGGTCCGGGCGATCTCATCCTGGCCCGCCAGCAGCGCCGAGCGCCAGTACGGGTCCATGGTGAAGCCCGCGCGGAAGCCGGCGTCGTCGCTGACCACCTGTTCCTCGAGGCTCACCCCGAGCCGGTACGGCCCCTCCGCCGCGGCGTGGCGCCGGAACAGCTCCGCCATCTCCGCCGCCCTGAGCTGCACCGGGAGAATTCCGTTCTGGCAGCAGTTGGCGAAGAAGATGTCGGCGAACGACTCGCTCACGATGGCGCGGAAGCCGTACTCGCCCAGCGCCCAGGGGGCGTGCTCCCGCGACGAGCCGCAGCCGAAGTTGGCGCCGGCCAGCAGGATGGAGGCACCCCGGGCCCGGGGATCGTTGAGTTCGAAGGCCGGGTCGGGCGAGCCGTCCGGCCGGTAGCGCCAGTCGAAGAACAGCGCCGGCCCGAAGCCGGTGCGCTCCACCCGCTTGAGGAACTGCTTGGGGATGATCTGATCGGTGTCCACGTTGACCCGTGGCAGGGCCGCGGTGACGCCGGTATGGGTGGTGAAGGGCTGCATGGGATCCTGGTTGTCGGCGGTCCGCTAATGACTGTCGGCAGTGAGCGGGTGGCTGTCCAGCGCATCCACATGCGGCTCCAGCCGGCGCACGTCAGTCAGGCAGCCGGTGACGGCCGCAGCCGCGGCCATGGCGGGGCTCATGAGATGGGTACGTCCGCCCTTCCCTTGCCGGCCCTCGAAGTTCCGGTTGGAGGTGGCGGCACAGCGCTCGCCGGGACTCAGGATATCGGGGTTCATGCCGAGGCACATGGAGCAGCCGGCATCACGCCACTCGAAGCCGGCTTCCAGGAACAGCCGGTCGAGCCCCTCGCGCTCGGCCTGCGCCTTCACCGGCATGGAGCCGGGCACCACCATCGCCCTGACACCGGCGGCGACGTGGCGGCCACGGATCACCCGCGCCGCCTCACGCAGGTCCTCGATCCGGGCGTTGGTGCAGCTGCCGATGAACACCCGGTTGACGGGGATCCCTTCCAGCGCGGTGCCGGCGGTCAGCCCCATGTAGGCCAGCGCCCGGGCGGTGGCGTCCCTGTCGGCGGCGGAGTCGAGACTCTCCGGATCGGGCACCTGGCCATCGATGCCGGTGGCCATGCCGGGGTTGGTCCCCCAGGTGACCTGCGGCGCGATGGCCGCGGCGTCGAGCTCGACGACCCGGTCGAACGCCGCGCCGGGATCGGTCTGCAGCAGCACCCAGCGGTCCACCGCGGCGGTCCAGGCCCGGCCGTTGGGCGCGTGCGCCCGGCCCATCAGATAGGCAAAGGTGGTTTCATCGGGCGCGATCAGTCCGGCGCGGGCGCCGGCCTCGATGGACATGTTGCAGATGGTCATCCGCCCTTCCATGGACAGGGCGCGGATGGCGGGGCCGGTGTATTCGATGACATGCCCGGTGGCACCGGCGGTGCCGATCTTCCCGATCAGGGCCAGGATCAGGTCCTTGGCGCCCACGCCCAGGCGGGGTGTGCCGCTGAAGCGGGCTTCCATGGTCCTGGGCACCGGAAACCGCACCGTCTGGGTCGCGAGGACATGCTCCACCTCCGAGGTGCCGATGCCGAAGGCGAGCGCACCGAAGGCACCGTGGGTGGCGGTGTGGGAATCGCCGCAGACGATGGTCATCCCCGGCTGGGTCAGGCCCTGCTCCGGGCCGATGACGTGCACTATGCCCTGGCCGGGGGAGTGGAGGTCGTGCAGCGCGATGCCGTAGCGATGGGCGTTCTCCACCAGCAGCTCCACCTGGCGGCGGGAGATCTGGTCGGCGATCGGCAGGTGCCGGTCGCCGGTGGGCACGTTGTGATCCACCGTGGCCACGGTCAGGTCGGGGCGCCGCACCCGGCGGCCGGCCAGGCGGAGCCCCTCGAATGCCTGGGGGGAGGTGACCTCGTGGACCAGGTGCAGGTCCACGTAGAGGAGCCCGGGCTCATCCCCGGCCGGTTCCTGCACCAGGTGCGCGTCCCAGAGCTTGCGGCAGAGCGTCCGACCGGTCACCCGGCGGCTCCAGCCGGCGCGCGCCGCTTGGCCGGTGCCGGGGCCTCGGCCTGGGCCGCCTTGCCTTCCTCGGTCCACGGCATCATGGCGCGCAGCCTGGCCCCCACCTGCTCGATCTGGTGATCCTTGCCGGCGGCGCGCATGGCGGCAAAGTTGGCGCCGCCCGCCCGGTGCTCGGCCAGCCACTCGCGGGCGAAGCTTCCCTGCTGGATCTCCTTGAGGATCTGCTGCATCTCCTCCCGGGTCCGCTCGGTGATGATCCGCGGGCCGCGAGTGTAGTCGCCGTACTCGGCGGTATCGGAGATGGAATAGCGCATGAAGGAGAGCCCGCCGCGGTTGATCAGGTCCACGATGAGCTTGAGTTCGTGCAGGCACTCGAAGTAGGCCATCTCCGGCCGGTACCCGGCGTTGACCAGCGTCTCAAACCCGGCCTTGATCAGCTCGGAGACGCCGCCGCAGAGGACGGCCTGCTCGCCGAAGAGATCGGTCTCGGTCTCCTCCTGGAAGGTGGTCTCGATGATGCCGGCGCGGGCGCAGCCGATGCCGCGGCCGTAGGCGAGGGCGTTGGCGAGCGCCTCGCCGCTGGCGTCCTGGTGCACCGCCACGAGTCCCGGCACCCCGCGGCCGGCCTCGTACTCGCTCCGCACCAGGTGGCCCGGCGACTTGGGCGCGATCATGGAGACGTCCACCGCGCCGGGCGGCTGGATCTCCTTGAAGTGGATGTTGAACCCGTGGGCAAACATCAGCGTCTTGCCCGCGGTCAGCACCGGGCCCACCGAGGCGTCGTAGATGGTGCGGCCGTCCTGGTCGGGCACCAGCATCATGATGGTGTCGGCGGCGCGGGCCGCCTCGGCCACCGGGCGTACATCCAGGCCGGCGGCCCGGGCCTTCTGCCACGAGGCGCCGCCCTCGCGCAGGCCGACGATGACCCTGGCCCCGCTCTCCTTCAGGTTGAGCGCATGGGCGTGGCCCTGGCTGCCGTAGCCGATCACGGCGAAGGTGCGGCCCGCGAGCCGGCCGGGGTCGGCGTCGCGCTCGTAGAAGATCCGGGGGCCGGCGCGGTCAGGGGTGGGGCTCATGGCAAACTCCAGCGTCAGGAAGAAGGAAGTGTAGGTATCAGTTGTCAGGCAACGACCGCGCGGGCCGCCGGCGGTGAAACCCCCGGCCGCTGGGCGGGGGCGGGCTGTGGCGTCCGGGGCAGGGCCAGCGCCCCGCCCCGGGTCCAGGCCAGCACCCCGAAGGGCTCCAGCGCGCGGAGCAGGGCGCCCAGCAGCGGCTCGTCGCCGGTGGCCTCGAGCAGCAGCTCCTCCGGGGACTCCTCCAGGAGGCGGGTCTCGTACAGCGCCGCCACATCCAGCAGCGCCGCCAGGTGCACCGGCGCCACCCGGACCCGGACCAGCAGCTGCTCCCGGGTCAGGCATTCACTTTCGGGGCGGGCGCTGGCGTCGGTGACCCCGCTGGTCTTCCGCAGGTGGTTGACCAGCCGGGAGACGGTGGCCGGCTCGTCGCTGAGGACCAGGGTGAGCGCCCGCCGTGCCGGTGCCTGTCCCGGACCCAGCGCCGCGCTGGCCACGGCGAGGTTCCGCCGCCGCACGATGCCCATGACCCGGTTGAGGGTCAGCAGGTCGTCGGCGAACTCGACCAGCACCACGGTGCGGGAGCGCGTGATCATCCGACCGGGGCCGCGGCGGGCGGCGCCGCCTCGATGGGCTCCGACAGCGAACCCCCGGGCGGGATCATCGGGAAGACGTTGGCTTCCTGCTCGATCATGAACTCCACCAGCGCCGGCCCCGGCTCGCGGAGCGCCCGCTCCAGCGCCTCCCCGATCTGCCGGGACTGGGAGACCCGGTAGCCGGCGATGCCGTACGCCTCCGCCAGCTTCACGTAGTCGGGGCTCCAGATGGGGGTGGCGGAGTAGCGCCGGCCGTGGAAGAACTGCTGCCACTGGCGCACCATGCCGAGGTAGCCGTTGTTGAAGATCGCCATCTTCACGGGGATGCCCTCCTGCACCATGGTGGCGATCTCCTGCATGTTCATCTGGAAGCCGCCGTCCCCGGAAATGGCCCACACCGGCCGGTCGGGCCGGGCGCAGTGCACCCCCATCGCCGCCGGCACCGCGAAGCCCATCGTCCCCAGCCCGCCCGAGGTGATGTGCGAGTTGGGCTGCTGGTAGGGGTACAGCTTGGCCACCCACATCTGGTGCTGGCCCACGTCGGAGACGATGGTGCAGTCCCCGCCGGTGCTCTCGTGGATGGCGGCGAGGATGGACTCGGGCGCCATGTCTCCGACGTAGCTCTCCTGCCGGACCCGGCTGAAGCTCCGGATCTCCTCCCGCCACGCCTCACAATGGCGGGGCGGTACCAGCTCGCAGAGCCGTGCCACGATCTGGCGGGCATCGCCCACCAGCCCGATGGCCGCCGGCACGTTCTTGCCGATCTCCGAGGGGTCCAGGTCGATGTGGATGATCTGCGCCTCGGGGGCGAAGCCGGCGGTGTTGCCGGTGACCCGGTCGTCGAAGCGGAGCCCGATACCCACGATCACATCGGCGTGCTGGATGGCCCGGTTGACGTGCACCTCCCCGTGCATCCCCGGCATGCCCAGGTGCAGGGGATGGCCGTCGGGAAAGGCGCTGATGCCGAGCAGGGTGGTGATGACCGGGATCCCGGTCTGCTCGGCCAAGGCGCGCAGCTCGGCGTAGGCGCCGCTCAGGATCACGCCGTGGCCCGCCATGAGCAGGGGACGCTTCGCCCGCGCAATCAGCCGGGCCGCCGTGGCCAGCTCGGTGGCCGGACCGGGCGGCGCGGGCGGCGCCCAGGCCGCGGGCCGGCGCGCCACCGGGCCGTCCCAGTCGAGCTTCTGGTTCTGCACGTCCTTGGGGACATCGATCAGCACCGGACCGGGCCGGCCGGCGGTGGCGATGGCGAAGGCCTCCCGCACCGCCTCCGCCATTTCGGTGATGTCTCCGATCACCACGCTGTGCTTGGTGATCGGCAGGGTGATCCCGACGATGTCGGTTTCCTGGAAGGCGTCCCGGCCGATCATCGCCCGGGGCACCTGGCCGGTGATGGCCACCACCGGCGAGCTGTCCATCTGCGCGGTGGCCAGACCGGTCACCAGGTTGGTGGCGCCGGGGCCGGAGGTGGCGATGCACACCCCGGGGCGCCCGCTGGCCCGGGCATAGCCGTCGGCGGCGTGCGCCGCCGCCTGTTCGTGACGCACCAGCACGTGCCGCAGGCCCGGCCGCTCCGGCAGCGCATGATAGAGCGGCATGATGGCGCCGCCGGGGTAGCCGAAGACCAGGTCCACCCCCTGCTCTTCGAGCAGGCGGCAGAGGAGTTGCGCACCAGAGAGAGATTCAGTCATTCCGTGATCCCAGGGTCCGGCGACCAGCCAGCTTCCTGATCGCCTAATCGCCCAATCGCCCAATCGCCCACTACACCCCCCAGTGCTGCACCGCATCGTAGGCGGTTGCTTCCAGCCGCTCGGCGTGGCGCTCCTTGTTGAGCGCATGAATCAGGGCCCGGGCACTGGCCTCGACGATATCGGTAGAGGCGCCCTGCCCCGAGAGGGTCTTGCCCCCGATGCGGCATTGCAGGAAGACCTGCCCCACGGAATCGCGCCCCGGCGTCACCGACCTGAGCGAGAGCGAGATCACCTCCACCGGGCGCTCGAGGATCTCGCTGATGGCGGCGAAGGCGGCCGCGATGGGGCCGTCGCCCTGGCCGCTGGCGGTGCGGGCCCCGGCCCAGGGACCGGTCATGTTGACCTCGGCCCCGGCGGGCACGCTGCCGCAGGTCACCTGGAGGCGGACCAGGTGGTATTCCTCCGGCGCATCGTGGAAGCTCTCGTGCAGCAGGGCCAGGAGGTCCTCGTCGAGGATCTCCCGCTTGCGGTCGGCCAGGGCGGTGAACTCCTTGTACAGCTCGGCGAGCTTGGCCTCCCCCAGATCGTAGCCCAGGTCCTTGTAGCGCCGCTCCAGCGCATGGCGGCCCGAGTGCTTGCCGAGCACCAGGGTCGAGCGGGGAATCCCGACCGACTCGGGGCGGATGATCTCATAGGTCAGGCCGTGCTGCAGCACCCCGTGCTGGTGGATGCCGGCCTCGTGGGCAAAGGCGTTTCGGCCCACGATGGCCTTGTTGGGCTGGGGGAAGCTGCCGGTGAGGTAGGAGAGCAGCTGGCTGGCCCGGAAGATCTCGTGGCTGTTGATGCCGGTGGTGAAGCGGGCCAGTTGGGGCCGCACCCGGCTGGCCATGACAATTTCTTCCATCGCCGCATTGCCGGCGCGTTCGCCGATGCCGTTGACGGTACACTCGACCTGCCCCACGCCCGCCTCTATGGCGGCCAGCGAGTTGGCCACCGCCAGGCCCAGGTCGTCGTGGCAGTGGGCGCTCCAGACCACCCGGTCGCCGCCGGTGACCCGCTCCCGCACGGTTCGGAACATGGCGGCATACTCATCCGGCAGGGCGTAGCCCACGGTATCGGGCAGGTTGATCGTCGTGGCCCCCTCGGCGATGGCCATGTCGACCACCTGGCACAGGAAGTCCATGTCGGTCCGGCTGGCGTCCTCGGCGGAGAACTCCACGTCCTCGGTGTAGCGCCGCGCCTGCCGGATGCCCCGCCGGGCCAGCTCCAGTGCCTCGGCCCGGGTGAGCCGGAGCTTGTGCTCGAGGTGGAGGTCGGAGGTGCTGATGAAGATGTGCAGCCGGCCGCGCTCGGCGCCGCGGATGGCCTCCCCGGCCAGGTCGATGTCGCGGTCGTGGCAGCGGGCCAGCGCCGCGATGACCGGGCGGCGGATCTCCTGGGCGATCTCCCGGACCGAGCGGTAGTCCCCCTCGCTGGCGGCGGGAAAGCCAGCCTCCAGCACGTCCACGCCAAGGGCGTCGAGCTGGCGCGCCAGCCGGAGCTTCTCCTCCGGCGTCATGGTATTGCCGGGGGCCTGCTCGCCGTCGCGGAGCGTGGTGTCGAAAATCAGGACTGGTCGCGCCATACCGGGTCTCTTCTCTGTGAGCACATGGGGAAAACAAAACCGCGGACCTTTGCGGGGTCCGCGGCGTGGGAGCATCGATCCTGTATCGAGTGCTAGACTGTCCCGTACGCGCCGCGCTCCCCGTGGCCGCCCAGAAGGACGAGCACGAGGCTAATAAGGACGAGCAGCAGCGCCGCAGACAGCAGCATGGACTTTCCTGGTTGAACCCTGCGCCGGGCAACTTTATGCGCCAGCGTGGGTTTGAGACTTTACGCAGTCCGCGAAACAAAGTCAATAGCGGTCCGGCCGGGAGGGACCTCCCCCGGCGCCGGGCGTCACGCCGCCCGCGGGATCCCGCGACCGGAAACCGGTCGCTTGACCCACAGTCATGGAGTTGTATTTTTATGCACGTGCAGCCCATCCCGCCCGCCGTCACCGCCACGCTCAATATTGACCTGGCCCTCCTTACCCGGAGCGGCCCGGGATGGTGACACGCGGCAACGCCTGATCACGCCCCCGGCCCGCTCTGATGTGGAGTGGGCCGTTTTTCTTGTCCGGGAGAGCCCTCATGACTGATCGCCATCGCCTGAGCTCGACCCCCTTCACCCGGCGGGAGCGCGATGCCTGCGGCGTGGGCTTCGTGGCCCGCGCCACCGGGGAGCGGTCCCACGAGATCGTGCGCCTGGCGCTGGAGGCGGTGGCCCGCGTGGCCCATCGCGGAGCGGCCTCCACCGACAACTCGGGTGATGGCGCGGGCATCCTCACCCAGATCCCGGTCCGGCTCTTTCACCGAGAGTCCTACCGGCTGGGCCTCAAGCTGGAGCCGGCCGAGCCGTTTGCGGTGGGCGTGCTGTTCCTGCCTACGGAGCATGAGGACCTGGCCCGGGCCCTCGAGCTGGTCGAAGCGGCGATCGCCCGCAACGGCCTGCCCTTCCTGGGCTGGCGCGAGGTGCCGCACGATCCGGCGGCGCTCGGCCCCATCGCCCGCGCCAGCTGCCCCGCGATCCGCCAGGTCTTCATCGGCCAGCCCGCCGGCGCCCTGGACGAGGTGGCGTGGGAGCGGGCGCTCTACCTGTTACGCCGGGACCTCGAGCGGGACGCCGAGGCGGCGGGGCTGCCGACGTTCTTTGTCTGCTCGCTCTCCTGCCGCACCATCGTCTACAAGGCGCTTCTCACCGGCACCATGCTGCCGGCCTTCTATCCCGACCTCCGCTATCCCGAGTTCGAGAGCGCGGTGGCGGTTTTTCATCAACGCTACTCCACCAACACCCTGCCCAGCTGGCCGCTGGCGCAGCCGTTCCGGCTCATCGCCCACAACGGGGAGATCAACACCCTGTGGGGCAACCGCAACGCCATGGCGGCGCGCGAGGCGGACCTGGCCTCGCCGGTGTGGGGCGCCGACATCGACCGCCTCAAGCCGGTGCTCTGGTCCGAGGGCAGCGATTCGGCGGGCTTCGACAACACGATGGAACTGCTGGTGCGCTCGGGACGGGACCCGCTGCATACGATCATGATGCTGGTGCCCCAGGCCTGGGAGCAGTACCCCGACGTGGAGCCGGCCATCCGCGACTTTTACCGCTTTCACGCCCAGATCGTGGAGCCGTGGGACGGGCCGGCGGCGCTGGCCTTCACCGATGGGGTCATCGCTGGAGCCGCCACCGACCGCAACGGTCTCAGGCCCTGCCGCTACAAGGTCACCCGCGACCAGCTGGTCATCGCCGGTTCCGAGGCGGGGCTGGTGGACGTCGACCCGCGCACGGTGGTGGAAAGCGGCCGGCTCGGCCCGTGCGAGTACATCGCGGTGGACCTGGCCAACGGCACGGTGCTCCGCAACATGGACGTCAAGCGCCGGGTCGCCTCCCGGCAACCCTACGGCCAGTGGTGCCGGGACTACATGCAGGTGCTGGAACCGGCGGCCGAGTTCGTGGCGCCGCCGGTGGATCCGATGCAACTCACCGCCCAGCAGACGGCGGCGGGCTACGGCACCGAGGACCTGCGCTTCGTGCTGGAGGCGATGGGCGGCGCCGGCATCGATCCCATCTGGAGCATGGGCGATGACGGCCCCATCCCGCCGCTCTCGACCCAGCCGGTGGGGCTGTACGGCTTCTTCCGGCAGCGCTTCGCCCAGGTGACCAACCCACCGATTGATCCGCTGCGCGAATCGGTCGTGATGTCGCTCCGGGTGCACCTCGGCAAGCACGCCTCCTTCCTGGTCGAAGGGCCGATGCACGCCCAGGTGCTGCGGGTGGACCACCCCGTCTTGCTGGACGAGGAAATGGCCGCGCTCCGGAATACCCCCGGGTTCTCCTGCGTGACCCTCAACGCCACCTGGCCCGTCGCCGCTGGCACCGACGGGCTGCGACTGGCGCTGGACCGGCTCTCTGCCGAGGCGGAGCGGGCCGCCCAGCAGGGCGCCCGGCTGCTGGTGCTGAGCGACCGCGCCATGGATGCCGCCCGGGCCCCGGTCCCCATGCTGCTCGCGGTGGGCGCGGTGCGACGGCACCTGCTGGACACCGGCCTCCGGCTCAGGCTCGGCATCGTGGCGGAGACGGCCGATGCGTTCGACATCCACCACTTCGCCGCGCTGATCGGCTACGGCGCCGAGGTGGTCTATCCCTGGCTCGCGCTGCAGTCCGTGACCGCGCAGTTCACCCGGGCGGAAGCCTCCGATCCATCCACCGCCGGCAAGCGCCCGCGCGCGAGCCGTACGGACGCAGCCGACCGCCCTGCGCCTGAGGAGGCCCGGCGCCGCTTCCGGACCGCGGCGGAAAAGGGCCTGCTCAAGATCATGTCGAAGATGGGGATCTCGGTGCTGCACTCGTACTGCGGCGCCCAGATCTTCGAGATCCTGGGGCTGGGACATGAGGTGGTGAGCCGCTGCTTCCGCGGCACGGAATCGCCGCTGGGTGGGCTGGGCTTCGAGGAGCTGGCGGAGGACGCGCTGGCGCGGCATCGCCTCGCCTGGACCGAACCGGGATCGGGACCGCCGGACTACGGCCGAATCCGGTTCCGGAAGGAGGGGGAGGAGCACAACTGGTCGCCGGTGGTGGTGAGCGCGCTGCAGAAGGCGGTGGGGAGCGGCAAGAGCGCCGCCACGGAGCCGGGCAGCGTGGCGGAGGGGTACGCCCGGTTCGGCGAGTTCGTGGCGCGGGCGGAGGAGCGCCGTCCCACCACCCCACGTGACCTGTTGGGATTCCGCCGGGTCGCGCCGGTGCCGCTGGCGGAGGTGGAGCCGGTCGAGGGACTGGTCCGCCGGTTCATCTCTTCCGCCATGTCGCTCGGCGCGCTCTCGCCGGAGGCGCACGCCACGCTCTCCATCGGCATGAACCGGATGGGGGCGCGGAGCAATTCGGGAGAGGGCGGCGAGGATCCCTTCAACTACACCCCGCTCCCCAACGGCGACCGGGTGGACAACCGGATCAAGCAGGTTGCCAGCGCGCGCTTCGGCGTAACGGCGGAGTACCTGGTCCGCGCCGAGGAGCTGGAGATCAAGGTGGTCCAGGGCGCCAAGCCGGGGGAGGGAGGCCAGCTGCCGGGGCACAAGGTGACCGAGCTGATCGCGCGGCTCCGGCACTCGGTGCCGGGAATCCCGCTCATCTCGCCGCCGCCGCACCACGACATCTATTCCATCGAGGACCTGGCGCAGCTGATCCTCGACCTCAAGACCGTCAACCCGCGCGCCCGCGTCGGGGTGAAGCTGGTGTCGGAGAGTGGCGTGGGGACCGTCGCCGCCGGCGTGGCCAAGGCCTACGCCGACTACGTGCTGATTGCCGGGCACAGCGGCGGCACGGGCGCCTCGCCGCTGTCGTCCATCAAGCACGCCGGCAGCCCGTGGGAGATCGGCCTGGCGGAGGCGCAGGCGGCGCTGGTGGCCAACGGCCTCCGGCAGCGGATCGAGGTGCGGGTGGACGGTGGATTCCGCACCGGGCGGGACGTCGTCATCGCCGCACTGCTGGGCGGCGAGACCTTCGGCTTCGGGACCGCCCCGCTGGTGGCCATCGGCTGCGCCATGGCGCGGCAGTGCCACCTCAACACCTGCCCCACCGGCATCGCCACCCAGCGGCCCGAGCTCCGGGCCAAGTTCAAGGGCACCCCGGAACAGGTGGTGACCTATTTCAGCTTCGTGGCCGAGCAGGTGCGCGAGCTGCTGGCTCAGCTGGGACTCCGCACCCTGGACGAGGCGGTGGGACGGGCGGACCTGCTGGAGCGGGTCGAGCGTCCGGAACTGCCCCGGGCGCAGATGCTCGACCTCTCCGCCCTGCTCGCCCCGGCGCAGGCGATGGGGGGCGCGCCGGTCCGCCGGATGGTGCAGCGCAACGACCGCCCCAACGTGATCTACCTGGACGACGAGATCCTCGAGGAGTGCCGGGCGCACATCGAGCAGGGCTTCCCCTTCTCTGGGTTCTACGACATCCGCAACCACCACCTTGCGGTGGGGGCACGGGTGGCCGGCGCCATTGCCGACCAGCACGGTCACGCCGGCCTGCCGGCGGGCCGCGTGCACCTGCGCTTCCGGGGGAGCGCCGGCCAGAGCTTCGGCGCCTTTGCGGTGCGGGGCCAGCACCTGGATCTCGAGGGAGAGGCCAACGACTACGTCGGCAAGGGGCTGTCAGGCGGGGAGATCAGCATCCGGCCATTCCGCCAGGCGGGCTACGCCGCCGCCACCCACGAAAATACGATCCTCGGCAACACCTGCCTGTATGGGGCGACGGCGGGCCGGCTGTTCGCCGCCGGCCAGGCCGCCAGCCGCTTCGCGGTGAGGAACTCCGGCGCGGTCGCGGTGATCGAGGGCGCGGGCAACCACTGCTGCGAGTACATGACCGGCGGGCTGGTGCTGGTGCTGGGCCCGGTGGGACGCAACTTCGGGGCGGGCATGTCCAACGGGGTCGCGTACGTGCTGGACGAGATCAGCGACTTCGAGGGGCGGGTCAACGCCGACATGGTGCGGGTGGAGGACTGCCATGAGGAAGACGAACGCCTGCTGCTCTCCCTGATCCACGAGCACCAGGAGCACACCGGCAGCCCGCGCGCCCGGGCCATCATCGAGCGCTGGGACGACTTCCGCGCCCTGTTCCGGAAGGTGGTGCCGAACACCACCACGCCCCCCGCCCGGCCGGCGGAGACTCCTGCCGCGAGCGATCCCGCCGGCCTGCCGGACCTGATCGCTGGCACCCCAGGCCCAGCCCGGCGCTGATCCGGCGGGCGGAGCCACGGTCCGGGGTAGGCCCGGTCGGGAGCGCCGGGAAGGGGCGTCCCTATTGCTCCTTTTCACGCGATTTCTTAACTTGCTTGATGACAAGCAAGTCTCAAATTCGAGGGGGCAGCGCCGTAATGGAACGTCCCCAGGACCGGGAGAGAAACCCGTCGCGCACCAGGGAGGCGATCCTGGACGCCGCCGAGCGGCTGTTCGCCGAACGGGGGTATGACGCGACCAGCCTCACCGACGTAGGCATGGCCTCGGGGGTATCTCGGGGGACACCGGGCTACTTCTTCGGCTCCAAGGAGCAGCTCTACCGGGACGTACTGGAGCGGTGCCTCGAGCGGGTCCGCTCCGCGATCCGCAGCGGCAAGGAGCGCACCCTCGCCAGCCGGGAACCGCCCGAGGTGGTGCTGGCGGGCGCGGTGGGAGAGTACTTCGACTTCATCAGCGCCAATCCGCATTTCGTGCGGTTGCTGGAGCGCGAGGCACTGGATGGCGGCCGGCAGATCGCCACCCTGCCACCGCACCTGGAGGCGGCGCAGGAGGCGCTGGGCGCCATCGTCACCGAGCTCGCGCTGGATCCGGCGGACCAGGCGGAAGCACAGCAGCTCCTGATCAGCATGCTGGCGCTGTCGTGGTTTCATGTGGTGCATGCGCCCACGGTGCTGCGCGCCCTGGGCATCAAGGCCGGCGACGCAGCCTTCCTGCAAGAGCGGCGGCGCCACGTGGTGAACCTGGTCGTGCAGGGCCTCCAGGGCCAGGTCGGCGGCACGCCGTCCTCGCTGGAGCCCGACCGGTAGACCCCAAGAATGAGGGACACGCGCCCGCACGGCTCACCCTCGACGGTACCGCGACCGATACTTCGACTGGACACAGAGGAATCGTCACCATGACCAACGTCCTGACCCCAGCACCCGAGACCGCCGCTCCGCTTGCCACCGAAAAGGAGGCGCGTGAAGTCGCCGAGGCCGCCCGCGAACAGGGGTGGGAGGCGCCGAGTTTCGTGCGGGAGCTGTTTGAGGGCAACCTCCAGATGGGGCTCATCCACCCGTGGCCGGAGCCGGATCCCGCCGATGTGGAGCGGGCCCGTCCTTTCATGGAGCGGCTGGAGAGGTTCCTGCGGGAGAAGGTGGACAGCGACCGGATCGACCGGGAGGGCAAGATTCCGCCCGAGGTGGTCCAGGGCCTGAAGGACCTCGGCGCCTTCGGCATCAAGATCCCGGTGGAGTACGGCGGGCTGGGCCTGTCGCAGTTGATGTACACCAAGGCCATCGGGATGGTCACCAGTCAGGACGGCAGCCTCACCGCGCTGCTCTCGGCGGCCCAGTCGATCGGGGTCCCGACGCCGCTCAAGCTGTTCGGCACCGAGGCGCAGAAGCGGAAGTACCTGCCCCGCCTGGCCAAGGGCGCCATCAGCGCCTTCGCCCTGACCGAGGCCAACGTCGGGTCCGACCCGGCCGGCCTGGCCACCAGCGCCGTGCTCTCGAGCGACGGGACGCACTATGTCCTCAACGGCGAGAAGCTCTGGTGCACCAACGGGACGGTGGCGGAGCTGTTCGTGGTCATGGCGAAGACGGGCGGCAAGAAGATCACCGCCTTCGTGGTGGAGGCGGACTGGCCCGGAGTGCAGGTCGTGCAGCGGCTCCACTTCATGGGGCTCAAGGCCATCGAGAATGGCGTCATCCGCTTCACCAACGTGAAGGTGCCGGTGGAGAACGTGATCTGGGGCGACGGCAAGGGCCTCAAGCTGGCGCTCATCACCCTCAACACCGGGCGGCTGACGCTGCCGGCCTCCGCGGTCGCGGGGGCCAAGCGCTGCCTGGAGATCGTGCGTCGCTGGGGCAACGAGCGGGTCCAGTGGGGCCAGCCAGTGGGCAAGCACGATGCCATCGCCCAGAAGATCGGCCGCATGGCGGCGGAGACCTTTGCCATGGAGGCGGTGAGCGATCTCGCCAGCCTCATGGCGGACAAGGGCGGCCACGACATCCGGCTCGAGGCGGCGATCGCCAAGATGTGGAACACCGAGACCGGGTGGCGTATCGTGGATGATACGCTCCAGGTCAAGGGCGGCCGGGGCTACGAGACCGCCGACAGCCTCCGCTCACGCGGGGAGCGGCCGGAACCGGTCGAACGGATGATGCGGGACTTCCGCATCAACCTCATCTTCGAGGGTTCCAGCGAGATCATGCGGCTGTTCATCGCCCGCGAGGCGGTGGACACCCACCTGCAGGTGGCCGGTCCGCTGATCGACCCCAAGAGCACCGGCCAGCAGAAGTTCCGGGCGCTGCTCAAGTCGGCGGGGTTCTACGGCCTGTGGTATCCCAAGCTGTGGATCCCGCTCAAGGGGTGGTTCGGCTACGGCGAGTTCGGCCGGCTGGCCAGGCACGTGCGGTTCGTGGAGCGTGCCAGCCGGAAGCTGGCCCGGACCCTGTTCCACTGCATGATCCGGTTCGGACCCAAGCTGGAGAAGCGGCAGGCAGTGCTCGGCAGGCTGGTGGAGATCGGGGCGGAACTGCTCGCCATCTCGGCGGCCTGTTCCCGGGCCCAGGCGATGGTCCGGAAGAATCCGTCGCAGACCGGCCCGCGCGAACTGGCGGATGTGTTCAGCCGCCAGGCCCGCCGCCGGGTGGAGCAGAAGTTCGGCGAGGTCTGGCACAACGACGACGTCGCCACCTACACCACCGCCCGGCATGTCCTGGACGATCACTTCCGGTGGCTGGAGGAGGGGATGGTCCGGCACGAGGGGTAGGCGTTCCGCTCTCCCCGATCCGCTGTTCGTCATGCGCCAGGACCGGCGTATGACGGACCGCCGGATCGCTCTCTTCTACCCCGCCCCCCGCCCCGCTAGGTTTCCCGCCCAGCCGATCATCCAGGAGCCGCACCATGGCCATCGCCGAAGGCCGGACCCTGCCGTTCGTGGGCCCCGAACATGTGGACGTCGCCGTGCTCGAGACCTTTCCCTATGAGGGTCCCGAGCAGGAGATCGTCACCGAAACCGATGAGTTCACGGCGGTGTGCCCGTACAGCGGCCTGCCGGACTTCGCCAAGGTGACCCTCCGTTATGTGCCGGACGGGAAGTGCATCGAGCTCAAGAGCCTCAAGTACTATGTGACCAGCTATCGCAACGTGGGGATCTTCCAGGAGCACGCCACCGGAAAGATCGCCGAGGACCTGGTGCGGATCCTGGCGCCGAAGTGGCTGGAGGTGAGGACGGTCTACAATGTGCGCGGCGGGTTTCTCACGACCTGCACCGTGCGGCTGCCGGCGGCCTGACGCATCCGGCGGCAACGACACCGCCCCGGGTGGCTGATGCCACCCGGGGCGTCCTTGTCATGGTTCGATGGTTCAGTGATTGAACGTGGTGATCAGGACGCCGTCGCCCTCACCGCCCTGATCCCCGGGGCCGGTGAACGTTCCCTCGAAGACCTGGGCCTGGGCGCCCTGTCGCTGCACGGTGACCACATAGTCCGATTGACCCACCCCGCAGGCATCGTAGTAGTCGAGTCGGACCGTGTAAGTCCCGTGCGGTGCGCCGGTGCTCCAGGTGATGTTCTCGTTGTTGACGTTATCGATACTGCAAGCGGGGTTGGAGTCCAGGTCCAGGGTCCCGCCGGTCGCCGAGATCTCGTTGCCGTAGTAGATCTCCTCGCCGCCCGGCTCCACGACGTGCAGATCCACGTCGCTCGCCCCGGTCCACGACACGCTCACCTGCACCTGGCCGGCGACGGCCTGGATCACCGTGACGCTGCGGCCGGCGTAGGTCCCGGTGGAGCCGTTGTCCGCCACCGCGACATCGATGCTGAAGTTCTGGTCGGGGATGTTGCGCGCCAGCGTGAGCACCAGTCCCAGATCGGTGACCGGCGCCGGCAGGTCCACGCGGTAGTACCCAGCGTAGCCAGCGACGGTGATGTACGCGGTGGTGAACTGCGCCCCCGCGGTCACCTGGATCTGGGCGCTGCCGCCGTTGATCACGCTCGCCGCGCCGCCCAGGGTCAGGGTCGGCCCGTTGCCCTCGGCGGGACGCGCACCGGTCACACGGACCGCGCTGACCGCGCCGCCCGCCGTCTGGATCTTGGTGATGAAGTCGAGCAGGCCGGTTGTGGTGGGCCCGCCGCCGTCACCGCCGCAAGCCAGGCCAATGGCGCCGAAGGCCGCGAGCAGGGCGATGCCCAGGGGCCGTCGTACCCGGGAAACAAGCTCCCTCATAGTTCCTCCCACGTAGGGCGGCACACTGCACGCGTGGCGGTGTTGTCACCCGCGTAGTGGCCGCAGCCCGAAGCTATGTTCGCCTTCCTGAATCCTTGAGGAAGCCAGCCTGATGCCATCCTCAAGCGCTCCGTCAGCGCAGACCCGGGCTGGGTTGCGCGACCGACGGTGGCGTGACCTCGGACCTGTTGCCCCGTGGCAACAGTTCCGGGAGGTTGGCGAGTTCAAACGCCGTCACCGCCAGCACCGCCGCGGCCTGCCGCAGGTCCGAGGCGACGGCCTTGTCGAAGGTATCACTCTGGGAATGATGGGTATGGTTGTAGCCGCGGGACTCCTGGTCAAAGTTGAACCCGGGAATCCCGTATGGGATGAAGGCGAGGTGATCCGTGCCACCCTTCATTCCCGGGCGCACATTCCCCGCGCCGAGCCGGGCCACCGGGGCCAGCAGGTCGCGCCACAGTGACTCCAGTTCGTTGCGGCCCTGCAGCGCCTGCCCGGTGATCATGCCGGTGCCGTTATCCAGCACCATGACGGCCTGCACGCTGTCGGCGGTGGCCGCATGGGCGGCGGCGTACGCCCGCGAGCCGAGCAGGCCCTGTTCCTCGCCGCTGAAGAGGATGAAGCGGATGGTGCGTTTGGGCTTGAGTCCCGAGGCCAGGATGACGCGCGCGGCCTCGAGCACCGCCGTCGAGGCGGCGGCGTTGTCGGTGAGCCCCTGGGCCAGGTCCCAGCTGTCGAGGTGGGCCCCGAGAATCACGACCTGGCCGGGCCACTCGGTCCCGCGAATCTCCCCCACGGTGTTCCACTGTTCCACCGGTGTCCGCCCGACCCGGTTCTCCACCCGTGCCTCCAGCCGGGGACCGAGGCCGGCATCCACCTGCCGCTGGAACATCAGGTAGTCCTCGTGACTCACCACCAGGTTGGGGAGGGGGGAGACCCGGTTGGGTGAACCGGACATCGTCACCAGGGTGTGCTCCTTGCCACCATCGGTGATGATCCCCAGCGCCCCGGCGCGCCTGAGCAGATAGGGCCGGTCGATGCCGAACTGCTGCCGGGCATCGCGGGCGGCCTGGGAGGTGTCGGCGCTGGCGGCGCGGGCGCTGGCCCTCCGGCGTTCCTGCTCGGCCGTGCGCGCGGCGGAGTCGGCCGCGGTCATCGCCGGTCCATCGGGATTCCACACCAGGCCGGGCTCGCTCAGCATGAGCCACGCGCCCTTCACCCGGTCGCGAGCGACCGCCAGACTCTCCGGCGTGGCGGCGTTGACCCGGACGATCGGACCCGTAAGCGTCTTCCCGCCGGTGCCCTCGGTCCAGGCCCAGCTCCAGGCCATCACCGCCCGGGGGAACGGCGCGACCAGCCGGACGCCGATCGGACCCCGCTCCCAGGTGACGCCAAAGGGATAGGACTCCAACCTCGCCTCCGCGCCATAGGCGCGGAACCGCTCGGCAAACCAGTCATTGGCCCGGCGCATGGCCGGCGATCCGGACAACCGCGGCCCGATACCGTCGCTCAGCTGCTGCAGGTTGTCCATCAACTGGGATCGTTCGAGCGCCTCCTCGATCAGCCTGCCGGCGCCGGCGGTATCCACCGCGTACTGGGCACGGGCGGCGACGAGGGGCATCGCGAGCAGGCACACGATCAGGGCTGCAATGGGTCGACGCATAGGTCACATCTCCTCTTGAGAGCGGCGGAAGGTCCGCCATCGCCTCGGCAGCGACAGGTAGTAACCGGTCCCCACCACGGCCAGCGAAATCACGGAGGCCACCATGAACAGGATCCGGATGGTCCCGGGTCCGAGGTGCGCTTGCCGCAAGGTGGCAAAGGTGTGCAGATCATGGAAGACCGCCTTGCGACGCTGGTCCCGGGTGTTGCTGCTGACCTGGCCGTCCCGGTTCAAGTGCACCCAGGTCTCCGCCTGATCCCCGAGGACAACCCGCCAGGCCGGCAGCGGCCCCCGGGGATACCCGCCGTCGTGGCGCTTGAGCCGCACCACCCCCCCGACCGCCGCCTCCGGCGCGATCGTGGCCGCGACCTCGCGGACCAGCGCCTCGCCGATCACGATCGGCGCTCCGGTCGCGGCATCCACCAGCGCGGCACGGCCGCGGGCGGCGGTGACTCGGTAGACCAGCCGGCCGGCAATCAGGTCCAGCACCACGCCGTTCACCCGGCCCAGGGCGCTGTCGCTCGCCGCCGCCACCGCTACCGCGCTGGCGGGGGAGACGGTGGCGCGGGAGTAGTCCGGCGGCTCGCTGGGCCGGCCGCCACCACCGCCGCCGAGCAGCATGCCGGTCACGATCCACATCAGCAGGATCAGCCCGATGCCCACACCGATCCATTTGTGCACCTTGTAGAACAGCCGAATCACGTCGTCACCCCGGTTAGAGTCCCACCAGCCTGAGCCCCAGCTCCTTGAGCCGGAACGGTTCGGGAAGCGCGTTGACCCAGCGCGCGGGCACCGCGGCTTCGCCGTCCCGCGCTCCCATGAGGCCGCCGGCCACGGCGGCGTTGGTATCGGTATCGCCCCCCGCTCCCGCCAGCCAGACGAGCCCGCGTTCGAGGTTGGGCTCGTGATGCGCAAACCACAGGGCGATCTCCACCCCGTGCACGACATACCCCGCGGCCGGACCGGTGACCGGAAGCTCCTCCTTCCGCTCCAGGGGCACCCGTTGCACCGCCTCCACCAGCTCCGCCGGGGCGGCATTCTCGCGCAGCGCCTCCAGCACATCGCCGACGAAGTCCCGGCGGCCCTGAAGAAAGCAGGCCGCCGCGACGTTCACCGCCACCGCCCCCCACCCGCAGCGCTCATCCGGATGGGTGAGCATGGCGGTGTGATAGGTGCTCTGGATCAGCTCCGGCGGACTGCCGAAGTAGCGCAGCGCCGCCGGGAGGCAGCGCGAGATGGTCCCGTTACCGGCCTGCCCGCCGGTGGAGTGGGGCGGCTGGTCGTGTTGCCGAATGTGGGCCAGCGCCTGCCGGGTCCAGTTGCCGATGCCCCGCCCGTCCCGCTCCGCCCACTCGGTCCAGCGTCGCGCCAGCCGGTGGATGTCCGGGTGGGTCTCGATTAGCTCCTCGGCGAGGAGGATCGTGAGGGCCAGATCGTCGTCGTATGGGGAGCCGGGACGGTCCTGCCGCCGCACCTCCAGCACCCCGCCGGGAAACTCGGCGGCGATCCGCTCGGGTGTGTGCAGGAACTCGGTCGGGACGCCGAGGGCGTTGCCAGCGGCGTGGCCCAGCAGCGCGCCGCGGGCCCGGCTGGCGAGGGAGGGAGTGGTCACGGAGCGGGAATCTACGCCGCCGGATACGCGGGCGGAAAGCCGCCCGCCGACCGCCCACGCCATCGCGAACCTTCACGGGTTCTTCCGGATCGGTTCATCAGGGTGCGCTGGCGGCTTTCCGCTCTCGGCCGGGCTGGCTATCTTGCGCTTCCATTCACGTGCACCAGAGCCGGGAGCGACTGTGTCCAAGGACACCCTGACCGTCACCGACAACCGCACGGGCAAGGTCTACGATCTGCCCGTCAGCGAAGGCACCATCAAGGCCGCCGACCTCCGGCAGATCAAGGTCAGCGACGACGATTTCGGGCTGATGTCCTACGACCCGGCCTACCTGAACACCGCGTCCTGCCGCAGCGCCATCACCTTCATTGATGGCGACCGGGGCATCCTCCGCTATCGCGGCTACCCGATCGACCAGGTGGCCGAGAAGGCCAGCTTCCTGGAGACGGCCTACCTGCTGTTCGAGGGGGACCTACCTAACAAGACCCAGCTCGACAAGTGGGAAAACGACGTCCGGTACCACACCTACGTCCACACCAACATCATCAAGTTCATCGAGGGCTTCCGCTACGACGCCCACCCGATGGGCACGCTGCTCGGCGCGGTCGGCGCGCTGTCCACGTTCTATCCTGACGCCAAGAACATCGAGGATCCGGACACCCGCTACCTGCAGCGCGTGCGGCTGATCGCCAAGCTGCCGACCATCGCCGCCTTCGCCTTCCGGCATTCGCGCGGCCTGCCGTATGTCTTCCCGCGGAACGACCTGAGCTACATCGGCAACTTCGTCAACATGACGTTCGAGATCGGCGGCAAGCACGAGCCCAACCCGGTGCTGCAGCGGGCGCTGGAGATCCTGCTCATCCTGCACGCCGACCACGAGCAGAACTGCTCCACCAGTGCGGTGCGGAGCGTGGGCTCCTCGCAGGTGGACCCGTTCTCGGCGGTGTCGGCGGGGATCGCGGCGCTGTACGGCCCGCTGCACGGCGGGGCCAACGAGGCGGTGCTGTTCATGCTGGACGAGATCGG
>CAYUYF010000044.1:0-26131 GCA_964449145.1 uncultured Gemmatimonadaceae bacterium | reverse complement strand
GCGGGCCCTTCTTGGTGCGGGCGTTGGTATGCGTGCGCTGGCCACGGACCGGCAGACCACGGCGATGACGAACGCCGCGATAGCTCCCGATGTCCATGAGCCGCTTGATGTTCATGGCGATCTCGGTCCGGAGCGCGCCTTCCACCCGCAGCGACCGTTCAATGAACTGCCGCAGCCGGGCGACTTCGGAATCACCCAGGTCCCGCACGCGGGTCTCGGGGCTGATGCCGGTCTCGGACAGGATCCGGCCGCTGGTGGGCCGACCGATGCCATAGATGTACGTGAGTGCGATCTCGACCCGCTTTTCGCGCGGGAGATCCACGCCTGCAATACGCGCCATCGGTTACCCCTGCCGCTGCTTGTGCTTCGGATTGCGCTTGCAAATGATCCGGAGCGTGCCCTGCCGCCGGACCACCTTGCAGTACTCGCAGATGGGCTTGATGCTCGAACGAACCTTCACGGACCTCTCCGGGAACCGGGTTTGAAGAGAGCTCGGGAATGTATCGGAGGGCTCTGCACAATGCAAGGGTAGCGCTGGACTTACGAGAGGTCGCCACCGGGGTGGCCCGCTCAGCGGGCTGCCGCCTGGAACTCCCGGAACACCGCCCCCGGATCCGCTGCCTGCAGGATGGGCCGGCCGACGACCAGGTGAGTGGCGCCGGCCGCGGTGGCCTCGGCCGGGCCCGCAATCCGGGCCTGATCGCCAATAGGGTCGCCGGGGCGCCGGATTCCGGGCACCACGATCCAGCACCCGGGGTCAGCCCGCTGACTGACGGTCGCCACCTCCTCCGGGGAGCAGACCACACCCCGGAGGCCCGCCGAGAACGCCAGCCCCGCCAGTCGGGCAACCTCCTCCCGGAGCGTTACCGGGTCCCGACCCACGGTTGCCCCGTACCCGCCGGCGGTGTGGGAGGTCAGCACCGTGACCCCCACCAGCCCGAGATCCGGCCCGGCCTCCTTCGCCGCCTCGGCCATCATGGCCTCGCCCCCCAGGGTGTGCACCGTGGCCATGGCCACGCCGAGGGAGCGGGCCTGACGGACTGCCCCGGCCACCGTGTGGGGGATATCGTGCCACTTGAGGTCCAGGAACACCAACAGGCCGCGGGCCGCGAACTCCCGGACCAGCGCCGGGCCTTCCTCGGCAAAGAGAATCGAGCCGACCTTCACCCAGCGGAGCTCGGGCACCCGCTGCACCAGGCGCCGCGCCTCGGCGCCAGGCAAGTCCAGGGCGACGATCACCTCAGCCACCGTGACGCTCCAGGTCGGCGATGACCCGCTCCGGGGTCCGTGGATCGGCGAGAGCGGCGGTGCCGATCGCCACCAGCGCCGCGCCGGCCCGGAGATACTGCCGGGCGTCGTCCCCTGAGCGGATGCCGCCCATGCCGATGACGGTCATGCCACCGCTCCGCTCCATGATGCGGCGCACCGCCAGGACGCCCGCCGGCAGGAGGGCCGGGCCGCTCACACCCCCGTTCCCATTCCCCAGCCTGGGGTTGCCTTCCCCATCGGCGAGGTAGCCTGGCAGCGTGTTCACGACGCTCACCCCGGCCGCCCCCGCGTCCCGGGCCACCAGCGCCATCCCGGCGATGTCGGGCAGGGCCGGCGAGAGCTTGGCCAGGAGCGGCTTCCGGGTGCGGAGTCCGCAGAGCCGGAGCACCTCGGCCGCGGTGGCGGGATCGGCCCCGAACTCCACCCCTCCGGCGTGGGTGTTGGGACAGGAGAGGTTGATCTCGAACGCCGTGATGCACTCGAACTGATCCAGCCCCGCCACCACTTCGGCGAAATCCGGCGCGGCAAACCCCACGACGTTCACCAGTACTCGTGCTCGCCGCACATTCGCCGCAAGCCAGGGGAGTTCCGCCTGCTGCACCGCCGCCAGGCCGGGATTGGCGAGACCCACCGAGTTGAGCATCCCGAAGGGGAACTCCGCCACCCGCGGCGCCCGGTTCCCGGTCCTGGGCTCCACCGAGACCGCCTTGGTGACTAGTCCCCCCAGCCGCTCCAGATCGATGACCCCTGCCACCTCGCGGCCAAACCCGGCGGTGCCCGCCGCCAGCAGCACAGGGTTCTGGAAGGTCGTGCCGAGAACCGTTCTGGCGAGGTCGTGGGCCACTAGCGATCCACCACGTCGCGCGGGCGGGCGGGCGGCGGCTGGCCCGGGCTTGGCTGGCCCGGCTGCGGTTGGCCGGGTGCGGGCTGATCCGGCTGGCCTTGAGGCCGCGGCCGGGGAGCGGTCGGCCGCCGGCCATCGGGCCGGAAGCGCTGGGCAAAGCGCCGCAGGGAGTCCTCCAGCACGGTGTAGTCGGGAGAATCGCCGCCCTGCGCGAGTACGACGTACGGATTGTCGGGGTAGTCGAGTTCGAGCAGGGCGCGGAGCGAATCCCGGCCGTCCGGCTCGAGGGCCATCAGGGCCAGCAGGGCCTTGGCCGCGTAGGGCGAGTCCGGCCACTCCGCCGCGAGGCGGCGGAACTGCATTGCCGCGAGGGCGGCGCTGCCCAGGGAATCCCGTGCCTGCTCGGCGGCGATGAACAACCTGAGGTCACCACCGGGTGCACCGGCCGGGGTGGAGTCGGCGGCCAGCGCCACCTGCCGCGCCGCGTTGGCCAGACGGGAGGCCTCCGCCGCGAGCGGCCCCGCGATCTCGGTCAGGTCCTCCAGTTCCTGGGACCGGTCCTGGAGCACGGCCAGATCTGTGACAAGACGAATCCGGGCCATCGCGGCGCGTACCCGGATCTCGTTGACCTGCGGAGTGCCCTGCCCCAGCTCCTCGGCCTCGGTGAATCGTCGCTCGCCGAGCACCGAATCGCTCGGCAGCCAGAACTCCGCGTCCGCAAGCAGCAGCCGGACCCGCATCGGCCGGGGGAAGAGCGAATCCAGCGCGAGTCGTCCCGTCAGGGCGGTGGCGGGCTCGGGATCGTGGCGGCGCATCCAGGTGAGGAGCGAGTCCCACGGGGCGAGGGTATCCCGCTGTGCGAGCAGGCTATCGGCGGTGGCGACGGCCTCCGTGAGGCGGCCGCTGCCCGCCAGCGCGGCGGCCCGCTCGCCGCGGGCCCGCGGGTGCTCGGAGACCGCCAGCAACTCGTAACCATCCTGATAGGCGCCGGACAGGCTGAGGGCACGTCCCTGGGAGTAGAGCGCGAAGGCGCGGCGCGAGGGGTCCCGGCTCTGGGCCAGCCGGGCATAGGCCGCCAGCGCGGCGAGCGGATCTCCAAGGCGTACCCGGCAGGAGCCGACGATGGTCGCGGCCCGCTCGGCGAATTCGGCGGAGCGGCCGGTGAGCATCACCCGCTCCAGCGGAACGACGGCGCCGGCGCAGTCGCCGAGTCTGGCCAGCGCGGTCCCACGCAGCAGCGCCGCCTCCTCCGCGTACTTGCTGTCGGGGTGCCGGACCAGCACCGACTCTGCCTTGGCCGAGACCTGGCCCCATAGACCGCTGGCGTCGAAGGTGCGCCCGTCGCGCTCCGCCCGCTCTGCCTCATTGGCCAGCCGCTTGGTGTTGTACATCCCGTTGTAGTACACACAGGATGGGAGCCCGAAGGCCAGGAGCAGCAGGCCGGCCCGCCTCACCGGCCGCCCCCCGGGGCTCCGCCGCCGATCTTGCGCTCGTATTCCAGCAGATAGGCGACGATCGCGTCGGCCAGGGCCGTCGCCATCGCCTGCTGCGACTTCCGGTTGGCCAGGAGCCGGGCGTCGGTGGGATTGGTCCCGAAGCCCATCTCGACCAGGATCGCGGGGCGGCGGGCGGTGTTGAGCACGGCGAGGCTTCGGTGCTGCTTCACCCCGCGGTCGGTGCCGGTGTGGATGCGGGCCAGGTTCTCCTGCACCAGTTCCGCCGCCCGGGCGGACTCGCGGAGGTACTCATTGAACTGGAGGTTCCGCAGGATGAAGTCGAGGTCGCCCTCGGCGGGGATGGCGGTCTCCTCGAACTGGAGGGCCTCATTCTCCATCCGGGCGATGCGGTCGGCGTCCTCGGTGTTTTCATCGCCGATGATGATGGTGTGGAAGCCGTTCACCTCGGTGAAGCGCCGCCGGGCGTTGGCCGGCAGGGCATCCACGTGCAGGCTCACGAACAGCGCGCACTCATTGGTGCAGTAGCTGGCCCGGTCCAGGACCTTGATCAGGGTGTCGGTGGTCCGGGTCATCACCACCTTCACGCCCCGGCGCTTGAGTTCCTCCCGCAGCAGCAGCCCGACCTGCAGCGTCACGTGCTTCTCATTGACGCCCCGAGGCAGGTACAGGCCGAGGTTGCCCGGGTCGCGGCCGCCATGGCCGGGATCCACCGTGACAACGTGCCCCGGAAGCAGCCCGTTGGGCAGCCGGGCTACGGGCGGCGGTGCTGGCCTGCCGGTTTCCCGCAGCCTGGCCCGGGAGGGATCCCAGACGTACCGCTCCGAGAGCAGGCCCGGCAGGATCTCGGTGACGAACTGCAGCGGCAGAAAGAGCGAATCGCCGATGGTGGTGGGGTAGCCCGCCAGCGGCTGGAGCCGGTCGTTGACGACCAGCACCGCCGCGCCGGGGAGGAACCGGAAGGTCTGGCGCGCAATGACGATCTCTACCCAGGCATCCTGCGCCCGGCGGGTACCGGCCAGGAGGCTTACCAGGGCATCGGCCGAGAGCTGCGGCCCGGCCCGCCGGTCGGTCCGGACCGGGAGACGCATCGCGCCGCGGGGAGTCTCGATCAGGACCGAGGGAATGGCTCCGACACCGCGCGGCTGGGCCACCGCGGGGCCGCCCTGGAGCAGGGCCAGCAGGAGCAGCGCCCGGCCGATCACTCGCGCCCCCGGGAGGAGAGGGCGCGGGCCACATCGCGCTCCGCGTCCCGCCGCCGCATGTCCTCGCGGCGATCGTGGCGCTTCTTGCCCCGGCCCAGCGCCAGCGTCACCTTGGCCACTCCTTTGCGGAAGTACAGCTCCAGCGGCACCAGGGTGAGTCCCTTCTGTTCCACGGCCCCAATGAGACGTTCGATCTCCTTGCGATGCAGCAGCAGCTTCCGGGAGCGAACCGGGTCATGGTTGTAGCGGTTGCCCTGCTCGTAGGGGGTGATGTTGACGCCCTCGAGAAACACCTCGCCGTTGGTGATCCGGGCGAAGCCCTCTTTGACCGAAGCCTTGCCGCTGCGCAGTGACTTGACCTCGGTGCCGGTCAGCACGACGCCGGCCTCCCACGTTTCGAGAATGTGGTAGTCGTAGGTCGCCTTGGGGTTGCGGGCGACGGAGATCTTGCCGCCCTCATCGGGGGCGGAACGAGAGCCGGGGGTCATCGGGTAACCCGAAGATAGACAGGGAGTTGGGAGACGCCAAGTCGGCGCGGGAACGGCACGACAAAGGGGCCGCCCTCCGGCAACGGAGAGCGGCCCCTCGATCCATGCGCCCGGGCGCCGACCTGCCGGGCGCCGAGCTGAGTGCCGAAGGGGGGACTCGAACCCCCACGGGCTTGCGCCCACTGCGCCCTGAACGCAGCGCGTCTACCAGTTCCACCACTTCGGCGTGGGGCGCAAAACTACCGGATGAGGAGTGGCGGCGTCAACTGTGGTGGAGGGGGTGGGATCGGCGGTCCGTTATCCGCTATCCGTTCTCCGCTGTCCGCGGATCAGGTAGGGGAGCTGCGGAGCAACCGCGCCCTTTTCGTAGCGGCAATCTGAGAACGGATAGCGGATAGCGGACAACGGGATGGCGGTCAGCGAGCAGCAGATACCCCCTAATATCTCACCATCTCCGGCTCTACCTCCTGCGCCCAGCCTTCGATCCCGCCGGCGAGGCTCCGCGCATGGTTGAACCCCGCCGCGCGCAGAAACTCGACCGCAGCCAGCGAGCGCGACCCATGATGGCACAGCACGACCAGATCTCCGCGGGGGTCCAGCTCCGCCAGGCGGGCGGGCAGTTCGCGGAGCGGAATGAGCTTCGAGTCCGGCAGGTGGACGATCTCCCACTCCTCCGGCTCGCGCACGTCGATCACCGCTGGCGGTCTGGCCGAGACCCGCGCGGCGGCCAGCTCCTGGGCCGAAATCTCCGGCCCCACCGGCGCCGCGCCGACACCACAGAAGGCCTCGTAGTCAATCAGCGAGGTGACGCTCGGGTTAGGACCGCACACGACACAATCGGGGTCCTTGCGCAGCTCCAGCTCGCGGAAGCGAACCTTGAGCGCGTCCACCAGGACCAGCCGGCCGATCAGCGAATCTCCCGCCCCCAGGATGAGCTTGATCGCCTCCAGCGCCTGCAGGCTCCCGATAATCCCCGGCAGCACGCCGAGTACCCCGCCCTCGGCGCAACTCGGCACCAGGCCGGGTGGCGGCGGATCGGCGTAGAGACAGCGGTAGCAGGGGCCGCGGCTCGCGTCGAAGACCGACACCTGACCGTCGAATCGAAAGATGCTGCCGTATACGAGCGGCTTGCCCAGCAGCACGCAGGCGTCGTTGACCAGGTAGCGGGTGGGAAAGTTGTCGCTGCCGTCCACCACGACGTCAAAGGTGCGCAGCACGTCCATCGCATTGGCGGAGGACAGCCGCAGCGGGAACGGTTCGACCCGAACCCCTGGGTTGAGGTCCTTGAGCCGGGCGGTGGCGGAGTCCAGCTTGGAGCGGCCAACATCCCCGGTGCCGTGCAGCACCTGGCGCTGCAGGTTGCTCACATCCACCACATCGAAATCCACCAGGCCCAGCGTGCCCACGCCCGCCGCTGCGAGGTACAGCGCCGCTGGCGAGCCCAGCCCGCCCGCGCCGATCAGCAGCACCCGGGCGGCCTTGAGGCGGCGCTGGCCCGCGAGTCCCACCTCAGGAAGGAGCAGGTGGCGGGAGTAGCGCAGCGTTTCCTGGGGCGAAAGCGGCGGCAGGGTCATGAGTCCTGAAATGCGACGCCCGGCCGAGCGGGCCGGGCGGAGGGAAGATTGTCCGGCACCAGGCTCAGCTCGCTGGGCCGATGGTCACCAGCTCCTGCATCTGGCTCTCCTGGTTCATGAGAGCGGCGAGGGTGATGCCGGAGAGCAGGTCGTCCATGCGCTGCTGCAGCGCCTGCCACACCGGGCGGATGCTGCAGCTGGTCCCCGGCGCGCACCGTTCGGCGTCCACCGGGTGGGTCTCGCAGTTGATTTCAAAGGTCTGATGCTCGGCAGCGGTCATGATGTCGTGCATGGTGATCGCGACCGGCTCGCGGGCCAGCATATAGCCGCCCCGGGCCCCCCGCACGCTCTCTACCAGGCCCGCCCGGCGGAGCCGAAGCAGGATCTGCTCCACGTAGTCTCCGGGCAGCCGCTCCTGCTCGGCAATCTCCCGCGCGGCCACCGGCCCCGCGGCGGCGGCACCGCGCTTGGCCAGGTGAATAGCGATGATCAGGCTGTACTCCGTCCACGTGGTGATCCGCATGAATCCAAGTTACATCGCCGGACGGGGAGAGGGGAGGGTGGCGATCGGAAATCCCCTCACCCGCCTCCGGGCAGACCCACCCCGCCGGGGACGCCGATTTCCGTCATGGCCCGCAGATTAAGGACTTCTTCAAGCTCCTTGCCCTTGAGCAGCCCCTTCTTGATCACCAGCTCCTTCACCGTGAGCCCGGTGGCCAGGGCCTCCTTGGCCAGCTTGGCGGCCTCGGCGTAGCCGATCTTCGGGGCCAGCGCCGTGACGAGCGCCGGGCTTCGCTCCAGCCAGTAGGCGCAGAGCTTCTCGTCGGCTTCGATGCCACGGACACAGTCTTCTGCCAGGACCCTAGTGGCGTTGCCGACGATCATCAGGCCGAAGACGATGTTGTGGGTGATCACCGGCATCATGACGTTGAGCTCCAGCTGCCCCGCCTCCGCCGCCATGGCCACCGTGGTGTCGAGGCCCAGCGCCTGGTAGCAGACCTGGTTCACCATTTCCACGATCGAGGGATTCACCTTGCCGGGCATGATGCTGGACCCCGGCTGCACCGCCGGCAGCATGATCTCGGCGAGACCGGTCCGGGGCCCGGAGGCGAGCAGCCGGAGGTCGTTGGAGATCTTGTTGAGGTCCAGCACCCAGCCCCGGAGCGCGCCGCTGAAAGTGGCGATGTCCCCCATCGACTGCATCAGCTGAATGCGGTCGGCGCCGACGCGGAGCTTGAGCCCACTCACCACCGCCAGGTGTTTCACCATCAGCGCCGGGTACGCTGCCTCGGCGTTGAGGCCAGTGCCGACGGCGGTGCCACCGATGCCGAGGTCCCGGAGCCAGTCGCCGGCCTGTTCGAGCTTGGCCCGGTGGCGTTCCGTGGTGTGGCCCCAGGCGGTAAACTCCTGCCCCAGCCGGATGGGCGTGGCGTCCTGCAGGTGGGTGCGGCCTGACTTGATGACGTTGTCGAAGTCGCGCCCCTTGGCATGGAACTCCTTCGCCAGCGAGTCCAGCGCCGAGAGCAGCGCGGGAAGCGTAGCCAGCGTAGCCAGCCGCATGGCGGTGGGGATCACGTCGTTGGTGCTCTGGGCCATGTTGACGTGATCGTTGGGGTGCACCGGCTTGTACTCACCCCGCTTGCCACCCAGGATCTCGTTGGCCCGGTTGGCGAGCACCTCGTTGCAGTTCATGTTGTGGCTGGTGCCGGCGCCGGCCTGGTAGACATCCACCACGAACTGGTCGCGGTGCTGGCCGGCCAGGACCTCGTCGGCGGCCTTGACGATGGCGTCGGCCAGCTTCGCTTCCAGCCGCCCGGTTTCCTTGTGGGTGAGGGCGGCGGAGCGCTTGATCCAGATGACCGCGTCCACGAATGCCGGCAGCGGCCGGAGCCCGGAGATGGGGAAGTTCTCCACTGCCCGAAGGGTCTGGATGCCGTAGAGGGCGCTGGCGGGAACCTGCTTCTCGCCGAGGGGGTCTTTTTCGGTGCGGGTGGTCATTGGGCGATTGGCCGATTAGGCGATTAGGCGATTAGGCGATCGGGCGATCGGGCGATTCGGCGATTCGGCGATTCGGCGATTTCGCCACGGCTGTCATTCTGCGGCCGCGCCGCGGCCGACGCCATCTCAGTCCGGCGATCCGGCCATTACGGGGCGCTCCGCCGATCGTGCGATCCGCCACGCGCTGTCATTTGTGAGGCCGAGGAGCGGCCGAGGCAATTTCGATTCCGGATCCGGCGCTGTAGCCGAAGGTTCACAAGGAGCGGGTCAATGAGCAAGTACCACAAGCAGGTGGTGGGCGCCGCGCGGTTCGATGCGGCCAGGGCCGCCAAGGCCGATCTGTTCCGGGGCACCCAGCTGTTCCTCGGGCTCAACTGCTTCGAGCCGGGGCAGAGCCAGAAGGTGCACGCCCACGGTGGCGCCGACAAATTCTACTTTCTCGTCTCCGGAAAGGCGAGGATGATCGTGGGCGAGGAGACGTTCGACGCGGCCGCGGGCGATGTGGTGTGGGCCCCGGCGGACGTGCCGCACGGCGTGGCGGGGGTGTTCGAGCGGACGGTGATGCTGGTGGGGATCGCGCCGGGGCCGGGGGGCTAGGCAGGAGGTGGGCCACGCGCCTGGGCACCGATTAGTGCGGGAACGGGGCACCCCGCCGCATTGGCGCCGTCTTCCTGCCAAAGTCAATGATCGGAAACGGATTAGCAGATGGGCCGACTAATGCCAGCAACCAACCACTTTCCTGAGTCTCGGCTGAAAGTGAAGCCAAGGGTATCTTCGCCACCCTCAATGTAGCAGTGTTCCGGCATCGTGCGCAGAGGGACCAAGAAAGTAATGGTGGCTGAAGTGGAGTCGTCATACACTCCGTCCCTTATGCGTCGACCTCGCAGCCAAGCGCCCGCCATCCGCGCGTACTCGGATTGATCATCTACCTGCCAAAGGGGAATGGTGTCGCTCGCGGAGAGCCGATGCAGCGCAGCGCTATCAGCCTGCAGGAGGGCAAGCATGAATCGGTCCGCCGCGGCGGCCATCTCCTTAGCGTCCAATCGACGAATCTCGACGCTGTCGAGTGTGCCCCAATGGTGGGGCCTGTGTCCGGTGCATGCGCCAAGCACGAGAGCCGACACGAGCACAAGAGTCCTCATGTCAATCCTATTCATAGCAGCGTAGCCTCTCCCCAAGGTCCGTGTGGACATCGTTCTCCTCCATGATCCCGGCCGGGTGGGGAATCGGGTGATCAGGGCTGTAGTTGAAGTGCCCGAGTTCATGAACGGCAACGATGCCCAGGCCGCTCCACCTCTCCCGTCCGCCGCACTGGAATGGGCGACTGGGATTTCTCATTACCCCGTAGGTCCAGTCTTTGTTGTTGATGACGTTGGGGTTGATCCCGATATGGTAGGTAGTCTGATCGCCAAAGCTTTCTGTATATCGCAGGCCTGCTCCAATTCCGGGGCGGTTCTCGTAGAGCCGATAGGTCGTTCTGGTATCGGCAGCGAATCCAGCGAACATGCGCCCGTTACGCGTGAAGTCCTTGCCGACAGGTTTCACATCCGTCGCACAATTCTGCTTGTCCAACGTAAAGGTCGTGTGAGTTGCTTGGCGGGTCCCCTCAGCAGTCTTTTCGACGAATTCGGGACTTCCAGAGAAACACACCTTCAGCCCAAACGGATCCGTCCACGCCACCGGATTCCCACCCACATACTGATATAGGTTGATCCCGCCCCCCACCCCCAGCGGATCCTCCTGCGTCCACCGCCCGGTCTCCGCATCATACCAGCGATTGCGGAAGAAACTGATCGTGGGCATCGCCGGGCTCTCCAGCCGCTTCGGATCGAACGTCGTCCCCCCCGGCACGCTGCCCGAGGCCTTGGCGCCGCCGATGCTCATGCCCGCCAGGTCGATGAGCCCGGGCCCGGCTGACCTGTGGGTGGCGCTCTGGATGGCGGGAGTGGGCCACGCGGTGGAACGGGCGGCCGCCGGTGACTGGACCGCCGAAAGCCCGCAGGTGGGGATGGTATTGGAGGCGGCGTGGGATGCGAATCGGGTGAGGTGGTTAGGGGGTTAGAAGGAGCTGCCAGAGCTCGTTCTCTTACTTTCAAGTCCCGGGAAGTCGCCGCAGACAACGGTTCAGCCGGCCTAGTTGCCGCGAGTGCCGACGTCCGGCCTGAACTGAGCCCCCCTCACGAGCATCGGGCGCTCGCGCCGGACCATTATCAAGATCCCTTCCTCCTGATCCCTGTCGCCGCGCGCCCGGACCATCACATCGATTTGAGCCGCTGCCGCCGCACGGACCGTGGCCAGTAGAACCGATTCGGCGGGTAGCCGCAAGTCGGTCGGTTCCGGCAAAGTATGGCGAATATCCTCCCAGAATGAGGGCGTGGAAACTTCCTTGATCAGCGTCGTGTCCGATAGGCGAAGCGCGAACACGAATCGCTTCGCAACGTGGATCGCTTCTCGGTCCTCGGTGGATTGCCCGCACGCCAAACAGAACAGGAGGAGGAGCCCAAATCCGCCTGCTAGCGCCAGTCCGTTGTTCCTCATTCCACATCCTCGGTGTCATTAGTAAGCGCAGCGAAGCGGCGATCCGTTATAACCGTTATAGCCATCCTCGGCAGCCACCCCGCGCGCTTCCGACCAGGCCTTTGAACCCAAAGTGCGATTGACGAAGTCGAACGCGTGCTGAATCTCATGGATGTTTCTTTGGTTCTCACCCTGGAAGTGCGGTTTCGAGAGAAAGCCCCGCCAATAACCAAACGTCGTGCACCCTCCTACCCAAGTATGCAGGAGCGCACCATCGCCCGGACCCACGTACAGATTGGCTTCCCATGGCTTGAGTCCAGTTTCGTACGGATTAAATCCCGGCATTCCGCTGTAGTAGGCATAGACGACGTGCTGCTGGTCATCAATAACGCGACCCAGTTTTCCTTGAATCTCCGAGTACTTCTTGTGCTTTCCCTCTTCAGTCGAGGTGTAGCCGGTCGCACAATTATCGCGGTCAACGGAGATGGACGTCCCAGTAGATGATTCAACGGTCGATTTGGCTTTCTCGGCGTCAGGTCCCCTGAAGCAGAGTTTCAATCCAAACGGATCAGTGAAGGCCACCGGGTTCCCCCCTGCGTATGCATACAGATTCACACCCCCCCCCCACCCCCAGCGGATCCTCCTGCGTCCACCGCTGGGTCTCCGCATCATACCACCTGTTCCGAAAGAAGCTGATCTTCGGCAGCTGCAGGCTCTCCAGCCGCTGGGGATCGAACGTCGTCCCCCCGGGCGCGCTGCCCGAGGCCTTGGCGCCGCCGATGGTCATGTCCGCCGCGTCGCCGTTGGCCTTGCCCACCGCCACCTGCCGCCCCTGCCCATCGGTGACGAAGAAGTAGGTGTAGCCCCCACTCGGCCGGTGGGCCAGCACCGGGTCGTCCACACCCGGACCGTGAATGAAGGTCCACGCCGTCCCCTGATTGTCTGACCCGGTGCGGACGATGTTGGGGCCGTCGTAGCCCAGCTGGTGCTGGGGCTGCTCGCAGGTGGTCAGCGGCCGGCCGATGGCGTCATAGAAGCAGAAGGCCCCGGTCCAGCTCCCCACCTCCTTCTCCATCCGGCCCACGGACCGGCCCAATCCATCGTAGTAGTACTTCCGGTTGTAGGAGAGGGTGGAGTCGCAGCTCCCGCCCGCCGGGCAAGGGATGTCGCGCCGCAGCGCCCCGTTGGCATCGTAGAGATAGGTCCGGGACCCGCCGCCCAGCACCAGCCGGCTGGCCACCAGCCGGTTATGGGCCGTCGCCATCTCGTCCCGGGTGGTATCCGTGGGCACCGTGGCCGAGCTGAAATGCAGGGTGCGATTCCCCGAGCGGTCGAACTGCCACACCTCGTTGGCCGACGACTTGCGCGACGCGATCCGGTGGCGGCTGTCGTAGGCCAGCGAGTCAATCGCGAACGGCCACCCGGTCCCCATCGGGCAGCCCAAGGCCGTCACCCGGTTGACCCGGATGGTGAGCCCCTCGGCGCTGACGGAGTCCACGTGGTGGCGCACGTCGAACTGCCCGGTCCCCGGGCCCGAGGGGTCGGGCCCGGTGCCGCAGAGCAGCCGGAGCAGGCCATCGGCATCATAGGTGAAGCGGACCACCGCCCCGTTGGAATAGGTGAGCCGGTCCCGGCGGCCCAGCGCGTCCCACCCGAACAGCACCGAGTCCCGCTGGCTGGTGCCGCGCCAGCGGACCGTGATGCGGCTTAGATCGCCCGACGTGGCGCCATAGGCGTACCACACGCTGTCGCTCTCCGCCTGGACCCCGGGCGTGCCGAGCCGGAGCACCGTCCGCCGGCCGGCGAGGTCATACCCGAAGCCCAGCGACATCAGCCGCCCGCTGCCCTTGCTCACCTCGGTCTGGACCAGCCCGGTCGGGTCGTAGGTGCGGACCAGGGTATCGGTGTGCCGGGTGGCGGCCTGCAGCAGCCGGCCCATGAGGTCGTAGCTGTACCGGACCGTGTCGCCCGGAATGCTGCCGCCGGTGGTGTCCCGGGCCGGCCAGCCGAGCAGGGTGTCCCGGTTGGCGGCGTCGTACTGCCAGATGACCGTGTGCCCGGTCCGCAGCACCCGGCTGGTGAGGTTGCCGGCGAAGTCGTAGGCCCGGGTCTCCGAGAGGTTGTAGTCGTCGGTTTCCCGAATGACCCGGCCCAGGGGATCATACAGGTACTTCCGGTAGACGCCCCGCGGGTCGGTGACCTGGGTCAGCACGTCCAGCAGCCAGGTGTAGGTCGTCGTGGCCGTATCCACCCCCGCCCCGGTCCGGGCACTGCGCACCCGGTTCAGGGCGTCGTAGCTGAGATCGGTCCAATGGCCGCCCGCGTCCCGCCGCCGCACCACCCGCTGGGTCGCATCCCGCACCAGACTGTCCACCCGGCCGAGCGGGGAGGTGTCGGCCACGACGTTGCCCAGGACGTTGAAGTCGAACCGGCGGACCGTGGTCTGGGTGGTGCGGCTGGAGTCACTCGCCGGGGCGTAGACCGGCACCACGCTGTCCCGCACCGACTGCAGCAGCCCCTGCAGGCTGTCCGGCCCCGGCGGGCGGTACAGGAAGCGGGTGATATGACCGTTGGGGGCGAAGGCCAGGGAGTCGAGCCCCCATTGATTGTAGCGGAAGCGGCTCACCAGGCCGGTGGCCTCCTCGATGATGCTGTCGGGGGAGAACCGGGTCTTGGTGGTGTCCCGGTAGGTCCACCGGGTGATCCGCGGCGTCGCGTCTCCCAGAAACGTCAGCCGATGGGTCGTGAGGTTCCCCAAGGCATCATAGACCAGGCTGTCGGTCTGCTGGTCCGGCGCCACCACCCGCGTCACCAGCGCCGGTGCCAGGGTGCTCCCCCGGTAGAGCCGCGTCGTGTCGTTGATCGCCCCCACGATCGTGACCGGTGCCCCCCACTTGTCCACCCAGAAGCGGGCATCGTCGGCCACGCCCACCCGGGGACCGGTGAGCAGGGTGTACACCGTGCTGGTATCCACCGCCACCTGCGGCGTCGTGTGGGGATGCGCCACCCAGCCCTTCGCGTTCCACGGCGCGTAGCCGGTGATCGCATACGAGGCCAGCGCGGTGTCATGCGGCACCGACGCCTGGGTCACCAGCGGCCCCTGGTAGCTGAACACCGTGGTGAAGCCGCGGCGGGTCCGCCGGGTCGTGAGCAGCGTGGTGATCGGGCCGGTGGAGTCGTAGGCGAACTGGGTGGCCACCGTGGTGTCCGGGTCCACGATCGTCCGGAGCCGGTTGGCGGTCACCGTCACGTCCAGCACCCGGCCCGCCGGATCGGTGATCCGGTCCAGCTTGCCGCCGGTATAGGCGAAGGTGTACGTGGTCCCGCTCACCCCGCCCGGCGGCACCCGCACCGTGAGCAGGCTGTCGCCGCTGGCCCCGCCCCAGGTGAAGACGGTGGCCTGCCCCGTCCGGGCCACCGTCCGGATGTGCCGCCCCGCCCCGTCGAACACCACCTGGATGCCATGCCGGAGGGTCCGGGTGTACACCCCACCGGCCAGCACGATGGTATCCCGGTATGCCGCCGCCGGCGCCAGCCAGTGGGTCGCGTCCAGCTGCCGGTACCACCGGGCCGAGCCGTCCCCGCCCACCCACAGCAGATGATTGGTCCCCGCCGGCTGGTTGAAGTGCAGCCGCTCCACCCCCGCCAGGCTCCAGCCCGCCCCCAGCCGATTGTCCTTCACCCGGTTCACCACCAGCAGGGTATCGAGAAAGGTCGAGTCCTTCGTGATCCCGGGATAGCTGTTGCGGACCAGCAGCGACACGGGGTAGATCCCGCTCGGGAGCGTGTCATGTACAAACCAGAGCACCGCCTGCCGGGGCTGGTTCGTCGTCGCGCCGCCCCACGCGGTGAAGCTCGCCGAGTCGCCCACCATCGTGTCGGCAGTCAGGCGCAGACGCAGGAACACCGACGACGGCTGCGCCACATTGGCTCGCTGGATCAGCGTCACCGGCAGCACCGCCCCCGGGCTCGCCTGCTGGGAGTTGTAGAGGAGGGTCAGCGCCCGGGTCCGCCCCAGGGTGGCGTAGCCCGGTGTGCTATGGGTGACCAGCAGGTGGCCGCAGCCCACCGCGGCCGCCTCCCCCGCTCCCCCGGTGGTGAGGCAGAGCGAGCGGTCCTGCACCTCCCGGTGGTGGTTCTTGAGGATCAGGGCCGCACCGCCCTCATTCAGAACCGTGACGTTCACCCACCCCGAGTCGCTCACCCCGCCGCTCCGGGTGGCTTTGAGGCTCACGGTCCCGGCGCCCGGCACGCCGGTGGTGTAGTACACCGGGACGTTCCCCGAGGCGCCGGCCCCCAGGGTGATCTGCTCCAGATCGTTGTCACAGGTGAGCACCTGCCCGCTCCGGCCACAGGTCAGGGTAAAGGTGTACTGGAAGGTGCCGGTGTTCTTCACCGTGAAGGTGGTGCTGTAGGAACTGGTGCGGTTCCGGCCCGGGTCGGTGCCGCCGTCCGGGGTCACCTCCACTCCGCCAGCCGCCAGCGGGACGATCTGCGCCGGAAGCGGGCACGAGCCGACGAGAACCAGCGCGAGGAGTCCGGCAGAGGGAAGGTCAGCTAGGCGCCGGGCGGACGGGCGGACGGGCGGACGGGCGGACGGGCGGACGGGCGGACGGGCGGCCCGAAGCTAGGAACGCGGCTCTGCCAAACAAGGCACGGAGGGACACCGGGGCTCCCGGTGAAGGATGCTCAACAATGGGAAACTCCGCCCGCCAGCGCCAGCCCCCCGCCCTGGCGCGACACCGAAGACCCCGTGCCGGCGTCCAGCGCCTGACAGTCACCGGAAGGGAGCAGGCCCCTCTACCCGAGTTCATCCGTTCGCGTCCTACCCGCCTTCGCGGTGATCCTCCGAGAGGGTTTGCGGGCGAGGCCGGATCACCGATCGCACCGCCCCCAGCAGCGGCCGGAGCCCGAAGGTGTTGAGCGCGAGCCCCACGCCCAGCAGGGCGCCGGCGCCCACGGTGTAGAATCGCCACGCCACCAGCAGTCCCGCATCTCCCGATCCCAGGTCGCCGGCCATCCCGCCGAGAAAGGCGAGGTCCACCGCACCGGCACCGGCGGGCGTGGGCAGGAAGAGCTGGCTGTAGAGCAGGATGAAGCTCCCCACCAGCAGCACGCCGACTGGCGCATGGGACGGGAGGCTCAGGGCCAGGACGGGCAGCATCAGCGTCCGGCTGGCCACGTTAATGAACGATGTCGGGATTCCCGCCAGCAGCGGCCAGCGCGCCATCCCCGCCCAGTAGTTCCGCACCCGTTGCACCGCCCGCATCGGCTCCCGGAGCGCCACCCGCTTCCATCGCCAGGCCATCACGCCCACCAGCAGGGTGAACAGCAGCACGCCGAGCGCCCAGGGCCACCCCAGGGACAGTCTCGCGGACAGTTCGGGGCCGGCATGCCGCCACCAGTCGGGCGCGAAGCGCGCGACGAGCACCCCCCCAAAGAGGATCACCACCGGGTACGCGACGACGACCTCCAGCCCCACACCCATAAACCCGGCCGTGGCCGGCACTCCGGCCCGAAGGATCCCGGCCAGCCGGGCCGCCTCCCCGCCGAAGCGCATCGGGGTGAGCCCGGCGGCGGCGTCTCCCCAGGCGTTGAGCTGGAGCGCCTCACGATATCGGATGGGATGGCCGAGTCCGGCCAGATACCAGCGGATCCGTCCGGCGCGGGCGATGAGGTCCACCGCGAAGAGGGCGACGCAGATAACGTGGGCCTGAAGGAGGGTGAGCACCTCAGCGGCCCCGTTCCAGCAGCCGGTCGTAGACCGCAAAGATGCGGTCGAAGGCGACTTGCCATGAGTGCTCCCGCTCGGCGAAGGCGCGGGCCGTCAGGCGGAGCGGGCCCTGCTGGGTCTGCAGCAGGGTGATCGCAGCCTCCGCACAGGCGTGCCAGTCTCCCGCGGGATAGAGCGCGCCGTTGCCCGAGGCCCGCACTCGATCCGCCACGCCGCCGCTTGCCACCGAGAGCACCGGCGTGCCCGCCGCCATGGCCTCGAGGGCGCTCAGGCCGAAGGTCTCCGCCGGACCGGGCGCGACGTACAGATCGGCCGCGGCGAGGAGGTCGGCGACCTGGTCACGATCACGCTGGTAGGGCAGCCAGCGGACCTGCAGCCCCTCGGCGGCCGCCCGGAGCCGAGCCTCACGCGGGCCGGCCCCGACCAGCACCAGCCAGGCGCCGGTTCGTGGTCCCACCGCGCGCCAGGCCGAGAGCACCGTCTCAAGCTGTTTCTCCTCGGCAAAGCGTCCCAGGTACAGCGCCAGCGGTGCGTCGGACAGGCGGTGCTGCCGGAGGATGTCGCTCCGTCGTGCCCGCCGGGCCGGTGAGAACCGCTCCAGGTCCACGCCGAGCGCCACGCGATGCACGTTTGCGACGCCGTGCCGCTCGAGTTCGGTGGCCACGCTCTCCGACGCGACCAGCACCGCGTGGAACAGCGAACTCAGCCGGCGCACGTACGCCCAGGCCGCACGGGACGCCGCCCGTCGCCAGTCAGAGACGGCGGGCCCACTCGGCGCAATGATGGCCGGGAAGTGGGTGTGGTAGAACCACACCATCGGCGCCTGGAGCGAGCGGTTGGCCCGGCGCGTCACCCATGGCACCAGCCACGGGCTCCCGACCTCGATGAGGTCGGGGCGTTCATGCTCGAGGATGCGGCGAGTGGTGCGGGTGGCGAGCAGGAAACGATAGGACTGGTCGAACGGGATCCGCGGCCCGCGGAGCCGGTAGCAGCGGACCCCATCCTGCTCTCCCAGCCCGTCCGTGGCCCCGGGGATGACCAGCACCTGCCGGAGGTCCGCGCGGGCCTGCACGTAGGCCGCCTTGGCCAGGAGATAGGTCCGGATCCCGCCAGTCGTGTCGCCGAAATACTTGGTGATGTCGAGGACGGTGCGGCGGCCTTCGGCCCGCAGCGGCGGCGGGAAGCTGGTGCGGGAGAGATCAAGCGGCCGGACATCGGTGAGAAACCCGGGGTCGCTCCCCGGACCGGCCCCAGCCCGGTGGGGCAGCTCAGTCGGAGCAGTCACCGAGGGGATACACGGTGCCGCAGTTGGGGCACGGGTTCTTGCAGCCCCAGGGGCGGGTGTAGACGGGGAAGTGGCAGCGGTTGCAAAGTGGCGATTGGGCGATTGGGCGATTGGACGATTCGAGCATCCGGCTGCCCTGCGGCGCCGAGAACTCCCTTGCGATCGGGCCACCGGCCGCAATCGCCCAATCGCCCAATCGCCCAATCGCCCGAACCTCACTCATGCCGATACGCCCCGGTCAGGAACGGGTTGGTCATCCGTTCCACCCCGATGGTGGTTTCCGGCCCGTGTCCGCTCAGCACAGTGGTGGAATCGGGCAAGGCCAGGAAGACCGACTGGATGCTATGGAGCAGTGTCGCGAAGTCTCCGCCCGGCAGGTCGGTCCGGCCGATGGAGCCGCTGAAGAGCACATCGCCGCCCAGCACCACGCCCGTGCCGAGGAAGCTCACGCTGCCGGGCGAGTGGCCCGGGGTGTGGCGCACCAGGAACCGGTGCTCACCCAGACTGAGCTCCTGCCCGTCCGCCAGCTCTCCGTCCGGCGGCGGGGGTGACTCGAGCGGAATGCCCATCCACTCGCCCTGCTGGGGCAGCGCGTCGTAGAGCCCGCGGTCGGCCGGGTGCAGAAAGACCGGCGCCCCGGTGGCTGCCTTCACGTCCCGCACGCCCATGATGTGATCGACGTGCGCGTGGGTCAGCCAGATCGCTTCCAGGGTGAGGCGACGGGTGTCCAGCTCCGCCAGGAAGAGCCGGGGCTCCTCTCCCGGGTCTATCATCACCGCCCGGCCGCTCGGCCGGTCCGCCAGGAGGTAGCAGTTCTCGGAGAACTGGCCGTTGGGGAGGGTGACGATCTCCAGGTCAGACAACGGCGGGGCTCCGGCGCTCGGTCAGGTATTTCTCCACCGCAATGGCGGCGGTGGTGGCATCTCCCACGGCGGTGGTCACCTGCCGCACCAGCTGGACCCGCAGGTCTCCCGCGGCGAACAGCCCCGGGATGGACGTCATCATCCGGTCGTCGGTGATGACATACCCGGAGGCATCGTGGTCGAAGTGCTCCTTGATGAGCCCGCTGTTGGGCTTGAATCCGATGAACACGAAGCAGCCCGTGACCGGCAGCGTGGACTCGGCCCCGGTCACGGTGTCCGCCAGGCGGAGCCCGGTGGCGCCCTTGAGGCCGGCGTTGTCGGTGCCGAGGATCTCGAGCACCTTCCGGTTCCACAGCACCTCGATCTTGGGATTGGCGAACAGCCGCTCCTGCAGGATCTTGGAGGCCCGCAGCTCATCGCGCCGGTGGATCAAGTACACCTTGCTGGCGTAGCGGGTGAGGTAGTCGGCCTCTTCCACTGCGGCATCCCCGCCGCCCACCACCGCGATGGTCTGGTTCCGGAAGAAGGCCCCGTCGCACACCGCGCAGTAGGACACACCGAATCCGGCGTATTCCAGCTCTCCCGGTACCTCCAGCTTGGTCGGCGTGCCGCCCGCGGTCAGGATGACGGTCGGGGCGTGGTACGTCTCGCCGGCAATGGTGGTGACTTCGAAGGTCCCGTCCGGCCGCCGCTGGATACCCTCCACGGTAGTCTGGTGGATTTCGGCGCCGAACTTCTTGGCATGGGCCGTCATCCGCTCCGCCAGCTCGCGGCCCAGGATGGACTCGAACCCGGGGTAGTCCTCGATCTTCTCGGTATTGAGCAGCTCCCCGCCGGGGACCTTGCTCTCGAGGATGACCGACTTGAGCATGCCGCGCCCGGCATACATGCCGGCGCAGAGCCCGGCCGGCCCACCGCCGATGATGATCGTGTCGTATTGGAATTCGGAAGTCGCTGTCATGGCTCGCTGGAATCGGAGTCAGTGGGTGCGGCGGTTTGCGCCACCCGCCAGAATATACGCAGGGCCCGTGCCCTCCGGTCACCCCGCTCCCACATGGAGCAGATTAGCCGCCCCGTGACAGGAGGAGATGGTCCCTACCAGTAGCTGGACCGCCTCCGCCCGGTTCCCTTCCCGGGCCAGCAGCGCATCGCCGGCCAGCACCTCTGCTCCACTGAACATCCCCACCCCGAACACCTGGTGCTCGCACTGGAAGATGACCGGCCCGGCCGCGCCCAGCCGGCGGGCCCACTGGGAGAAGGCGTCTCGCATCTCCCAGGTGCGGGGGGCGCGGGTGACCGGGCAGAGCGCCGGCTCGATGCAGTGGGTGGGACAGAGCCAGTCGGCAAACGAGACGTAGCGGGTGCCATCCGGCGCGGCGGTATCGTACGGGGTACCCGGGCCGGTCTCGAGCGGCCGCACCTCCACGGGTCGACCCGGCCAGCGTGCCTTTGCGCGCCGGACCAGCCAGTGAAACATCAGGTGCGGCATCAGCGGGGACGGGACAATTGTATCGGGTGATTCGGCGATTGGGCGATTGGGCGATTGGGCGTCCCTGCGTGTGGGAGAAAGCCAGGCGTCGAAGAACGAGTCCCAGTCCGAGGCGACCAGCCGGTGATCGTTGCCGGCGGGAATCTCCCTGGTGTATTGGCAGTCGGGGTCGCGATCCACAACCAGCAGGCCCCGGAACTCGGCCTTGCCCCGGGCCTTGGCCTCCAGCATCTGGCGCACGTAGAAGGTGCCGTAGCAGCCGCCACCGACGATGACGACTTCGCCGAAGCGGCGCGCGCTCATCGAATCCTCCGGCCCCCATCCACCACCAGGGTCTCGCCGGTGACGTAGTCGCCCCGCTCCAGCAGGTACAGCACCGCGCCGGTCACATCGTCGGGAGACCCGAGCCGCTTGAGCGGGGTGGTCCGGGCCAGGTGCTCGCGGGCGCTGGCGTCCCACTCCGCCGGCGGCAGCACCGCACCCGGCGCGACGGCGTTGACGGTGACCTCCGGCGCCAGCGCCCGGGCCAGGGTCTCGGTGAGCATCACCACGCCGGCCTTGCTCACGCAGTGCGCCAGGTAGTTGGGCCACGGCTCGAGGCCGCCCACATCAGCGAGGTTGACGATCTTGCCGCCGACCTTGCGGAGGTACGGTGCCGCTCCCTGCGCGGTAAAGAACCCGGCGCGGAGATTGACGGCCATGACGTCGTCCCACAGGTCGGGGGTGGTCTCGTCCAGAGAGGCGCGGGTCATGATGCCGGCCGAGTTGATCAGCACGTCCAGCTGGCCGAAGTGTCGCGCCACGGCCTCCGGGAGCGCCCGAGCGGCGGCCGGGTCGCGCAGGTCGGCCGGGAAGGTCGCCGCCTTGACGCCGAGTTCGCCGGCGGCGTGGGCGGTGACTTCAGCCTCCCGGGCCGAGCTGTGATAGTGAATGCCGACGTGCATGCCCCGGCCCGCCAGCGCGAGGGCGATCGCGCGGCCGAGGCGGTGTCCCGCGCCCGTGATGAGGGCGACGCGGGAGGCGAGTTCCATTCAGCTCACGCCGTTGGTCACGGGGAGGATGTGGCCGGAGATGCCGGAGCTGGCGTCGCCGGCCAGGAACAGCACGGCGTCAATGAGCTGCTGCATCTCCACGTAGTGCGCGCCCGTGCCACTGGAGGCCATGTTCTCCGGCGTGCGCACCATGCCCGGGGCAATGGCGTTCACCCGGATACCGCGGGGCCACAATTCCACCGCCAGGCTCTGGGTCAGCGCGGCCACGCCCGCCTTGGCGGCGCTGTAGACCGCCATCTGGGCCGCGGGCCGGAAGTAGGCCACGGAGGCGAAGTTGACGATCGCCCCGCCGCTCTTGGAAAGCGGTTCCACCGCCGCCTGGGACATGAGAAAAGCGGTCTTGAGGTTGATGGCAATCTCGCGGTCGAACCCTTCCGGTCCCGTCGCGTCCACCGGGCCATAGGTGGTCAGGCCGCCGGCCACGTTCACCACCGCGTCCAGCCGGCCGAAGTGCTTCACCGCGGTTTCCACCGCCAGGGCCGCCACGTCAGGCTCAGTGAGGTCACCGGCCGCGGGCCGGGCATCGATCCCCGCCTCGGCAAACTCCTTCACCCGCTCAGCCACGGCCACCGCGTTACGGTCTACGGCCACGATCCGCGCCCCGGCCTGGCCGAAGGCGAGCGCCACCGCGTGTCCGATCTGGCCCGCCCGGCCAACGCCGGTGAGCAGGACGGTCTTCTTCTTGAAATCCCACTTCGTCGCCATGGCACGATCCGGGTTGAAGGCTAAGCTGGTGGAAAAGCGTCAGCGGCTGGCTGTCATCCTGAGCGAAGCGAAGGATCCTCTTGACTCCCGGGGGAGTCCTTGCGTCGCTTCTCGACTCTCAGAATGACAGCCGTGACTTGCTGCCGCTCCCTGCTCAAGTGGCGATCGGGTCCCGAGGTTCCCGGCGGGCGCCTTCCAGCGCGGTCAGCCACTCCTCCGGCACTTCCTGCCCGCCCATGTGCCCGTTGGGGGAGAAGCCTGGCTCGGCATCATGCCAATCGGAGCCCCCGCTGCGGAGCAACCCCAGTTCTCTGGCGAGGTCGGTGAGCCGGGCCCGGGTATCGGGGTCGTGGCTCGGGTGCCGGGTCTCCACCGCATCCAGCCCCTCCTTCCGGAGCAGGGTGAGGTTGGCGCGGGTGCCCCGGTCCTTCAAGTGAGCGGCGGAGACCACCCCACCACAGGCGTGGACCATCTCTGCGACGGCCCGGAAGGCGGGCAGCCGCTTTTCGACGAACCCCGGGCGCCCCCACCCGATGTACCGGTCGAACGCCTCCTGGATCGTGGCCACCTGCCCCCGGCGGAGCAGCGCCCGCGCCACATGCGGACGGCCAACGGCGCCGCCATCGGCCTCGGCGAGGATATCATCACCGTCGACCTCGAGACCCAGGCCGCGCAGACGCTCGGCCATCTCCGCACCGCGGCGCGCCCGGTCGGCTCGCGTCCGGGACAGGAACTCCTCCAGTGGCTTGTGCCCCACCGGCAGGAAGTATCCTAGCAGATGCATCTCTCCCCACGGCGCCTGCACCGAAAACTCGCAGCCGCTGATGACCCGGATTCCCAGGCGCGCCCCGGCGTCCATCGCCCGAGGGACCCCCTCGAGGGTATCGTGATCGGTCAGCGCAAGCGCGGCGAGACCGGCGGCGTGGGCATGGGCGACGACTTCTTCAGGCGGAAAGGCGCCGTCGGAAGCGGTGGAGTGGGAGTGCAGGTCCACCAGCCGCCCGGCCGGGGAGGGCGCGGTCAGCGGCGGTATCCCGTCTCCGGCGCCGTCCATGATGGCTGGGACCGCTGAAACAGCTCCCGCAGGGTCTGCTCGGACAGTTCGGCCAGGGAGAGCTCCCAGCTCCGCGCGCCCATCGGCGCGTACCGGGCGATCCGGATCACGTCGCCGGCGGGGTCCCTGCGACGGAACTCGATGCCGAACTCGTCGCGGGTGTACTGGGTCACCCGGCCGGTCGGCCCGGCCTCCCAACTCTGTCCGTTCACGGTGATGGTGCGTTGCATGCTCCGTCTCGACTGGCGCCCGGGGGGCGCCTGATGGTGAAGAGGTGCGTCCGACCCCCGTTGGGGTCAGAGATCTTCGACGTCGGTGGGCTCCGCTGCCGGCAGCTCCTCCCAGAGCTCCGCGGCACCCGGCGCGTACTCGGCGATCTGCTGCAGCCGCCGCTCCAGCTTCAACTCCAGATCGGTCCGCGAGGCCCGCGAGCGATGCGACATCTCGGTGCGGCTCTCGCTGAACTCGAGGTACTGCTCAGGGTCCGCACTGCTCTGGAAGACCCACAGACTCTGGCCCCGGCCGGCGCCCAGCGCGGCCAGCTGGTGGATGACCCGGAGGTACTCCTCCTGGTTGGCCGGCTGAACCGTGACGCGGGCGACCGTGAGCAGGCGAGCCACGTTAGGCAGCGTCGTCCGGGAACTGTTCCAGCGACTTCCGCACGTCGGCCAGGAAGCGGTCGGCGTCGGCACCATCCACCACCCGGTGGTCGAAGGACATGGTCAGCATCCCCTTGAGCCGCGGCGCGATGGTGTCGGTCCCATCCGGCAGAGTGACCACCGCCGGCCGCTTCTCGATGGTGCCCACGCCGAGGATGGCGACCTGCGGCTGGTTGATCACCGGCAATCCGGCGTACGACCCGAACACGCCGGGATTGGTGATGGTGAACGTGCCGCGCTGCACTTCATCGGGGCTCAGCTTCTTGTTGCGGGCCCGCTCACCGAGGTCGTTGATGGCCCGTGCGATCCCCATCAGCGACAGCTCGTCGGCGTGCCGGATGACCGGCACGATCAGCCCCCAGTCCAGCGCCACCGCGATACCGAGGTTGATCTCGCGGCGGTAGATCGTCGCCTCGTTGCTCACCGCGGCGTTGAGCCCCGGATGGGCCCGGAGCCCCTGCGCGATGGCCTTGGCGATGAACGCCAGGTAGGTGAGGTTCACCCCCCGCTCGGCGAACTCCTTCTTCCGCCGGGCACGGATCTGCGAAATCCGGGTATAGTCGATCTCGAACAGCGTCTGCACGTGCGCCGACACCCGCCGCGACATGACCATGTGCTCGGCGGTGAGCTTGCGGATGCGGGACCACGGCTCCACCCGGTCTCCGGGCCACGGCTCGGCGCCGGGAGCGTGTCCGGCGCCCGCCGAAGGAGCGGGCGCGACCGCGGAGCCGCGCGGCGCTGCGGGGGCGAGGGACGCCGCCGCCGGCTGCGCGGCGCGACCGCCTGCGTCGATGAAGCCGAGGATATCATCGCGGGTCACCCGGCCGGCATGTCCGGTGCCGGCCACCGCACCGATATCGATGCCGTGTTCCGCCGCGATCTTCCGCACCAGCGGCGTGGACTTGCGACGGAGGCGCTCCTCGGCCGTTTCGGTGGACGATGAGGCGATTGAGCGATTTGGCGATTCGGCCGGCGGCGCTGGCCGGGCGACAAACTCGGCAGTCCGCGTCGCAGCGGGCGGCGCCGGCTTGGGAGCCGCAGGCGCAGGCGCGGCCGGTGCCGCGGCCGGGGCGCTTGCCACGGCCGCGCCCTTCTCGGTCTCGATCCGCGCCACCACGGTGTTCACCGCCACCGTCTGGCCCTGCTGCACCAGGATCTCGGCCAGCACCCCGGCATTGGGCGAGGGAATCTCCGCGTCCACCTTGTCGGTGGAGATCTCGAAGATCGGCTCGTCGCGCTTGACCTCGTCGCCGAGATTCTTGATCCACTTGGACAGGGTCCCCTCGGCGATGGACTCGCCCATCTGGGGCATGATGACGTCGATACGGGCCATGAGTGCGGTTCCTTGGTAGTTCGAGTCTCGGCTTCAAGGCGATTCGGCGATTCGCCCAATCGCCTAGTACTTCGCCATCCACCTGCACGCCTTTATCAGGTCGTCCACCTGGGGCAGCACATAGTCTTCCAGCGTCGGCGCGTACGGCAAGGGCACATCGTGGGCCGCAACTCGCCGCACCGGGGCATCGAGCCATTCGAACGCCAGCTCGTTGATCCGGGCGGTAATCTCGCCGGCCAGCCCGCCGGTACGCGTGTCCTCGTGGGCCACCAGCACCCGATTGGTCTTCTTCACCGTGCGGACGATGGCCGCATCGTCCAGGGGCAGCAGCGTCCGGAGATCTACCACTTCCACTGACAGGCCATCCTCCGCCTCCAGCCGTTCGGCCGCGGCCAGCGCGGTCCACACCATCGCCGAGTAGGTAATGATGGAAAGGCTGGTTCCCGATCGGGCCACCCTGGCCCGCCCGATGGGGGTGAGAATCTCCTCCCCCGCCGGCAGGGCCTCCTTGACCCTGCGGTAAAGATACTTGTGCTCAAGGAAGAGCACCGGGTCCTCGTCCCGGATGGCCGCCTTGATGAGGCCCTTGGCGTCCCGGGCCGTGGCGG
>CAYUYF010000043.1:0-26633 GCA_964449145.1 uncultured Gemmatimonadaceae bacterium | reverse complement strand
GAGCGGCTCACCGACATCCGGGACATGATCACCCGGGCGCAGCGGTTCGTGGAGCAGGTCTACTGGCCGGACCTGGTCGCCATCGCGGGGTACTATAAGGAATGGGGCGCCATCGGCGGCGGGGTGCCCAACTTCCTCAGCTATGGAGAATTCCCCGAGGGCGATATCACCGACCTCGACAAGCTGTACTTCCCCCGGGGCATCATCCTGGGCAAGGACCTCTCGAAGGTGCGGCCATTCGAGCCGGAGAAGATCCAGGAGTTCATCAACAGCGCCTGGTACGAGTACTCCGGCGGGGATAACGTCGGTCTCCACCCGTACGAGGGAGAGACCAAGGCCAAGTACACCGGCCCGCCCACCCCGTGGACCTACCTGCAGGGGGAAAAGAAGTACACCTGGATGAAAGCGCCCCGGTACGAGGGCCGCCCGATGCAGGTGGGACCCCTGGCCCGGATGCTGGTCGGCTTTGCCAGCGGGCACCAGGAGATCCAGGGGATGGTCAAGGAGGTCATGGACCGCCTGGAGGTGGGACCCGAGGTGCTGTTCTCCACCCTAGGCCGGACGGCCGCACGGGGCATCGAGACGGTGATGCTGGCCCGGCGCATGAACCACTGGTATGACGCGCTGGTCGCCCGCATCAAGAGTGGCGACACCCAGACCTTCAACGGCGACAAGTGGGAGCCCTCCACCTGGCCCAAGGCCGAGGCCAAGGGGTTCGGCTGGCTGGACGCCCCGCGCGGCGCGCTGGGCCACTGGGTCAAGATCAAGGATGGCAAGATCTCCCAGTACCAATGCGTGGTTCCCAGCACCTGGAACTGCTCGCCGCGTGATCCTGAAGGACAGATGGGTCCCTACGAGGCCTCGCTGGTGGACAACCACCCCCTGGTCCGGCCGGACCAGCCCCTGGAGATCCTGCGCACGATCCACTCATTCGATCCCTGCATGGCCTGCGGCGTCCACGTCCTGGATGCGAGCGGCAACCTGGTCACGGAGGTGAAGGTGCAATGACCGCCCCTCCCATTCCTCCCAGGCCAGCGCCGCCGCGCCCCGGCGGCTTCAGCCTGGGACACAAGATTCCGCCGCCCAGTGGCGACTACAAGTGGGTCTACCTCTGGGATGCGCCGATCCGGGCCATGCACTGGCTGGCGGCCCTCGCCATCGTGGTCCTGGTGCTCACCGGGTTCTACATCGGCCAGCCGTATTTCATCACCGGCGGCGCCGAGTCGGCCGATCCCTTCGTGATGGGCTGGGTCCGGTTCCTGCACTTCTCCGCCGCCGCCGTGCTGGTCATGACCGCGATCGTGCGGGCCTACTGGCTCTTCGCCGGAAACAAGTTCGAGCGCCTGCCGGCGCTGTTCCCGGTGCGGGCCCGGGATTGGGCCAACATGTGGAAGCAGGTGAAGTTCTACCTGCTGCTGGAGCGGCGCCCCCCCGCCTACCTCGGCCACAACCCGATGCAGCAGCTGAGCTACACCCTGATCTACCTGGTCGCCGCGACCATGGTCATCACCGGCTTCGCCCTGTACGGCCAGTCCAATCCCTCCGGGATCTTCTACAAGGCGTTCAACTGGGTCGGCATCGTGATGGGCGGCATGCCCATCGTCCGGTTCATCCATCATGTGCTGACCTGGGTGATCATCATCTTCGTCCCGATCCACGTCTACCTCGCCCTGCGGGCCGACACCCTCGAGCACACCGGGGTCGTCTCGTCCATCATCGCCGGCGGCCGCTTCGTGGACGCCAGCGAGAAGTTCATCGATGCCGATGATGCCTGAGCGGGGTACGGGCACGCTGGTCCTCGGGTGCGGTAACCCGATCATGGCCGATGACGGGCTGGGCATCGCCGTGCTGGAGCGGCTGCAGCAGGGCTGGCACCTCTCGCCGGAGGTCCAGCTGATGGATGGCGGGACCTGGGGGGTGAACCTCCTCCCCGCCATCGAGGCGGCCGACCGGCTGCTCCTGCTGGATGCGGTGCGCGCCGGGCGGCCTCCCGGAACCCTGGTGAGCCTGCGCGACGCCGAGCTGCCGCGGTTCTTCGCCCACAAGCTCTCGCCCCACCAGATCGACCTGCGGGAAGTGCTCGCCCTGGCCGAGCTGCGGGGCACCGTGCCCACGAGCATCGTGGCGCTGGGCGCCGAGCCCGAGGTAGTGGACCTGCGGGCCGGGCTGAGTCCATCGGTGGAAGCGGTGGTCGACGAACTGGTGCACCGGGCGGCGGCCCAGCTGCTCGCCTGGGGACACGAGGTCCTCCCCCGTGCTGTGGCTGCCCATGCATGAGATGAGCGTGGCGCTGGAAGTGGGACGCCTGGCGGAGGAGTACCTGCGCCAGCATTCGGGCCGGCTGCTGCGGCTCGGCGTCGTGCTGGGAGACGAAGCCGGACTCGAGCCCGCCAACCTGGCCTTCTGCCTGGAAGCGGTCCTGGCCGGACCGCCGTTCGATGGGGCGGCGTCGGAGCTCCGGCTGGTCTCCGGCGATGCCCTGCGGCTGGACTACCTGGAGGTGGACGATGGCCGTCCGGACCATTGAAGTACGCGAGCGGCTCATGGCCCGCAACGACGAGCTGGCGGTCCAGGTCCGGACTCGGCTGATCGCGGCGGGGGTCACGGCGTTCAACGTGGTTTCCTCTCCCGGGTCGGGAAAGACCAGCCTGCTCGAACGCACCCTGGAGGCGCTGGCCGAGGAACTGGGCATCGCGGTCGTGACAGGAGACGTCCAGACCCAGAACGACGCCGACCGGCTGGCCCGCCGGACCAGCCGGCTGGTGCAGGCGGTGGTGACCGGCGGCGCCTGCCACCTCGATGCCAGTCAGGTGCTCGCCGCGCTCGACGCGATCGACCTGGCCCAGACCCGGCTCCTGTTCGTGGAGAACGTCGGCAACCTGGTCTGCCCCGCGAGCTGGGACCTGGGTGAAGCGGCCAAGATCGTGGTCCTCTCCGTCACGGAGGGAGAGGACAAGCCGCTCAAGTACCCCAAGATGTTCCGCAACGCCCGCTACGCCGTGATCAACAAGGTGGACCTCCTGCCCTACGTGGACTTCGACGTGGACCAGGCCATGGCCTTCGCCCGCCAGATCAATCCCGACCTGCAGTTCTTCCTCACTTCCGCGCGGACCGGCGAGGGACTCGATCGCTGGTTCGAGTTCCTGCGGAGCGCGGTTGGGGCGCCGCTGGCGCTATGAGCATCTCCATGCCGCCGATCGTTGCCTGCCGGGTCCGGGTCCGGGGCGTGGTGCAGGGAGTCGGGTTCCGGCCCTTCCTCCACCGGCTGGCGCTGCGCCATCGGCTGGCGGGCTGGGTCCGCAACAGCGCCGGTGAGGTCACCGTGCTGCTCGAGGGGCAGGACCAGGCCATCGCGGCCTTCCTCGTGGCGCTGCGCGCCGAGGCGCCCGCGCTGGCCCGCATCGAGGCGGTGGAGGTGGACCCGGCGGAGCCGGCCGGGGTGCAGTCGTTCCGTATCGAAGTCAGCGACGAGGCCGCCGGCCGGCGGCTACCGGTGCCACCGGATGTGGGACTCTGCCCGGCCTGTGAGGCGGAGCTGCGCGACCCCCTCAACCGGCGCCATGGCTACCCGTTCATCACCTGCACCGATTGCGGCCCCCGCTACACCATCATCGAGCGGCTGCCCTACGACCGCGAACGCACCTCGATGAGAGCGTTTCGGCAGTGCCCGGACTGCGAGCGGGAGTATCGGACGCCCAGCGACCGTCGGCACCACTCCGAGACCAACAGCTGTCCCGCCTGCGGCCCCACCCTGTGGCTCGAGGCCGGCGCCCCCGGGCGGGCCGGGCCGACCGGCGCGGGGGCGGTGCGGGATGCCGGCCGGCTGCTGTTGCGCGGCAGCATCCTCGCGCTTCGCGGCTTCGGCGGCTTTCACCTGGCCTGCGACGCCACCAACGAGCATGCGGTCGCCCTGCTCCGGATCCGCAAGCATCGCGAGGCCAAGCCCTTTGCGGTGATGGTGCAGGATCTCGCGTCGGCCGCGCGGCTGGCCGAACTGGACGATGTGACCTCGGCCCTGCTCAGCGGCCAGGAGCGGCCGGTGGTCCTGTTGCCGCTGCGGCCCGACAGTGCGCTCGCCCCGTCGGTGGCGCCGGGCCTGGATACGGTGGGGCTGATGCTCCCCTCCACCCCGCTGCACCTCCTGCTCGCGGAGGCCACCGGGCGTCCCCTGGTGATGACCAGCGGCAACCTGAGCGAGGAGCCGATCGCCATCGGCAACAGTGAGGCTCGCCGCCGTCTGAGTGGGATCGCCGACGCGTTCCTGCTGCACGACCGGGAGATCCTCTCGCGGAGCGACGATTCGGTCGTCCGGGTGGCGGGAGTCAATCCCATCTTTCTGCGGCGGTCTCGCGGCTACGCGCCGTTGCCGCTGCGCCTGCCGATTGCCAGCCCGGTCCCGCTTCTCGCGGTCGGGCCGCACCTCAAGAACACCTTCACCCTGGTCCATGAAGACCACGCCTGGGTGAGTCCACATATCGGGGATCTGGAGAGCATCGAGGGCCTGGAACACTTCCGCCAGACCCTTGCCGTGTACCGCCGGCTCTTCCGGATCGAGCCCGAGGCGGTGGTCCACGACCTCCACCCCGGCTACCTGTCCACCCGTGTGGCCCAGGAGATGGGCCTGCCCCGCATCCTCGCGGTGCAGCACCATCAGGCGCACGTCGCGGCGGTGATGGCCGAACATGGGGAGACGGGGCGGGTGCTGGGCCTGGCATTCGACGGCACCGGCTACGGCAGCGACGGCACCACCTGGGGTGCGGAGCTGTTCATCGGTGGCCTCGCCGACATGCGCCGCGCCGCGCACCTGCGCCCCGCCCCCATGCCCGGTGGGGACCTGGCCGCCCGCCGGCCCTGGCGCGCCCTGCTCGGCTTTGCCACCCTGGACGGCGTCCTCCACGATGCCTGCGCCCCGGTTCTCGATCGGGTCCCACGCGCGGAGCTGGAACTGGCGGAGCAGCAGGTCGCCGCCGGGCTCAATGCGCCGCTCACCTCCTCGATGGGCCGGCTGTTCGATGCCGCGGCATCGATCCTCGGCGTGCGGCAGGAGGTGGCCTATGAAGGCCAGGCGGCAATGGAACTGGAGGCCCTGGCCGGCCGGCGGATCGCGGCGGAATACCACGTGCCGATCGAGGACGACGGCCACGGCGGCTGGATCCTGAATCCCGTCCCGATGCTCACCCGCCTGGCCATCCGGCGCCAGCGCGGCGTGGATCCCGGCGACCTGGCCGCGGACTTCCACGCCAGCATCGCCCGGGCGGCGGAGATGCTCGTCTGCCGGGCCGCGGAAGCCTCCGGTCTCGCGGTGGTAGTGCTGTCCGGCGGGACCTTCCAGAACGCCCGGCTGCTGACCTCGCTCCGTCGCCGGCTGGAGCGGCGCCGGTTCCGGGTCCTGACCGCTCGCGAACTCCCGCCCAACGATGGCGCGATCAGCTACGGCCAGGCGGCCCTGGCCGCCGCCCGCCTGTCAGCCGCCCACGGATAGCGCACCGCCGCGAAAGGAACACCATGTGCCTCGGCATTCCTGGCCGCATTCTGGACACCCGCGATGATCGCGGGCTCTGCATGGGCACCGTGGATTTCGGCGGCGTCCGGCGCGAGGTTTGCCTCGCCTATGTCGCCGACGAAGTGCAGGCCGGCGACTACGTCATCGTCCACGTTGGCTTCGCCATTTCCAGAGTGGATGAGGCGGAAGCCCGCCGCACCTTCGAGGTGCTCAAGGAGATGAGCCAGCTCGAGGAGCTGGAGTGGATGCGGGAAGTGGCGGAGCAGAGCCTCGAGAGCGCGGGAGGCACATCATGAAGTACCTCGCCGAATACCGCGATCCGGCCGTGGCCCAGGCGCTGATACAGAAGATCCGGCACACCGCCACCCGGCGCTGGACCCTGATGGAAGTCTGCGGCGGCCAGACCCACACGATCGTCCGCCAGGGACTCGACGAACTGCTGGGCGAAGCCATCGAGATGATCCACGGGCCGGGGTGCCCGGTGTGCGTCACCCCGCTGGAGCAGATCGACAAGGCGCTGGCGCTGGCCGCCCGGCCCGACGTGATCTTCACCTCCTTCGGCGACATGCTGCGTGTGCCGGGCTCCTCCTGCGACCTGCTGCAGGTGCGGGCGCGGGGCGGCAACGTGCGGGTCGTGTACTCCCCGCTCGACGCGCTGGAACTGGCCCAGCGCACCCCGGACCGGCAAGTGGTCTTCTTCGCCGTCGGCTTCGAAACCACCGCTCCCGCCAACGCCATGGCGGTGTGGCGGGCCCGGCAGCTCGGTGTCCGCAACTTCAGCGTGCTGGTCTCGCACGTAACGGTGCCGCCGGCGATGACCGCCATCCTCAGTTCTCCCGACAACCGGGTGCAGGCGTTTCTCGCGGCCGGCCATGTCTGTTCGGTGATGGGCTGGACCGAGTACGAGCCGATCGCCGCCGGCTATCGGGTCCCGATCATCGTCACCGGTTTCGAGCCGATCGATATCCTCGAGGGAATGCTCCTGGCCGTGCAGCAGCTCGAGTCGGGCCGTCATGAAGTCGAGAACCAGTACGTCCGCTCGGTCCGCCGTGAGGGAACCCAGCCGGCCCAGGACCTGGTGCGGCAGGTCTTCCGGCTGGGAGACCGCCAGTGGCGCGGCATCGGGACCATCCCCGCCAGCGGACTGATGCTGCGGGAGGAGTACGCCGACTTCGACGCCGAGGTCCGCTTCGGGCTCGGCAGCATGCACGCGGAGGAGCCGGCGGAGTGCCGCGCCGGCGACGTCCTGCGCGGCAACCTCAAGCCCAACCAGTGCCCCGCCTTCGGCACCCGCTGCACGCCGGAGCGTCCGCTGGGCGCCCCGATGGTCTCCTCCGAGGGCGCCTGCGCCGCGTACTACAACTACGCCCGGTTCCGCACGCCTGCCGCCGGGGCCGAGATCGCGCCATGACCAGCGTCCGCTACGATGGCCCCGCCTGCGCCCTGCCGCTCACAGACCCCGAACGGGTGCAACTCGGGCACGGCTCCGGTGGCAAGATGTCCGCGGCGCTGATCGGCGGGCATTTCCTCCCACACCTGACGAATCCCTACCTGCAGGAGATGGCCGATGGCGCGGTGGTGCCGGTGGGGGAATCCGAGCTGGTGGTCTCGACCGATTCGTTCGTGGTGAGTCCGCTGGAGTTTCCGGGTGGCAATATCGGGGCGCTGGCGGTGCACGGGACCCTGAACGACGTCGCCATGATGGGCGCCCGGCCGCTCTACCTCACCGCCGGCTTCGTCCTGGAGGAGGGACTGCCGTTCGAGGTGCTGGACCGGATCATCCGCACCGTGGCCGAGTGTGCCGCCGAGGCCGGCGTGCCGCTGATCGCCGGCGACACCAAGGTGGTCGAGCGGGGCAAGGCCGACGGGATGTTCATCAACACCACCGGCATCGGCCTGCTGGGTCCCGGCTTCCGCCCCGGCCCGGCCCGGGCCCGGGTGGGCGACGCGATCCTGGTCAGTGGCCCGCTGGGCCGACACGGCATGGCCATCATGGCGGTCCGCGAGGGCCTGGCGTTCGAGACCACGATCACCAGCGACACCACCAACCTGGCGCCGCTGGTGGCGCAGCTGGGCCTGGCACTCGGCGCCGGGGTGGCCACGCTGCGGGACCCGACCCGGGGCGGGCTCGCCAGCGCGCTGAACGAGATCGCCCAGGCCTCAGGGGTGGGGATGGAGCTGGACGAGGCGGCGCTGCCAGTGCCCGCCGATGTGGCGGCGGCCTGCGAGATGCTGGGCCTCGATCCGCTCTACGTGGCCAACGAGGGGGTGCTGACGGCGATCGTCCGTCCCGACGCGGCCGACGCCGCACTGCAGGTCCTCCGCAGCCACCCCGCCGGCAGTGAAGCGCGGATCATCGGCCGGGTGGTGGCGGAGCATCCACGCTACGTGGTGCTCCGCACCGCCATCGGCGGCACCCGGATTGTGGACATGCTGCCGGGGGATCAGCTGCCGAGGATCTGCTAGCCGAACAACCCATCCACCGACAAGTACCGCTCCCCGGTGTCGTAGCAGAACGCGAGCACCCGGCTTCCCGCGGCCATCTCGGGGATCTTCTTCGCGACCGCGGCCAGCGACGCCCCCGAGGAGGGGCCCACGAAAATCGCCTCCTCCTTGGCCGCCCGGACCGCATAGCCGAACGCTTCCTCCTCCGAGACCTGGATCACCCCGTCGAGCGTGGCCGGATTCAGGTTGGCCGGAATGAAGCCGGCGCCGATCCCCTGGATCTTGTGCGGGCCCGGCGCGCCGCCGGAGATCACCGGTGACTTGGCCGGCTCCACCGCGAAGGTCTTGAGCCGGGGCATCTTCTGCTTGAGCGCCTCGCTCACCCCGGTGATATGGCCGCCGGTGCCTACGCCGGTGATCAGGTAATCCAGCCCCTCCGGGAAATCGGCCAGGATTTCCTGCGCCGTCGCCCGGCGGTGGATCTCCACGTTGGCCGGGTTGTCGAACTGCTGCGGCATCCAGGCCCCCGGGGTGGCGGCCACCAGCTCCCGGGCCCGCTCGATGGCACCTTTCATCCCCTTCTCCCTGGGGGTGAGATCGAACTGCGCCCCGTAGGCCGCCATGATCCGGCGCCGCTCCACCGACATCGACTCAGGCATGACCAGCACCAGCCGGTATCCCTTCACCGCCGCCGCCATGGCCAGCCCAATCCCGGTGTTCCCGGAGGTGGGCTCGATGATCACGCTGTGCGGTCCCAGCAGCCCCCGGCGCTCGGCGTCTTCGATCATCGCCACGCCGATGCGGTCCTTGATGCTGCCGCCCGGGTTGGCGCGCTCCAGCTTGAGCCATACCTCGACCGACTTGGGGTAGAGGCGGTTGATGCGCACGTGCGGTGTGTTGCCGATGGTCTCGAGGATGCTGTTCGCTTTCATATGTTGAACTCCAGGAGGTGTTCCGCCGAGTGCCGCTGACGCTCCACGGTGGCGCCGTGGGTCACCACCGACCCCGCCACCACGCTGTGGGTGAGCCACACGTTGCCACCGATGACGCTGCCTTCGCCGATCGTGGTCTCTCCGCCCAGTATGGTGGCGCCCGCGTAGATGACGACGTCATCCTCGATGGTCGGGTGCCGCTTCTGCTCGGCCAGTTCCTTCCGTACGCTGAGCGCACCCAGCGTGACGCCCTGGTAGATCCGGACCCGGTCGCCGATCACCGCCGTCTCCCCGATGACGATGCCCGTCCCGTGGTCAATCGCCAGCGACCGCCCGATCCGGGCCCCGGGGTGGATGTCAATCCCGGTCTCCCGGTGAGCAAACTCGGTGATCAGCCGGGGCAGCAGCCACACGCCGAGGCCGCTTAGGGTGTGCGCCATCCGGTAGCAGGCGATGGCGAGGAAGCCGGGATAGGCGAGGATCACCTCGTCCACACTCTGGGCAGCGGGGTCCGCCTCACAGGTGGCCGTGGCGTCGAGGTACAGCTCCTCCGCCAGCCCTGGCAGCGACTGCAGGAAGGCCTGGCTTCTGGCCTCCGCGTCGGGCGCGGGGACCCCCTGGGCCAGGAGGAAGGCATCCAGTTGTCCGCGGAGCCGTTCGACCTCGGCGCGGACCTGACCGGCCGAGGCGCTCTGGGACGGGGTGTAATGCGGGAAGAGAAGCGCCAGCGCGGCGTGGGTGAACAGCTCCGCAAGCTCGCGCGCCTGCACCGGGAGCTTGTACTCCTCGCGCCGGAGCGCCACCTGGCGAATGAATGGTTCGAGCGCGGGATCCATGCCGGGAACATACACCGGAACTGCAGGCCCGGCAGTCCGGGCCCGGCGTCCCGATTTTCATTCGATCAGCGCCGCAGGAAGAGCCGCCAGATGAGATACACGACCCCCGGAATGAGCACAAAGACCAGCCGGTACCAGCTGCTGATGCTGCCCCCGAGCAGGAGCAGCGCGGCCATGGTCGCGACGATCACTCCGATCAGGACGATGCCGGTGAGCCTTCCCCGCATGCTACTGAGGAACGCCTGCCGCCGGGGTAGCGCGCCGGGACGGGCCGGCCACTCGACCCGCTCGCGCACGACCTCCAGCGGAATCCGCGTGGGGATGTCGGCCGGGGGCGGGAGGCGCTCCCCCCCGGCCCGGACCAGGAAGGCGTTGGCGAAGGTGGCATAGGCCGCCCGCTGGTCATCGCCGCCCACTTCGTCCAGCCGGATCGAGTGGCTAGGGTCGCGGAACCGGACAATGAGCCGCTTCCGCATCTGGTAGCCGCGGGTAAGCTCATCATCCAGGGACCAGTCCACCACCTGCTCCCATCGGAAGTGGCGGGTCCCCGGCTTGCGCCAGGTCCACGTGGTATTGAACGGCGTGAGGCTCTCGGTAATCCCGTCGTCATCCAAAGTGAATTCGGCCCGGTACAGCCCCGCGCGGATGCTCAGGTAGAGCGACAGCAGGAAGGCGCCGATCGTGAGCACGACCGGCACCCCTGCCAGGATCAAACCGAAGAGGACGGCCAGCGCGATCTGCACCGGTAGCCAGATCGCGCCGACCATCCTCCCCTGTGGAACGTAGTTCGCCCGATAGGCGATCCGGGTCACTGCCTACTGCCCGAGGTAGGCCGCGAGGGTCTCCCCGATGCGGGTACCCTCGGCCTGCGGTGTCTGAGTCTTGCCGTACTTGGCCTTGGCGTAGTCCAGCGTCTCGGGGCCGACCTGCCCCATGAGCTGCTGGATGGTCGTGCCGGCGGGTGCGGCGGCCATCGCCTCCACCAGGTAGTAGGTGAATACGCTCGCCAGTCCGCCCCGGCGAGGCCAGCCGCCGGCGGTCCAGGAGACCTCACGGTCGCTGGAGGCCGCCAGGAGGATGTGCGATGCCGGCAGCGCCGGCTTGCCGCTGGTGATGTAGCTCTTCGGCACGTCGATCGTGCCTTTCACATCCTTGAAGGCCACGGCCTTGGGGAACCCGCCCACGCCACGAGAGCCGGTACCGGAGTAACAGGCGTCCAGGACCAGCAGCACACGGCCGGCCTTCAGCTCACCGGCGAGGATCCCGATCTCGTCGTCCAGCAGCAGGGCGCCCTTCTCCTCCGCCGTGTTGCCCCAGACGTAGATCGCCTCGTCCTTGCCATCCTCCTCGGGGTCGTCCGCGCCGGTGAGGCCCACATTCTCATCCAGCTGGGTGCCATGGCCGGAGTAGTAGAAGACCACGGTGCCGTTGGGGCCCGCCTGTGACAGGAACCGCCGGAAGGCGTTGATGATCTGGTCCCGGTTGCCATTGCGGTCGGTCAGGGTCACGATGTTGTCGGGCTTGAACCCGTAGTTCCGGATCAGCACATCGCGGAAGATCACCGCGTCCTCGCGGGGGCCAGTCAAGTCCTCTTCGGTGCCAGGGTAGTCCGAGATCCCCACCACGACGGCGTATTTCTCGCCCGCCGCCCCGCCGCCCGGATACAGCGCGGCCCAGTCGGTCGTGGCCGAGGTGCTGGCGGTGGAGACCACCTCCAGGGCGTAGCGGCCGAACAGGTACTCCTTGCCGAACTGCCCCGACGAGTTGGCGACGATGAGGTAGTCGCCATCGGCCGGGAGCCGGAGCCGGAGGCCTGCGTCGTTGGTGCCGCCGCCCAGGCCGTCGTCGTCCTCGGCGAGGGTCTCGATCCCGCCCGCCGTTTGCCGGACCACCATCAGGTAGGGATCCGCCTGCACCGAACGCATGGTGATGGTCAGCGTCTCACCGGCCTTGCCGCGATAGGACCAGACTTCGTACGGGGTCTGATCGACGCCCATCACCGGATCGGACGCGTCCAATTCGCCACGAGCATTGAGCCCCGCCAGCAGCGTCGTAGAAGCACCGGCGGCCTTGGGCCGCGCGATCGTCACCTTTCCCTTGGTCTTGACCGGGGCCTTCTGATGGGTGGCCTGCGCCCCGAGCGGCGCGCCCCACAGGAGCAGGGCCGCCAGCGCGCGGCAGGCGATGGTGGGAAAACGGCGTGAACTGGCGAGTCGGTCGCGCATACAGTCTCCTGAGGGGGAAAGGGGGCGCCTCATGGCGCCGGTGGAACGATCTGCAAGATCAGGGCGGCGGTGGTGCCGGTGCCCTGGGGAGCGGGGGCGCTTCCGGTCCGGGTTCGCCCGTAGGTGCTGGCCAGCAGCCGCTCAAGCGGATGCTCGCTGCCGCGGGTGGGGCCGCGGGCGGTGAGCACCGGGGAGAAGTCCACCCGCTTGCGGGTGGCGAAGAGCTTGATCACCTCGGTACCGAACGGCTCGGTGGCGTAGAAGCAGATCGAGCTCCGGTAGCTCGCTCCCGGCGGCAGCAGGTTGTCCTCTCCCGCGAGGTCGGGGCGCGGGAAGAGCTGGCCGATCTCTCCATCCGGAGTCAGGTCTAGCGCGGCGATGTACGCCGCGTCACTGCCATCATTCACGAACCGCAGGAAGAAGCCGTCGTTGGGCTTGAGTTCCCACTGCCCCCCGCCGGTGAGCCGGGCCGCCACCCGGGTGGTGTCCGACTGGCGCGCGTCGCAGCTGCCGTCGGCACCGAACCGGTGGGTGGCCGGCACCAGCTCGATCCGCACCCGGATCCGGGGGTCCTGCATCTGCACCTGCTTGAGATACGCGCTCCGGGCCAGCGTCCGCACCCGTTCGGTGAGCTGGGCCCGGCCCTCGGCCGAGCCCGCATCCACGGGCTTGAGCAGTGGAATGGTGGTGTCTTCCGCCCAGCTCACCGTCAGGGTCGCCGGGCCCCGCGTGCGCGGGCCGTCAGGACGCACCATCAGCTCGGCGATGGACTCCGACACCTCAATAACTCCGCTGCGTTCGAAATCCGCCGTCAGGGCGCCGCGGGTGGCCGCCGCAATCGCCGGGTCCAGCCGGACCCGGATGCGGAATTCCTGGAAGGCGTAGTCGGTGACGAAGGCCCAGCTCTCGTTGACCCGCGCCGGGGCCGCCAGCCGGACGCGCGCCTGCAACTCGTCCGAGCCGACGACCTCGCCGGTAGCCAAGGGCCGGGATGTCGCCGGGTCGCTGGTGCCGATGGCATGAAGGGCAAGCCTGGTTCCCGGGAGCAGCCCCACCAGGGAACCGCCCTCGATAATCGCCAGGCTGTCCCCCTCGGTGCCCGCAACCCGCAGATAGGGCCGCTGCGCCACCGCTCGGCCGCTGAACAGCTCGACATCCGCGTCTCCCTCGAGCTGCGGAGTCTGCAGCGGGACTTCACCCTGCATCCAGCCCTTGACCTGATCAAAGAGCGCGCGGTAGGTGACCCGGCCACCGGCCGCATCCAGATTGGCCAGTGCACGGCTGAGCCCGACGGACAGTGAGCCGGCGGTGCGGTCTTCTCCCTTGAGTTCCACTTCGCTGGCCAGCTGGTCCTGGCGGGCCGCGGAAAAAATCACCATCGGGGCCGGTCCCGCCGAGCCAGCGGGGGCGCCGCGGGTGGCGGCCGACGCGGCGATCCAGCCGGCACCATCTTCATGGCCGCGGGTGGCGGTCCGGGCCGGCTTGCCGATCGGCGGCAGCCCGCCGCGCACCGGCAGGGCGCTCCGCGTAGCCGACCCGGAGTGACAGGCATCAATGAACACCACCACGTTGCCGCCGGGGGCCACCCGCTCGCGGATGCGCGCCAGACGGGGCTCCAGTTCGTCATCCCGTACGTGGAATTCGCCCTTGTAGGTCTTGGGGTCCACATCTGCCCGGGCATCGAACGGGACGAGCACCTCGTCCAGCCCGTCGAGCTCGTCGCCGTTGTCATCGGTGATCTGGTGGCCGTGGCCCGAGTAGTGCAGCACCACGACGTCGCCGGGGCGCGCCGCGGCCGCCAGGTCGTCCAGCGCCTGCAGGATGCCGGCCCGCGTCGCCTGGGTGTCGGCCAGGACCCGAATGGCACTGGCATCGAATCCCTGGCGCATCAGCGCCGCGCGAAGCAGCGGCACATCGTTGTCCGAGCTGAGACGGGTATACCCGCTGGCCCGCGGATAGCGGGCGATAGCGATGATCAGGGCCAGCTTCCGGCCGCTGTCCGGGGCCGCCGCGACGAGTCCGGGCTCCGGCATCCCCCGCAGCGCGGGGGGCGCCGCCGGAGGAGGGAGCAGGATGAGCGCACCGGTGAGCCACACCGCCGGAAGCGGGGGACGCCTCAAGAACACGTGGACCTGGCCTGTCGATTGGAAACCGGGCGAAAGATGCGTGCGCGGAGGCGACTTGCACGTAGCCGGTCTGATGACAAGGCTGTAATCTACAGTAGGTGTCGCCGGGCACTACTACCCGCGTCCTTCTGCGGCAGTTCCCCGGTGCCATCCCTCTCATACCGGCCGCGCAATGCGACTTCTTCACTCTGCTTTCCGCATCCTGGGACTGGCCGCGGCGCTCGCGCTGTCCCCGTCTCTCGCCGCCGCCCAGGACCCCGACAACCCGGTCACGGAGAAGGAGCTGCTCTTCCGGATCACGGAGGTGCGCTACGCCAGCAGAGACTCGGCGATCGTAACGCTGGAGACCGGCATCGCCGGCGGGATCGAGGCGGGGATGCTGGGCTCGGCGGTGGGGGTCCGGCACGATACCCTCCCGCCCCGTACCGGCCGGAACCTCGGACCGGCCCGGGTAGTGTCCAGCGATTCCACCGTCTCGACCGCTGTCATTCACGTCAGTGACCCGGACGAACCGGCGTACCGGGTGCTCCCCGGAGACCTGATCCAGCTCACGCTGGTGGAGCGCTACTCGCCGACCCCGGGGCTGCTGACCGACCTGGTGGGCCAGCGGATCAGCTTCGGCGGAGATGACGGCTCCGAGCTGTACCAGATGTGGAACGTGCTGTTCCGGGACAGCGACTCACTCACCACCCGGGTGCTCCGCACCATGGTGGTGGACCTCCGCAAGGTCGCGAAGCGGCTCAGTGGCGACACCAGCGCCGCCCTCACCACGCCGATCGCCCGGGGCCGTCACGCCGGCAAGACGCTGCTCCAACTGGTTGGCAAGGCCACCGAAGCGGACCTGCGCGGCTTCTTCGACTACATGGTGAGCTATCCCGGCAGCTACAAGGGGCGCCACCTCAACCTCGCGGTGACCTTCGCCGACTGGGCCAACCGCGGTGCGCTCCCCGGCAAGGAGGCGGTCCGGGATGAACTGCTGGCCGCCCGGGATGACGCCGAGCGCCGTCGGCTCATCGCCGACCAGCCCGACGCCCTGTCGGACGGCGTCTGGCTGAGCGACTGGAACTCCACCGCCAACGACTGGGCCTCCAGCGGAAAGGTGGAGGAGGCGCGGGCGCTCAACCGGCTGGTCCTGATGGTGGTGGACGCCTACAAGATCGAGAGCCGCCGTGGCTGGGCGCTGTTCGGGCTGGCGCAGATCGAGCACCGCCTGGGCAACCGGGAAGCCGCCATCCTCGCCTACCGCCAGTCCATCCCGGCCTTCGAGCGGGCGGACAACGAAGAGGGCGTGCGCTACGCGCTCAACAACATCGCCGACGAGCTCAACCGGCTCAACCGCTTCGTGGAAGCGGTGGCCATCTGGGACACGGTGGTGCAGCTGGAACGGGCGCGGACTCGGGTGGACAGCTCCACCGCCCAGGTGGAGAGCTTCGCGATCTCGGTCCGCGGCTACGCCAAGGCGCTGGCCAAGGTGGACCGCTACACCGACGCCCTGAGCGCCTACGAGGAGGCGCTGACGCTGCTGAAGCGCATCGAGATGCCCCGCACCCAGGCCCAGCGCGCCTCGATCTATACCGGCATGGGAGGGTTGTTCGGCAACAAGGGGCAGCGGGAACGCTCCATCCTCAGCTACAACGAGGCCCGCAAGCTGTACCGCCAGCTGGGCTACAAGGAGGAGGAAGCCGACCAGCTCGATGAGATCGGGTACCAGACCTCGGAACTGGGCCAGCAACGCGATGCCATCGCCATCTGGGAGGAGGCCTACACCCTGCACATGGCGGCCGGCGAGCGCGGTGACGCGGGATACTCCAAGTCCCAGATCGGCCAGTCGCTGTGGACGCTGGGCGACTACAAGGGTGCCATCGCCGCCCACGAAGAGGCGGTGCAGCTCCGCGAGGAGGCCGGCGACCGCGACGGCGTGGCCTATTCGCTCGGCAAGCTGGCCTCCCTGTACCGCGATGCCGGTGACCCCAATTCCGCCCTGCAGACCTACGTCCGGGTGGCCCGGGTGTATGAGGAGCTGGGCAACGACATCGAGCGGGCGAAGGTCGCCAACAACATCGGCGACGTCTACTACAACAACGCCGACTACCAGCGCGCGCTGCTCAACTACGAGGCGGCTCGCGTCATCCAGGCCCGGCTGGAGACCCCGCGCGAACTGGCCCTGACGCTGTACGACATGGGCACCGCCCATCGCGAGCTCAAGGTCCCCGACAGCGCCGCCGCCTACTTTGAGCAGGCCATCACGCTGCAGCGCACCATCGGCGACGAATGGAACCTGAGCACCACGCTGAATGCCCTCGCCGGGATCACTGAATCGGGCCCCCGGCGGGATCGCACCCGCGCCGACGCCCTCTACCGGGAAGCGCTGGCGCTGGCCGCCAAGCTGGACGCTCGGACGCTGCTGGCGGAGTGCTACGCCGCCCTGGGACGCTCGGCGTTCGTGCGGGGAAAGCTGGACAGCGCGCTGGCCTACCACCGCCAGTCGCTGGCCACCTACCGCACCCTCGAGGACCGGGGCAATGAGGCGTGGCAGCTCAGCGCCATCGGCGACATCCTCACCCAGCGAGGCGACCTCGTGGGCGCGCTGCAGACCTACCGCGAGGGATTCACCGTCGCCGAGCAGGGCAATCGCCGGACCGAGATGGGCTCGCTGCTGACCTCCATGTCATGGGCGCTGACCCTGCAGGGCAGCTACCAGGAGGCGATCCGGCAGCTGGAGCAGGCGCTCGGGATCAACGTCGAGGTGGACAATCCCTGGGGCATCGCCCACTCCAGTACCGGCCTGGGCGTGGCGTATCAGAGCCTGGGCGACTATCAACGCTCTCTGGACTATCACCAGCGGGCGGAGAGCATTTACGTGGCCCTCCACAGCCCCGAGGCCCAGGCCACCCCGCTCAACAACATCGGCACCATCTACTTCTGGCAGGGCGACTATCCCCGGTCGCTGGTACAGTTCCACCGGGCGCTGGACATCGTCACCGCCGGCGGCGCCGAGGGAGAGTTCTACCCCCTGCTGCTCAGCAACATCGGCGAGGCGCTCTACGAAAACGGCCAGTATGACTCGGCCGAGACCTGGCTCACCCGGGCGCTCCCGGCCGCCCGGGCCATGGAGACCGTCCGGATCGAGGGCAGCACGCTCAAGATTCTCGGCAAGATCGCCTTTGCGCGAGGCCTTCTCGCTGCCGCCGGAAGTTGGTGGGCGATGGCGGACACCGTCATTCAGCGCAGTGGCGAGCGGGACAAGCAAGCCGCCATCGCAGGGGAGCTCGGCAAGCTGGCCTACGCCCAGGGGGACCGCGTCGCAGCGCGCAGACTGCTGGAACGTGCCTCGAGCGGCGCCCGGGAGCTGGGCGCCACCCGCTACCTGTGGGAACCGCTCTACCTCCTCGGCCTGGTCTATCGCGATGAAGGCGACACCACCAAGGCCATTACCACCCTGATGGAGGCCGCGGAGGTCGTCGAGCGGCTGCGGGCCAAGGTGGCCGGGGGGGAGGGAGCCCAGAAGACATTCGCCAGCGGCCGGGTGCAGGGACGCCTGTACGAGGAGCTGGTGAGCCTGCTGGTCCGGCAGAACCGGGCCGAGGAGGCGCTGACGGTCCTGGACCGGAGCATGAACGAGGAGCTGCGAAGCAAGTACCGCGGCCTGGGGATCCAGTTTGCCGACAGCACCAAGGCCCGGCTCCTGGCGGAGGAGAACCAGCGGAAGGCGGAGCTGGACGGGGTGAGCGCCCAGCTCACCAGCGCGCTGGCCAAGCCGGACAGCCTGCGCAACGAAGCCCAGATCCGCGAGCTGTACCGGGCCAAGGAGATCGCCGAGCAGGAATACCTGGAGTTCGTCAACCGGCTGGTGCGCGAGCATCCCGACCTGAAGAACCACACCAGCGTCAACCTGAGAGACCTCCGCACCTCCCGCCGGGACCTTCCCCCGGACGCGGCGGTGCTGGCCTTCCTCCCCGGAGAGAAGGAGCTGTACATCTTTGCCGTCACCAGCGACACCATGGTGGCCCGGGTGGTGGATATCTCCCGCGAGGCGCTGGACCGCAAGGTGGACCTGGTCGTCCGGCTGGCCCGGAGCCCCAGCGCCACGCTGGCCACCGTGCAGCGCATCGGCGCGGCCGGCCAGGGGCAGGCCGTGGCCCCGCCCGGCGGCGACCTCCGCCGGGAAGCCGCCGACCTCTACGAGGCGCTGATCGCACCGGTGGCCGGCGCGATCGCGGGGCGGAAGCGGCTCGCCATCATTCCCGCCGGCACGCTGTACTACCTGCCGTTCCAGATCCTGCCGGAGAGTCCGGACAGCAACGCCAAGACCCTGGGAGACCGCCAGGCGGTCTTCTACGTCACCGAGCTGAAGGTGCCGGCCACTTCCACGACGCGGCGGCCGGAGATCCGGCTGGCGGCCTTCGGGAACGCCGACAGCTCGCTCCAGAACGCCGAGGAGGAGGTCCTCAGCCTCAAGCGGATCTACCCGAGCGCCCAGGTGTTCCTGCGTGCCGCCGCCACCGAGGACCGGGCCAAGACCCTGCCCGTCAGCTTCACGGTGGTCCACTTCGCCACCCACGGGAACCTCGACTATACCAACTTCGAGAACAGCTACCTCACCCTGGCGCCGGGCGCGCCGGGCCCGACCGCAGAGGACGGCCGGCTCACCCTGCGCGAGGTCTGGCGGCTGACCGGCTTCGACCACCGGCGGCTGGTAGTGCTGTCGGCCTGCAACACCGCCGTGGCAGAGGACCAGGTCGGTGGATGGCCCAACAGCCCGGCCACGGCCTTCCTGGACGCCGGGGTGCCGACCGTGATCGCGTCGCTCTGGCCGGTGGACGATGCCGCCACCGCCAGCCTGATCACCAGCTTCTACCAGAATCTCAAGACGATGGACACGGCGGAGGCGCTCCGGCAGGCTCAGCTGACCCTTCGCAAGGACCCGAAGTATGCGCACCCCTATTTCTGGGGCGCATGGGTGCTGCTGGGCGACTGGCGCTGAGACGCACTAGCGCACCCCCCGTCTGGGGTGAACATTTCCCGGGCCAGCCCGGCCGATACCGTCGTGTTATCGGGCGGTGACACCCGGTGCCTTCCGTTCAGCCTCCCCCACGGAGGAACCAGATGGCGCCCCCGAGCGTAGTTGCCCGAGACCCCCTTGCCGGCCTGGGGGCACTATGATCATTCCTGAGTCCCGCGAACCCGCCTTCGGCACCGACTTCGCCCAGCGCGACCTCGGCGCGCCCTACCCCGCCTTCCCGGAGCTGCTGCCGGCAGGCACCGTAGCGGCGGGCCGCTACGTGGTGCGCTTTGCCCGGACCAGCGAGGACCTGGACGCCATCGAGCGGCTCCGGTTCCAGGTGTTCAACCTGGAGCTGGGGGAGGGGCTGGAGAGCGCCTTTGCCACCGGCCGGGACCACGAGGAACTGGACCTCCGGCTGCACCACCTGCTCATCGCCTGCCAGAGCAGCGGCGAGGTGGTCGGCACCTACCGGCTGCAGACCGCCGAGATGGCCGCCCGCCACGGGTTCTACTCCGCCGGCGAATTCGACCTCTCGGACCTCCCGCCGGAGTTCCTGCAGGAGGCGGTGGAGGTGGGCCGCGCGTGCGTGGCCAAGGACCACCGCAATGGGCGGGTGCTGAACCTGCTCTGGCGCGGCCTGGCGATGTACCTGACCTGGAACCGCAAGCGCCACCTCTTCGGCTGTTGCTCGCTCACCTCCCAGAACCCCGCCGAGGGACAGGCCACGATGCGGTTCCTCGGCATCCACGGCCACGTGCATCCGACGCTGTGCGCGCCACCGCTGCCCGGCCTCGGCTGTGAGGGTGCCGACCCGGAAGCGGTGCGCACCTTCCCGGTGCACATCCCACCGCTGTTTGAGAGCTACCTGAACCTCGGCGCCAAGGTGTTCGGACCACCGGCCATTGACCGGCAGTTCAAGACGATCGACTTCCTGGTCGCCCTCGATGTCCTTGGGCTCGACGAGCATACCTATCGGTTCTTCTTCCGCTGAGCCGGCGGCCGCGGAGGCCGGGCTCGGCGGCTGGCCCCGGGCCCTCGGCCTGGCCGGCTGGTCGGCGGTGTGCCTTCTGGCCATCGTGGCGGGCGTGGCGGTGCTGGTGCCGTGGCGCCGCGGGCAAGCCCGCTGGCGACGGGTCGTCCTGCGGGCGTGGGGCCGGGGTCTGGAGCGGGTGCTGCGGGTCCGGACGGTGGTGGAGGGAACCCGACCGGCGCCGCCGTTCTTTCTGGTGACGAACCACCTCAGCTACCTGGATATCCCCATCCTCGCGGCGGCGACCCCGGGGCGGTTTGTCGCCAAGCAGGAGGTGCGCAGCTGGCCGGGCTTCGGGCTGATGGCCGCCGGGAGCGGCAGTATCTTCATTGACCGCAGCGCCAAGCGGGATGCGGTCCGGGTGATGGACCGGCTGGCCGCCGCGGTGGCTGGTGGTGATGGCATCATCGTCTTCGCCGAGGCCACGAGCAGTCGGGGCCACACGGTCCTGCCGTTCCGGCCGGCATTGCTGGAGTGGGCGGCCCGCACCGGCTACCCGGTGCATTACGCCAGCGTGAGCTACCGTACCCCGGCCGGCTCGCCCCCCGCGCACCTGGCGGTCTGCTGGTGGGGAGAGATGACCCTCGGGCCGCACCTGCTGGGGCTGTGCCGCCTCCCCCGGATCGAGGCGACCATCCGGTTTGGGGCGGATCCAATCGTGGACCGGGATCGTAAGCTTCTGGCCGAGCGGCTGCAGCGCGCCGTGGCCCAACAGTTCACCCCAGTCGTCAGGGAGTAAGGGATGGCGGAACGACTCGAAGCGGTTGAAGGCAACCTGCTGGTGCTGGAACAGGCGGTGGAGGTGCTCCGGCGGATGGAGGACGCCACCTATTCCGATGGCGGCGCCGCCCCGGGCATCTCCCCCGTCGGCGTGCATTTCCGCCACGTCCTGGACCACTACCGCGCCTTCCTGTCCGGACTGGACGGCGGCCGGATCGACTACGATGCCCGGGACCGCCAGGTCCCGCTCGAGCGAGATCGCGACCTGGCCATCGCCACCGCCCTCGGATTCATTGCCGACCTGGGCCGGCTCCCGAGCGCGCTCGGGGCCCGGCCCATCGAGGTCACGGTTCGAAGCGTGGCCAGCGACGATACCAGCCCCGACTGGAGCAGCTCGAGCATCAAGCGGGAGCTGCAGTTCCTGGTGAGCCACACGGTGCACCACTACGCCCTCATCAAGGAGCTGCTTCGGCGGACCGGCTTCGAGGCGGGAGACGAGTTCGGGGTGGCGCCGTCCACCCTCGCGGCGCTCCGCCGCGATGCCGCATGTGTACAGTAAGCTGGCTGCCCAGCCCGGACGGCTACTTCCTCTGCTTCAACCGCGATGAACGATTCACCCGCGCCCCGGCCGTCCCGCCGGGGCGCCGGGTGCGGGATGGCGTCCACTTCCTGGCCCCGCTGGACGGAGACGCCGGGGGGACCTGGTTCGCCGTCAACGAATTCGGGCTCACCCTGGGCCTGCTGAATCGCTACCGCGTCCCCAGTTATCAGCCGCCGCCATCGCCCCGGAGCCGTGGGCTCCTGGTGCTCGACCTCATCAGCGCCCCGGGACAGGCGGAGGTCCTGCTCCGGCTCACCCGCGAGACCCTGGGCATCACCCAGCCCTTCACCCTGATCGCCGCCGAACCGGGACAGCCCGCGATGATCGCCACGTGGGACGGCGTCCGGCTGGCCACCAGCCACCAGGCGGACCCCGGCATGCTGTGCACCAGCTCATCGGTGACCGAGCCGGAGGTGGCGGAGTCGCGGACGGCGCTGTTCGCCGCCGGTGCGCCACACACCCGTGAGTCGCTGGCGGCTCTCCACCGGAGCCACGTTCCCGAACGCGGCCGCCGGTCGGTGTGCATGCATCGCGACGACGCCGAGACCCAGAGCTACAGTGAGGCGCTGGTTGGCCCCGAAAGCGCCGCGCTCCACCACGTACCCGACGCGCCATGCCGTGGTGGAGCGCTCCCATGGCTCACCCTGTCCCGCCGCACACTGCCCTGCCCCCTCCCAGAGTGAGCGAGCCCGCGGAACCCGCCCGTCCAACGCGCCGCCGCTGGCTGCTGTGGGGCTACCTCCTGCTGCTGGCGGCATCGCACCTCTCCCGCCTGCTCCGGCCCACCGAGCACCCGGTGCACGGGGACGAGCGCACCACGCTGGTGCACGTGGTCCAAGGCGATCATGAGCGTGCCGGCGTGGCCCGTATCGCCTATCGCGAGTACACCCCTTCCCCCGATTCGCTGGGATCCCCGCCACCGGCGATCCTGCTGGTCCATGGTTCCCCCGGCGACAACGGCGAGGTGAGCGACCTCGCCGAGCTTCTCGGCGCCCGCTTCCGGGCGGTGGCACCCGACCTGCCCGGCGCCGGCGGGTCAAGCTGGGACGTGCCGGACTACTCCAACCGGGCTCACGCCCGCTACCTGCTGCAGCTGATGGACAGCCTCGGCATCGAGCAGGCGCATCTGGTCGGGTTCAGCATGGGCGGCGGCGTCATCCTGCAGATGGAAGCCATCGCGCCGGAGCGGGTGCGTTCTCTCACCATGCTGGCGGCAATCGGGGCGCAGGAGTACGAGCTGCTGGGCGACTATCACCTCAACCACGCGGTGCACGGGTTACAGCTGGGCGGCCTGTGGCTGCTCCGGGAGCTGGTGCCCCACTTCGGCTGGCTGGATGACACCATGCTGAGCGTGGCCTACGCCCGGAACTTCTACGACACCGACCAGCGACCCTTGCGCGGCATCCTGCAGCGCTACCCCGGCCCCATGCTCATCCTCCACGGTGAGCGGGACCCGCTGGTCAACCCGGCCGTGGCCCGCGAGCACGCCCGCATCGTCCCCCAGGCGGACCTGCGGATGGACGGCGGCGATCACTTCGCCGCATTCATGACACCGGAGCGGATCGCGCGGCCCATCGTGGAGTTCGTGGACCGGGTGGAACGCGGTGCGGCGGTCACCCGCGCCACCGCGGACCCCGAGCGCCTGGCTCGCGCCGCCCTCCCCTTCAACCCGGGCAGCATCCCGCGGGCCGAGGGATTCGCGCTGGTCCTGCTGATCGTGCTGCTTGCCGGGGCCACCCTGGTCAGCGAGGACCTCACCTGCATCACCGCGGGGCTCATGGTCTCCCGCGGCATCATCGGGTTCTGGACCGCGAGCGCCGCCTGCTTCGCCGGGATCTTCATCGGCGACCTGCTGGTGTTCTACGCCGGCCGGAGCCTGGGCCGAGCGGTCCTGACGCGGGCCCCGGTGCGCTGGTTCATCACCCCCGAGGCGGTGCTGTGGAGTTCACAGTGGATCGCGAAGCAGGGCGCCAAGCTGGTCTTCGCCACCCGGGTGCTGCCCGGGACCCGCCTGCCGACCTATTTCACCGCAGGGATGCTCAAGACCAGCGCGTCAAAGTTCGCGCTGTACTTCTTCATTGCCTGCCTGGTCTGGACCCCGGCGCTGGTGGGCGTCTCGGCGGCGTTCGGTGAGGCTGTCCAGGCGGTGTTCAATGTGGTGGAGGAGCGGGCAGGGCTGTACCTGCTGCTCACTGCTCTGGTCCTCTTCCTCCTGCTCAAGCTGATCATCCCGCTGGGGACCCACCGCGGCCGGCGGCTGCTGCTCTCCCGCTGGCGGCGGCTCACCCGCTGGGAGTTCTGGCCCCGCTGGGCCTTCTACCCGCCGGTGGTACTCTATGTCCTGTGGCTGGCGGCGAAGCGGGGCAGCCTGCGCCTCTTCACCGCGGTCAATCCGGCCATCCCCGGCGGCGGCTTCGTGGGAGAATCCAAGGCCCGCATCCTCGAGGGACTGGCCCACGCACCGGAGGTGGTCGCGGCCTGGGAGCTGATCCCGGCGACCCTCGCGCCGGCCGAGCGGGTGGCCCGGGCCACCGGATTCCAGGCCCGCCATGGCTTCACTTGGCCGCTGGTGCTCAAGCCGGATGTGGGAGAGCGTGGCTCCGGTGTGGCGGTGGTGCGTTCGGCCCAGGAGATGGAGGTGTATCTCAGCCGGGCCGGCGGGGACACCATCGTGCAGGAGTACGCACCCGGGGTGGAGTTCGGCGTGTTCTACGTACGCCACCCCGCAGAGTCCACCGGCCGGATCTTCTCCGTCACCGACAAGCGCTTCCCCGCCGTTACCGGTGATGGCATCCGAGACCTCGAGGCCCTCATCCTGGACGACGACCGTGCCGTCTGCATGGCGCCGTTCTACCTCCGCCGCCATGCGGCTCGGCTGGCAGAGGTGCTGCCGGATGGCGAGCGGCTGCAGCTGGTGGAGCTGGGAACTCATTGCCGGGGTTCGGCGTTCTTTGACGGCGGCTGGGTGCTGACCCCGGCGCTGGAGGCGGTGATAGACCGCCTGAGTCAGGGATTCCCGGGGTTCTTCTTCGGGCGCTACGACATCCGGACCCCGAGCGCCGAGCAGTTCCAGCAGGGCCGGGACTTCAAGATCGTGGAGCTCAACGGCGCCACCGCCGAGGCCACCCACATCTACGATCCAGGCACCGGGTTGCTGGCGGCGTACCGGGTGCTGTTTGAGCAGTGGCGAATCCTGCTGGAGATCGCCGCCGCCAATCGGGACCGCGGGGCCAGGCCCACCAGCTGGAGAGATCTCTGGCGCCTGGTGCGGCACCACGACGCACAGATTCGCAGTCACGACCACTGACCGGCGTGGACGCCGGGTCCACGACCGATCCACATGGAGACACCGATGCTCGAGGCCCACACCCTGACCCTGCCCAAGACCGCGCTGGCGCTGAGCTGGATCGGCCAGATCGTGGCGGCGGCGATCCTGCTGCAGACGCTCTACTTCAAGTTCACCGGCGCCCCCGAATCGGTGTACATCTTCACCACGCTGGGGATCGAGCCGTGGGGCCGGATCGGAAGCGGCGTGGCGGAACTGATCGCCGCGGTCCTGCTCCTCATCCCGGCCACCGCCGGGATCGGGGCGGTACTGGCGCTCGGCATCATCAGTGGCGCCATTCTCTCCCACCTGACCAAGCTCGGCATCCAGGTGCAGGGAGACGGTGGCCTGCTCTTCGGGCTGGCGGTGACGGTGTTCGCGTGCGCGCTCCTGGTGGCGTGGATCCGGCGGGAGCAGATACCGCTGGTGAGGAACTTCTTCTAGACCGAGGGTGGACCGCAGTCCGAGAATCCGATCTCCATGGAATGCGAACGGCCCCGGGTACAGCTCGGGGCCGTTCGTCGCGTCACCTCCTGAATAGTTACCAGCGCCTAGTCCGGCACCCAGAACCCCACGGGGCAGCAGCGCCGCACCAGCGCTTCTCCCGAGGGGGTGAAGGGACGCCGCCAGCCGAATGACGCCACCCGCACCTCCACCTGACGGGCGGCTTCGTCCAGCAGCCGCTTGGCGAGGCCGCGTGACTGGGACGAGCTGTGCGTCCAGACTGTCTCCACCGTCCACGCCGTCATCGGCGCCACGCCGGTCGAGGGCCGCCGCTCGGCGTCGAAGTCATCCCACGCCCACCAGGCCCAGCGCCGCCGGGGTCGCAGCACCACAAGGCCCACGGCCTGGCCCCCTTCCCGGGCGATGAACACCCGGCTCTCGGGCTCCTGATCGGTGGCGGCAAAGGCGGGGGTGTGGAACGGTGTATCCCGCATCGCCCGGAGCGCCACCCGGGCGGCGAGGTCGCGCGCGGGGGCGGCGTCGCGGGAGGTGATCAGCACGACCTCGATCCCGTCCCAGCGGGCGATGATGCGCTCGTCGGGGACGGCCGGCAGGGGAATCGCATCGGCCAGGGTGGACGTCATGCTCAATCTTACTCGCGGGGAGAGGCGCGAGGTAAGAGGGGTTGGCGGGCGCCGGCCCGGCCCTACCTTCCGGGCATGCTGCTCATGGACCGCGAGAACCTCTACGCCCCGGGCTGGTCCCACGTCCTCTCCAGCACCAACGACCTGGCCGAGCTGGACCGGCTGCGTGTCCGGGTGGGCGCACCGCCTCAGGCGCTGCATGCCCGGGACGGCCACCCCCACCTGGACCTCAAGCTGGTACCACGGGAACTGGCCTTGCTGGACCCCGAGGTCAGGGTGTTCGAGTCCACCCGGGAGCTGCTGCGCTTCTGGCACCAGAGCAGGCAGGCGAAGGGGGCCCCGACCGCGGACTGAGGCAGCTCGCGGTGGTCCTGCTGTGACGACACCCGCGCGGCACCAATGCGCAGCAGGACATCTTTGAGGACTTCAACGACCAGGGCTGCCCGCTGAACTGGCGTCCGGCCTGTCTGCAGTCCCGAAGTGTGGACGGGGAGCTCCTCGCCGAGGGGCTCCCCGTCTCCTTTCCGCCAACCCTGCTCGCCGACGCCCAGCGGCCCGCCTCAACCCGCGAACCGGCCCGGCGCAAAGGGGCTCAGGTCGAAGCCGGAGGCCCCCTCGGTCACCAGCTCGGCGAGCACCTCCCCCAGCGCGCTGGCAAACTTGAACCCGTGCCCGGAGCAGGCGCTGGCGAGGATGATCCGCTCGTCGGCCGGCAGGGGGCCGATCACGAAGTGGCGGTCGGCGGTGTTGGTGTAGTGGCACACGGCGCCGGCGCTGGGCCGGTCCATGAGGGTGGG
>CAYUYF010000042.1:0-28004 GCA_964449145.1 uncultured Gemmatimonadaceae bacterium | reverse complement strand
AGCTCAGCGACGAGCAGTGCATGGAGATCTTCTGGCTCTACGTGGAGGCGCCGGACTCCTTCCTGCGTGCGCACCCGGCCCCGCTGCTGGGGGCGGCGATGCGTCACGCGCTCCGGCTGGTGGTGGCGGCCCGGTCGTCTGGTCAGGCCGGTCTGGCCTAGCGGGGTGCCCGTCCGCAGCAGAGAACATCTATCGGGGTCCGTCGCCTTCCGCCAGATTGGCCGTCATGTCGCCTCCCATTCCGGAGCTCCCGTCCCTCCGCCCGGAAGCCCGCCTGTTCCTCGCCTGCGCCGCTACCGGACCGGTCTCCGCCCCGGCTGCTGACCTCCATTCGTTTGTCACCCCAGAACTTGACTGGGGCTGGTTCGCCGAGACCGCCCGGGTACACGCGCTCCTGCCGCTGGCTCAGCGGCGGTTGGCCGAGGCGGGGGTGATGCGGCCGGAGCTGGAGCAGCAGGCGAAAGCCGTGGCGCTCCGGAACCTGCGCCTGACCGCCGAGCTGCTCGCATTGGCACGGGGCTTCGAAGCGGGGGAGATCCGGTTGCTGGCGTGGAAGGGACCGGCGCTCGCCATGCTGGCGTGGGGAGACATCACTCTGCGGGAGTTTCGCGATCTCGACCTGGTGGTCTTTCCCGAGGATCGGGCGAGGGCCAGCGCCCTGCTGGAGCGGCGAGGGTATCGACTCGAAGGTGGGCGCACCGGGGCGCGCGCGCGGGCGCTGTCCCGCTCCGACTGTGAAGCCATCTACCGGAACTCCGCCGGCCACCGGGTTGAGCTGCACTGGCGGTTTGCCGCCGGTCTCTTCGCCACCCGACTGACGGTGGCCGATGTCTGGCCCGGCCGGCAGGCGGTCACGCTCGGCGGGGGCAGGGTGGAGACGCTGGGCCGGGCTGACATGCTGCTGGCACTGGGCGAGCACGGGGCGAAGCATGCCTGGGAGCGGCTGAGCTGGATCGCTGATGTCGGGCGGCTGGTGGGCGACCGGGAGGTCGACTGGGCGGTGGTGTTCCGGCGGGCCCGGGCGCTGGGCTCGGAGCGGATGCTGCTGCTGGGCCTCGGACTGGCGGAGGCGTTGCTGGGCGCCGAGTTGCCCCCCGCGGTGCAGGGGCGCCGCCGGGCGCATCCCGGCCTGCCGCGGCTGGCCACCTGGGTCACGGAGCGCCTCTTCCGCGCGACCCCGGGACACATCCCGGCCGGAGAGCGGCGGGTGTTCCAGCTCCGGGTACGGGAGCGGCGGCGAGACCGGGTGCGCTTCATCCTGGGCCAGACCTTCGGGATCGGCGAGGGGGATTTCCAGGCGGTGGAGCTGCCGCCGGTGCTGTACCCCTTGTACTACCTGCTCCGTCCCCTCCGGGTGGCACGTCGGTTCGGGGCGGGGTTCTTCGCGGCACTGGTCCGGCGCTGAGGCGCCCTCCGGACTCGCGGGGGTGGCCAGACCTACCCTGGTGGGTGGGGTCTGCCGGGAGCCGTTTGCATGCGGCCCTGGTTCGAGTTTCGCGGCACCCCGAGCACACCTATATTCTTCTCCCATGCCACTTTCGCCCCTTCCTATCAGCGGCCGACGCATCCGTTTCGGGGTGGTCGGCTGTGGCCGAATTGCCGACAAGCATTTCGAGGCGCTGGAACAGCACGCGGAGCGGGCGGAGCTGGTCGCGGTGTGCGACACCGACCCGGCGGCGCTCAAGCGGGCGGTGACGCGGACCAAGGCTCGGGGCTTCGCTTCTCTGGGCGAACTCCTGGCGGGATCGAACGCCGACGTGATCGTGCTGGCCACGCCGTCAGGGATTCACGCCGCCCAGACCATCCAGGCGGCGGAGGCCGGCCGGCACGTGATGACGGAGAAGCCGATGGCCACGCGCTGGTACGATGGCAAGGCGATGGTGGCAGCGTGTGACAAGGCCGGGGTGGAGCTGTTCGTGGTCAAGCAGAACCGGCAGAACGCCACGATCCAGTTGCTCCGGCGGGCCATCGAACAGCGGCGGTTCGGGCGGATTTACATGGTGAGCGTGAACGTCTTCTGGAGCCGACCGCAGGCGTACTACGACAGCGCGGCGTGGCGGGGTACCTGGGAGTACGATGGCGGGGCGTTCATGAACCAGGCCAGCCACTATGTGGACCTGCTGGACTGGCTGATCGGGCCGGTGGAGAGCGTCCACGCCTTCACGGCGACGCTGGCGCGTCACATCGAGGTGGAGGACACCGGTGTCGCGAGTATCCGGTGGCGGAGCGGGGCGCTGGGATCGGTGAGCGTGACGATGCTGGTGGACCAGAAGAACTTCGAGGGTTCGCTGACGGTCATCGGCGAGAAGGGCACCGTCCGCCTGGGAGGCGTCGCGGTGAACGAGATCCAGCACTGGCAGTTTGCCGAGCCGGAGCCAGAGGACGCGAAAATTCGCGAGGCCAGTTACGCCACCACCTCGGTCTATGGGCACGGGCACCCGCTCTACTACGACAACGTGATCAAGGCACTCCGGGGCGAGGTGAACGCCGAGACCGATGGCCGGGAGGGGCTCCGGTCGCTGGAGCTGCTGATCGGGATCTATCTGTCGGCGCGGGACGGGAAGACGGTCGGGTTGCCGTTGGAGTTGTAGGCAGCGCGTGGACGTCGGCGTGGCGGAAGGGACTGGAAGGGCGCTGGAGTGATCCCGGGAATGGTGGACGCGCTGCGGCGGCGATGGCAGTCGGGCGCGGTTGCGCTCCGCGGCGAGGGGGTCGGCGCCACCTTGGCGCGGCGGAGCGTCGGGGTATTCGGGGTACGGGTCCTGGTGGCAGCCACGGCCTTCGGGTTGCAGGCTTTTCTGACCCGGCTGCTCGGCCCCGAAGAATTCGGGCGCTACATCTACGCGGTGAGCTGGATTCTCTTCATCTCGCAGGTCGGGGTCCTGGGCCTCGATACCGCATCGCTCCGCTTCATCTCCGCCTACGAGGCGCAGGGCAGATGGCCGGCGCTTCACGGCTTCGTGAGGCGGAGCGTTCAGTTCGCATCCGGCCTGTCGCTCGTACTTGCCGCCGGGCTCCTCACTGCCGTGTGGCTGCTGGGGGACCGGCTGGCCCCGGGGTTGGCTAGGCCCATCACGATTGCCAGCGTGCTGCTGCCGCTGACGGTGTTGCTGCAACTGCTCGTGTCACAGTTGCAGGCCCTCCGGCGGGTGGTGCTGGGGCAGGGGGTGCAGGGACTGTTGCGGCCGGCGTTGATCGTGACTGGACTGGGGGCGCTGGTGGGGCTGGGCTGGTCGGAGGGGACGGCACTGGCGGCGATCGCCATGAACACCGCCGCCACCTTTGTGGCCGTGCTGCTCGCCTGGGCGATGTTGCGTCGGGTGCTCCCGGGCGCGGTCCTCGCAGCTGCCCCGGTATTTGAGAACGGCGCTTGGCTGGGCACGGCCGTGCCGCTTTTCCTGATCACCGCGGCCCAGCTGATTCTGACCCAGACGGACGTCCTGATGCTCGGGGCGATGGTTGGCACCACGCAGGCCGGCGTCTACGCTGTGGCCAGCCAGCTTTCCACGGTCATTACGTTCGCCATCATGTCGCTCAACGCCATCCTGGCACCGATGATCGCGTCACTGCACGCTCAGGGTCGGCGGGCTGAGCTGCAGCGGGTGCTCACCCTGAGTTCTCGCGGCGTGCTCGCGTTCGCGGTGCCCACGGTTGTGATCCTTGCGGCCGCAGGCCCGCTGGTCCTGCAGGTGTTCGGGAGCGGGTTTGCCGGTGCCTACATTCCCCTGCTGATCCTATCGGGAGGACAGCTGACGATCGCGCTGTGTGGCTCCGTCGGATTTCTGCTGACGATGACCGGGCATGAGCGAGTGGCCACGGCCGTCATCGGGTTGACCGCCCTGACGAACATCGGTCTCAATCTGCTGCTCATCCCCCGCTACGGGTTGGTGGGGGCGGCTATCGCAACCTCGACCGCGACGGCGCTCCGCAGCCTGGTGCTGAGCGTCTACGTGCGGCGCCTGCTCGGCTTCGACGCCACGGCCCTTGGGTTCGGCACACGCATCCCGGAAGGAACGCTTTGATGTCCACCCTTCGGGAGACGCTCCGGCAGCGCTCCCCGCGACTCTACAAGGTGCTCCGCACGGTCGCCGTGCGGGTCCTGATCGAATACAAGGTGCTGCGGCAGTTCCGCCCAGGCATGCTCCGGCGCGCGATCCTGGGGCACAAGTCAGAGTGGGAGAAGGTGCTCCCCCTGCAGTCGCCGCCGCGCCTGACACTGGAAGCGGCGGGGTTCCTGGCGGGAGATCTGGCCCTCGCCCTCGAGGCCGAAGGGGTGCGCGGTGAGTCAGGGAACCACGCCGTGTACCTGACTCCGGAGGCCTGGCGGCGGAGCTCGCTGGGCCCTCTCGCCGCGCGGTATCCCGCCGACGCCGGGCTCAAGATCATGCGCAATCGCGGAGGGCTGGAGACCGGCTACCTGCATGGCGACGGGCACAGCGCGCTGCAGCACCGCGCGCTGCACGGCCACCCTCACCTGATGCTGGTGGCGAACCTGCTTGCGCGCATGACCCTCGGACCGCGCCTGTACGACCTGGTAGAACTCTCGGCAGGGGAACATCTGTGGGTGGCGTACGTCGTGCGCCACGCTCCCGGGGGCAGTCCAACCACGGAACTCTGCGAGGATGGCCTCCGGCGACTGCGCCAGCTGGCCGAGGACCGGCGCCTGGCAGTCATCGCACCCGGGGGCTTCGGGCACTCGGATTTTGCGCCGCCATCCTGCAATGGGAACGCCCGGACCGATGCCACCGGCCGGTTCCAGTACGTGGACTTCCAGAATTTTGCGCTCATCGGGTACGATCGTCTGCTCCGGGGGATCGCGGAGGAAGCCGCGTCCGCCTCACATTTCGGGGACCGCAGCTACCTCCGTGGCGGGTCCTACCTCTATCAGTCCATCCCGGGCCTCGCCCTGCCGGCGAAGCGGGATGTGGCGCGCCGGATACCGGTCATCTCCGGCCTGCTGGCGGAAGCGGGCGGCGCCATCCTGGACCGTGTTGTCCTCGATGTGGGCTGCAACATCGGCATGATGATCGGGCAGTACCTGCGCCTCGGGGCTCGTTGGTGTCACGGGTGGGATCGGGGCGCCGTCGTGCCGCACACCGACCGGCTGCTCTCGGCGCTGGGCTGCACGAGGTATTCACTGACCGGTGGCGACATCGCGTCGGGGCGAGACCTCAGCGGTGACCTCCCGGCACACCTTGGCGACCAGCTCAACGGATGCGTCATCAGCTATCTCGCCGTCCGGGGCCACCTGGGATGGCTCTCGGGTCTGGCCCGGCTTCCGTGGGGCTTCCTGATCTACGAGGGCCACGAAGGTGAGGGTGAGGAGGCGACCCGGCGTCACCTGGCCGAGTTTCAGGCGGCGGTGCCCTGCGAAATCACGGGGGTCGCTACGTATCGCGATGGAGATTCCGACCCCCGGATGGTGGCGCTGCTGCGGCGAGGCGGGAAATGACCGGGTGGTCCTCCGGTGCAGGCGAGTCCGCGATGACCCGCCGTCCGCTCACCTGGTACACCCGGGCGCTGCTCTTCCTGCTGCTGTTCACCGTGCCACTTCGTAGCCTCGCGCTCTTCGAGATCCCCGGGGCAAACCTCAGGATTCCCGATCTCGTCATCTTGCTTGGCCTCCTGGTCATGGCCACCGACTGGCTGCTCCGTGGTGGTGGACTCCGAGTCAACACGCTTGATGGTTGGCTGTGGTTGCTCGTCGGCTATGTGGCCCTCTCGGTACTGTGGTCGCTTGATCCCGGCTTCGGTCTCATCCGGACTTTCAAGTTCGCGCGGAGTCTGCTCTTCTACCTGCTGCTCGTTCAGGCGCTGGAACAAGATTATGGGTTGAGCACCAGGATTATTGCCGCCGGCATGGCCGCAAGCTTTCTCTACATCCTCCCGGTGCTGACGCAGACCTTCTCAGCCAGCGGGGACCTCGATCTACAGGCGCTGGCCCAAGTGCAACTGGCGACCTCCGGCGCCCTGGATGCCCTGCGTACCGGGGCCCTGGGCGGGGGCACCTTCGCTGGAACGGTGAACACCCTCGCGATGTGGGCCAACGTCGCGACGTTCCTCCTGCTCGGGACCGCCTGGTGGCGCGCCCCGCAGTGGTGGGTCCGTGCTGGCTTCTGGGCCAGTCTGGTAGTGGTCATCGGGATTCAGATCATCACGCTCTCGCGGGGGGCGTGGCTCGGGCTGGCGGCGGGCGGAGGTTGGTGGCTGTGGCGAATGCGCGGGCAGGTCCGATTCCCCGTGTGGGCCTACCTCGGTGGCCTGCTGGTGGTTACCGCCGGGGTGGAATGGCTCTCCAGCCGCGGCTTGGATCGACTGGTCCTCGCCAGGATTGAGAGCACGACGGAGGTCGAGACGGACGGGTCCATCACCCAGCGGTTCACTTTCTGGCGCGGGGCCCTTACCGCGTTTGCCGAGCATCCCGTTGGAGGCGTTGGCATGGGTGGAGGAACCGTCGTGGCCGCGAGAAACGGCTACAAGGACTGGTTCGTGCACAACGTGTATCTCCAGATCCTTTACGAACTCGGCCTGGTCGGGTTCGTGCTGTGGGGCTTCATCGTGGCCCGGTGGCTCGCACGGACGTTCCGGGTCCCGTTGGCCGCAATGGAATGGAACGCCCGGACCCTGGCGGTGTCCGTCCAGGCGGTCACGGTGAGCCTGCTGACCATGGGGCTCACCAACGCCGACTTCACCGAGTTCGAGTACTGGATGATCCTCGCCATTGTGGCGGCTCGTCCGCAACCGGCTACTTCATTCCGTCCGGCATCCTGATGTGCGGCATCTGCGGATCACTGGGTTTTGGCGGACCACCACGGGGCGGTGAGGCCGGTGTCACGGCCATGGCCGATACCATGGTGCACCGGGGCCCAGATGATGGCGGGGTAATGACGGCCGGCCCCGTCGAACTGGGCATGCGACGGCTGTCAATTCTGGATGTGGCGGGCGGTCACCAGCCGATCTATAACGAGACGGGCGACGTCGCCATCGTCTTCAATGGCGAGATCTACAACTTCCAGGCGCTGCGACGCCGGCTCGAGGCTGCGGGACACCGCTTCCGCACCAACTCGGATACCGAGGTGATCGTCCACCTCTACGAAGATGAAGGGCCCGACTGCCTTCGCTCGCTCGACGGCATGTTCGCCCTGGCCATCTGGGATGGCCGGGCCGGTGAGTTGTTCCTGGGCCGGGACCGGCTGGGGGAAAAGCCGCTGCTCTACGCGCTGGATGCCCGTGGGCTGGTGTTCGGTTCGGAACTCCAGGCGATCCTGGCCGGCCCCTGGCCAATCGCGCGCGACCTCGACCTCGAGGCGCTCTCGCACTACCTGACCTTCATGAGCGTCCCGGAGCCGCTCACGCTGCTCCGCGCGGTGCGCAAGCTGCCGGCGGGACACTACCTGCGCGCCCGTGCGGACGGGACTACGGAAATCCGTGAGTACTGGAACGTGACCAACTGGGAGGTTCAGGCCGGACGGGACGAGATGTCTTATCTGGAGGAGCTGACCGCCTTGGTCGATCAGGCGGTCCGCGAGCGGATGATCGCGGATGTACCGGTCGGGGCCTTTCTCAGTGGCGGCCTCGACAGCGGTATCGTGACCGCCCTCATGGCGCGGCATGCCACTGAGCCGGTGCGCACGTTCGCCGTCAGGTTCACCGGTGCGGCGTACTTCGATGAGACCCCGTACGCGCGCCAAATCGCCGACCGATACCAGACGCACCACCACGAGATAACGATCACCCCGAACCTGGGATGGGACCTGCTGGGTCTGGCGGGCCGGATGAGCGAGCCGCAGGCGGTTCCCGCGACCCTCGCGCTCTACGAGATGTCGAAGGCCGCCCGGGAGCATGTCAAGGTGGTGCTGACCGGTGATGGCGGGGATGAGGTCTTCGCGGGCTACCACCGCTACTGGTGGGAACCTCGCATGGCCCGACTGGGGGCAGCGCCAGGGTGGGGGCTCCTCCGGTGGGCGGAGGCAGCGCTGCCGGGACGGGTGGGGACGGGCGTGCGGAGCCGCCGCCTCTTCAAGCTGGCACGCGTAGTCGGGTTGCCCGCAGACGAGCGGTACGTCTACTCCTTTCTTGCTCCCTTCACCGAGCCCGAAAAATTGTCCTTGCTCAGTGCGGCCCTGCGGCAGAGCATTGCCGGGACCCGGTTGCCGGTCGAGGTGCTCCGGCGGCACTACGCTCGCCTTCCCGCCTTGCGGGGCCTGCAGCGCCGCCAGTACGGTGACCTCAAGCACACGCTGCCCAGCGAGATGCTGACGAAGACGGACAGCATGACCATGGCGGCCAGCCTGGAGGCCAGGCCACCCTTCCTCGACTACCAGCTCGTGGAGTTCGCGGCCAGGTTGCCACCGGCGCTCAAAGTGCGCGGAGGCCGCGGCAAGTACCTCTTGAAGCGGATGGCCGCGTCGCTCCTGCCTGCTGGCCTGATTCACCGCGAGAAGCATGGCTTCGAGGTACCGGTGGATGCCTGGTTCCGGGGGGAGCTCCGCGATGCTGCGCGGGAGATCCTGACCTCGGCACGCGCACGGCACCGGGGCCTGTTCGACCAGGCAGCGGTGGAACGGGTGCTCAACCGGCACGCCGCCGGTGAGGGCCGGCATGGGCTCCAGATCTACAGCCTGCTGGTGCTCGAACTCTGGTGTCAGGGCCACCTGGATGGAGTCGCGACCTTCGGTGGGTGACCGCTCGGTGGGGCGCCTCCGGATTCTCTACGTGGTCCAGGGCATCCTGCCCACGGGACCCGGACGACATCTGTTCAAGCTGCTCGCCTACCGGGACCGGGAGGCGGTCGATGCGGAGTTGTTCGCCTTTGATCAGTGTGATGGGGATATGATGGCCACTCTCGAGCACGACCACGGTGTTCGCTGGGAAGCGGTCGGGCTCCGCTTCACCGCGCCACGGGCCTACTGGCGCGGCATCCCCCGACTGCTCGCCCGGATCAAGGCCTTCCGACCACATGTCATACAGACCCATCACACGCCCATGGTCGATTGGGCAGCCCGGCTGGCCGCTCGCTGGTGTCGGGTCCCGCTGAACCTTTCCCGGGCCGTAGGCCAGCCCAAGCACTACCACCTGTCTCGTCAGGGGCGGCTGGCCTGGTGGTTCACCCGGTTCGGGGACTGGAGCACGTCCTCAGCGGTGGACTATTACCTGCCCAACTCCCAGGACGTTGCGACGTACCTGCAGGATGTAGAACACGTGCCGCCCGGCCGGATCATCACGATTCCCAACGGGGTCGACACCGACCTCTTCCGCCCGTCTGCGGACCTGCGGAGCACCGGCCGAGGAGCACTCAATGTGCCGGAGGGGAGTCGTCTGATCGCCTACGTGGCTGCGCTGAAGTCCCAGAAGGAACAGCACTTGCTGGTCGAATCGCTGCTGACGCTCCTGCCTGAATTTCCCGATCTGTTTCTGGTCATGGTGGGGCGCACCTGGAGTCCGGAGGACGACCGCTACCTGCAGGGCATCAAGGACCGCATCGTGGCCTCGGGGCGTGAAGAGCGGTTCGTCTTCACTGGAGAACTTTCCGATGTCCGTCCGGTGCTGGCGGCCGCAGATATCTATGCCCACCCCTCGGCCTACGAAGGGTCCTCCAATGCGGTCCTAGAGGCGATGTCCATGGGGCTTCCCTGCGTCGTGAGTGATGTCTCGGGCTCCCCGGAGCTGGTCGGGCTTGGGACGGCCGGCGTGGTGGTCCCGCAGCATGACGGCAGAGCGATGACTGCCGCGCTTCGTCGGGTGCTGCAGGACCAGGGCCTGCGGGAGCATCTGGGAAGCGCGGCACGGTCCCGCGCAGAGGCACAGTACAGCGCACGCCAGATGTGCCGGAACGTGGAAGCGGTCGCCCGGCGAGGCCTAACGGAAAAGGGGGTCGCGGTATGAACGCCTCGCGCGCGGAGCACGGCAATGGCTAGGGTGCTCGTGACCGGGAGCTCCGGGTTTATCGGCACCCACCTGGTCCGCGCGCTCGCCGGGGAGGGCCATGCCGTGTTCGGGCTGGACATCCGCGATCCGGCCGCGCCCGTGCCCGGGGTCCAGCACCACCGGGCGGATCTGCTCGACGCCGACCATGTCCGGCGGGTTCTCACGGAGACCGCTCCCGAGGTGGTGCTGCACCTGGCCGCGCGGACCGACCTCGATGAAACCCGTGACCTGAGCGGCTACGCGGCCAACTTCACCGGCGTCGAACATCTTCTCGCCGCGGTGCGGGTAACGCCGTCGGTGCGGCGCTGCGTCGGGACCTCCAGCCAGCTGGTGTGCCGGGTGGGGTACGTACCCACCGGGGATGAGGACTATTGCCCGTCGACCCTGTATGGAGAAAGCAAAGTCCTCACCGAGCGGGTGTGGCGCCGGGAGGAGGGCGGGGGAGCAGAGTGGTGCCTCGTGCGGCCGACGACGATCTGGGGACCCGGAATGAACCCACACTATCTGCGGTTCTTCGGGTTGGTCCGGCGGGGGAGGTATTTCCATGTCGGCGGCGGTCCACGATACAAGTCATACGGATACGTCGGCAACACGGTCCATCAGTACGGTCGGCTGCTGGTGGCGCCGGCCCGGCAGATCCACCGGCGGACCCTGTTTCTCGCGGACTACCAGCCGATCACGCTCGAGCGCTGGGCCGATGCCCTGCAGACCGTCATGGGGGCACCGACCATTCGAACGCTGCCACTGCCGCTCGCCCGGCTGGCCGCCCGGCTGGGAGATCTCCTCAACACGGTCGGCTTCCGGCGGTTCCCCTTCAACTCTTTCCGTCTGGGGAACGTGCTGACCGAGTATGTTCTAGATCTCACGGCAACAGAATCTGCGTGCGGGCCACTCCCCTATGGGATGCCGCAAGGGGTCGAGGAGACCGTCCGGTGGCTGCAGACGGTCTGGGGCAAGGACCCGGAAGCACCAGCTTTCCGCTCCAGCCAGGGCACGAACGCCGCAGCACAACGCAACCAATAGGAGCTTCTTCAATGCAGAAGGTGACGGTGGTGGCCGGTGGTGGCGGATTCATCGGCGGGCATCTGGTGGCCGCGCTCCGGCGAGATGGGCGTCGGGTCCGGGCGGTCGACATCAAGCCTCTGACGGAGTGGTATCAGGTGTTTGATGCCGTGGAGAACGTGGTGGCCGACCTGAAGCTCAAGGACGCGGCGGTGGCCGCGTGCCATGAGGCCGACGTGGTTTACCAGCTCGCCGCTGACATGGGTGGCATGGGGTTCATCGAGCACCACAAGGCGCTGTGCATGCTCTCGGTCCTGACCAACACCCACATGCTGCAGGCGGCGCTGGAGGGCGGTGTCTCCCGATTCTTCTACTCGTCCTCCGCCTGCGTCTACAATGCCGACAAGCAGAAGGACGCAAGGGTGGTTGCCCTCAAGGAGGAGGACGCCTATCCCGCCATGGCAGAGGATGGCTACGGCTGGGAGAAGCTGTTTTCGGAGCGCATGTGCCGGCACTTCAGGGAGGACTATGGCCTCCAGGCGCGGGTGGCGCGGTACCACAACGTCTACGGACCCCACGGCACGTGGGAGGGGGGGCGGGAAAAGGCGCCTGCGGCCATTTGCCGCAAGGTGATTCAGGCTAAGCTCAGCGGGGAACACAACATCGAGATCTGGGGCGACGGGCACCAGACCCGCTCCTTCATGTACATCGATGATTGCGTGAAGGGCACTCTGGCGATTCTCGAGAGCGACATCCTCGATCCCATCAACCTCGGCTCGAACGAGCTCGTCACCATCAATCAACTGGTGGATATCGCGGAGGAGATCGCCGGCGTGACCCTGGCACGGCGATACAATCTGGACGCTCCCAAGGGTGTCAACGGGCGCAACTCCGACAATACCCGGATCAGGGCTGCCCTCGGCTGGGAGCCTTCGATCCGGCTCCGCGACGGCATGGAGCGCACCTATCGGTGGATCCACAACGAGTACGTTGCGAAATACGGCACGTGACCACAGGGCTGCAGCGGACGTTCCTCATCCTCACACAGGTCTATCCGCCGGATCCGGCCAGTGTCGGGCAGCACATGGCCGACGCGGCGGCAGAACTTGCCCGTCGCGGCAACCGCGTGATCGTCCTCACGGCGGACCGCGGATACGACAACCCGCGCGTTCGCTACGAAGCTCGGGAGCGGCGCGATGGTGTCGACGTCGTACGCCTGCCCTTCTGCTCGTTTGGAAAGCGATCCATCGCCGTGCGCTTGCTCGGGGGGCTGTCGTTTGTCCTCCAGTCGTTGCTGCGGGGCCTGCTCGTGGGGCGGCTTGATGTGATCCTGGTCAGCACCTCTCCCCCGATGGCCTCCATGAGTGCCCTGGTCCTCTCCCGGCTCCGTGGCGCACCGGTCAGGTACTGGGTGATGGACCTCAACCCCGACCAGATGGTCGCGCTCGGCCTGATCGCGGCAGACGCAATCCCCGTGCGGATGTTCGAGTGGCTGAACAGGCGGATTCTCTGCCGTGCGTCCGATGTCGTGGTGCTGGACCGCTACATGGCCACGCGAATCAACGGTAAGGTTGATGTGAGCCGAAAGCTCAGCATTATCCCGCCCTGGCCACATGACGATCATCTCGAGACCATCCCGCACGAGGCCAACCCCTTCCGGCAATCCCACGGCCTGGAGGGCAAGGTGGTTGTCATGTACAGCGGGAATCACGGGCCTTCCAACCCCGTCCGTACCATGCTGGATGCCCTGACCAGGCTTGAGCATGAGTCCCGGCTCGTCGGGCTGTTCATCGGCGGCGGGATTGGGAAAGCGGAGGTTGAGGACCGGGCCCGGACGAGCACGGTGATCCGGTCGCTCCCATACCAGCCGCTTGAGGGTCTCCGCTACTCGCTCTCCGCCGCCGACGTGCATGCGGTGACTGTCGGCGACAGCATCGTGGGTATCGTACACCCCAGTAAGGTCTACGGGGCCCTCGCCGTGGGACGACCGATCCTCCTGATCGGCCCATCCGAGTCTCACGTCGGAGATATCCTCCGGGAGGCCGAGGTGGGGTGGCAGGTGGATCATGGCGATGTGGATGGCGCGGTCGCCGTACTCAGGCACCTGCTGGGTGCGCCGGCGGAGGAGTTGGCGGCGCGGGGACGGCTCGCCCGTGACTTGGTCGCGCGGCGGTTCAGCAAGGCCAGTCTGTGCGGTACTTTCTGCGACATTGTGGAGCATGGAGCCGAGGGAGCGGCGTGACCGGGCCTGAAGACGTGACCCTGGTCACGGGGGCCAGCGGGTTCATCGGGCGACCACTTTGCCGGGCGCTCGCCACGCGGGGGCGGGTGCGCGGGCTTGTGCGTCAGGGAACGGTCGCGGAAGGCGTGGAGCGTTTCGCCATCACCGACTTGTCCCATCCTACCGAGGTGGCGTCAGCGCTTCGTGGAGTGTCGAGCGTCGTTCATCTGGCCGCCCGGGTGCATATGGACGACCCGGAGGACGCGGCGACGGTCGCCGAGTACCGTCGTATCAACGTCCAGGGAACTCGCGTCCTGCTCGAGCAAGCCGGTGACGTAGGCGTTCGCCGGCTGGTGTTCATCAGCACCGTGAAGGTGGTCGGCGAGTCGAACGACAGAGCGTGGACCGAAGACATCGAGCCCCGGCCCGTCGACCCCTATGGCCGCAGCAAGCTTGAAGCCGAGGCGGCGGTGCGGGAACTGGCGGAGCGGCATAGGATTGAGGCGGTCATCCTGCGGTTGCCTCTGGTCTACGGGCCGGGTGTCCGGGCCAACGCCCTGAGGCTCCTGCAACTGGTGGACGCTGGGTGGCCCTTGCCGTTCGGCCGCCTCAAGAACCGGCGCAGTATGGTGTCGGTTGGCAACGTACTCGCCGCCATCCAGACTTCCCTCGACGCGTCGGCAGCGGCGGGGCAGACCTTCTTCGTGAGCGATGGGCACGACCTGTCCACCCCGGATTTAGTGCGAGTAGTCGCCCGGGCACTGGGGCGACCGGCACGGCTGGTGCCGGTTCCGCTCGCGATCCTGCGTGCCGCCGGACGTGGTGGTGATCTGCTGAAGGGATTGCTCCCAACCCCCGTGACGTCTAGCAGCATGGCTCGACTGACCGAATCTCTCACCGTCGATATCACCAAATTCAGGCGGATGACCGGGTTCCATCCGCCGGAGACTGTCGCGGAGGGGTGGCGGGCAGCCGCCCATTGGTACCGCGATCGGGCCACCGTCCCGGGGTGCGGCGAGGCATGAAATGGCTCCTGCTGACGACCCTCAGCATCATCCTCTCCGGGCTGGTCACTGGGGTGGTCAGGCGATATGCGGTGAAGCAGCGCCTGCTGGATCGTCCCAATGAGAGGAGTTCGCACGACCGGCCCACGCCGCGCGGAGGCGGACTGGCGCTGGCCGCGATTGTGCTTGGCGGCGTCGTGGTCGCGGGGCTGCTGGGGTGGGTCCCGCCTCGGGTGGGCATCGCCGTGGTCGGAGGGGGGCTGATCGTCGCGATCATCGGGCTGGTGGACGATCACCGGCCCCAGCCGGCGGGGTTGCGGGCGGCGCTGCATCTGATCGCGGCTAGCTGGGCGGTATTCTGGCTCGGGGGTCTTCCCGAACTCAGGCTCGGCCTGCACACCGTTCACCTCGGCCGACTCGGCGCGGTCCTTGGGGTGCTTGGCGTCGCGTGGGCCGTCAATTTCTACAACTTCATGGACGGCATTGACGGGCTCGCGGCAGGGCAGGCGGTCATAACGGCCGGACTGGGTGGCGCCTTCCTCCTCGCGGATGGTCAGGAGGGCCTGGCCGTGATCGCCGTGCTCACGTTCGGGGCGAGCCTCGGGTTCCTGCCGTGGAACTGGCCGGTGGCCCGGATCTTCATGGGAGACGTCGGGTCGGGGCTCCTGGGCTTCGTATTCGCAAGTGTGGCCCTCGCGTCGGAACGGGCGGGGTCATTCCCGCTGATCGGCTGGGTGCTCCTGCTGGGGGCGTTCGTGTACGATGCGTCGGTGACCCTGGCCCGTCGGATGCTGGCTGGGGAGCGATGGTATGAGGCCCACCGCACCCACGCCTACCAGCGCGCGATCCAGTCGGGATGGACTCATCAGCAGGTCACCTCCGTCCTGCTGGTCCTGGCGGCGGTCCTCGGGGCTATCGGCTGGCTGGCCTGGCGCTGGCCTGGAAGGATGGCCGAGGCGGTGATTCTCGCCGTGGTGATCCTCACTGCCGGCTACCTCGGGCTGGAGCGGCGACGTCCGATGGCTCCCTGACCCCGGCCGATGTAAGATTCTCCGAGCCATGTCAGCGCCATTGAACCCCGCAGCAATGCCGGCCCCAGGCCGCGAGGGAGCTCCCATCCCCGGAACCCCCGTCTCCACCGAGATCGTGGAGGTGTCGCCTTTTCGATTGCTGGTTCTCGCCCTGCGCCACCGAGGGCTGATTGCACGCTGGGCCTTCCTCGTCGCGGTCCTGGTCGTCGGCATTACTCTGATCTTGCCGCGATCCTGGACGGTCTCGACCTCCTTTCTGCCACAGTCCCGACGCACTCCCACCAATCTGGCCGGACTGGCGGCCCAGTTCGGTGTGGCAATCCCGGTTTCGGACCCGAGTCAGGCGCCGCCCTTCTATGTGGACCTGCTCAAGTCCCGGGAGCTGCTCGAGAAGGTCGTCGATACCACCTATATCATCCGGTCTGGCGACAGCACGATCCCGGTGCGGGTCGCCGATGTGTTCCGCCTCGGTGAACGGCAGCCCGCCCGGCGCCGAGAGGATGCAATTCGCGAACTCCGCGATCATGTAATCCCGACGTTCGACCTCAGGACCGGTGTGGTGCGGCTCGCGGTCAGCGTCCGCTATCCGGACCTCGCGCTGCAAATCACCCACCACCTCCTGACCGAGCTGAACCGGTTCAACCTGGTCACCCGGCAATCGCAGGCCGCCGCCGAGCGCGTCTTCACGGGGACCCGGTTGCAGGAGGTCCAGCGAGACCTGCGGCAGGCGGAGGACGAGTTACAGGCCTTCCTCGAACGCAACCGGGAGTTTCGTAACTCCCCGCTGCTGACTTTCCACCAGGACCGGCTTGCTCGCAAGGTGAGTGAGCAGCAACTGCTATACACTTCGCTGTCTCAGGCATTCGAGCAGGCGAAGCTCGATGAAGTGAGAGATACGCCGGTGTTCACGGTCCTGGAGGAGCCCGCCCCTCCGGCCCGCCCGGACCGGCGTTATCTGCTGTTCAAGGCCATGCTGGCGCTGATCATCGGGGGGACGGTCGGCCTGACCATCGGCCTTGTGCGGGAAGTCACAGCGCGCTCAGCCCGGCGGGGTGATCCTGAGTATGCGGAATTCGCCTCCCTCGGCGCGCAGATACGCTGGGATCTTGGCCACCCGATCCAGGGCATGCGGCGCTTTCTGCGGTTACGGTAGACGGCAGGGCGGGCACGTGGATGCCCCGCGCGCGGGTGCCCGGGGGCAGTCTGTCAACGGCGCGGATCGCCGCGCGGAAGGAACGCATGATCGGAGGTCTGAGGGCCGCCGCCGCCGCCCTGGTGTGCGTGCTCCCTGCCTGTCGTAACGAGCCGGCGTTCAGCGCCGGGGGCCCCAGCGTCCCCGGCTTTTCCTTATGGGCCTCGGACGTCGTCACCAGCGAGGGGCAGGTGGGGCGGGGGTGGGTCGAGATCATCGCACCTGACAGCGGTGCGAGCTACTACTTCGCGATCGCTCGCGCGCCCGTCCATGGCATGGCCGAAATCGACGGGAACGGCCAAATCCGGTTTGTGCCTGGCCCCGGGTTCAGTGGCCTCGACACCTTCCGGGTGTCGGTCACTGCGGCCGAGGCGGCCACCGCTGCCTCCACGATCATCGTGCGGGCCCTGGTGGGGCGGCCGGAACGTCGCGGCGGTGCCCGGGTCTACAGCAGCCCCTATGCGGGCGTGAACTGGCGCACCGACCATCGGCTCAAGGTCCAGTTGCATGATCACCCAGGCGCCTCCGTGAACCGGCTCCGGGCCTACGATCTTGCCGGATACGATGTCGTGAGCGCCATGGACTACAGCGGTGTCCGGGCGCTGCCCTATGCGCTGCGGTCGGTGCCGTGGCCGGTCGAAAACTGGCTGCCCAGCTCCTTCCTCGGCTCCCTGGTGAACATCAAGTTCTTCATTCCCAGCGCCGAGCAGGTGGGTTACGCCCACATGGTGTCCCCCTTCCTGGGGACGTACATCGAGCGCTGGCAGGACTCGCTTACCCCACCGGGGCCGCGGGCGGCTTGGCAATACGGCAGCAGCCAGCAGGCGATTGCGCTCATCAACCGGTTCGGTGGCATGGCCTTCCTGGCGCACCCCTGGTACAGCCGCAACAGCGGTGCCCAGCTGGATAACTATGCCGGGATGGAGATCTACTCTGCCTTTGCGCGCTACCGGGCCGAGGAGGGAGTGGATCCCTATTTCACGCGGACCGACCGCAACGCCATGATGCTCGCGTCCTGGGATAACCGGCTCCTGAAGGATCAGCGTGCCCTGGGGATCGCCGTCAACGATCACTTCGGCCCGGACAACACCAGCACCCGCCTGAATCCCCGCACTCGCGACAGCGGCAAGATCGTGGTGCTGGCCCCGGCGGTCACGCCTGCGGCACTGCGGAGCGCTCTCGCGAGCGGGGCGATGTTCGCCGTCGAAGATATCGGGCTGACCAAAGACCGCTTCCCCCGCATCGATTCGATCGTGTATGGATCGGCCTCCCTGTCCATCGTGACGACCGATGAGGTCACCTGGACGGCGAATGGCCGGCAGATCGAAACCGGCCCGGTCATCGACTTCCGGGCACTGCCTTCGGACGCGGTCTACGTCCGCGCCACCGTGGTCAACACTGAGGGGAGCCGGGTGTACACGCAGGCGTTTCCGGTGCGCCTGGTGGGAGATGCCGACGGAGATCGGGATGTGGATGCGCTGGATGGGGTCGTCTGCGGGGCGGTGGCCAGAGCAGCCGACCGCAACCCCGATCATGTGGCGGCGTGCAAGGCGGTCCAGACCCTGCCCGGCGGTATCACCCTCTGGTAGGAACAGCGTCGGTCGCTAGGTCGGCGGTGAGGGAAGCGCCGCCATGCCCCTCTCCACCACCGCACACAAGCAGTGCCCCAGCGCGATATGCGCCTCCTGGATGTGCTGGGTGTCGCCGCTCGGCACCCGGAGGGCCACGTCCGCCAGCGGCAAGGCCTTCCCGCCGGCTTCCCCAGTGAACAGGATCGTCACCAGCCCGCGCGCCCGGGCCACATGCAGCGCATGCAGGATGTTGGGAGAGTTGCCACTGGTGCTGAGCGCGATCAGCACATCTCCCGGCCGCCCCAGCGCCTCGACCTGACGCCCGAAGACCTGCTCGAAGCCGAAATCGTTGGCATTGGCGGTCAGAAACGAGGTGTCCGTCGTCAGCGCCAGCGCCGCCAGCGCCGGCCGGGGCCGGTCGTGGCTGAGGGCGCTCACGAATTCCGCGGCCAGGTGCTGGCTGTCCGCCGCGCTCCCCCCATTGCCGCAGAACAACAGCTTCCCCCCCGCCCGAAGGGCGGCGGAGCACCGTGCCGCCGCCTCCGCGAGTCCCTCCGCACACCGGTCCGCCGTGCGACGCTGCACCTCAGCGGTCTCCACAAGGTGTGTGCGGACCAGTTCCGCGGCTCGGTTCGGCTCAGACATGAGGAACTCCTTGGGATCCGCCCGCCACCCGCACCGGGACCGGGAGTCCGGCGGGATGGGTGAGCAGGCCGGCGAGGTCTGACAGGTCATTCACCAAGTAATCGGCCGCCACCGCTCCCGACTGAAGGGTGGCCGGCCCTTCACCTGTCCCCACCAGGATGGCCGGTACGCCCAGTCGGTGCCCCAGCGCCAGGTCGGAGGGCTTGTCCCCGACCACGACCGACTCGGCCAACCGGAACCCCAGCTGGTCCGCCGCCTGGCGGGACAGGCCGTCGGCGGGCTTCCGGCAGGCGCACCCCTCGTCAGGGGCGTGCGGGCAGGAAAAGATCCCGCTGAGATGGACTCCACCCGCCCGGAGCAGGGTCTGCAGGCGGTCGTGGACCGAGGCCAGCTGGGCAGGGGTGATCCGCCCCCGGGCCACGCCGCTCTGGTTGGTCAGGATCACCAGGACGATGCCGGCGGCGGAGAGGGCCCGAAGTCCATCCAGCGCCCCAGGCAGGAGCGAGACGCCGGAGGCCTCGGCCAGATAGTGCCGATCCTCGATGACCGTCCCGTCCCGGTCCAGCAGCGCCACCCTGCGAGGGGCCGGCACCCCCACCTCGAGCCGCCAGGCAACCGAGCCGGTGACCGACGGCGCGAGGCCAGCCACCGCGCGGGCGACTTCCACCCCACCGGCACCGACCAGGCTCACCACAGCCCCCGGATGGGCCCGCGCCGCCGCCACCAGGGCATGCCGGTGCAGCAACGGCGAGGGCCCCGGCTTGCCCGCGACAACCACGACGCCCATGTCCTCCGGCTCCACAGCACCTCCGGGTGAGCACCACTGGGAGAAAAGGATAGCCTGAACGGGGAAGGATCGGAAACAAGAACGCCAAGCACGGAGCGGCGGCCGGTGAATTTTGCCCGCTCACCTAAGTGACTGTGCTGCTTCCAATTGACGCCCGGATGACTACAGGTAGATTACCCTACTGTGACAAACACCGTCGGCCCTCCCCGTGGCCAGAGCGGTGCCCCCCTCCAAGGCCACATGGCGAATCTCGCTCGGGACGGACTACGAAACCGGCACCTGCTTGCGCTTGACCTGGCACTGGTCCCGGTGGCAACACTGCTGGCCTTTACACTCCGGTTCGAGGGCACCGCCTGGCCCGGCGACTATCCCCGTATTGCCGCGACGTACCTGCTGCTCGCGCTTCCACTCAAGATTGGTCTCCTGCTTGGCTTCGGGCTCTACCGGAGGCTGTGGCGCTTCGCCTCGGTGTCGGAGCTGGAGAGCATCCTGTTCGCCACCGGACTCTCCGGCCTGCTGTGCCTCGGGCTCGGTGGCTGGGTGCTCCCGGTGGCCGGGATCACCGCCGTCCGGGTACCGCTCGGCGTCCTGGCCAACGATGCGCTGCTCACCGCCTTCCTCGTCGCCTTGCCCCGCCTCATTCTCCGGTCGATCGAATGGCACCACGCCGGCCAGATCCACGGCTCCCGCCGGGTGCTCATCGCCGGGGCCGGCGTCGCCGGCGGACTGCTGGTCAAACAGATCAAGGGGAGTCCCCAGCTCGGTCTGACCCCGGTCGGTTTCGTGGACGACGATCCCGAAAAGCAGCGGCATCAGCTGCACGGGTTGCCGGTGCTGGGTCTGCTGGACGATACCGCTGAGATCTGCGTGGAGCACGCGGTGGCGGAGGTCCTGATTGCCATGCCTCACGCCACCGGCCAGAAGGTCCGGGAGCTGGTGCAGGCCGCCACCCAGGCCGGGGTGAAGACGCGCACGCTGCCGGGGATTTCCGACATCATGTCGGGCCGGTTCGATCCCTTTGCGCTCCGCCAGGTGGAGATCCAGGACCTGCTGCGCCGTGAGCCCGTGAAGATTGACCTGCGCCAGGTGCAGGACCTCGCCACCGAACGAACCGTGCTGGTCACCGGCGCGGGTGGCTCCATCGGCGCGGAGTTGTGCCGGCAGATCTGCGGCCTGGAACCGCGGCAGCTCATCCTGCTGGGACACGGCGAGAACTCCATCTTCGGCATCCAGCAGGAGCTGGCGCAGCGCTTCCCGCATCTCCAGGTGGAGGCGGTGATTGCCGACGTGAAGGATGGGGCCCAGATGCAGCGGGTGTTCGAGCGCTGGGAGCCGTTCACCGTCTTCCATGCGGCCGCGCACAAGCACGTGCCGCTGATGGAAGACAACATCGCCGAAGCGGTGCTCAACAACGTCCTCGGCACCCGCAACGTGGTGGAGGCGGCGGCCGCCCGTGGCGTGGAGCACCTGGTTCTCGTCTCCACCGACAAGGCGGTGCGCCCGACCAGCGTCATGGGCGCCACCAAGCGGGTGGCCGAGCAGATTGTCCAGATTACGGCGGAAGAGCAGGGCCGGAACTTCGTGGCGGTGCGCTTCGGCAACGTGCTGGGGAGCCGGGGGAGTGTCGTACCCACATTCCTCAAGCAGATCGCCGACGGCGGCCCGATCACGGTGACCCATCCGGAGATGAAGCGTTACTTCATGACCATCCCCGAGGCGGTGCAGCTGGTGATGCAGGCCGGGGCCATGGGGCAGGGTGGGGAGGTGTTCGTGCTGGACATGGGAGAGCCGGTCAAGATCGCGGACCTGGCCGCCGACCTGATCCGGCTCTCGGGCAAGGAAGTCGGCAAGGACATCGAGATCCGCTTCAGCGGTACCCGGCCCGGCGAGAAGCTCTATGAAGAGCTGTTCTTCGATGCCGAGCACGCCTCGCCGACCGAGCACCCGAAGGTCCTTCGGGCCAAGAACGCCGTTCTCCCCCTGGGTGTCACCACGGTGGCGAACGACCTGATCCTGGCTGCCGAAGAGGGATGGCCGGGCGAGGAACTGCGGGGGCTGCTCCGGCGGCTGGTGCCGGACTACGAGGCCTCACTGGCGGGGATGCCGGTCCGCCAGGAAGGGGCCCGGCGGGAATCGGGCGGCGGCGGTGTCGTGGGAGGGTAGGCGATTGGGCGATCAGCCAGTCAAAGGGTGGGATCCGGGAGGATCCCACCCTTCGTGCTTCCCGAATCGCCTAATCGCCCAATCGCCTAATCGCCCTTACGGCCTCAGCACCACCACGACCACCGCCGTCAGGCTGGCCACAATCTGCGCCAGCGCCCCGGCGAAGCCGAGCCAGTCTTTCTTGTCGTTGGGGTCCTTCTCCGGCACAAAGACCTCAGCGCCCGCCAGCGGCTGGGGCTTGCTGTCTGGCAGGAACCACCAGTTCTTGTCTACGCTCTCCACCTTGCCGTTGGGCTGCGTGGCGTAGGCGCGGTTGCGGTCCGCGTCGCGGTGATAGCCGCCGGCCGAGTTGACGTAGTAGTCCAGGCCCTTCCCCTTCACGAAGGTCACCGACATCGGGGCGTTCACCGCGCCTCGGACGTAGACCACCGGGATGTACTCGGGGATGACGATCGAGTCTCCGCCCGAGAGGATCAGGTTGTCCCGGAAGCTGTGATCCTCCAGCGCCTTGGGCAGGTCGATGCCGATCCGCCCCCCCCGGTCGGAGGAGCGGAAGAAGCGGACCCCGGTGGGATAGGCCTCCTTGGTGAGGCCGCCGGCCCGTTCGATGAGGTCCACCAGCCGGTCGGTGCGGGTGACCAGCGCATAGCGACCGGGAAAGCGGACCTGACCTTCGATGACCACCGTCCGCTGCAGCTCCCACTCCGGCTGGCGGAAGATGAGGACGTTGTCGTAGGGCTCGAGCGGGACGTCCTGGGCGCCGCTGACGGGCGCGCCCCGGCCCGGTGGGCCGAGGTAGCGCCCGGTGGGGTCGCGGTCGAACACATAGCTCGAATCGAGGGGCACCCGCAGCGTCTGGGCCACCCGGCCTTGGGTCCGCTGGCTGTCTTCCGGCATGCGGGCGATCTCCGCCTCCGACAACAGTGCGTCCTCGGTGAGCCCCTCCAGCTGAAGGATCGCATCGCGGAGCGTCATCCCCTCCCGGAAGGGCAGCCGCCCCGGCTTCCGCACCGCCCCCGTCACCACCACATACCGCAGTGGCCGGAAGGCCGAGCGGGAGAAGACGGTGATCTCGTCGTCCTCCAGCAGGATGAGGTCGTTGGTCACCCGGCCAGTGGAGTCGGCGAAGCTGGAGCGGAGCTGCAGCCGGGTGGAGTCGTCCTGGAGCCGGCTCACCAGCAGCTGGCCCAGGTAGACGTCCGGCTTGGGGCCGCCGGCCAGCCGGATGGCCTCCGAGAGCCGCATGCCCGGGCTGTGCCCCACCGCCCCCGGGGTCCAGACGTTTCCCACGACCGAGATCACGTTCCGGCGGCGGTCCGCCACTGCGAACACCGACACCGAGTCTCCCGGGGCCAGCGCGAACGCCGGGCCGAAGCCGTCCACGAATTGATCCGAGGCCAAGTCGATGACCACCCGGTCCCGGCCCCCGGGCTGGCGCTGGGCCGGCGGCAGGATGCGGTCTACCTGCACCCGCCGGCGGAGGGCCTCGGCGTCGAAGCCCCCGGCGGCCCGGATGAGGTCCCGCAGCGTCTCGTCCGGGGCCAGCTCGTAGATGGCTGGACGGACGACCTTCCCGGTCAGCTTGACCTGGGTGCCCCGCACCGGGACGAAGATGACATCCCCGTTTTCCAGCCGGGCGTCGTGCCGGTTGTCGCCCCGGAGGAGGTAGTCGTACAGGTCCAGTGAATCGGCCAATTGGCCCGCGCGGCGGATCTCGATCCGGCGGAACGAGCCGTTCTCGGTGGGACCGCCCGCGGCGTACAGCGCGGTCATCGCGGTGCCGGCGGCGGAGAGCTGGAACGATCCCGGGCGCGCGACATCTCCCGCGACGAATACCTGCACCGCGCGCAGCCGCGCCACGCTGATGCTGAAGCGCGTGGTGGCGCCGGTGCCACGACGGACCCCGGAATAGACCCGCCCCAGCCGGGCATACAGCAGGTCTTCCAGCTCGGACAGGGTGAGGTTGGCGACGTACAGCTGTCCCACCTGCGGGATGGCGACGAACCCCTCGCGGGTCACCGTGAGTTCGTGGGCGAGTTCGACATCGCCGGTCAGGATCAGCACCAGTCCGTCGCCGGGACCGAGGCGGTAGTTGACGTCCACCGGGCCGGCCAGCGCGGGGATGAACAGGCTGGTCGACCGGTGAAAGAGCGACAGGCCGAAGACCTGCAGCCCGAGCCCCTCGGACGCCAGCGAGTCGGCCCGGAGCGAGTCCCGCACCGCCTGGGCCGAGTCGGTCAGGATGTACAGCGAATCGGCCTCCTCAACGCTCACGATGCCCAGCACCCGGACCGCGTCCAGCACATCCGAGCCGGGACTGAGCACCCGGGTAGTGTCGGAGCCCTCCAAGTAGTTGTCGAGCAGATTCTCCGGGTACCCCGCGGCGCGAAGCCGGGCCCGCACCTGCTGCCGGGTGAGTCCCGAGGCCCCGATGCGCCGGCGGATCTGGTCCGCCAGCTCGGGGCGTTCATTGAGCATCCGCTGAGCTTCGGCTGGGGAGGGGAGGGGCTGGCCGGAAGGCACCTGGGCGGCGAGCAGGCCGGCCGACCCGAGAGCGAGCGCAATGCCGAGGCACAGGCGGAGAGAGAGCCGGCTGACGGTGTTCGAGATCATCGGGGGAAGATGCGGGAGGGACGGGAGCGGGGCAAGCAGCGTGCAGACGGGGATCGCTCAGCGTGGAGCGCCAGCCCCCTTCACCACTTCCTCCCAGAACTCCAGGGTCCGTCGGGCCACGGCATCGTCCACATACTCGCTCATGACCCTGAGCCGGGCCTCGCGGCCGAGCCGGGTCCGCTCGCGAGGCGAGTCGGCCAGGTGCTGCAGCGCGGTGGTGAGGGCTTCGACATCGTCCTCGGGGACGACCAGCCCGGCGGTGTCGATCAGCTCGGGCAGGGCGCCCGAGTCGCTGCCCACCACGGTCACCCCGTGCCCCATCGCTTCCACCAGGGGGTGGTGAAAGGTCTCCACCCAGTCCGGGGTTGTTCGGGATGGGATCACCAGGCAGTCCACTCCCGCCCAGATGCCCTTGAGCTCCTCCGAGGGGATCGCGCCCCGCCAGGTGATACGTGAGGCGATGCCCAGCCGCTCCGCCAGCGATTCCAGCGATTCCTGGGCGGGACCGCTGCCCACCACGGTGAGGGTCCACCGGCCCAGCAGCTTCACGCAGGCACGGAACAGGGTATCCAATCCCTTCTCCGGGACCAGCCTCCCCACGAAGGCGAGCGCCAGCGACCCCTGTTCGGGCCGAATGATCTCCAGCGGCGGAGTCAGACCCAGCTGGGGGATGACGGTCACCGGCACGCCCGGCCGCTCCCGCGAGAGGATCCCGGCGGCGACCCGATTGCCGCCGATCAGTGCGCGGGCCCGGGCGAGGGCTCGGCCCCGGCGCCAGCCCTCCCGAAAGCCGTAGCTGCGCTTGATGCTCTCCCAGCCAAACAGCACCATCGGGCACCGGAGCCGCTCGGCCTTGGCGCTGGCGGCGGCGGCGACCGGCGTCCACGGCTCGGCCTCGATCTGGACGATGTCGGGGCGGAAGTCGCTCATCAGCCGGTAGAGATCCTGCGCCTGCCAGGTGACCCCCTCGCCGCGCTCCTCCGAGACGGGGATCGGGACGATGCGGATGCCGCCGTCGTTACCCCAGGAGGCGCTGAGCAGCGGGCCGCGCGCACTGGGCGACCAGCGTGCCGGCACCGCCACGCTCAGGGTACAGCCGAGCCCCACCAGCGCCTTGAGCTTTCCGCGGGTGGCGGGGTCGATGTAGGTATGAGAGACGATTACGGCGCGCATGTGCGACCTGCGGGTGGGTTCATGGGAGGGCCTCCATGGCGCGGGCCACCGCCTCAGCGGCGCGCCCGCTGCCGTAGGCGCCGGTGGGCCAGCGGGAAGGTCCAGACCAGCGCGCCATCTGGTCCCGCACCGCCGGGGTCAGGTCTCCGCCGGCACTCGCCGGCGGCACCAGGCGGTTGGCCCCGGCGGCGACCGTCTCCTCCCACTCCGTTTCGGTCCGGAGTGTGATGCAGGGTGTTCCGAGCCAGTAGGCCTCCCGCTGCAGCCCGCCGGAATCGGTGACGACCAGGGCCGCGCTGGCCGTCAGGGCGAGGCTCTCCAGATACCCGATCGCGGGGATCATCGTCAATCGCTGGAGCCGTTGCGCCGCCGAGTGGCCGAGTCGCTCCCGGGTTCTCGGGTGCAGGGCGAGGACGACCGGCAGTTCCAGGGCATCCAGGGCGCCGATCGCGCCGTGGAGCAGTTCGGGATGGTCGGTCAGTTCGGCCCGGTGCAGGGTCGCAAATATGTAAGGTGCCGTGAGCCCCGGGACGACCGTCCCGGGAACCGGCAGCCGGGGCAGGGCGGCCTGCAGGACATCCATCGAAACGTCCCCGGTTTCGGCGACTCTGGCCTCGGCGTGTTCGGCGCGCATCCGGGCCGTGGCGGACGCACAGGGGGTGCACAGCAGCGCGGCGATCGCATCCACCGCCCGGCGGTTGATCTCTTCGGCCATCATCCGGTACCGGGCCCGGAGGCCGGCCTCCACATGAACTACCGGCAGGCGCAGCTTGGCTGCGGCCAGCGCCGTGCCCAGGGTGGAGTTGGTATCTCCGATGACCACCACCGCGCGGGGCTTGAGCTCCTGCAGCACCGCTTCCATTCGGGTGAGCACCAGCGCCGTCTGCTCGGCGTGACCGGCCGAGCCGACCTCCAGGAAGCGGTCAGGCGGGGCCACCGCGAGCTGCTGGTACAGCAGTTCGTTGAGGGCAAAATCGTAATGCTGGCCGGTGTCCACGGCGTGCACGGGGCCCAGACGCGACAGCGCCCGCCGCAGCACGCTGGCCTTGATGATCTGGGGGCGGGTGCCATAGCCGAGGACGATCATCGGTGACGCCTCGGTGCGTCGGCGTCCCGGCGGTTGGACCACGAGCTGGGTCTCCGCCGCAGGGGTACGGAAAGGATCGCAGTGGGGTTCATGGCGGCAGGCTCAGAATAAGGGGGAGAGGCGGAAAGGGAAGCCCTGCCACACCGCGAGTCCGCCTCGCCGAGTCGCGCCGTCGCCCCCTCGGTTGACTCTCTCCCGCGCCTCACCCAACTTCCCGCTCAGCCATGCGCATTCTTCACCTCGCCAAGTACTACTGGCCCCGCTCCGGCGGCATGGAGCGCGTCGTGCAGGACCTCGCCGAAGGCGCCGCCGCGCTGGGGCATGAGGTGTCGGTGGTCGCGGTGGAGAGCCGGGTGGGCGGGCGGGTGGGCGGGCGGCAGCGCTCCACCATCACCCGGGTGTTCTCCTTCGGTGCGCTGGGGTCCGAGGAGATCGCTCCCGGCTACCTGACAGCGGCCCGCCGCCGGGCGGACGTGATCCACCTGCATCACCCCCATCCCCTTGCCGATGTGGCCAGTCTGCTCCGCAGCCGCCGGACGCCGCTGGTGGTCACCCAGCACCAGGACGGCAAGCAGCCCGGCTACCGGATGCTGGCCCGGGCGGTGCTTCGGCGCGCCGCGGCCATCGTGGTGCCGAGCCGGGCGCACATGGCGCTCTCGGCGGAGCTGCGGGGTTTCGAGGCCAAGACCGACGTCATCCCCTTCGGCATCGACGAGGTGCGCTGGGCCGACGTTCCCCGCCGCCCGATTGACGCCCCTCCCAAGGCGATCTTCATCGGCCGGCTGGTGAAGTTCAAGGGCCTGGATGTGCTGCTGCGGGCGCTGGAGCGGGTGCCGGACCTTCGCCTGGACATCGTCGGCGCCGGGCCGGAGGGCCCGCGGCTGAAGACCCTGACCCAGGCGCTGGCGCTGGCGGACCGGGTGCGCTTCTACGGTGAGTACCCCGATGACGACCTGCCCCGGCGCATGGCCGAGGCCGATTTCCTGGTCCTCCCGTCGGTGACGATCGACGAGATGTTCGGGTTGGTGGCGCTGGAGGCCATGGCCGCCGGCCGGCCGGTGATCACGACCGCCGTGCCGACCGGCGTCCGCGAGGTCAATGTCCCCGGTGAGACCGGGCTCGAGGTGCCGGTCCACGACATCCGCTCGCTGGCGGAGGCGCTGGACAGCATGGCGCGCGATCCCTTCCGGCGCGAGAAGATGGGCGAAGCGGGCCGTGCCCGGGTGGAGAAGTTCTTCACCCGGCAGCTCATGGCAGAACGCCACCTGGCGCTGTACGAGCGGGTCCTGGCGTATAGCGGGACGCAGGAGGCGGGGGAGTGAACCGGGGATCGGTCCGTCCCGGTCGGCTGGCCCGCACCTGATCGCTGTTCGCTCCCGCCCCCCGGGCCCTTAGCTCAGTGGTTAGAGCACCGGACTCATAATCCGAGGGACGCAGGTTCAAATCCTGCAGGGCCCATCGCCGGGCGGCGTCCCTAGCGGACGGCCGCCCGGTTGGCGTTGGGGGAGGCACCCGGGCCGGTGCTGTCGGCGGGCGCCGGCGCGATCCGGTTGGTGGCCAGCAGATAGTCCAGCAACCGGGTGCGCCG
>CAYUYF010000041.1:26566-28414 GCA_964449145.1 uncultured Gemmatimonadaceae bacterium | reverse complement strand
GGCAGCATGAAGAACCGGGTCATGATGGCCCGGTTCGACCCACACTCGGGCCAGCTGGCACTGGATCAGCGGTTCCGTGAAGAGGGTGCCGACGAAGCCGGTTTCCAGATGACCGGCAGGACGTGGCCGCACGGCGGCACGGCGAGCGGGGTTCCGCACGGCGCGGTGTTCGGCCGGTGATGAGGTCTTCGTACAGACCGGGGAATTACATGCGACGCAGCGTGACGTGGATGCTGGGCGCGTTGCTGCTCACGGTCCTCCTGTCTCCTCCCTGGCGCCTGGTATGGTCCCCGGCATCCGGAGGCTCCGGACCAGTCACACGGCAGGCAACCTGGGCCGGATTCCACAGGTGGACATTCGCCGGCGAGCGGCACAGCACGGTCGTGGCCTGGGATGGACCGGGCACCGGCGGGCAAATACCGATGGAGGGAGTCCCGACCGTGGCGCTGGATCTCTGGGCAGCTCTCCTGCTGCTCAGTGGCGGGGCCTGGTATGCTGCCGCGCGGCGAATCGGCGGCGGAGCCTGACGAGAGCTGACGGACGTCTGCAACCCGGGAGTCACATGGCGCTCACCCCCATCGGCATCGCCCACATGGCGGCCGCCTCCGTCAGCCTCCTCACCGGCGCCTTTCAACTGCTGCGGCCCCGGCGCGACGCAATTCACCGGCGGGTGGGCTATGGCTATGCGACGGCCATGGTAGTCAACAACGTGTCGGCGCTGACCATTTACCAGTTCACCGGTGCCTTCAACGTCTTTCACGCCCTGGCGCTGTACAGCCTCTTCTGCGTTGTGATGGCGCTGCGACCGATGCTGGTCAAGCCCCGGCCGTACCAGTGGCGGAGCATCCACTATCAATGGGTTGCGTGGTCCTACGCCGGGCTCTGTGCCGCCGCGTCCACCGAATTTCTTCTTCGAGTCATCCTGCTGCCGGGCTGGGTAAGCGCGGCGCTCGGCACGCCGCCGGCCATCCTGGGCGGCTGGGTCCTGATCCGGAAATTCGCCCCGGCGCGCCGGCCGCCGACGCCTTCTCCCTCAGCCTGAACATGCCACCCGTCATCGTTCGCCTCGGTCTGGCGGCTGGAGGAGCCGGTGCCGGGGCGGCCTCTCCGCCGGCGGAAGCTTCACCCCGCAACCCCGGAGGCACAGAGCCCGCCGCCCCTGAGGGGCGGCGGGCTCTGGATGGCGATGCTGACCTCGCCACCACCATCCTGATCCAGTTAGTGGCTCAGGACCGGCTCCATCTCACGCGCCTGCTCCACCCACTTGGTGACGGTCTTCACCGACGGCACGACCCGGGTGAGCTTCTTCTCCTCGTTCACGCGCGACATCACCGAGACCAGGTTCTCCGGGTTGCGCATGGCGAGTTCCTTCACAGTGTCCACGCCGGCCGACTCCAGCAGCTGGCCGAACTCCGAGCCGATCCCCGACACCCGCATCAGGTCCACCTGGTTGGTCCAGGTCAGGATCTGGTTTGAAGACAGGCCGGTGGCCTGCTCGAGACTCTGGCGCCCTTCCGGCGTGGCGCACTTGGCCAGCAGGTCTTCCGTGGTGTGAATGCCGGCAGCCTGGAGCCGCTCGGCGTAGTGCGGTCCGATCCCTTCAACTTCCTCGATCTTGTATTTCATGATCTGCTCTCCTTTTCAGGGGCACGCGGGGCTTACGCCGCCAGCGTTGCCAGTTCCGGTAGTTGAGCGAACAGTTTCTTGGTCAGGCCGTCTCCCGCATTGCCGCGCACCAGTTCCATGAACTTCTGGACCAGTCCACCGATCTTGGCGGGTGAAAACCCGGTCTGCTGAATCATCGCCACGAGGCCGAGTGCTCCACCGGCGCCACCCACCCCGCCAAGC
>CAYUYF010000041.1:3755-26466 GCA_964449145.1 uncultured Gemmatimonadaceae bacterium | reverse complement strand
CCGGTCGCCTGCCGAGTCTGGTCTTCCGGTTCACCTAGTTGCTGAGAGACAACTGCAATGAAGTCATTGATCTGTTTCACTTTACCTCCATTTCGAGCCCCGAAAGGCCGTTTCGTTCTGCAATGATTGAATATAACCTGTTCTGAGCCAGAATGGAACCCCTAAACGCATATTGGACAATCACTTATGACTTGGCAAGTCGGGTCGATTGGATGCCACCGGGCCGAGCGAGGTCGGAACACCGCAACGCCGCCGATCCGGGAAGCCATGGTTGGGGGGGGATAACGCCGGGCCTTGAACCGAGGGGGAGCCGATTGACATGTTCCCGAGCGACAGGTTCGTTTGGGCGGTTCCCCCCTGCCGGGAGGCTCCATGACCGCAGCACCGGCCGGGTGGCGGCGCTGTTTCTTGCCGTTAGCAGCCTGGCCCGTGCCCGAACCGGTGCCACGGGGGAACCGAACCGGAGCGGCCTGGCCATGGACGCTCCGCGCATCTGGTGGAGCCTGCCCCTGTTCTGATGGCGGGATCGCCGCTGGCGCTTGCCCGCCCGCCCCGCGACCGGCAGCTTGTGGACCGACCCTGAAGCATCCCGCCACTTCACCCGTTCCCAGGACCGCGTGCCAATGAACACCCCGAAGAAGCGGAGTCCGACCCTGCTGGTCGTGGGCCTGGTGGTGCTGGTCGTGGCCGCCCTGGCGTTTCTCAAGCGGGACGCCATCGCGGGGATGATCCTCAAGGGCGGCGATACCTCGCTTACGGGTGAGGCCGCACAGGGCAGCCCGCAGGCCCAGCTGGCGGTGGACTTCCTGGCGGCGCTCCGGACCTCGGATCTCGCCACCATGGAGCGCCTGGCTACCACGGAGCAGGCGGAGCGGATCCGGCAGGAGTCGGCGGCGCCCTCCCCGGAGTACCAGCAGATGACCACGATGATGCTGGAGGACCTGCCGGCGGACATCGCCGAACTTCGCGGCCGCATCAAGAGCGTCCAGGTGCACAAGCAGCGCGGCGTGGTCACCTTCGAGACCCCGGCGAACTCCTGGTTCGTGACGATGGACCTGGTGGACGGGGGCTGGCGCGTGGCGGCCTTCTAGGGAGCGGCCGATGACCCACCTGCCCGATGCGACCCGCTACGACCGGCCGGGCTTCTATCGCCGGTGCGGCCGGTCGGGGGTCTCCCTCCCGCTCTTGTCGCTGGGGTTGTGGCACAACTTCGGAGCGCGGGACTCCTACGCCAATGCGCGGGACATCATCTGCCGCGCGTTTGACCTGGGAATCACCCACTTTGACCTGGCCAACAACTACGGCCCGCCGGAGGGCGCGGCAGAGGAGACCCTGGGCCGGATCCTGCGGGAGGAGCTGGGGCCGTGGCGCGATGAACTGATCATTTCCACGAAGGCCGGTTATTACATGTGGCCCGGCCCGTATGGAGACCTGGGTTCGCGGAAGAGCCTGCTCGCGTCGCTGGACCAGTCGCTCAGGCGGATGGGGCTGCCGTACGTGGACATCTTCTACTCCCACCGCCCGGACCCCGATACGCCGCTGGAGGAGACGATGGGGGCGCTGGCCCACGCCGTGAAATGCGGGAAGGCGCTCTATGCGGGTCTCTCCAACTACCCGCCCCGGGAGACCGTGGCCGCGACCCAGCTGCTCCGGGAGCTGGGCACCCCGTGCCTGGTGCATCAGCCACGTTACAGCATGCTGGATCGGACGATCGAGCCGGAGCTGCTCCCCACCCTGTCGCGGGAGCAGATCGGGGCGGTGGTGTTCTCGCCCCTCGCCAAGGGGCTGCTGACCAACCGCTACTTCGAGGGGATTCCCGACGATGCGCGGGCACGCCGTGATCCCCGGTTCCTGCGGCCCGACCACGTGACCGACCAGGTGGTCGCCAAGGCGAGGCGGCTCAACGAGGTGGCCGCCGCCCGGGGCCAGTCGCTGGCCCAGATGGCACTGGCGTGGGTGCTGCGCCAGCCGGTGGTGACCAGCGCGCTGATCGGCGCCAGCAGAGTAGACCAGGTAGAAGACTGCGTCGGCGCCACCCGTCGTCTCGGGTTTGAGGTGGAGGAACTGGCGCAGATCGACAGCATCCTCCAAGGTTAGGTAAAGCACCCGGCAGGTCGTCTGTCCTGGACAAAGGCCCTCCCCATCTGCTACGACCACCCTTCCACTTCTTCTCGACCAGGAGTCAAGCCGTGCGAAGCCGCCGTTGTGTTCCACATTGGGTGCTGCTCTGTGTCCTGCTGACCAGCCCCGTCGTCGCCCAAGCAGCACCGGACACCAGCGCCGTATCGCTGGCCACCACCGCGGCCGAGGGCTGGCTGGCCCTGGTGGACGCGGGCAGCTACGAAGCCAGCTGGGAGGCGGCCGCTCCAGCGTTCCGGGAAGCGGTGTCGCAGGCGGACTGGGTCGTGGCGGTCGGGCGCGCCCGGGCCCCGTTCGAGCCTTTCGGCGTACGCCGACAGAGCGGGGCGGTGTTTCATGCCACGCTGCCGAACGCGCCTCCCGGCCCCTATGTCATTCTGACCTACACGACGGCGGTGGCCGGGGACCGGAGCGTCACCGAGACGGTGGTCCCCATGCGCACCGCGGCCGGCGAGTGGCGGGTATCGGGATACTTCGTCCGGCCCGGCAGCTGACGGGCGCCTGACGGCCATCTGACGCGTACACGCGGATTTCCCCGTCGGACGGTGACAGCAACGCTTGCGCGGGCAGGTGCGGAATCCCAGCTTAGGCGGGCCGTCAGGCTCCGCCTCCCGCACCGACGAGGCATTAGTGGATCCGTCAGAATCGCTGGGGCATGAATGGTTTCGTCGCGTCTGGAACGAGCTGGACCGATCGGCGATCGACCAGCTCTTCGCCGCCGAGGGAGTCGCGCGCGGGCTCGGGGAGACCCCCATCCAGGGCCCGCATGGCTTTCACCAGTTCCACCGCAGCTTCACCGATGCCTTCCGCGATATCCGCGTCGAGGTCCTGCACGAGGTCCAGCAAGGCGACATGGCCGCCCTGTACTGCCGGGTCTCCCTGGCGCCGCGCAGCAAACCCGATCCCATCTGCTTCGAGGGCTGTTCCTTCATCCGCAGTCACGACCGCCAGATCGTCGAAGCCTGGAACACCTGGGACTTCCTGAGCCTGGTGCAGGGCATGGGCGCCCTCCCGCCACACGCGCTGGGCCTGGCGATCTCAGGCCGTCTCCGCCCCTACCCCTCCTCCGCCTGAGCTGACGCCGGCCCCGGGTTCGTCCGCCGCCCACCGCCCCGGCGCCGTGGCGTCACTGCCGCGCGCTCGCTAGCTTGTGTTGTCCCTCCGCCTCACAAATCATGAACAGACCTTCAGCTAACTGGAACAGCCACTCACCCCATTCGCAGAGGTACCTGGTCATGGCACTGCGTTCAGGTGTCTACATCGTACCCACCCATCGGTGGTACATCGAGCGCACCGTCTGGCTCATCGCCGGGCTGGTCCTGCTGAGCTTCACCACGGCGGCCGCTGTGGTCCACCCGCTGGCTATCCTCGCGGTGCTGGCCACCGCGGCGGCGTCCATCGGCGTTTCACTCACCGGGTTCTGCCTCGTCGGCAACGTGCTGGCCCGGCTCGGCTTCACCCCGATGCTGGCCCGGCCCGGCTGGACGCCTGGCCGACCGTACTTCATGCAGACCGACAGCTGGTATCTCGAGCGGCGGATCTACCTGGCCGTCGGCATCAACCTGTCCGTCGCCTCGGTGCTGTCGCTGGTGCACAGCCCGTGGTGGCTGCTGTTCACGGGATTCGTGGGCGGCGCCATGGTGTGGTTCGCTGCCACCGGCTATTGCATCATGGCCAACGGCCTCTACTGGCTCGGGGCCGAACCCCGGCTGGCCCCGCGGTGTGCTGCTCCCGACGCCACGAGTGCGGCGGCCAGCCGGCCCGCCCGGGCCTGAGCGGCGATCCGGACATACCCCAGCTACTTTCCGCGTGAGCGCCCGGCGCGCCACTACGCTCGCGCCGAGCCTCACGCGCGGCCCATCACCCGGCGGCGGACATCGAGTTCTCCCGCGCCGTGCCCAGCCAGCGGGTGGCCACGCGGGTCCATGGCGGATCAGGTCCTTCCACTGGTCCTCTCGACGCCTGTGATGCTGCGCCGGGTCACGCTAGTAGGGCGAGCAACCGATCCAGCCGGGTGAAGCTGACCTCGATACCGTCCCTCATGCCGGTCTGAGTTGCCGCCTCTCGCGCCGCGGTGTCTGGGTAGGTCGCGGTCAGGGTCATGATCGTCAGACCCCCGGCCTCGATGAGGACCAGGGTGTTGAGCGTCTCCGGCCACTCGGGGCCCCACCGTTCGGTCCACACCGCCCGCTCCGGCGGCCGCACCTCCCGATAGCTGCCGCCCATGCCCATCTCCCGGCCGTCTGCCTTGCGCCAGGCGTAGTGCCACGCTCCGCCGGGTCGCAGGTCGATGTCGCATACCGGCATCGTCCATCCCTCGGGTCCGAGCAGCCACTGGGCCACATAGACTGGAACCGTCCACGCGTCGAAGACCATCCGGCGCGGCGCGGCCACGGCGCGGGTGATGACGAGGTCCCGGTCGTTCGGGGTGGCGTAGGTGGTGGTGCCGGTCCTGGCTCCGTGGCTCATCGGTTGCCTCCACTTCCTTAGCGCTGGTGCGGGCGTCGGTGGCAGGGATCACAGGCAGGGGCGCGAGGTGCACCCGTGAACCGGTAGGCGGCCACCAGCTACTTTGATATACCACTCCTGCCAGCCGTCAAGCAGAGAGACTTGGCACGCTCGCTGGATCCGGCGCGAACACGGTTCCCGCTGGTGTCCCACCGATTCTCCAGATCCGCGTACCCGGGAGGCCCCGTGTTGTCACGTCCGGAACTCGAACCCGCCCCCAGCGGGTGGCCAGCCTGGAGGACCAGGCTCTACGTCATCATCTTCGGTCACGATACGCCGGCGGGAAAGGCGTTCGATGTCGCGCTGATCGTCAGCATCCTGCTGAGCGTGCTGGCGGTGATGCTCGATTCGGTGAACTCCATCCGGCAGGCGCACGGGCCATTCCTGTACGGGCTGGAATGGTTCTTCACCATCCTGTTCACAATCGAGTACACCCTCCGCCTCGTGTCGGCCCCCCGCCCGCTGGTTTACGCGCGGAGCTTCTTCGGGCTGGTGGACCTGGCCTCGATTCTCCCGACCTACCTCAGCCTGATCGCGCCTGGCACCCAGTATTTCCAGGTCATCCGCGTGCTGCGGGTCCTCCGGGTGTACCGGGTGCTCAAACTCGTGGAATACATCGGCGAGGCCGACGTGCTGATGGTGGCCATTCGCAACAGCCGCCGGAAGCTGGCCATATTCATCGCCGCGGTGCTGGCGCTGGCGGTGATCTTCGGGGCGGCGATGTACCTGCTGGAGGGCCGGACCCACGGGTTCACCAGCATCCCCCAGTCCATCTACTGGACGATCGTCACGATCACCACGGTGGGGTACGGCGACATTTCACCGGCGACGCCACTGGGCCAGGCCCTGGCTTCGGTGATCATGATGCTCGGCTACGCCATCGTCGCCGTCCCTACCGGGATCGTCACCGTCGAACTGAGCCGGGGTCGCGGACAACCCAGGCCGGCCTGCGGCGGCTGCGGGTTGACCAGCCACGACGCGGATGCGGCGTTCTGCAAGCTGTGCGGCACGGCGATCCCCGGTGTCGCCGGCTGAGCGGCGCGGCTTGCCGGGTGCCGTCCCGGGCAACAGCTTAGCCCAATCGACGGGGGCTGCCCCCCACGGCCACCTCTCCCACACCTCGTCCAGCATCATGACCGACCAGCCACAGGCCTTCGATCCGCTCTCAACCTTTATCGAGTATCCGCCCGCCGAGATGCTCGCGCGGAGCCGGCGCTTCGCCGCTGAGATGCAGCGCCGGCGGACCATCCGGCAATTCAGCCACCGGCCCATCGAGCGGGCGGTGATTGATGCCTGTCTCGAGGCGGCCGGAACCGCACCGAGCGGTGCCAATCTGCAGCCGTGGCACTTCGTGGTGGTGACCGACCCCGCAGTCAAGCGGGAGATCCGGGCCGCCGCCGAGGAGGAGGAGCGGCGCTTCTATGAGACCGCGCCCCCGGAGTGGCTCGCGGCGTTGGCGCCGCTGGGCACCGACGCCCAAAAGCCCTACCTCGAGGTGGCCCCGTATCTCATCGCCATCTTCGCCCAGCGCCACGGCACCCGGGAAGATGGCAGCCGGGTGGCGCACTACTACGTGATGGAGTCGGTCGGGATCGCCAGCGGGATGCTCATCACCGCCCTGCATCACGCAGGCCTCGCCACGCTGACCCATACCCCGAACCCGATGAGGTTTCTCAACCGGGTGCTGGGACGGCCCGCCTCGGAGCGGCCGGTCATGCTGCTGGTGGCCGGCTACCCCGCCGCCGATGCGGTGGTGCCGAGGATCCACCGCAAACCGCTCGACCAGATCGTCACCAATCGCTGAAGGCCGTCACCGGCAGCGCTATATTCCGCCGGATGGAGGCCATTCCCTTCACGCTCAAGGTCCCCGGCAAGGAAGACATGACCTGGTCGGAGATCGCCAGCACCAGCTACCGTTTCCGCGGCTTCCTGCGGCTGGAGGCGGAGACCCTCCTGCTCGAGTGGGCCGGCAGCGCGGCGGTGGAGGAGGTGGGGCTCACTGGTGTGCGGACAGAGCAGGTTGCGCTTCCGTCGGAGTCGCTCACCGTCCCCCTTTCCGACATCCGGACCCTGCAGCTGGCCGGCGGCTGGCTCCGGCCGCGGGTGGAGATCACCGCCAATGATCTCGACCTGCTGCGATACGTCCCGGGAGAGGAGGGCGGGCGGGTGCGGCTCTGGCTGGCGCGGCGGGACCGAGAGGCGGCCCGCCGGCTTCTTGCCGCGGCACTGGGAGGCTGAAGCGCGAGCTGGGGTCGGTCGGCAGGCAAGCCCCGCCGGTCCCATCCGCCCCTGGCCGCGGGCCTCATGAACCTGACGGCCCACAGGGGACCGAAAATCCGCCAGCGGGTCCAACCGATTATCTTCCGGCATCCGCCTGGCTGCCTGCCGGGGCGGCATTCTTCTTCTGTCACGCCGCAGGTCCCCATGTCAGACACCTCCCAAAGTCCATCCCGGCCGGTCTCGTCCAATGACCCGCTGACCGAGCGGGTACGAAACCGGTTACTGATTGCCGGACAGTCGTTTGACCGCCGGCAGCGCGCCACTCGCCCCAAGTCCCGGCGCCGCAAACCCCCGACGACCCTCGAGCTGGTGCCCTCCGGCGAGGACGGGGCCGAAGGCCGCGAGCGGGCCTGCCTCCGCAGCGTCTTTCGAGAGATGGGGGAAGCCCATCGGCGCTACCGCACCCGCACCGGCGTGGCGGGAACCCCCGCGCTCCGTGCGGCTGCCCGGGCCTTCAAAGCATCCCCCAGTCTCGGGTCGCTAGTCCCGGTTGCGGCGTTCCTGGACGAACTCGGCGTCCTCGCCTGGTGATTCTCGGTTGAGCCCATTGCCGGCGGGCGGGCCCCGCCGCCGGCCGGTCTTAACCAGTCGGCACCCTTCAGTGGAGGCATGGTGCGCTTCCCTGTAGCCCTCGGTCTGTTCCTCCTCTTCGCCGGTTTCATGATCATGGTCCTCCGCCCGGTCTACCGGACGGGGGAACGGGTGCAGCAGGAGGGCCTCGAGGCATCGGGACCGGTCGAGGTGTACCGACCGATGCCGCCATGGCTGGGGCTGACCTCGCTGGCAACGGGCGGGGCGCTGCTGGCGTTCGCCATCGTGTCCAGGAGCGGTCGCCGCCCAAGGCGCCCCGGCCGCTGACGTTCCCCGCCTTGTGACGCCGGGCCCCGGGCAGCAACTTCCAGCTAACTCACACCACCCCTCAGCGAGCGACCCTACCATGCGTACACGGATTCCTTTCCTGATTCCCCTTGCCCTGGCTGCGATCACCACGGGCGCTGCGGCCCAGCAGGCCAATCCCGCGGTGGAGACCACCCGGATGCTGTGGCAGCAGATGACCGGCTATGTCACGCAGGCGGCAGAGGACGTGCCGGAGTCGCTCTACAGCTACCGGCCCACCGCCGAGGTGCGGAGCTTTGGCGAGCTGGTGGGCCACGTGGCGGGAGCGCAGAACCTGATCTGCGCGGCGGCCCTGGGCGAGCCGGCGCGGAGCGAGGATGAGATCGAGCGGAGCCAGACGACCAAGGCGGGGCTGATCGCCGCCCTCAAGGCGTCCACCGAATACTGCGGCCGGGCGTACGCGCAGACCGATGCGGCCTCCCAGCAGCACACCCAGCTCTTCGGCGCGGAGCGCACCCGGTTGTTTGCGCTCACCCTCAACGCCACCCACAACGCCGAGCACTACGGCAACATCGTGACCTACATGCGGATCAACGGGATGGTCCCGCCGTCCAGCCGCCCGAGCCCCTGACCCGGCGGTGATTCTCCGCCGTACCGGGGGCCGCACCGTGGCGGGGCTCCCGGGGTTCGAGGTCGAGGAACACTTCCCCTACTACATCGAGTACCGAGAGGGCGGCCGGGCGCTGCACCTCTCGGCCGAGATGTCCAGTGGACCCGGGGTATCCATCATTCTGTACGATGAACCGGCCAGCTGGCACTCGCCCCATCGGGGTGCGCCGCTGACGCCGGCCGAGATGCGCCCGATCCTCGTTCGCGTCACCGCGGCGGTACTGCTGCTGGGGTGCGCCCCATCTGGGAGGCCGTCCCACCCGGGGCCGCGCGGACCGACTGGCCGGTCATCTGGGCTGAGGCGCAGGCGCTGCTCAGACGCGCCGACTAGCGAGCGGCCCGGCCGGGGCGCCGCAGCCGGAAAGGTCCTCCACAAAGGAGCCTGACAATTGCCCGATACTGCCGAGCTCCTGACCCACACCCTGGCCGCGGTGGATGCGGCGCGGAAGGCCGACTACTCGAAGGACTTCCTGGCCTATCACCTGGTCCGCGTGCTGCGGGAGATCCGGGGGACCCTGGCCTTTTCCGGCTTCCCTCAGGGCCCGGACCAGAAACTCCGTCTGACGCTCATCCCCCTGCTGGAGCACACCGCCAGGACAGAAGGGGTGGACTGGACGGTCCAGGAGGGCCCGCTTGGGCGCTTTGCCCAGCTCCTGGATGTGGACGTGCGGGTGATGACCGGCGGCCGGAGCAGGGCCGAGCTGACGGCCGCCGAATTCGCCGCCTATGTCGAGGAGGCGAACGCGCTGCACGCCGAGTTCATCGCCATCCGCGCCCGGATGCACAACGGGGAGCCGTGACCGGGCGGGCTAAAGGACCGAGTCACGACAGGTAATGGAATTGCAGGGAGGATGAGACTTCAACGAGAGGGCGAGACCGATGGCTGGATCCATGGATGACGCCACCGCCAGCATGATCCGCAACCTCCAGGACAAGACGGGGAAGAGCCTGGAGCAGTGGGTGGCGCTGGTCAGGAAGCTGGGCGACAAGAAGCACGGTGAGGTCGTGAGCCACCTGAAGGAGTCCCACAACATGGGGCATGGCTACGCGAACCTGGTGGCGCACGCCGCCAAGGGCGGCCTGGAGCAGCCTGACGCCGCCGCCGGGGCGGACCTCGTCTCCGCCCAGTTTGCGGGGGCCAAGTCGGCCTTGCGCCCGATCTACGACCGCCTGGTCACCGAGCTCGAGCGCCTGGGTGCCGATGTGGACCTGGCCCCCAAGAAGGCGTACGTGTCGGTCCGGCGCGCCAAGCAATTCGCCATCCTGCAGGCCAGCACCGCGACCCGTTTCGACGTGGGGATCAACCTCAAGGGCACCCCCGCGGCGGGGCGGCTGGAGGCGTCGGGCTCGTTCAACAGCATGGTGTCGCATCGGGTTCGGCTGGAGAAGGCCGGGGATGTGGACAAGGAGTTGCTCGGCTGGCTGCGGCAGGCCTACGAATCGGCGGGGTGAGCCCGCAGCCCGCCGAAGGACAGCCGCCCACGCCGGCCCTAGGGCCGCGCGGGCCCGATGATCCCGCTCAGCTCGAACTTCCGCGCAGCGTATCGTTCCTTCCAGTCGCCTCCCCGCCGGTCCGCCAGCAGAGCCATCGCGGCGCCCAGCGGATAGAACACCACCCGGCGGTCCCGGCCGAGGTCCATGCCGCGGAGCTCCCGCCGGAGCTCGGTGTTTCCTCGCACCACTTCGGTGCTGTACGGCGTGTAGTCCGCCAGCGCCTGAAAGGCGGCGATCGGCGGGGCCAGCCGGGCCGCTTCGCTGGCGGCAGCGTACTCCACCCACCGGGCCACGCCTTCCTGCCACAGCTGGAATTCGAGATAGCGGCGGTCGTCGGATGCGAGCAGCGCCAGCAGCTGGTCGCGTTCGGTGCGCACCAGCTGCATCGCACGCGCTTCCGCTGACGGTTCATCGGCGTCCAGCGCGGTTGCGAGGGCGGCGGCGAGGCGCTGCACTGCCCGCTGGACCGGCGCCGAGTCGTACGGAAAAGCGTACTCCAGTGCCCACATGCCGGTGGTATCGCCCCGGGCCAGGTCGAGCGCATTGAGCCGACGGTAGTACTCCGGCTGCGAGTACTGCCACTGGTGGAAGTGCTCGTGCATGAGCGTGAGCACCCAGGCCGCGGACGACATGCCGGTCCGCTCCGCCGAGCCCACCACCACGGTGGGGATTCCGCCCACGGCGGGGAAGGTGGCAAGGAAGCTGGGTGGAAAGAGGCGCTTTCTTGCCCAGACCTCCGTGTCCAGCAGCGGGTCCCGGCCCAGCGGAGTGAAGTCCGCGGTCGGACTGGGGTGCCAGAGCAGGTATTCCACGGAATCGGTGACCAGGAGGACCGGCACGGCGGTCGCGTCCCACCCGGGCCAGAGCCGCCCGCGGAGGACATCGCCCACCCGCAACGCCTCCGCGAGCCGGGTCCGGTCGACGAGCCGCGCGGGCGGGAATAGGGCCTGAGCCGCGAGCGGGGCGGCAGGCAGCAGCGCCAGGATGGCGAGTGCGGGTGCAGTCAGCCGGGACAGACTCATGGGCGGAGTCACCTCACGCATGGGCGTTGACGGCGCGCGTGGTCTGACTGATGCTCTCGCGCGCCCGACCGTCGCAATTCGGCCGTCCGCCGTCATCAAACGGTGCGCCCGGTTATCTTGTACCGGCGCGGCTGGCTGGTCGCGTCCGACAGGCCGGTCACCGCACCGCGCCAATCGCGTCCAGCGTCACGTTTTTCAGTCGAGGACACCGTGCCGGGTTACAAGGTCGAGCAGCGCCACCTGCTCCTGGGTGAGCGCAGTTTTCATTTCGTTTCCTATGAGGGACGCCCCGCCAACGTACGCCGCGGGGAGGACGCCGAGGGACCGATGTGGTGCCTCATGAGCGAAGGCCGCCGCCGCCCCGTCATGCCCCACACCCCGGGCCAGGCCCTCGAAGAGCTCGACCGCCAGCTGCTTGAGTGGCTGCGCGAGCAGCTCTGACCTCCCTTGTTTCCGGGCCTCGCGCCCGGAGCGTTCACTTCACCTGGTATCTCCGTGCCATTTGGTAAATTCGGCCTGCACAAGAACCTCCAGCAGGGCCTGAAGGAACTCGGCTTTCTCCATCCTACCCCGATTCAGGTTGAAGCGATTCCGCCCGGACTCGAGGGGCGCGACCTGCTGGCCTGCGCCGCCACCGGAACCGGCAAGACCGCCGCATTCCTGCTCCCGATCCTGCACCACCTGATCGACAAGCCCCGGGGAACCACCCGCGCGCTGGTCATCACTCCCACCCGCGAACTCGCAGCCCAGATCGCCGAGCACCTCAATTACCTGGCGGTGCACACCCCGATCACGTCGGCGGCCATCTACGGCGGTGTCGGCATGGGCCCGCAGGAGCGGGCGCTCCGGGCCGGCGTGGACGTCATCGTCGCCACCCCGGGCCGGCTGCTGGACCACCTTCGGTTTCCGTATGCCAAGCTCGACCGGATCGAGCACCTGGTCCTGGACGAAGCCGACCGGATGCTGGACATGGGATTCCTGCCGGAGATCCGCAAGATTCTCCGCTTCGTTCCCGCCAAGCGGCAGACCCTGCTCTTCAGCGCCACGATGCCGGGGCCGATCCGGTCGCTCGCAAAGGACCTGATGCACAACCCGGTCTTCCTGCAGACCGAACGGCAGTCCGCACCGGCCGTCGGGATCACCCAGGCACTGTACCCCGTGCCGCAGGAACTCAAGGGGGCGCTGTTCGTCACCCTGCTGGAGCGGGGGGACATCCGCGAGGCGCTGGTCTTCACCCGCACCAAGCATCGCGCCAACCGGCTGGCGGACTTTCTGGTCAAGCGCGGGATCAGCGCCGAGCGGATCCACGGCAACCGGTCGCAGCCGCAGCGGACCGCCGCGCTCGAAGGCTTCAAGGCCGGCAAGTTCCGGGTCCTGGTCGCCACGGACATCGCCGCGCGCGGCATAGATGTGGAAGAACTCGGGCACGTGGTGAACTTCGATGTGCCGGCGGTGGCGGAGGACTACATCCACCGGGTCGGCCGCACCGGGCGCGCCGCCGCCACCGGCGACGCCTTCACCTTCGTAGCCCCGGACGAGGAGGGAGACCTCCGCGCCATCGAGCGCGCCGTGGGACGCCGGCTGCCGCGGATCACCGTTCCCGATTTTGACTACAAGGCCAAGCCCGCGGTGAAACTCGAAGTGCCTCACGCCGAGCGTATCGCCGCCATTCGGGCCCACAAGGCGGAGGAGCGGAAGCGGGCGGAGGCCAACCGGCAGCGGCGCGCGGCAGCGGAAGCGGCCCGCGGCCGCCCCGGCGGCGGGGCGGCGACGCCGGGGCAGCGGCCCGGCCAGCCGGCGCGGCGCCCCTTCGGCAAGCCGTCGGGAAGGCGGGGCGGCCCTTCGCGAGGCTGACCCTCCCCGCAGGCAGACAGGCCGGTCATGGCGAACGCCGTGGCCGGCTTCGATGTTTCCAGCCGGCGCCGGACTCCCGGTTACATTGAAACGGACTCTCCACGGAGCCACCGATGCGACTCCCCGCCCTTCTGTTGTCCATGGCGCTGGCCACACCGCTCGCCGCCCAGACACTCGGCAGGATCGACTTTCCCAACAGCGGAACGCCGGCGGCACAGGCGCCCTTTCTCCAGGGCGTGATGCTGCTCCACAGCTTCGAGTACGAGGATGCGGCGAAGGCCTTTCGGGAGGCCCAGCGCGCCGACCCCGGCTTTGCCCTGGCCTACTGGGGTGAAGCGATGACCTACAACCACCCGCTCTGGAACGAAAAAGATGTCGCAGCCGGCCGGGCGGCGCTCGAGAAGCTGGGCGCCACCGCGGCCGCGCGCCGGCAGAAGGCGGGCACCGCCAGGGAACGCGGCTGGCTCGAGGCGGTGGACGCGCTCTACTTCGCCGACACCGCCAAGGCCCCGAGCGACACCCTCTACTGCCGCGTCATGGAGCGGCTCAGCGGCGATGCGCCCTCAGACGATGAAGCGAAGACCTTCTACGCCTTGTCGCTGATGGGCCTGAGTCAGGCGGTCCGCAATATCCCCGCCTACATGAGCGCGGGAGCCCTGGCCCTGGAGGTGAACCGGCGCAATCCCGCCCATCCCGGGGCGCTGCACTACATCATTCACGCCTTCGACGATCCGACCCACGCCCCGTTGGGGCTGTTCGCGGCCCGGGAGTATTCCCGCATCGCCGCGGACGCCGATCACGCGCAGCACATGACCACCCACATCTTCCTGGCACTCGGCATGTGGGACGAGACGGTGGCCCAGAATGCCGTTGCCTCCGGCCGGGACCGGACCCGGTGGCGACCGGGACACTACACCGCGTGGCTGGGTTACGGACTGCTGCAGCAGGGGAAGTACGCCGCCGCCCGGGAGCACCTGGAGCTGGTGCGGCGGCAGATGCTTGCCGGCAACGCCCGTCAGGAAGGTTATCTCCTGGGGATGCGGGCCCACCACCTGATCATGACCGAGAGCTGGACCGATCCCGCCCTGATGTGGGACCTCGACACCACCCGCGCCTCGGCCACCGCCAAGGCGATGGATGGCTACGCCACCGCCGTGGCGCACCTGGCGCTGGGCCACCTGGAGGTCGCGGACAGCGCCCTGGTCAGGCTGGATCGGCTGGCGGCCATAAGCCGGGCCGGGGACGGCTCCGGTCCGGGAGTACCGGGAATCCTCGCCAGCCAGCTCCGGGCCCGGCTCCTCTGGGCGCGCGGCGACCGGCCGGCGGCCATCGCGCTGCTGCGTCAGGCGGCAGGCGTGGAAGATGACCTGCCGGCGGAGTTCGGCCCGCCCGACATCGTCAAGCCGACCTATGAGCTGCTGGGAGAATACCTGCTGGCCGCGGGACAGGCGGGGGAGGCACAACGGTCCTTCTCCCGGGCGCTGGAGCTGGCGCCGGGCCGCTCCCGGGCGCTGCTGGGATTGATGCGCGCGGCCCGGGAGGCGGGGGATCCAGTCGTGGCCCGCCAGGCGGAGGAACAGCTCGCCGCCAACTGGAAGGACGCCGACGCCACCACCCGGGCCGAGCTGGCGGGCGGGCGCTAGCGGCGGCGCCGGCTCAGCTCTCCTTTTGCGGTGGGGGCTCCCCCCCTCCACCTTCCCGGTCGAGGTCGGTCACCGACCAGATCCCGGTGGCGCGCATGACCTTCAGCTTGGCCTTGTCGCGCGCGTGCCGCACGCCGCGCATCTTGAGGCGCACCGTCATCTCGTCTCCAGTCACGGTGGTATCGAGGTTCTCCACCCGGGCACCCGACTCCCCCACGATCTCCTCGATTCGCTCCAGGTAGCGTTCATCCGCCTTGAGCCGGAGCCGGACCTCGCTGGACCCCGACTTGAACTCGAGGTGCGCCTCCAGCCGGCCGAGCACCGAGAGCACCACCAGCGTGAGCAGCGTCGCACCCGCCGCCTCCATCAGCCAGCCCGCTCCGACGGCCATCCCGACCGCCGCCACCAGCCAGATCGTGGCGGCGGTGGTGAGTCCCGTCACCGAGCCCCGGCCCCGCATGATGGTACCGGCGCCGATGAATCCAACCCCGGTGACGATCTGTGCGGCGACCCGCGAGGGATCCCCCGTGCCAGGCCCGGTGAGGGCTATCGAGAGCTCGGTGAAGAGACAGGCGCCGACACAGATGAGCGCATTGGTCCGCAGCCCAGCCGATTTGCCCTGGATCTCCCGTTCCATGCCGATGGCGGCGCCGAGAATGGCGGCCACGACCAGACTGAGCAGGAGATCGAGGCGAAGCACATCGACCACCACCGGCCACGTCATGAGATCCCCCTGGGTTGAGCCAACCACCGCCCCGACGGCCTACGCCAGCGCCACCCGCAGCAGTCCCTGGGCTTCCGTGACGACCCGCGCGAGGTGGGCCTCGTCGCGGAAGCTCTCGGCGTACAGCTTGTAGACATTTTCGGTCCCCGATGGCCGAGCCGCAAACCAGCCGCTGCCGGTCGTCACCTTGAGCCCCCCGATCGCCGCGCCGTTCCCCGGCGCCGTGGTGAGTTTCGCGGTGATCGGGTCGCCGGCGAGGGACGCCGCCGCGATGGCACCGGGGACCAGCCGCTTGAACGCCGCCTTCTCGGCCGGGGTGCAGGGAGTGTCGATCCGCCGGTAGCTGGGCGCACCCAGCTCGGCGGTGAGGCGGCGGTAGTGTTCGCCGGGGTCCTGGCCGGTCACCGCCGTGATCTCGGCGGCCAGCAGGCAGAGCAGGATACCGTCCTTGTCGGTGGTCCACACGGCGCCATCCTGCTGGAGGAAGCTGGCGCCGGCGCTTTCCTCGCCGCCGAAACAGACGCTGCCGTCGAACAGCCCCGGGGTGAACCACTTGAACCCCACCGGTACCTCATACAGCCGCCGCCGGTGGCGCGCCACCACCCGGTCTATCAGGGCGCTGGAAACCAGCGTCTTCCCCACCGCCGCCTCCACCGGCCATCCGGGGCGATGGGTCAGCAGGTAATCAATCGCGACGGCCAGGAAATGATTCGGGTTGAGCAGCCCGGCGCCGGGCGTCACGATACCGTGCCGGTCGGCGTCGGGATCGCTGCCGAAGGCGATGCGGAACTTGTTCTTGAGCGCGAGCAGCCCCGCCATGGCGTGAGGACTGGAACAGTCCATCCGGATGCTGCCGTCGTGATCCAGCGTCATGAACCGGAACGTCGGGTCCACGACGTCGTTCACCACGGTCAGGTCCAGCCCGTACCGCGCGGCGATCCTGGGCCAGTAGTCCACCGATGCGCCGCCCATCGGGTCCACCCCGATCCGGAGGCCGGCCTTCCGGATGGCCTCCAGGTCAATGGCGCCGGCCAAATCCTCGACATAGGGCGTCGCCAGGTCCTCGCTGCGCGGACCAGGCGCGGCGCGGCGGACGGCGCTGTTGCCCTCGCGGAGCAGGGCGTTGGCGCGCTGCTGGATCCAGCCAGTGACGTCGGTATCCGCCGGCCCACCGTTGGGCGGGTTGTACTTGAAGCCACCGTCGCGCGGAGGATTGTGGGACGGGGTGATGACGACACCGTCGGCCTGACTGGCAGGGTGCGCCGCGTTCCAGCGGAGGATCGCGCGGCTCACCACCGGGGTTGGCGTGTACCCGTCTCCCGTCTGCACCACCGCGGCGACGCCGTTGCCGCTGAGAACCTCCAGCGCGGTCCGCTCGGCGGGCCGCGAGGCGGCGTGGGTGTCCTTGCCGACGTACAGCGGGCCGGTAATGCGCTGGGCCGCGCGATGCTCGCAGATGGCCTGCGTGATGGCGAGGATGTGGGCCTCGTTGAACGTGCCGTCCTCGGGGCTGCCCCGATGTCCGCTGGTGCCGAAGCTTGCCAGCTCGCCGGGAACTTCCGGATCGGGGCGCCGTCCGGCATAGGCGCGGGAGAGCGCCGCCACGTCAATCAGGCGATCGTCGGGAGCGGGCGTGCCGGCAAGGGGATGCATGCGCCTCGGGGTGGTGATCAGGTGATCTTACGTCCGGTCCCGCCCGCCCAACAGTGCCCGGCCCCGCGCTGGCGGTAGACCCCGGGTCCCTGCATCTTGCATTGAGCATCCCCGGCCGGCGTACCTGGCCGAACCATACCACGGGAGGATTCATGACGGCACCGGGCTCCGCCGGTCCGACCACGGAGCGCAGGCCGCACGATAACGAGATCGACTTCTTCGGGCTGACTCACCCCGGCAAGGTGCGCAAGAACAATCAGGACCATTTTTTCATGGGCGCACTCCGGAAGCGACTGGAAGTCTACCTCACGAGCCTCCCCGACCTGCACCAGCGCAGGATCGAGGATGAGCGCGTCGCGTTTATCGCCATGGCCGCGGACGGGGTGGGCGGAGGCAACAAGGGGGAGGAAGCGAGTCGCCTCGCCCTGGAGCACGCCACCGCGTACATCACCCAGAGCATGCAGGTGTACTACAGCAGCGACGGGCCGGAGGCGGACTTCACCGAGGCCCTGCAGGATGCGGCCATGCAGATCCACTCCGAGGTGGTGCGCCGCGCCAAGGAAGACTCCGACCTCGAGGGCATGGCCACGACCCTCACCCTCTGGTTCGGCGTGTGGCCCTGGTACTACCTGCTGCAGGTGGGAGATTCCCGCTATTACATGTATAGCGATGGCAAGCTGCTGCAGGTCACCCGGGACCAGACCATGGCGGAGGAGCTGATCGACCAGGGCGTCTTCACCCGGTCCCAGGCGCTGAGCACCCGGTGGGCCCACGTGCTGTCGAGTTCCATCGGTGGCAGCCAGACCGCGCCGGTGGTCACCCGGCTGCCCGCGTCCTGGGGGCTCGTTCATCTGATCTGCAGCGACGGTCTCACCAAGCATGTGACTGACGACCGGATCCGTGAACGCCTGGCCGCAATGACCTCTGCCAAGCAGGTCTGCGAGGCCCTGCTGCAGGATGCCCTGGACGATGGCGGCAGCGACAACATCACTATTATTGTCGGCCGTGCGGTCCCGAAGCCCTGAGACTCCTGCGCTCACCCTCCACCACAAAGTCCCTCATGCCTGATATCGGCGTCTTTCATCCCCAGATCGTTCACTTCGTCGTGGTCCTCGGCCTGCTCGGCGTTGCCCTTCGGCTGATCTCGCTCACCGGGAAGCTCGAGTGGACCGGCGCGGCGGCCAGCACGCTGCTGATCCTCGCCGGTATCGCCGCGGTCCTGGCGGTGCAGTCCGGCTCCGATGCCCACGGCGTGGCGGAACGGATTCCCGGCGCCGGAGACGCGGTACACGAGCACGAGGAACTGGGCGAGATGGCCCGGAACATCTTCCTGGTGGTGGCGCTGCTGGAGATCGGCGCCCTGGTCTTCATGCAGCGGACCGCCCAGGTGAAGTGGCTGCGGATCGCCTCCGGGGTGGTCGGGCTGGTGGGTTGCTTCTACATCTACGAGGCGGCCGAGCATGGCGGCGAGGTGGTCTACAGCTATGCCGGTGGCGTGGGCACCCGGAGCGGCGATCCCGCCGACGTGGAGCAGCTGCTGGTGGCGGGGTTGTATCACCAGGCCCGCGTCAAGCGCGCCGCCGGGGATTCCGCCGAGGCGGCGCGACTCACCGAGGAGCTGGCGCGCCAGCGTCCCAGCGACTTCGGCATCCAGCTGCTGCTGATCGAGTCCACCCTGCGGGACCGGAAGGACCCCGCGCGGGCGCTCGAGACCCTGGCCCAGCTGACCCTGCCGGCGGAGGACACCCGGGCGGCGCTGCGGGTCGGGCTGCTGCGGAGTGAGGCCTACGTCGCCGCGGGGCAGCCCGAGTCGGCCCGTGCGGTCCTCACGGCGCTGGCCGAGCAGTTCCCCGACAGCCGCTGGGTGAAGGACGCACTCGCCCAGCTGCCCTGACCTACCATCGCACCGAGAGACAGCTCAGGCCGCCGTCCATCTTGCGATACTCGGTCATGGGCAGCGGCACCAGGTCATAGCCGAGTTCGCCGAGCAGCGCGCTGGTCGCCGGGAACCCCCGGGCGACCAGCAGCGCCTCGTTGACCCGGATGCAGTTGGCCGCGTAGTCCTCTCCCTCCGGTACCCGCACCACCTCCCACCCACCCAGGGCGGCGTGCCCGGTGATCTCCCCGGTCGCGAGCAGCCGCCGTCCACCCAGCCACGAGAGCCCGGTCTTCAGGTGCAGCAGGCCGGGGATCCCGCGGATATCAATCAGACTGGAGGTCAGTCCCCGCCGCTCCAGCCACTCGGCCAGCTGGGCCGCGCCTTCGGGGTTGGTGCGCTCCGACAGGCCGATGAAATAGTGCGGGCCCGCCTCACAGACATCCCCGCCGTCTACCGTGCCGCCAGCCGTGATCTCTCCCAGGTCGGGGAACCACTCCCGCAGCACGGCCCCGATGGCCGTCACTTCGCCGGCGCGGCTGGCGGCGCCCGGCCGGGTGAGGATGGCGCCGCGTGGCGTGACGATCGCCGTGTCCTCCACGAAGGTCGAATCGGGGAAACCCGGATCGGGCGGCAGCCGGATCAGAGCGAGCCCCAGGCGCTGCAGCGACTGGCAGTACGCCTCGTGCTGCTTGAGGGCGAGCGGCAGGTCCGGTGCACCCAGGCTCGACGTGGTAATCCCGGCGGCGAAGGTCGCCGCCGGCGGACGGACGATGGCCCGGGTGAATCGCATGTCAGGCGGGGCGTCGGTTGGCGATGATGACCCGGTACACCGGATAGCTGAGCACCAGCAGCAGCAGGGACTTCCAGCTGTTGCCCCAGTCGGTGATCACCGAACCCACCAGGAACGCGACAGAGGCCAGCAGGACCAGCCCGGTGGTGTACGGATAGCCGGGGACCCGGTACGGCCGGGGTGTAGCGGGTTCCTTCCGGCGGAGCGCAAAGACGCTCAGGAACGAGAGGGTATAGCTGGCCACGAAGAAGAACGCACAGACCGCCAGCACGGTGTTGAACGTGCCGCTGATGATGAACGCCAGCGCCACCCCCACACTGGACCAGTGCCCCACCGTCGGGGTCCCGCCGGGATTGACCGACTCGAACCCACCCGGGAGGAGCCGGTCCCGGCTCATCGCCAGCACCACGCGTGGCGCCATGAGCAGGCAGGCGTTCATCCCGCTCAGGATCGAGAGCAGCACGAGCGACCGGATGATCAGGTCTCCCCGTTCACCGAACAGGACTTTCCCCGCGGTGGCCGCCACGAATGGATCGCCGGCCATCTTCTCGATGCCCACCACCCGGACGAAGGCCACATTCACCAGCACGTAGATCAGGATAACCAGCAGCACCCCGAAGGCCATGGCGCGGGGAATGCCTCGCCCGGGGTCCTTGACCTCCTCGCCGAAGTACAGCGGCCCGGTCCAGCCGTCGTAGGTGTAGATGACCGCCTGCAGCGCGAGGACGATGGCGGTGACCATGGCCATCCCCCCTGGCAGCGCCGCGGGGGATGCCAGCTCACGCGCCGGCACCGGCAGCAGCAGGCAGACACCGATGAGCAGCCCGAAGGCGAGCGCCTTGAGGGCGCTGAGGAGCTGCTGCGCCACGTCCCCGACCCGGATCCCGCGCCACAGGAGCAGGCCGAACACCAGCACCAGCGCCACCGCGACCGCCATCCGGCGCCCCGCCATCGCCGGAAACATCGGCTCGAGGTACTCGGCGAAGACCATGCCGCCGAGGGAAACGGTGGCACAGGTGGAGAGCCAGTCGTTCCAGCCCACCACAAAGCCGGGATACTCCCCGAGGCCCCGGCGGACGAACACATACTGGCCACCCGACTCCGCCACCATTGTGCCCGGCTCCGCCAGCGACATGGCGCCAAGCAGCGCATACAGGCCACCGACGATCCACACTCCAAGGAACAGCGCCACACTCGGCATCCGCCCGGCAACGTCGCCCGGGGTGCGGAGGATGCCGACCAGGATGGTGTTGCCGATGATCACCGCAACTCCAAAGGCGACTCCCAGCACCTGGAGCAGCTTGCCCCGGCTGCTCACAGGGACCAGCCGCGGCGATAGACCGGCCGCAGCCACTCCTCCGGCAGGTTCACGTTGGTGACCGCGCCGCTCGACGGGTCCACCACCAGCGGCTGGCCGGCCCGGACGGCGAGGCAGCCGAGCAGCACCATCTCCGTGAGCGGACCGGCGTGCCCATGAAACGTGGAGTTGGGCTGACCGCCCGAGCGGATGGCATTCAGCCACTCCGTATGGACCCCCGGAGAACGCGGATACTTCTGCGGCAGCGGCGTGGCCTTGAGCTCGGCATCCTTCGCGGCATCCAGTACCCGCGGGTTCTCTCCGTAGATCCCGGCGAGAATCGCCCCGCTCTCGCCGACCCACATCTGGCCGCCGATCTCCTCGGGGGGCCAGTTCAGCCCGGCGGGGAGCTGTGCCGGCCGGGGCGGCCAGAGTCCACCGTCCCGCCAGTACACGGTGATGGGGCCGCGATTTCCCTTGGCGGGGAAATCATAGGTGACGCGGGAGAACTTGGGGGCCGACTCGGGATAGAGCTTGGAGGTCTCCGGCTCCACCCGGGTGGGGAAGCCGAGGTCGAAGGCCCAGAAGGCGGCGTCCATGCCGTGACAGGCCATGTCGCCCAGGGCGCCCGTGCCGAAGTCCCACCAGCCGCGCCAGCTGAACGGCGCGTAGGCCGGGTTGTAGGGCCGCTCCGGCGCGGGGCCGAGCCAGAGATTCCAGTCGAGATGCGGCGGGACGTTGTGGGCCTGGGTAGGGCGATCCATCCCCTGCGCCCAGATCGGGCGGTTGGTCCAGTAGTGGACCTCGCGCACCGGGCCGATGACGCCGGCGTCGACCCACTCGCGCATGACCCGCATGCCGTCAAAGGTGTGCCCCTGGTTGCCCATCTGGGTCGCCTGCCGGGGGCGGCGGGCCGCCTCCTGCATGAGCGCGCGCACCTCGCCGAGGGTCCGGGCCAGCGGCTTCTGGCAGTAGACGTGCTTCCCGGCCCGCAGGGCAAGGAGCGCGGCGGCGGCGTGACTGTGATCGGGGGTGGACACGGTGACGGCGTCGATGTTCCGCGCCTCCTTGTCCAGCATCTCCCGGTAGTCGCGGTATCGCCGGACCTTGGGATAGGAGCGGAAGGCATCTTCGGCCTGGTTCCAGTCCACATCGGCAAAGGCGACGAGGTTCTCACCCTCCACACCACGGATGTCATTGCGGCCCATGCCGCCGGCGCCGATGCAGGCGATGTTGAGCGTGTCGCTCGGCGCGCGATAGCCTCGGCCGAGCACGTGGCGGGGGACGATGTGAAACAGCCCCGCGGCGCCGGCCGCCGTTCCCACGAACTCGCGGCGGCTGACCTTGTTCCTTGCCATGCCTCCTCCGTTCTCCGGACCGTGGCCGGGCTACAAACCATTCACCATGCGCTTGATGCCCTGCTTGATCAGCGGAACGTTCCAGTTGACCAGAAAGCCCAGTTTCAGACCGGCGAGCTTGAGGTAGGTGAGGAGCTGGGCCTGATGAATCGGGGCCAAGGCCGGCACCGCCTTGTTCTCGACGATGATTGCATCCTCCACCAGGAGGTCCGCCCGATAGCCAACGCCCAGGTTGAGGCCATCATAGTGGACGGGAAACGGCACTTCGCTCTGCAGGTGCAGCCCACGCCGTTGAAGCTCGTACGCCAGGCAGGCACGGTAGGCCGATTCCAGGAGTCCAGGGCCGAGCGCCCGGTGCACCCCGTAGATGGAGCCCACGACGACGGTCGCAATCCGTTCCAGCTCGACTCGGTCATGCATCCAGCAACAGCTACCGCCAATGATATCCCGGCGACAACCAATTCCTTGCAGCGACGGCGCGAGGAACTTCCGTGGAAACCACCGCAAAGCCGCGAAGGACCGCCGTCCGAGCACCGCTCCCATCTCAGCCGCAAAGACGCAAAG
>CAYUYF010000041.1:0-3655 GCA_964449145.1 uncultured Gemmatimonadaceae bacterium | reverse complement strand
CCGCAAAGACGCAAAGGGTTCCTCGCGTCTTCGCGTTCTCCTACCCAGTGAAACGATGGGGACCGCCATCGCGCCTTGGCGGTGCTGTTGTCATGTTCAACCGCAACGCCGCGGATGAGAACCGCCGTCACGCCTTGGTGGTGCAGTTCCCGGGCGACGGGACCGGGTCGTCTACGCCGCGCGCGACTCCCGCGGCCGGAACAGGAAGGCGAAGATCAGTAGAATCACCGCCGCGCCGATGGCGGGGCGGAGCCAGATGCTGTGCCAGTCGTGGCCGGCGCCGCCGGGCAGCACGAACTGCTGCACGACCACCCCTGAGACGAAGCTCCCGATCAGGTAGCCGAGACCCTGGGTGACAAACGTGAGAAACCCCTGCGCGGCGGCCCGGATCTTCTGGCCTGCCTGACGGTCCACGTAGATCTGGCCGGTGACAAAGAAGAAGTCGTAACACACCCCGTGCAGCAGGATGCCGGCGTACAGCATCCACGCCCCGCCGCCAAGGTCTCCGTTGGCAAACAGCAGGTACCGTACGCTCCAGGCCGCCATCCCTACCAGCAGCACGACCTTGATGCCGTAGCGGCTCAGCAGCACCGGCAGCGCCAGCATGAAGAGGATCTCGGACATCTGGCCCAGCGACATGATCCCCGCCGCCGATGGCATGCCCGTCTCGTTGAGGAACAGGTTGGTGAAGGCGTAGTAGAACTGCAGCGGGATACAGAGCAGGAACGAGCCGATGACGAACGTCGCGAATGACCGGTCCTTCATCAGCGCCAGCGCGTCCAGGCCCAGGACGTCCCGCATCGAGAGCGGCTTGCCGGCGGCATGCGGCGGGGTGTCCGGCAGGAAGAACGACAGCAGTCCCAGCGCCACCGACGCACCGGCCGCGATCTGCATCGGAACGGCCGTGGACTCCAGCCGCCCGCTGACGATCCAGCTGGCCACGATCCAGCCGATCGTGCCCAGCACGCGGACCAGCGGAAACTCCTTCGCCGGGTCCTTCATGTTGTCAAAGGCGAGCGAATTTGTCAGCGCCAGCGTGGGCGCGTAGCAGATCGCGTAGCCGATGAGCAGCGGGTAGAAGGTGCCGAATCCCTGCTCGTGGGAGGCCCAGTAGATCAGCCCCGCCCCCACCAGGTGCAGCAGCGCCAGGATCTTCTGGGTGGCGAAGAACCGGTCCGCGATCATCCCCACGAAGAACGGGGCGACAATCGCCCCGATCGCCATGGTGCCGTAGGCGGCCCCGATCTGGGGGCCGTCGAACCGGAGGGTCGTCCCCAGGTAAGTGCCTAACGTGACGAACCATGCTCCCCAGATGAAGTACTGGAGAAACATCATGGCGGAAAGCTTGAAGCGGAGCATGGTCGTGGGGTTAGGGGGAGTCCAGTTCCCGGATCTTGATGCCACGGAAGGCCACCCGGTCGCCGTGGTCCTGCAGCGCGATGTGGCCGCTGCGGGCGCGGCCATACCCGGGCCACTCGCCGAACTTGCTGGCCGCCACCTTCCGCTGCCACTCGGGGCTCAGCAGCTCGTACGCCACCACCTTCACGCCGTTGAGCCACTGCTCGACCATGGGGCCCTTCACCACCAGCCGGACCTGGTTCCACTCGCCCGCCGGCTTCACGATCCCCGCGGGCGAGGGATACAGCCCGTAGGCGGCGCCCGCCGAGGTGAGACGGCTCTGGCCATCGGGATGGGCGGCGTCGTCCAGGACCTGCATCTCGGGGCCGGTGTGGTAGGCCTCCTCCCCTTCCTCGGTCACCCGAAAGAAGATCCCGCTGTTCCCGCCGGGAGCGATCTTCCACTCCAGCACCAGCTCGAAGTCCTTGAACTGCCGCTCGGTGATGATGTCGCCGGCCGGGGCGACGCGGGTAAGGGCCCCGTCGTCCACCTGCCAGCCGGCGGGCATGTCCGGCTTCCGGTATCCGCGCCAGCCCCGGGTGGTGGCGCCATCGAACAGCAGCGTCCATCCCTCCCGCCGCTCCCGCGCGGTCAGGGTGTTAACCACGTCGGGCGCTCCGGTCTGCGCGGGGAGGCAGGACGCGAAGGCGAAGAGGGACGCAGCGACCAGTGCGCCGCGCAATGCTGACGGCATGGGAGACTCGGCGAGAGGGGGGCAACAGCCCAACAATATCCGCCGCCCGGGGCCAGCGGAAGGTCTGGTGACCACCGACACGGCGCGTCGCTGGACGCCCCTTCCACCGCCGGGTACCTTGCCGGGCATGACCGCTCACCCGGTATCCGGCGCGCCGGTTGGGGCCGGAAAATCCTCGCGCCGGGATTTTCTCCTGACCCTCGGCGTCGCCGCGGGCATCGCCCCGGTGCTCCTGCAGCCCCGCCCGGGCCATCGCCGGCCGCTGGGCCTTCAGCTCTACACCGTCCGCGACCAGGCCCGCGAGGACCTCGACGGCACCCTCGCCGCCCTCGGCGCGATCGGCTACGAGGAGGTGGAGTTCGCCGGGCTGTATGGGCACCCCGCCGCCAGCGCGCGCGAGATGCTCGACCGGGCCGGCCTGCGCGCGCCCGCCGGCCATGTGAGCCTCGAGGACCTGGAGCAGCGCTTCGACCAGGTGGCCGCCGACGCGCTGACCCTGGGCCACCGCTACCTGATCGTCCCGTGGCTCGACCAGTCGCGGCGCAGCCTCGCCGGCTATACCGCAGTCGCCCTGGCGTTCAACCGGCTGGGGAAGGCGCTCGACGGCCTGGGGTTGCGGCTGGGCTACCACAACCACCAGTTCGAGTTCGCCCCGCTGACCGGGAGCAGCAGCGGTTACGACTTGCTGATGCAGCACACCGACCGGGACCTCGTCACCTTCGAACTGGACCTCTTCTGGGCCCGCGACGGCGGCGCCGACAGCCTGGAGCTGCTCGAGCGCTACCCGCACCGGTTCCGCCTGGTCCACATCAAGGACCGCGCCACCGACGGCCGCCAGGTCACCGTCGGCCGGGGCACCATGCCCTGGGTCACCCTCCTGGCCGCCGCGAAGCGGGCCGGCGTCGAGCACTGGTTCATCGAACAGGACGATGCCGCTGACCCGATGGAGTTTGCGCGTGAGAGCTGGGGGTATGTGCAGGGGATCAACGAGTGAGCGCCGCAACCCGCAGGCACCCGGCGGCCGGCGGCGTGGTTGCCGTGCCGCTGGCAGATCGCTGAATCGGCCATGCCCCGTTTCTCCCCCCTCCGCTTCCCACCCGGATTCTTCGACCTCCCCGCCGACGCCGGCGAGGCGCTGCCGCTGGAGGTCATTGCCGCCTGGACCCGCAGCGACCAGACCGTGGCTGCCGCGCGCGAGTTGCTGGGTCCCTTCACCCTTCGCGGCATCGTCGTCGCCTCCGACGCCGCGGGCCTGACCCGCCTCACCCAGGAGCGCTCGCTCATCGAGATTCTTGCGATGGTGAGCCGCCCCAAGGAGCTGGTGCACGCCTACGGCCGCGCCATTGGCGGGGTGCCCATCGGGACCTGGGCGGCGGACAACACCGCGATGTTCTACGCCAAGGGCATTCCGGCGGATCATATCGTGGCGATGCTGCTCACGCTGCTGGACCGGGTGCGGGAAGAGTGCGAGGTTGGCATCGGCATGGCCGCCCATCACGGGATCTTCTACGAGCTGGCCCGCGGGCTGCACGGGCCGGACGCCGACCGGGTGGAGCTGATCGC
>CAYUYF010000040.1:0-29253 GCA_964449145.1 uncultured Gemmatimonadaceae bacterium | reverse complement strand
ACCGATCCCTTGCGGCCAGCTCGACGAGCGAGAGCGGCGCATGGCGGCGACGGCGGCCACCGACAGCCAGACGGTCGGACGGGCGGACGGGCGGACGGGCGATCCACGAACGGCCGGAGCCGCCTACCGGATGAACGTCCCCTCGTTCAGCTCCCGCACCGCCTGCTCCAGCTCGGCGTGGGTGTTCATGACGATGGGGCCGTACCAGGCCACCGGCTCGCGCAGTGGCTGGCCCGAGACCAGCAGGAAGCGGATCCCCTGCTCGCCCGCCTGCACCACGATCTCGTCGCCCCGGTCGAACAGCACCAAAGAACGGTTGCCGGCCTCATCCACCACGGTGGGGCCCAGGCCGGCGGCGCCCACCGTCTCGGTCACCACCCCCTGCGGCGCTGAGGCGTCGCGGAAGCTGCCGGACCCCTCGAACACATAGGCAAAGGCGTTGCGGGTCGTCTCCACCGGGAGCCGCTTCCGCTTGCCGGCGGGGACCGACACGTCGAGGTACTGCGGATCGGCGGCCACCCCCTCGACCGGCCCGCGCTTCCCCCAGAAGTCGCCGGTCACCACCCGCACCACGGTGCCGTCGTCGTCGGTGACGGTGGGGATGTCCTTCGCCCCGATGTCCTGGTAGCGGGGGTTGGTCATCTTCTGCTTGGCCGGGAGGTTGGCCCAGAGCTGGAAACCGTGCATCCGGCCGGCGGGATCGCCCTGCGGCATCTCCTGGTGCATGATCCCCCGCCCCGCGGTCATCCACTGCACGTCGCCGGCGCCGAGACTCCCCTGGTTGCCCAGGCTGTCGCGGTGCTCCACCGTGCCGGCCAGCACGTAGGTGATGGTCTCGATCCCCCGGTGCGGGTGCCATGGGAAGCCGGCCATGTAGTCGGCGGGGCGGTCGTTGCGGAAGTCGTCGAACAGGAGGAACGGATCGAAGTCGTCGGTCTTGCCGAAGCCGAAGGCGCGGCGGAGCCGCACCCCGGCGCCCTCGATGGCGGGCTGGGACTGGACGATCTCGCGGACGGGTCGGATGGACATGGCGGTCTCCTGCGGTGAAAACCGGCCCCACCATGGAGCCGGTCTTCAAGATAGCCGGGACCGGGCGAAGGAGTTCCCGACCAGGCTCAGGCTCCGGCCTTCGGCGTCAGCCGGAACGCCACCACGAACAGGCTCCCCAGCACCAGGTCCACCAGCCCGGCGGCCAGCACCGGCGGTCCCACCCGCTGCTGCAGGAACAGCACCACCACCGCGAGGCCGAAGGAGTACTTCTCCACCACCGCCGGCAGCATCGCCAGCCGGTAGCGCACCGGGTCCCGGGCGATCAGCAGAAACAGCAGCTGCCAGGCGAGCGCCACGCCCAGGAAGCCGTAGAAGTGCTCCGGGTGGGTGATCGGCGGCGGAGCGTCCCGGCCGATTCTCTCTTCGAGGAAATACTGGGGCAGCAGGACCAGGAGTCCGTAGCTCCCGGCGATCAGGTACAGGCGTCTGACGAACGTCATCGGCGTGGCCTGAAGAGTGGGGTCGGTGCCCGCGTCAGCGGGGCGCGATGCTGTCCAGAAAGACGTATGGGTGCGGGCAGAATCCGACGTACCCCTGGGCGCCGCGGATGGTCACCGTCACCGCCGTCCCGTCCTGTTTGTAGAGCTGCGGCAGGCTGAGCGGCTGGTAGTGCCCTCGTCCCTCCACCTCCAGCGACCAGCAGCCGCCTTCGATGGGGTTGTAGCGCACCGCGGCCGGCGCGGTCACCACCTCACCCGTGGCCAGCGCCGGGCCGCTGGGCCCCGCGCTGCCCGGCTCCGACGAGGCGCAACCGGTGGCGAGCAGCGTCACGAGGAGCCCGGCGGCGCTGCGAACGATGGGGTTCATGCGGACCTCCACGACGAATTCGGCTTGGGGTGAATGTGTAACTCCGGGGAGCGGTCCGTCCAGCCCCGGTCTCCCAGCTTCACCGCTGGATCACCAGTTGCTGCCCCAGATGGGCCGGCGCGCCCGGCGGCGCTTCCTCCGAACCGTACGCCGCGTTGGCCGACACCCAGGCTGACACCTCGTCCCCGACCTGGATGGTGGCGAGGATGGTTGGGTACAGCGGGCCGCTGCCGACCTGCAGGAAGACCGGTACTCCCGCCCATGCCACGACGCCGACGTTGGGTGTCGGGGACGGAGGGATGGTCATCCAGAAGTCGTACTGGTCGATGGGCCCGGCGGGACTGGTGCCGCGCTCGTGGGTGATCCGGGTGACCACCGCCACGAACGTGGGCGGTCCCGCCAGGCAGGCGCTATCCACCGGGGTCGGAACGCACGGCCCCGTGGCGGCCGAGCTGCCGCAGGCCAGCGATGCGCCCGCGAGCAGATACGGCAAGAAACGAAGGGAGACTCGGGTCATGGGAGGCCTCGCGTCGGGACCCGCACGAGAGGGGACGAGTGGCATCGCCCACCCGGCACAGCGGTCCGGTCCTGGCCCCGCCAGTGGGCAACGAGCACCACGGTGGACAGGGCATGCACGGTGGCGGGCATCGCTCAGGCCGTACCCGCCGCATCGGCCGCGGCGGCGGCATCCAGCGCCCGCCGCGCGGCCCGCGAGACCAGCACCATCACCGCCACCGCCGCGGCCAGCCCCGCGACAATCGCCAGGTCTTCCAGCACCACCGCCCGGTGCGTCCGGCCCGCCATCCGGGCCAGGTGCCGGCCGGCGTAGCCGGCGTAGACCTCGAGGCAGAGCGAGGGCAGCAGCACCAGGCACGTGGCCACGAAGCCGCCAAACCGCACCCCCGCCGCGCCCAGCAGGTAACTGGTGAGGGCCCGGTTGAGCGGGGTGAGCCGGATCAGGAGCTGCAGCCGGAGTTCGTCCGACCGCACCGCATGCATGATGACCCGGAGGCTCGGCCTTCCGGCCACGAAGCCCTCGATCCGCTGGCGGAAGAAGAAGCGGGAGAGCCCGTACTGCAGCGCAGCCCCAGCCACGGCACCAGCGGCCACCGCCGCCAGTCCGCGCGGGAAGCCGAAGCTGGCGCCGGCGACGATACCGAACAGGATGTCGGGGACGAAGACCGAGCTGAGCACGGCGTACAGAAGGATGAAGGCCAGCACCGCCACCGGTCCCAGTCCAATGATCCAGGCATCGATGCCCTGGAGGTGGTGCCCGATCTCGGCGCCGAGGGCCAGGATGCCCGCGAGGAGCGCGCCGCCCGCCAGCAGGTAGGGAGCAAGCAGCGCCAGTCGGGCCCGGCTCCACAGCTCCTCCAGCGGCTCCGGAGGAGGAATCGCCGCCTGATCCCCCACCCTTCAGCGCTCCGCCGGGGGAGGTGCGGGGCGGTCGGGCGGGTCGTCGTCCGACAGGTCGAGGTGGAAGCGGTGCAGCAGCCGGGAGACCATCGGCCCGAAGAGCACGGCAGCCACCGTCAGGAAGGCCATGGCGCTGTAGAGGGTGTAGAGGATGGCGAAGACCTTTGCCCCGGGCGAGGTGAGCTCCGCCACCGGCCCCATCCCGGTGAGGATCATCGAGGCATTGAGGTATGCGTCGAGCCAGGCCAGCCCCGCCAGCCGGTGATAGCCGGCGGCACCCAGCGTGAGCGAGAGCACCACGAACAGCACCACGATCCCGGCGTTCCGGGCCAGGTGCCGGGCGAACTGCCGGCGGGAGGGAAGGGCCCGCATCGGTTCAGTGCCCCGCCTTTGCGGCGCGGTGCGGGAAGAAGGCGATGCAGGCCGCCACGAACACCAGCAGCACCGCCGACGCGGAGTACCGGCTGAGGGCGAGCCCGCCGGAACTCACCGGCTTGTCGAGGAAGTCTCCCACCACCGCGCCCAGCGGCCGGGTGAGAATAAACGCCGCCCAGAACAGGAGGGTGTGGGAGATGGCGGTCCAGACATAGCCGCCCGCCACCACCAGCAGGAGGGCGCCGAAGATGAGCGCCGCCCCGCCATAGCCCAGCCCCGCGGTGTCGGCGGTCCAGTCGCCGAGGGCGGTGCCCAGGGTCTGGGAGAACATGATGGTCACCCAGTAGAACATCTCCGCCCGGGGTGAACTCACGCTGCTCACCGACACCGAGCCGAGGGTTCGGTGCCACGCGAACAGCGACCCCATGAGCAGCGCGAACAGCAGCAGCGAGCCGCCCAGGTACCCGATGCCGAGGTCGCGGTCCACGAAGTCGGCCAGGGTAGTACCCACGGTGGTGGTGGCGATGATCGTGGTCCAGTAGAGCACCGGGTGGAAGCGCCGGGCGATGATCTGGGCGGTGACGGCCGCGAGGAAGATGACCGCGAAGATCGCCGTGCCCACCAGGTAGCCCAGGTTCATGGACATCGAGACTGCGTCGCCGCCGGTCTCGCCCAGGGTGGTGGCGGCGATCTTGATGATCCAGAAGAGGAGGGTGACCTCGGGGACCTTGCTCAGGACTGCGTCGTCCGAATCGTTCATGGAGCGGGGGCTCCCGCCCCGGAGCGTTCGCCGTGGAAGATCGCTGCACCGCGGGCGCATCCCGGGTCGCACCCGCGGGAAGCGGCAGAAAGGTAACCGCGGCAGTCGCGTTCGATGGCTCAGCCCTGCGCCACCTCGCTCATCAGCGCCAGCTGGTTGCCGTCCGGATCCAGGAACTCAGCCAGCCACAACTCGGACTGCGGAGTGCGGTTCACCACGTGTGGCTCGGCCTGGAACCGGACGCCGGCAGCCTTCAGGGTGGTGAACACGGCGTTGATGTCCGATACCCGAAAGTAGACCGTGGCCCCCCGCTGGGCGGCCTGGCCCGGGGGCATCACGCCGACCAGGAGCCTCACCGCGCCGCACCGGAAGAACGCCATCTGCGGCGGGGCGGCAAAGAGGAAGGGGATCCCGAGGGTGTCCCGATAGAACGCGATGCCCTGCTCGACGTTCTCGACCGGGATGAGCAGCTGGGCGATGCTGGCGTCGGCGAGGTTCATGGGACCTCCGAAGGGGATACTCGTCGAATGGCCAGCGGGGGCCACTACGGCAGCGCCGCCACGATCCGGAGCGGGCCGCCGCTGCCACCCTTGATCTTCATCGGCAGCGCCACGATCCAGGCGCCGGTGGGTGGGAGCTGCTCAAGGTGAGCGACGTTCTCGAAGCCGGGGATGTTGGCAGCAAAGAGGATCTGGTGGCTGTCGTACGTGGACGACTGGCCGTAGTCCAGGCTGGGCGTATCGATCCCCACCGCCCGGACCCGGCGCTCATTCACCAGCCAGCGGGCGGCGGCGGAGTCGATGCCGGGGAAGTGCAGCTCGGGGATCGCCTCGGGCCCCACCCGGGTGGTGCCGAGGTAGCGGGCCCGGTCGGGCCAGAACTGTCCCCAGCCGGTGTGGATCAGCACGATGGAGCTGTCGGGCATGCGACCGTGGGCGGCCTCCCACTGCAGCAGGTCCTCCCGCGACACCAAATAGTCCGCCTTGCCCTCCATGCGCGCCGAGACGTCTACCGTCACCGCCGGACCAATCAGCCGCTCCAGCGGGATCTGGTCGGCGGTCCACTTCCCCTCGGCGAAGTGCACCGGCGCGTCGAGGTGAGTGCCGCCGTGCTCGGCGGCGGAGAAGTTGTTGGCGGCGTAGTAGAAGCCGGCCGGGGTCCGGGCGGCGCTCACCACCTCCATCGCGAAGGGCTTCGCGGTGGGCCAGTAGACGGTCTCGCTGGAGAAGTCGTGGGTCAGGTCGAGCCAGCGGACCTCGTCCAGCCCCGGCGCCTCCCGCTCGGCGCAGCCGATGGTCAGGGCGAGCCAGATCAGCGGCAGCGGTCGCATTGTTCCTCCTGGATCTCGGTGAGCACCGCGAAGACGCCAGGGCCACCGCCGGTGTGCCGTTGCGTCCTGGCGCGCGCCAAGGCGCGAGGGGATGCGGCGCTTGGTCTTTCGCGCCTTGGCGGTCTGGTTCCACCAGCACTACTGCATTGACACGGTACCGCGAAGACGCCAGGGCCAGCGGGGCGAACTACTTGACCGGTGCCGGGGGCGCGGGGAGCGGGACGTCGGAGTTGAACATGTCCCGGCTGGCCTTCCAGGTGCCATCCGCCTGCTTCCGGTAGATGGCGAGGTACTTGCCGTGATCATGTATCGGGCCCGCTGCGCCAGGCGGAGTGATCATCATGGCATAGGTGCCCCTGCCATAGGCCAGGTCGCCCCGGCCTTCCACTTCCTCAAGGGAGGCGGTGAAATCGGTGAAGGGCGGAAAGGCCTCGGCCCAGGCCGTAATCCCCGCCCGGCCGGTGACCGGATCTCCGTTGGGCGGCAGCAGGATGGCATCTTCGGTGAAGTCGCCGGCCCAGGCCGTCCAGTCCTTGGCGATGATGTGCTGGGCGGCGGCGTTGTCAGCCGCCCGGACAGCCGCCTGATCAGCGGAACTCAGCCCCGCCGGGGCGGTCGGCTGGCAGGCGGTCAGAGCGACAACGAGACTCACAACGGCGTAGCCAGTACGCATGGAATCCTCCAGAAGGGGTGAGACCAACGGTGGCGCTGAAGATCGGTCCCGTCCGCGTCGCGTCAAGTCCCCGCCCCCACCCGCCGCGCCTAGCCGCCCATGTCCCCATCGAGTTGGCGCTGGTACTCGGTCTCGTCGAACCGGCCCAGCGACCTGGCGATCTGCCCGGCGGGACCGAAGGTCCATTCCTCGTATCCACTCACCCGTACGGCGCGCCCGGTTCCGCCGGGCCCGGTATTGGTGCCGCTGAGGGTCCAGTAGTAGCGTGCGCCCTTCCCCTCCGCCACCACGCTGTCCATGGCCACGATCATGTCGGGAAAGGCGGTCATGAAGCCCTGTGCCACCGCGGTGATCGCCGGGCGGCCCACCGCCGGTGCTCCCGCATTGACCTTGAGCGACCCATCCTCGGCAAAGAACGCGGCCACCCGCGCCGGGTCCTGGCTGCACCAGGCGGCAGTGTAGCCGACGGCAAAGTCCTTCAGGGTGTCACCATCCATCACAAACTCCTCCTTCCGGCACGCCAGCAGCGTGACCAGCGCCAGCACAGCCAGCGTTCCCGAGCGCCCCATAGCGGTATTCCTCCTGGTCCTTCGCAGCGGTCTGGTCTCCCCGCATACAACTGCATAGACACTACACCGCAAGGACGCCACGGCAACCGCCGGTGTGCCTTTGCGTCCTGGCGCACGCAAGGGCGCGAAGGAAGCCTACGGTCGGTCCTTGGCGTCCTGGCGGTCCGGTTCCCGGGGAGCAGAACAAAGGCGCCGAGGAGCCGACGTCTGGCCAAGCCAGGCAAGCCGGATACATTCCTGCGGTAGAGGCCTTGCATCGCCAGAGTGTGCCCCATCCTGACCCGACGGCGTTCACCCGGGAGAGTGCCATGTCCGACCACCGAATGACCCGCCCCGTCCTGCTGCTGGCGATCGCCATCGCGACCGCCACGTCCGTCGCCGCCGGGCAGGACCCGGCGGGGCCATGCAGCCTGGTCTCGTTCGATCAGATCGCCGAGGTGACCGGAGTGCCGGTCAACAGCACGACCCCCTCGGGCAATCTGAGGGCGGGAGCGCAATGCACGTACGGGCTCGAGGATCGGCCACCGACCGTCACGGTCGCGATGGCCCGCGGCGCCCCGGGCGCGACCCAGGCGTATGAGTCGAATCTGCGGTTTCCCAACGTCAGCCCGGTCGACAGCGTCGGGATACGCGCCAGCTGGGTCCCGGTCGTCAACAAGCTGGCCGTCCTGGTCCGGGAGGATCTCTACCTTGTCGTCACGATGCACGATACCGGGACCGGCGGCCCCGCAGCCGTACGCAACCGGGCGGTAGCGCTGGCGCGTGTTGCCATCAGGAAGCTGGGCGCCTGAGGGGCGCCTAGTTCGTGAACTCCCACCGCACCCCGAAGGTGCTCCCGAAATTCAGGATGCCGAACCTCGGCACATAGGTCTTCCGGCTGGCCTGCAGGTTGTAGCGATCCCAGTAGAGGATGAACTTGTCCAGCCGGATCTCGATCATCGTCCGCCAGAAGGATGCGCCAGGGAGCGCAATCGCCGCGCCGGCGCTGTCCCGCCCGATCACTCCATCGCCAAAGCTCTCGTAGGAGACCTGGGCCTTGAGGTCGAAGATCCCGCTGGGGAAGGTGCGCCAGAACTTGGAGCGGATCGTCGCGGTGGTCAGCGAGTGGGTGGCGGGCAGTCCGTCCGGCGTGCTGGAGCCGGTCGGATCGCTGTACCACCCTTCCAGCGTGAACCACTGCTTCGGTGCCAGCCGCCAGTTGACGGTGACCCACTCGGTCTTGGACGCCTCCGCCAGGCCGGCGATCTGGGGCAGGAAGGGGCGGTACGACGGCGGCCGGAAGGCGTCGGTCTGCGCATAGCCAAGCTCCAGCGCCGCCCAGCGCCGCTCCCAGCGGAGACTGGTCTGCCAGTCGGTGACCTGCTGCGCCGCATCGGTGAGCAGCGTCGGGGCGGCCACGATGGACCCGCTGCGGAGGGAGGCCGCGGCTACAACGCCCAGCGGCAGGTCGAGCCCGCCCCGGATCCCGACCCAGCGGCTCCGCCGGTCGCGGTCGTGGGTCTGGAATCCGGCCTCCCCGGAGAGGCTCACGCCCTCGGTCGGGGCCCAGCCGGCATCGGCCCGGAAGTCCCACGGCGTAAAGCGCGACCGGTTGAGCGCGCGCGCCGTGAGTCCGACCGTCGGGCTCCGCCACCCGACCGACACCCCGCCCTGCCGGATCTCGTCGCTGAAGCCCATTCCCTTCCAGGCGGTGCGGCCGAAGAGCACATCCACCCGGAGTCCCTGATCGCCGGGGCGGCTGCGCCAGAAGCCGCGCAGCAGGGCGTCGCTCCGCCGACCCTTCAGCGCCAGCTCGAGGGTGTCACCCTGGTCGATGAAGCGCTTGCGGTCAGGGGTGGAGTTGAGGAGCTGGGCCTGGAACCCCAGCCGGTCGCTGGGGATGTACCCCAGCATGAGCCAGATGTTGGTGATGTCGAAGTCGCTCGATTCGCCCGTCGCGGTGGGGGCGACCATCCGCTCGCCGCCCATCCCGAAGCCCATCCCGGAGAGGTAGCGCCGCTCCAGCGCCGCCGAGTAGCGGGCGACCTCCTTGTCGCCGGAGCTGATACCGATCCGGGAGCCCGGCGCCTTGAGCCGGTGGCGCCGGGTATAGAGGTACACCCGGAGAAGCCCCGGCCAGCGCTCGATGTCCACCCGCTCGAACAGGCTGAGGGAGAAGAATGAGGGATCCACTCCGACGCTGTCGGGACCGATGGGGAGGTACGGCATGCCGTCGAGCAGGTATTCGACCGAGCCGGGACCGCGGGCCTGGTAGTTGGGATACTCGGTGCGGCCCAGCCAGCCGGCGCGCCAGAGGTAGACTCCAGGCACCCGCTGCAGCAGGTCGCCGACGGTCTCGGCCAGCGCCCAGTCGATGGAGTCGCGCTCCAGCACCACCCGGCTGAGCGGGGCCCTCGGCCCCTCCGCGCCAAGATGCGGAAGCACCGGCAGCCGCACCCCGACCGCCGTCTGGGCCTCGAGGTAGCGTTCGGTGGTGTTGACGGTGTCTCGCTGGAGGGTGTCGGCGGGAATCGTGTCCTGCGGGATCTGGGCGGCGAGGGGAGTGACCGCGAGCGCCAGCGTGAGGAGGGCAAGCCCTGCAAGACGTGAGGGGGTGGGGCCACCGCCTCGCCTCGGTGCTGCCCCATCGCAGGACCCGTCGAGGGTCACGCCCCGGCCCGCCCCAGCACCAGCTCCGCGAACAGCCGCATCGGGTTGCCGGTGGGTCCCTTTGCGCGGGCCGCGTCCTCGCGGTCGCTGTACGCGGTCCCGGCGATGTCCACGTGGACCCACGGGTAGTCGCCGGCAAACTCACGCAGGAACCACCCGGCCGAGATGCTGCCGGCGGGCCGGCCGCCGGAGTTCTTGATGTCGGCCACATCGGACTTGATCAGGTCGCGGTACTCATCCCACAGCGGCAGCACCCAGCCGCGCTCGCCGGCCCGCTCGCCGGCCTGGCGCACCTCTTCTATCAGGGCGTCGTCGGTGCCCATGAGCCCCGAGGCGAAGTGCCCCAGCGCCACCACCACCGCGCCGGTGAGGGTGGCGGCATCCACCACGCAGGCCGGCTTGAAGCGGCGGGCGTAGGAGAGCGCGTCCATCAGCACCAGCCGGCCTTCGGCGTCGGTGTTGACGATCTCGACGGTCTTGCCGAGATGGCTCCGCACCACGTCGCCCGGCTTGAGCGCGGTGCTGCTGGGCATGTTCTCGGCGGTCGCCACCAGGCCGATGACGTGCGCCTTGGGCTTGAGCCGCCCCAGCATTTCGAAGGTGCCCAGCACCGCGGCGGCGCCAGACATGTCGAACTTCATGTCTTCCATCTTGTCGGCGGGCTTGATCGAGATGCCGCCGGTGTCAAAGGTGATGCCCTTGCCGACCAGCACCACCGGAGCGCCGGGAGCGCCCTCGTACTCCAATACGATGAACTTGGGCTCTTCGGCGCTGCCCTGCCCCACCGCGATGATGCCCCCCATCTTCTCCGCCCGGAGCGCGGGGAGGTCCAGCACCTGGCCCTTGAAGCCGTGCCGCCTGACGAGATCGCCGGCCTGCGCCGCCAGGTAGCTCGGCGTACACATGTTGCCCGGCAGCACCTGCAGGGTCCGGGTAAACGACTGGCCCGCGCCGATGGCCGCCCCCACCGCGTGCCCCGCCCCGGCCAGGGCGCGGTCTCCCGCGAACAGGATCTCCGCCCGTTCGAGTTCGGGCTTCTTCTCCTCGGGTGGCTGCTTGAGATCGGCATAGTGCCAGGCGCCGAACCAGAGCCCCTCCGCCATCACCTGCGCGGCCTCCCCGGGGCCCAGTCCGCCCTGTCCCTCCGGCGTGAGGTGGAACGCCAGGCTCGGCACGCCCACGGTGCGGGCCCGCTTGGCCGCGATCCCCGCAGCCCGCCTGACCATCGTGCGCCCGCTCTCGGCCGGTTTGCCAAGGCCCACCAGCAGCACTCGCGCGGTGGGCCCCGCCGGATGCAGCAGGACCGTCTCATCCTTCTTCCCCGTGAAATCCCCGGAGGCGTAGACCCGGGCCAGCGCGCCACCGAGGGCGGCGTCCACCGCCGCGAGCGAGGCGGGAAGGGGCCCGGCGGGCACCGCCAGGGCGAGGAGTGGCGTACGGTGGCCCGCAGGCGCCTGGGGAAGCAGCGAAGTGGCAAACGGCATCGGCTGGTTGGTTGAGGACGACTACCGCCGCCCGCGAAGCGGACGGTACTCCTGGTTCACGGGCCCGATGTACTCCGCCCGGGGCCGCAGCAGCTTCTCATCACCGTACTGCTCCAGCACATGCGCGACCCAGCCGCTCATGCGGCTCAGCGCGAAGACCGCGGTGAAGAGATCGGCCGGGATCCCCACCGCGCGGTAGAGCGGCGCGAGGTAGAAGTCCACGATTGGATACTGCCCCGCCTCCCGCTGCATGACGATCTCGAGCTCTCGTGCGGTCCGAAACAGGGGCCACAGCCCGGCGCGCTGGCACTCCTGTTCGGCCAGGATCCGGAGCAGGTCCGAGCGGGGGTCGGCGCCCTGATAGACGACGTGGCCGAAGCCGGGGACCTTCCGCTTCTGGGTGAGGCGCTCGCGCACCCAGCCCGCCACCTGTTCCGGTTCGCCGATCTCCTCCAGCGTCGTGAGCACATTGCGGGCATGCCAGCCGTGGCGCGGCCCGGCCAGGGCGGAGAGGGCGGCCAGCACGGCGCCATAGACGTCGGCACCGGTGGCGGCGGTCACCCGGGCGGCGAAGGTGGAGGGGTTGAGTTCGTTGTCGGCCCGCAGGATGATGGCACAGTCGAGGGCCCGCACCGCTCCCGGATCGAGGATCTGACCGGTGAGCATGGTCAGGAAGTTGGCGGCGTAGCTCAGGCTCTTGCGGGGCACGATGGGGCGCTGGTCGCTCCGCCGCCGATGCCAGGCCGCCACAATCGTGGGCGAAAGGCCCAGCAGCCGGGTGCCCTGGGCCAGCGCATCGTCCCGTCCGGGCGGGACCTTCACCGGCTGCTCCAGCGCTGCCACCGCCAGCACCGCCCGGAGCGCGGCCATCGCGTCGGTGGAGGGCGGCAGGTTCTTGAGCGCGCGCTGCATCGGGGCCGAGAGCTTCTGGGCGCCGCGGATCTGGCCGGTGAAGAGCCGCAATTCGGCCCCAGTGGGAAGCTGGCCGTGAATCAGCAGGTAGGCGGTCTCTTCGGCGGTGGAGCGCTCGCCCAGGTCGCGGACGTCATAGCCACGATAGGCCAGCCTGCCGTCCTCCGCCGACAGCTGGCAGACGGCAGACCGCAGGGCGATGACGTTGTCGAGACCGCGGGTCGGTTCGGGAGTCGCGCTGGCGCTCATGCAGAGGTGGTGAAAGTGGTGAAGGTGCCGAAGGTTAGTTCTCCCCCAGCAGCCGGGCAACCACCGGGCGATCCGGCGCCGGACCCCAGCCGGTCACCTTCACACTCGTGTCGGCGGCGCCGTTACACCGCGGCGGGCTGGGGCGGGGTCGGCTGCTCCCGGGGCGGGTCGCCGGCCGGCATCTCCGCTGCCCGTTGGGGCGCGATGTATTCCAGGCGGTAGATGCGCAGCAGCTCGAAGAAGTACGACAGCGCCAGCGGCCCGATGAGGATGCCGAGCAGGCCGAAATAGCCGATCCCGCCGATGGCGCCGACCAGGGTGACCAGGGGATGGATCTGGGCATAGCGACGGAACACCGCCGGCCGGATCACCACGTCGATGTTGCCGGCCACCAACCCCAGCACGATGAGGGTCGCCGCCGCGCCGTAGCGGCCATCCAGGGCCAAGGTCAGCGCTCCCGGGATGAAGACCATTCCGGAGCCCACGATGGGGAGTACCGCAAGCACCACCGTCACGACCCCCCAGAACACCGCGTTGGAGAGTCCCGTCACCCAGAAGCCGAGGGCCAGCAGGCAACCCTGGACGGCGGCGATGAGTCCGGTGCCGATGACGGTGGAGATGGTCACGTCCCGGAAGCGGATCCGCAGCAGCTCGGCGCTCTGGCTGGAGAAGGGGATGTACGGCTTGACGGAGGCCCAGGTCTCCCCGGGGCGGCCCAGCAGGTAGTAGACGATGAACAGCGCGATGGTCAGGTTGAGGCCGATGCGGGTGGCGGTGCCCAGCAGGCCGAAGGCGCTCCGCCCCAGCCAGGTCACGAAGTCCTCGCCCAGGACCGCCAGCCGGGGCCCGACGGGATAGCCGGCGATGGTGAGTTCCCCCAGCCGGTCCAGCACCGGGCCGTGGATGACTCCGCGGGCGATGCTCTGGGCCTGATCCAGTACGAGGCTGGCGAAGAGCACGACGGCACCCACCACGATCACCAGGGCCAGCCCCACCACCAGCCCGGCGGCGATCCGGGCGGGGAGCTTCCGCGCCATGAGGTTGTACAGCGGGCCGAACAGCACGTACAGCATCAGGCCGCCGATCAGTCCGCTGGCGTAGGGCAGCAGGGCGATCAGGAGGCCGATGCCGAGCAGCGCGATGAGGCCGGCGGCGCGCTGGTGATTGGATTCGAAGAGGCGCATGCATTCCCCGGGAAGGCCCGGACGGGCGATCGTGGTTTCCCTCTCACGAGAATACTGCCGGAGCGGCCCGGGTGAAAGCCGGGGCCCGACGCACAACGGCCGCCCCGCGAGGGGCGGCCGTGGCCGTGCCAGCACAATCTTATGCCCGAGGCGAGAGTCGAACTCGCACGGGGTTGCCCCCGGCGGATTTTGAGTCCGCTGCGTCTGCCATTCCGCCACTCGGGCGAGCCGGGGGGAGTATCGCTCAAATGCTGGCGCCGGGCAACGGGCACGAGCGGCCCGGGCACGCCCCCTGCGCGTGTTCGCCGAGCCTACCGTCCGCCCCGGGGAGCCACTACTGTACGGCAACCGATACCCTGGTCCCTTCTTCCCGCCCCTCTCGACCCATGCCGCCGACCCCCTCGCTCCGCCGCGGATTTCACCTCTGGCACGACCTGCCCACCGGCCGCAAGCCGCCGGCGATCGTCGATGCCGTCATCGAGATCCCGACCCGGGAGCGCAACAAGTACGAACTCGACAAGACTTACGGGGTGTTTCGGCTGGACCGGGTGCTGCACAGCGCCGTCCACTACCCCGGCGACTACGGCTTCCTTCCCCGCACCCTCGGCGACGACGGCGATCCGCTGGACGTGCTGGTGATCACCACCATCCCGGTCTTCACCGGCTGCCTGGTGGAGTGCCGGCCCATCGGCCTCTTCCACCTGGTGGACCGCGGCAAGGCCGACGAGAAGGTGCTCGCCGTCCCGACCGGCGATCCCTACTCCGAGGGGATCAACGAGCTGTCGGACATCCCCAAGCACACGCTCAAGGAGATCGAGCACTTCTTTCAGGTCTACAAGGACTTGGAGGGGGTTGCCACGCGGACGCGGGGATTCGAGGGGGCGAAGGAGGCTCGAGAGGCCATCACCGACGCGATCGCCCTGTACCAGAAGAAATTCGGCAAGCTGAGGAGACGCAGGTAGGGGCAGGACGAAGCTGATCGGGACCGCCCGGTCTCCATTCACCGTGCCCTAGGGCTCGTCCCCCCATTCCACGAGCGCCTTGGGCGGGCCGAGGATCTCCCGCCACACGACGGCCCGCCGCAGGTTGGACGCCCGGGTCTTGGCACGCGCCGCCGTGGCCTTCGCGGCCTCGGTCTCCGTTCCGCCGATCTCGCCGCTGGTAACCCGCTCGTGAAACTCCTGATGGTCCCGGTCGGTGTGCCCGCGGTTGCGTGACATCGCTGCCTTGACGCGCTGCTCGACGACCGCCTCCGCCTCGTCATCGTGATCCCGCTCGCGCCGGGCGGGCCGCAGCCGGGTCTCGTCCAGCACCTCCAGCGACTCCTCGACCTCCAGCGAGCCGGCGTCGTCGTAGCTCTGGCGCTCTTCGATGTCCTCGTGCGACTCAAGCGGACGCTTGCCCTGCCGACCCATCGGGCCGCTGCCGGGCCTGCTGAGCCGGGTCCCCCGCACGGAGGCGGTCCGATCCCGGTCGGCCACCTCCTTCCGGCGCATCGGCGGGGGAGCGGGACGCCGCTCCGGGAGCGGTGGCGCGGGGCGTTGCGCCACCGGCTCCCGCCGCCCGACGGCCTTCTCTTTCTTCACCCGCTCGATTTCCTGGAGGATCTTCTCCAGCGAGAGCGCTTCCTCCTGGGTCGCGGTCGGTTCGTCCGGCAATTGCGCCGGACTCTCGCCGCTCTGCCCCTGCTTCTTGCCCGCCTTCGAGAGCAGGTTCAGCACAAAATAGATGACCGCGAGGATGATGAGCCCCTCGAAGCTCGCGGCCTCCCGGACCAGGTTCACCTCAGGCTCCCTGCCCCGTCCCGCCTTCAGGCTGGCCCGCGATGGACTGCCGCATCGTGGTGTCGGCCTGGATGTTCTTGTAGCGCTGGTAGTCCATCACGCCCAGGTTGCCCTTCCGGAAGGCGTCGGCGATGGCCAGCGGGATCTGCGCCTCGGCCGCGATCACCAGCGCCCGCTGCTTCTGGGCCTCGGCCTTGAACTCCTGCTCCATGGCCACCGCGAGCGCCCGGCGCTCTTCCGCCTTGGCCTGCGCGATGCGCTTGTCGGCTTCCGCCTGGTCGGTCTGCAACTCGGCGCCGATGTTCTTGCCCACGTCCACATCGGCCACGTCGATCGAGAGGATCTCGAATGCCGTCCCCGCGTCCAGCCCCTTGGCGAGCACCGTCTTGGAGATCATGTCGGGATTCTCCAGCACCGCCTTGTGGCTCGGCGCCGAGCCGATGGTGCTGACGATGCCCTCGCCGACCCGCGCCAGGATGGTTTCCTCGCCGGCGCCACCCACCAGCCGGTTGATGTTGGCCCGCACCGTCACCCGCGCCAGCGCCAGCAGCTGGATGCCGTCCTTGGCCATCGCGGCAACCTTGGGCGTGGTGATGACCTTCGGGTTGACGCTCACCTGCACCGCCTCGAAGACGTCCCGGCCCGCGAGGTCGATCGCCGCCGCCTGCTTGAACGGCAGCGGGATGCCGGCCTTGTCCGCCGAAATCAGCGCGTTGACCACCCGGCTCACGTTGCCGCCGGAGAGGTAGTGCGATTCCAGCTCGTTCAGGGTGACCTGATTGAGCCCCGCCTTGTGGGCGTTGATGAGCGGCAGCACGATGAACGATGGGTTCACCTTCCGGAAGCGCATGCCGAACAGGGTGAGGAACGATACCCGCACCCCTGATGTGATCGCCTGGATCCACAGCCCCACCGGAATGAACCGGAAGACGATGACCAGGAAGATGAAGCCGATGAAGAACAGGGCGAGCAACAGCCCCGGAGCCAGGTTTTCCACGCGATGTTCTCCCTAGTTAGTGCTGGGCCTGCCGGACGACGTGACGGTACCCCTCGGCCCGGATGATTTCGATCGGGCTGCCCAGGGCGATGTATTCACCTTCAGTGACGACATCAATGCGCTCTCCATCCACCGTGGCCACGCCGGCCGGCCGGAGATCGGTGATGGCGGTGCCGGCCCGCCCCACCAGCTCTCCACGGGGGAGCGCCGAGACATAGCCCTCGGCGGCCTGCACGCTCTCGCGATGGACCAGGCCGGCGAATCGCCGGCTGTTGGGCAGGTGGCGCAGCCAGGCATAGGCCACGGCAATCGTGATCACCACGCTGGCACCCAGCACCAGCATCGCCTGGACGACATCCCCGCCGGTGGGGAAGTTGCCCAGCATCGCGAGCACCACCGCCGCGCCAACCAGCAGCGCCCCGAGCACGCCGGCCACCCCGAAGCCAGGCAGCAGGAACACTTCCACCAGGATCGCCACCACGCCCAGGGCGAGGAGGATCACCTCTTCCATTCCGGCGAGGCCAAGCACCATGCTGCTCCCGAAGAACAGCCCCAGCGACGAAAAGCCGACCAGCAGGCCCACGCCGTGGGTGCCCGCCTTGAGTTCGGCGAGCAGGGCCAGGACGCCCAGCGAGAGCAGCAGCGGGGAGACCACCGGGTTGGTCAGGAAGCGGACCACCAGCTCGGCCCAGTTGATCTCGACGGTCTCCACCCGGGCGCCAGCGAGCCCCACCGCGGTGAGCAGCTCCGACTCGCTGCCCACCTGAGCCTTGGCGTACCCCACCCGGAGGGCCTCACTGGTGCTGAGGGTGACCAGCTGGCCGCGGTCGGCCAGGCCGGGGACCCCCAGGCTTTCATCCACCATCGCTTCGGCGATGCGCGGATCGAGCCCCTGCTCCTCCGCCAGCGCCCGGAACTCCGCCCGCATGGCCGAGACGTACTTCTCCGGCATCTTGGTCCCCTGGCCATCCACCGGCGTGGCGGCGCCGAGGACCGCGCCGGGCCGCATGTAGATGCCGTCGGTGGCGAGCGCGATCAGCGCACCGGCACTGTAGGCGCGAGGATTGACAAAGGCGTAGACCGGGATTTGCGAGGCCCGCACGGCGTCCGCGATGCGCTCGGCGGCATCCACCCGGCCGCCGGGAGTGTCGAGGTCGAGGTAGATGGCGCTGGCCCCGGAGGCGTTCGCCTCTCGTACCCCGCGGGCCAGGTAGGGCGCCAGACCGTTTTCGATGGTACCGTGCACGTCCAGCCGATACACGGTGCCGGCCTGCTCCTGTGCGGAGAGCGAGCCGCTGCCAAATGCCAGGGCCAGGATGCCGATCCGGATCACGGTGCTGCGCATGTCACGTTCCTCTCGATGTTCCGACGGTGAAACTAGCGCCCCAGCCCAAAAAGGACAGGGCGACAAGCGAAGGGGCCGCCGTGGCGGCCCCCGCGCGGAACACTCTACGTGCTTGTGGGCGTGATAGTTACGGCGTTCGCCCCGGCTGGCGCCGGCGCTGGACCGGGCGCGGGGATTCCTCCACCGCGTCCCGGACCCGATCCAGCAACCTTTCCCGGAGGATGAAGTATTGCGCCCGCTGGACCGGATCGAGGAATCCGGCCAACTCCTTCGATTCGGCGCGGTAGCTCTCGGCGTAGCGCACCTTCACATCGAGGAGGTCGTCGGTCAGCCGGGCCACGCTCTGCGGGTTGGCGGCAATTCCGGGCCGGAGTTCGCCCGCGAGCGCAGCCCGGATCCGCCGCTCATCGGCCTCGAGCCTCCGCCGCTGATCGAAGTAGCTGCCCGCCGTGCGGCGGAGCTTCTCGGCCTGCTGGTCGCTCAGTCCGAGATCCTCCTGCACCCGGGCGGTGAAGCGCTCCTCGATCCGGCGGCGCAGTTCGCCGACGCGTGCGGGATCCTCGGTATCCTGGGCCAGGGCGGGCGTGACACCGAGCAGGCAGCAGGCGAGAAGACCCAGTAGGTATCGCATCAGCCCTCCAGCGAGCGGAGCACCCGCTCCAGTTGAATGTCGTCGAGGTCGCCAAGAGTGGGGCCGCCGGCGGACCCGCCATCGCCGAGTGGTGCGTCCAGCGCATCCAGCACGGCCTGCAGCTGCTGTTCGTCCAGCGATTCCAGCTCTGCCAGCGGGAGCCGGTACTCGGCCACCGCGGTCTCGGCTGGGGCGGTGTGCTGGGGCCGGCCCCGCCATACCAGCAGCATCAGCGACGCCGCTGCCGCCAGTCCCGTCAGCCAGCCAGTTCGCTTCCATCGCAGCACCTTCCGCTCCCGGGCCACGCCGGCCAGCACTGCGGCACCGAGCCGCGCCGGATCCACCCGGCTGGCGGCGGCCGCCCCGAGCCGCTGGGCGGTCTGAACGACCCGCCACTCGGCAGCGCAGTCGGCGCACGCCGCCAGATGCGCCGCATCGGCGACGCTCCATTGGGCGGCGCCACCCGCCACCTCCGGCATCCGCTCGCGCAGGGCTTCGTGTCCGTCGCTCATGCCATCAGCTCCTTCAGCCGCTTCACCGCATGGTGGTAATGCACCCGGGCGGAGCCCGGAGTCGTGTCGAGTGTCCGGGCAATCTCGTCGTAGTCGAACCCCTGCTGTGCCCGGAGCAGAAAGACCTCACGCTGCAGCCGCGGCAGCGTCCCCAGCCCGTCCTGCATTCGGCGCTCGGCCTCCCGGGCATCGAAGGTCTCCGCCGGCCCGTCGTGGGCGATCAGGTCGGTTTCCTCCAGGGTCACCACCATCCGGTGGCGGCGGCGGCGGAACTGGTCCCGGGTCAGGTTCCCGGCGATGCTGAGCAGCCAGCTCCGAAAGCCCGATTCTCCCCGCCAGCTGGTCAGCGCCCGGAACGCCCGGATGAAGGTCTCCTGCAGCAGGTCGTCCAGTTCGCCGGGATCGGCGCCCGAACCCGCCAGAAACCGGACCACGGCGGGGGCGTGGCGGCTCACGAGTGCGGTAGCGCCCCCCTCGTCCCCGCCCAGGTAGGCGCGTACGAGGTCGGCATCCGAGACCGGTGGGGAGGCTGGAGTGGCCGGCGCGCGCATTGTCAAAGCTGAAGACGGCCCCGCTGGCAGGTTGTTAAGTCATCGCCCGGATTGAGGATTGACCCGGGCGGGGCTTTGCCGCAAGCGGTGACCGGCTACATTCTGGCCATCCCGAACAGAATGCCAGGTATGCCCCATCCAGTGATCACCGCAGCCGTCCGCACCCCCGTGGGCCGGGTGGGTGGGGCACTGGCGGAGGTTCGTCCCGACGACCTGGCCGCCGTGGCGCTGCGCGGCCTGCTGGACCGGTCCGCGATCCCCCCGGCCCGCATCGAGGACGTCATCTTCGGCTGCGCCAACCAGGCGGGCGAGGACAACCGCAACGTGGCCCGCATGGCCGCGCTCCTCGCGGGACTCCCCATCGAGGTGCCGGGCCAGACCATCAACCGTCTTTGCGGCTCGGGACTGCAAGCGGTGATCAGCGCGGCCCAGGCCATTCGTGCCGGTGAGGGGGAGGTGTTGGTCGCCGGCGGAGTGGAGAGCATGACGCGGGCGCCCTATGTGCAGCTCAAGAGCGGCACGGCATGGAACCGGAACGCTCCCGCCATGGCGGACACCACCGTGGGCTGGCGGTTCACCAACCCCAGGATGCCAAGGGAGTGGACCATCTCCCTCGGCGAGACCGCCGAGAAGGTCGCCGAGCGCTACGGGATCACCCGGGAGGAGCAGGACGCCTTCTCGGTGGAAAGCCAGCGACGGGCCCAGGCGGCGCTGGCCAGCGGGGTCTTTCACGATGAGCTGGTGCCGGTCCCGGTGTCCGACGCGAGAGGGGGGACCCGGATGTTCACCGCGGATGAGCATCCCCGTTCCGACGTCACCATGGAGGGACTCGCAAAGATGAAACCTGCCTTCCTGAAGGGCGGAACGGTGACCGCGGCCAGCTCCAGCGGCATCAACGACGGAGCGGCGGCCCTCGCCATCATGTCAAGGGCGGCGGCCGCATCTCTCGGAGCGCGGCCGCTGGCGCGGGTGGTTGCCAGCGCGGTGGCCGGCGTGGACCCCAGCGTGATGGGTCTCGGGCCCATCCCCGCCTCACAGAAGGCGCTGGCGCGCGCCGGGATCAAGGCCTCGGACCTGGACCTGATCGAACTCAACGAGGCCTTCGCCGCGCAGTCCATCGCCTGTATGCGCGACCTGGATCTCGACCCGGCCAGGGTGAACATCTACGGGGGCGCGATTGCGCTGGGCCACCCCCTGGGCGCCAGCGGGGCCCGCATACTCGCCACCCTGGTTCACGCCTTGCAGCGCACCGGCGGCCGCTACGGCCTGGCGACCATGTGCATCGGTGTCGGCCAGGGCATCGCGGTCGTGGTGGAACGGACCGACTCATGACCCTGCCCAGGATCCTCGCCCACCGAGGCGCGTCGGGAAACGCACACGAAAATTCCATCGCCGCCTTCCGAAAGGCGGTCGCGCTGGGAGCGGACGGCGTCGAGCTGGATATTCACGCCACGATTGACGGCGTCCTGCTGGTCCATCACGACCCTGTGGTCCCTGGCGTCGGCAGGATCAGCGACCTGCCGGCAGTGGCGTTCTCCCACCACCGGCTGCCCAACAACGAGCCGATCCCAACGCTGCCCCAGGCGCTGGAGACGCTGGGAGAAATGGAAGTGTGGGTGGAGGTGAAGACGCTGCCGCCCGAGTGCGACGAACTGCTGCTGGCGACCCTCGCCGCCGGGCCCGCCCCCCGGAACTACGCCGCACACAGCTTCGACCATCGAATCGTGGCTCGGCTGGGCAACCTGCGCCCGGAGTTGCCCCGCGGCATCCTCATGGCCTCGTACCCCATCAACGTGCTGCCCAACCTCCACGCCGCCGGGGCCGACACGTTGTGGATGGAGACCCACCTCATTGATGCGCCGCTGGTGGCGCTGATCCATGATGATGGGGCTCGGCTCACCGCATGGACCGCCAACGATGAGCAGGAGATCCGCCGGCTGGTGGACCTGGGTGTCGACGCGATCTGCGGGAACTATCCCGACCGGATTCACGCCGCGCTCGCGCGGAAGGCGGCGGACGGCTAGGTTCCGCCGTCGCCAATTCCGGCTCCGGATGTTGCAGTTCTCACCTTCCCCCCGACCCGCGTGACGCCACCCCTGTTCCGGCAGTCCCTCGCTCGTGTGCGACGGCACTCCCCGCTGATCCTCGCCCTGCTGCTCCCGTTCCTGGCCGGCCCGGTGTCGGGACAGGGCGCGGGGCGGATCTCCTACGAACAGTTCTCCCTCGCCAACGGCCTCGAGGTCGTCTTCTCGCCGGACCGGACCAGCCAGGCGGTGGCGGTGGAGATCTGGTATGAGGCGGGGGCGCGCACCGTGCCCCGCGCACGCGCGGGGATGGGGCGGCTGTTCGAGCGGCTGATGTTCGCGGGGACGGCGCATGTCCCACCTGGCGCCCACAGCGCGGTGATCGCCGATCTGGGCGGGCAGAGCAGCGCCGAGGTCTCGGAGGAGGTGGCCCGGTTCGGCACCACGGTGCCCGCCGAGCGGCTCAACCTGGCGCTGTGGCTGGAATCGGAACGGATGCGGGCGCTGGCCATCAACGACACCTCCGTCAACCAGGCCCGGATCAGCCTGCTGGAGGACCTGCGGGACCGGCTGGGCCGCGAGCCATATACCAGAGCCTTGCTCGACGGGGTGACCGCGCTGTACGACTCTGTCACCTGCGCCGGCTACGCCCAGCCGGCCATCGGCGACGCCGGCACCATCGCCGCCATCCGGACGGAGGAGGTACGGCGGTTCTTCGTCGAGCGCTACGCCCCGACGGGGGCCCGGCTGGTCATTGCGGGAAACTTCGATCCGGTCGAGGCCCGGCGCCTGGTGATGGAGTACTTCAACGACATCCCGGGCGGCCGACCCGCGACCCCGATCGCCTGCGCCGGTGCCTCACCGGTGGCGGGAACACGGCGTGCGGTGACCGACCGCCTCGCGGGACGGACCGCCGTGGCGCAGCTGTACCGGCTTCCGCCGCACGACCATCCCGACAGCCCGGCGCTGGAGCTGCTGGGGATCATCCTCGCCGAGGGGCCCACCGCCCGGCTGCCGCGGGTCCTGACCCGCTCGCTCCGCGCGGCGGTGGCCACCCAGGGTGGCATCGTCGGAGACCGGCGTGCGCCGGGAGCGTTCCTGCTCTTTGCCGTTGCGGGCGACGAGGTGAGTGCCGATTCGCTTGCCACCCTGCTCTCGGCCCAGGCGGCGTGGGCCGGAGGGGACAGCCTGACCGAGACCGAACTGCGCCAGGCCCGCACGATCTACCTCGCGACCACGGTGAGCGGGCGGGAACGGGCGGGCGATGTGGCCGCCGCGCTGCAGCATGCGGCAGCGTTTCACGGCAACCTCGCCGCGATCAACGAGGAGCCGGACCGGGTGCTCGGGGTTACGCTGGATGACCTCCGACGGGTGGCAGGCCGCTGGCTGGTCCCCGCCAATGCGTTCACGCTGGTGATTTCCCCGGAGACCGCCTCATGAGGCGCCTGATCCCCGTCGCCCTGCTGCTTGGGCTTCCGGTCGCCGGCCGCGCCCAACAGGCCCCCACCCAGCCGCCGGAGCCCGCGCCGCCCATCACCGCGTCCTACCCCGCCCCGCAGGAAGCGCTGCTGCCCAATGGGCTCCGGCTGGTGGTCCTGCACCTGCCGCGCCAGCCGCTGATTTCACTTACCCTCAGCGTGCCGGCCGGCGCCGCGTTCGATCCAGCGGAGATGGAAGGCACGGCCGACCTGATGGCCGGGCTCCTTACCCGTGGGGCCGGTGAGCGTTCGGCGCAGCAGGTCGAGGCGCTGGTCAGTCAGACCGGTGGCGCGTTCAGCGCCAGCGCCGAACCCGACGCGCTGATCATCCAGGCCGACTTCCTTTCCGAGCATGCGGCGGACGCCTTCAGCCTGCTGGGCGACATGGTCACCCGGCCGGTGTTCAGCGAGACGGACGTGGTGGCGCTCCGGGAGCGCACGGTGCGGGCGCTGCAGGAGGGGCTCGCCGACCCCGCCAGCCTCGGCGCCCGGATCTTCCTGCTGGCAACCTACCGCAAGCATCCCTATGCCCGCCGTCCCACGCCGCAGTCGGTGGCGGCCGTCACCCGGGCGGACCTGCTGGCCTTCCACAAGGCACGGGTCCGCCCGGCCGGCTCCACCCTGGTCGTGGCGGGCGATGTCACGCTGGCGGAGGCCCGTCGCCTCACAACGGCGGCCCTGGGCGGGTGGAAAGGACTCCGCCCCGCGGGCCTGCGCGCGAGCAGCCTGGGACCGCTGCCGCGGGGCATCGTGCTGGTGCACCAGGGCGGCGCGACCGACGCGAGCGTCGTCGTGGGTGGCCCGACCTTCGCCGCCGCCGACTCCGGCTACTACGCGGTGATGGTGCTCAACCAGATCCTCGGAGACCAGCGCAACGGCCGCCTGCTGGCCAGCCTCGGCGGCCAGCGCGGCTGGGCCGATGTGGCGGGATCCTCCTTCCTGCGCACCGCTCAGCTGGGGCTGTTCCAGGCCTCCGCCGTGGTGCCGACCGATGCCGCCGATTCCGCGGTGGTGGAAATCCTGACCCAGCTGGAGCGGCTCCGTACTGACCTGGTGCCCGCCCGCGAGCTGGACCGGGCCCGCGAAGGTGTGTCGGGCCGGTTCGCGGTGGAGCACCAGACGGCCGGGCAGCTGAGCGCCACCATCGCGGAGGGACGGGCGCTGGGGCTTCCCGCCACGTATCTGCCGACCTTCCGGCGCCGGGTGGTCGCCGTTACCGCTGCACAGGTCCGGGCTATTGCCCGGCGAATGGTACCGGAGAACAGCGTGGCCATCGTGGTGGTAGGAGATGCCGCCCGGTTGTACGGCCCCTTGGCCGCGCTGCGTCCGACCCAGATCTTCGGGGCTGACGGCCAGCCGCTCAGGCCGGAGGACGTGGCGCCCCGGCTGGTGCCCTTTGCCATCCGTGCCGCCCCCGCCGTGGCACATTCCGACTCGATGGTGATCCTCGCCCAGGGCGCCACCGTGGGGCTCCAGGTCAGCGAGGTCGCCCGCGGCGGCGACAGCGTGACCTACACCGAACGCACTTCTATCGGTACCAGCATCTCCCAGACGACCACCGTGGTGTTCGACACCCTCGGCCGGATGCGCTCACTGAACCAGAATGGAAAGGTCCGGGAGCAGGAAACCCGGATCTCGCTCCGGTATGCCGGTGGACGGGTACGAGGAGACGCCCAGGTGGCCGGCGCCGAGGGGCCTCGGCGCTTCCCGGTGGACACTGCCGTGAACGTGGGGATCGTCGACGACAACGCCATTCAGGCACTGCTCCCCTACCTGGACTGGGAACTCAACACGGAGTGGCGGTTCGAGGTTTTCGCCGGCGGTGAGAACCGGATCCGCGAGATGACCCTCACCGCCGCGGACATCGTGCAAGTGAACGTTCCCGCCGGGCAGTTCGAGGCCTACCGCGCCGATCTCCGCGGCGCGGCTCAGGTCGTCTCATTCTTCGTGACCACCGCCAAGCCCCACCGGCTGATCCGGGTGTCGCTGAGCGGATCGCCGATCGAGTTTCTCGCCATCAACCGCTGAGTCACTTTCCCGGGGGTGATCGCCGTGACCGCTCGACCCCGCCTGAGGCATCCCACCTGGCTCGCCCTGCTGCCGCTGGCCCTCGCCGGCTGCGCCGCCGGCGCCCACACAGTCACAACCACCCCGACCGCGTCCGGCGACACCCAGCGAAGCTGGGACCGGCCGCAGTATCGCTCGACGTACACGAGGACGGCAGAAGGCCCGGTCTTCATTCGTAACGCCACCATCCTGACGGCGGCCGGCCCTGAACTCCCGAACGCCTCGGTCCACATCCGAGATGGCCGGATCGTGGCAGTTGGGACCGACCTCATGCCACCGCCGGATGCCCGGGTGATTGACGGCACCGGCAAGTACGTCACCCCCGGGCTCATTGACACCCACAGCCACCTCGGCGTCTACGCGGCGCCGGGCACCTTCGCCGAGTCGGACGGCAACGAAGCCACCAACCCGGTGACCGCCGAGGTGTGGGCCGAACACTCGTTCTGGCCGCAGGACCCGCAGATCCCGCTCGCGATCGCGGGCGGCGTCACCGTCATCCAGGCGCTGCCCGGCTCGGCGAACCTGTTCGGTGGCCGGTCGGTCACGCTGCGCCTGATTCCCGCGCGGACGGTGCAAGAGATGAAGCTCCCGGGAGCACCGTATGGGCTCAAGATGGCCTGCGGTGAGAATCCCAAGCGGGTGTACAGGAACAGCGGGCCCTCCACCCGCATGGGGAACGTGGCCGGGTACCGGAAGGCGTGGATCGAGGCGGAGCGCTACCGCCAGCGGTGGGACAAGTGGATGGGGAACCGGCGCGGAGACCCTCCCGACCGCAACCTGCAGCTGGAGACCCTTGCCGGGGTCCTGCGCGGGGAGATTCTGGTGCACAATCACTGCTACCGCGCCGACGAGATGGCGGTCATGCTGGATATCGCCCGGGAGTTCGGCTATCAGATCCGGTCCTTCCACCACGTGGTGGAGGGGTACAAGGTCGCCGACCTGCTGGCGGCGTCGAACACGGCGGCCTCGGTCTGGTCCGACTGGTGGGGCTTCAAGATGGAATCGTTCGACGGCATTCCCGAGAACGCCGCCTTGATCCAGCAGGCGGGGGCACGCGCCATCATCCACTCGGACAGCGAGGAGGGGATCCAGCGCCTGAACCAGGAAGCCGCCAAGGCGATGTACAGCGGCGTCCGGGCCGGCATCCCGGTGACACGTGAGCAGGCCATCCGGTGGATCACGGCGAATCCCGCCTGGGCGCTCGGCATCGACAGTCTCACCGGCACCCTGGAACCCGGGAAGCAGGCGGACGTGGTGCTCTGGTCCGGCGACCCGTTCTCGGTCTATTCCCGGGCCGAGCAGGTCTACAACGAAGGCTGGCTGGTGTACGACCGGAACGACCCGAGCCGGCAGCCCAGGACCGACTTCAATCTGGGCCAGACGGCCCCGGGGGTGGGACGATGACGCGGCGGCTCGGTCATGCGGCCCGGCGACTCGCCGGAATTTGGGGGCCGGTGGCCCTCATGGCGCTCCTGTCGGCCCCGATGCTCCCAGCGCAGACCATCGCGATCACCGATGCGACGATCTACCCGGTCAGCGGACCGAAGATCGAGCGCGGCACCATCGTGATACGGGATGGGCGCATCGTCGCGGTAGGCGCCAACGTGGCGGTGCCGGCGGGGGCGAGGGTCATCCCCGCGCTGGGAAAGATTGTCACCCCCGGGCTGATCCATTCCGAGAGTGCCCTCGGCCTCGGGGTAGGACGCTCGCTGGCGGAAGAGACGGACGAGGAGTACACCGCCATCGGCGGGACCAGCGACGGCGACCATGACGGTGATGTGAACGCCGCGTTCAACGTGGCTGCAGGGGTGGACGCCAACGCCGTCAACATTCCGGTGGCCCGAATGGGGGGGATCACCACCGCCCTGGCGCTACCGACATCCGGGCTGGTGGCCGGCCAGGGAATCGCGATCCGCCTGCTCGGCAGCACGCTGGATGAGCTGCTCGTGCGCTCTCCCGTGGTCATGGTAGCCGACCTCAGCGACGGGAGCCGAGCCGCCGGTGGTGGCAGCCGGGCCGGCGCGTTGGCCCGGCTGAGGCAGCTCTTCTCCGATGCGCGGGTGCTCCGCGGGCGGCGGGGCGACTTTGATCAGAACCGGATCCAGCCGCTCAGCGCCCCCGCCGAGCAGCTGGAAGCGCTCTATCCGGTGCTGGACGGGCAGCTCCCGCTCTACGTCCGGGCGCGGCGCCAGAGTGACATCGAGAATGCGCTCAAGCTGGCGCGAGACTTCGGGCTCAAACTGGTGCTCCGGAGTGCCGCCGAGGCGTGGCGGGTCGCGCCGGAACTGGCGCGGGCCGGCGTGCCTGTGGTGGTGGACACGCGGGACAACGTGCCGTCATTCGACGGGCTCCGGGCCCGCTCCGACAACGCCGCCCTGCTCAAGGAGGCGGGCGTCACCGTCATTCTTGCCGGCCAGGATCCGGGCGGGCAGATGAACCTTCGCTTCGAGGCCGGTCACGCGGTACGCAACGGAATGGGCTGGGAGGCGGCGCTGGAGGCGATCACCCTGGCGCCCGCCATGGCGTTCGGGCTGACGGACCGAGGCTCGCTGGAGCCGGGTAAGACGGCAGACCTGGTGGTGTGGAACGGAGACCCGCTGGACTTTGCGGCCGGCGCCGAGGTGGTGTTGATCGGCGGGCAGGAGGCGCCGCTCACCAGCCGCATGACCGAGTTGCGGGAACGCTACCGGACACTGCCACCGCGCTACTAGATCGTGTCCGTGGTCGTCATGGCCGTCAGATCGCCATCTTGCTGAACTGGGTGGCCACCAAAACGAGCGAGCCCGCAGCCTGAGGACTCGCCACATCACAGGCGGAACGGTCATGACCTTCAAACCCGCGGTCTGGTACCCGATCGCCGCCGTGCTGAGTGCCATCAACGTGGGGGCGGTGTGGTTCGCAGCCCAGCCAGGCGAGCCCTGGCATGCCACCGGTCACGCGGCGCTGGCGGTGGCGTTTGGCCTGTGGGCCCAGCGCCTCCGGCAGCGCCGTGACGGGAACGCGCTGCAGACTGGACTCGAAGACCTCGAGCTCGAAGTGGGTTCGCTGCGGCAGGAACTGGGAGAGGCCCAGGAACGGATGGACTTCACCGAGCGGATGCTGGCGCAGGAGGCGGATGCGCGGCGGGTGGACCCAGGAGGCGGAGAGCCCCGACGCTAGCGGGTTGGCCGGGACTGGGGGGGCAGACCGGCCGGTCCCCCGCCCTTACTTCACCTCCGCCTCCGCCGGCTGGGGGGTATCGGTTGCCGGGGTTTCGGTCACGGTGACCGCGTCGGGCCGGGTGGCCGCAATGGCCCGATCCAGCCGCTCCAGGTTCTCATTGGCCGCGTCTATCCGTTTGAGCCAGGCGTCGATCTCCAGCGGGTCCACCGTGGCACCCTTGTCACGGCGGTGCACCAGGTACCCCAGCTGGCGGGCGGCTTCGTCCCGCTCGCGCTGGACCCTGAACCGCTCCAGTTGCAGCCGGCCCTCGTCGAAGACGTTCTGGGCCCGCTTGCCGAAGCCCTCGAGCTCCTGATTGAGCCGATCGAAGAGTCCAGGCATGTGGTCCTCGGTGTGGTGGGTAGGCCCAATCTAACGAGGGTGGCGGGGCCTCTGTTTCAAAACGAGAAGCGGCCGAGCATCTGCTCGGCCGCTTTGGCTTTTTCCGGGATGGCGGGCGGTTGGCCGGCCGGTCGGCTCAGCTGACGCTGACCTCGGGCGGATGGACCGAGACCTTCAAGCGCTTCTTGTCCTTGTGCTCGAACCGCACCACGCCGTCCACCAGGGCGAAGAGGGTGTCGTCGTTGCCGCGGCCGACGTTCTTGCCTGGGTGGAACTTGGTGCCGCGCTGGCGGACCAGGATGTTACCTGCCGCGACCCGCTCGCCACCGTAATGCTTGACGCCGAGGTACTGCGGATTCGAATCGCGACCGTTGCGGCTTGAGCCGACGCCCTTTTTATGAGCCATGGGTCCTCACCCGACCTTTACATCGGTGATGCGCACCTCGGTGTATTTCTGCCGGTGCCCGGTCTTGCGGCGGTAGTTCTTCCGTCGCTTGAACTTCCAAACGTAGATCTTGTCTGCCTTGGCGGTGCCGACCACTTCACAGGTGACCTTGGCGCCCTTGACCAGCGGGGTGCCCGCTTTGATGGTCTCCCCGTCTGAGGTGAGGAGGACCTCATCGAAGGTCAGCTTGCTGCCCGGTTCCACATTCATCAACGGAACCTGGAGGGTCTGCCCCTTTTCCGCGCGGAACTGCTTGCCGGCGGCCTTGAAAATCGCGTACATGGCGGACTCGGTGGTCAGAAAAAGCCAGGGTACAAGAGCCCGCAAGTATAGGCTGTGGGCGGGGATATGGCAAGGGGGGTGGCAGCGGCGCCAACGCCCCTAGGCGACCGCGTAGATGTCGGTCACGTCCCGCCCA
>CAYUYF010000039.1:0-29823 GCA_964449145.1 uncultured Gemmatimonadaceae bacterium | reverse complement strand
CATCGGCAGCGTCTTCACGCTGATTCACGAAACCACCCGGGAGCCGCTGGAGAACCCGGTGGAGGCCTGCCTCCGGGAGCGGCGGGCCATGGGGCGCACCAATCTCTCCCTGCTGCTCCGGGGCGATGGCGGTGAACTCTCGATTGACGATAGCGTGTCGCCGATCTTCTCCCGGGACGCCGAGGTCATGGGCGCGGTGCTGGTGTTCCACGACGTGAGCCGGGCCCGCACCCTGTCGCTCCAGCTGGCGCACCAGGCCAGCCACGACTTCCTCACCGGGCTGGTGAACCGGCACGAGTTCGAACGGCGAGTGGGCCGGGCCTTGAAGCGGGCCAGCGAGGACGGCACCACCCACGCCCTCTGCTTCCTGGACCTGGACCAGTTCAAGGTGGTCAACGATACCTGCGGCCATGTGGCCGGGGACGAACTGCTCCGGCTGCTGGCGGCGGTGCTGCAGCGCAAGGTCCGGCGGCGGGATACCCTCGCCCGGCTGGGCGGCGACGAGTTCGGCGTGCTCCTGGAGAGCTGCCCCCCCGCGCAGGCGAGCCGGGTGGTGGCGGAGCTGCTGGAGGCGGTACAGGAATTCCGGTTTGTGTGGGAGGGCAAGCCGTTCACCCTGGGGGTGAGCATTGGCGTGGTACCCATCACGCCGCACAGCGAGAGTCTGGCCGCGGTGCTCCGCGACGCCGACGCGGCCTGCTACGCCGCCAAGGAGCGGGGCCGCAACCGGGTGCACTTCTACGAGCCCAACGACGCGCTCATGGCCCACCGCCAGGGAGAGATGCAGTGGGTCACCCGGGTCACGTCCGCGCTCGAAGAGCACCGCTTCCGCCTGTACGGGCAGTCCATCGTGCCGCTGGTACCCCAGGAGAACCAGCGGACCCGCTGCGAGGTGCTGATCCGGATGGTGGAACGGGACGGCACACTGGTGGCGCCCGGGGCGTTCATCCCCGCGGCGGAGCGCTACAACCTCATGGGCGCCGTGGACCGCTGGGTGGTGGGGGAGGTGGTGGCCATGTATGCCGCCCGCCAGCGTCACTGGCGCTCGCGCCCGATCGCCTCGATCAACCTGTCGGGCGCGTCGCTCGGCGACCCGACGATGCTCAGCTACGTGCGGGACCAGCTCGCCCGGCATAACCTCCCGCCGGAGACGCTCTGCTTCGAAATCACCGAGACGGCGGCGGTGGCCAACCTGGCGCTGGCCGCCCACTTCATCCGCGAACTCAAGGCGCTGGGGTGCTGGTTTGCCCTGGATGACTTCGGCAGCGGGATGTCCTCGTTTGCATACCTGCACTCGCTGCCGGTGGACGAACTCAAAATCGCCGGGTCGTTCCTGCGCCACATTGAGTCCGATCCGGTCGAATACGCCATGGTCGAGGCGATCCACCGGGTGGGACATGTGATGCGGCTGAAGACGGTGGCCGAAGGGGTGGAAACGCTCGAGACGGTCGCCACCCTGCGGGCCATGGGCGTGGACTATGCCCAGGGCTTCGCGCTGGGCCGGCCGGAGCCGCTGGAGCACCTGCTCAATGCGTCACTGCACCCGCTCAGCGAAGCAGGAGGGCGCCCGCACCCAGCATCGCTGCGAATAATGCCACGGTCCAGACCAGCCAGCGCCTGAGGTCACGGCCCAGATCATCCAGCGGCGGCAGGCCGGTCGCCGCCCGCTGCGGTCCCCACGCTCCCGACGGCCGCACTCGCCGGTAGAACCCCTCCAGCACCTGAGCCGCCTCCGGGCGGGTCAGCAGCATCACCGGCAGCCATACCGCCAGCGAACCGAACGCGGTGAAGGTCAGCTTGGTGCCGAAGGGGAGGGCGGCGTAGGCCGGCACCAGCCCCAGAAAGGCGATCCCCAGTGCCGCCGCCATGGCCGAGATCTCCGCCCATGCATTGATGCGCCACCAGAACCAGCGCAACAGCAGGACCAGCCCTGGCCCGGTGCCGATGAGAATCAGGAACCGGAAGACGGTGCCCACATCGTCCATAAAGAACGAGATGGATGCGGCCAGCAGCGTCAGGCCCACCGATGCCCATCGGGCAGCGCGGAGCAGCGTGCTGTCGTCGGTGACCCCGGAAAAGCGACCGTAGAGGTCGTGGACCAGGTAGCTGGCCCCCCAGTTGATCTGGGTGGACACCGTGGACATGAAGGCCGCCAGGAGGCTGGCGAACACCAGCCCCAGCAGCCCCGGCGGGAGGTAGCGCTTCATGAGCACCGGGTAGGCCAGCTCCGGATCCTCCAGACCCGGCACCAGCACCAGCGCCGCCAGCGCCACGATGATCCACGGCCAGGTGCGCACCACATAGTTGAGGATGTTGAACGCGTGGGTGGCGCGCTCGGCGTCTCGTTCATTGCCGGTGGCGGAGAGTCGCTGGACGAACACCCCGCCGCCATCGCTGTTGCGGAAGGCCCACCACTGGACCAGCACGTAGCCGGCGAAAGTCCCGAACGGAAGGAGCGCATCCTCTCCTCGCGGGAACATGTCGAGGTGAGAGCCCTGTCCCGCCTGCCGCAACTGCTCGGTCAGCGCCCCGAGGCCGCCTACCTCATGGAGGGCGTACCCCATGACCAGCAGTGCGCCAGCCAGCGCCAGCACGTACTGCAGCAGGTCCGTGACCACCACGCCCCACAACCCGGCCACCGCGGTATACGCCAGGGTCACGAGGACGATGGGCATCATCGCCCAGAGGCGGTCATCCCCGGGCAGCGCCTCGAACCCTTCCAGCAGTCCCAGCCCGGCGATGACCTTCCGGAGGGCCAGCATCCCGTAGCCGATGCTGATGCAGTTGAGCGGCACCGCGAAGAGAAATGCCCGGAACCCGCGCAGGAATGCCGCGGGCGGGCCGCCGTAGCGCAGTTCCGTCAGCTCCAGATCGGTGACCACGTTGGCTCGGCGCCAGAGCTTGGCGAGCAGCACCGCCAGGAGGACGTGGGCGAAAGCGAAGCACCACCACTCCCAGTTGCCCGCCACGCCCGCCCGGGCCACCCTCCCGGCCACGTACAGTGGCGTGTCCACGTTGAAGGTGGTGGCCGCCATGGACGTGGCGGCGAGCCACCAGGGGATGGCCCGGCCCCCGACAAAGAATTCCGCCAGGTTCCGGGCACCTCGGCGGGCGACCCAGAGCCCGAGCGCGAGACTCGAGCCCAGGTACGCCACGACCACGAGCCAGTCGAGCGGGGTCACGCCGTCGATCCACCGAGCCGCGCCACCAGCCAGCGCGCCACCGACTCCTGCATGAGGGGCTGGCGATGCCAGGCCAGGAGTATGGGACAGTCGCCGGGAATCTCTGACGCCAGCCGTGGATGCGCGAAAAGCACGACCAGGCTGGCCCCGGGCACGGCGGCGGCCAGCTGCTCCCGGGCCACGGCGCCGAAGCCGGCGCGGCCCTTGGCGGCCCGGGGCTCGGCAAACGCCAGCACCACCCGGGCGCCGCCGAAACGCTCATAGACCTTGCGCCGGGCGAGTTCGCGGCGCACCAGATCGCTCGGGCCTGGAGCGTACCAGCCACCGAGGTCATCGTCCACGATGACCAGCTCAAGGCCGCCGGCCAGCTCCGGCGCGGCGCCGCGCAGCAGGCCACCAGCGAGCAGCCGCTGGGCCACCACCTCGGCGCTGAGCCCGGCCTCCACGGGCGCGGCGGGATCGGGATCCGCCGCCACGGCCGCCAGCGCGGCCGCCGCGCGGGAAAGGGCCGACTCGACCCGTGCCACCGGCAGCCTGCCGTCCTCCACGGCCCGGCTCAGCGCGCCAGTGACCGCCGCCACGTCGGGCGGATAGAGCAGCAGATCACAGCCGGCTGCGACCGCCGCCACCTCCGCCTCGCCGGGAGGCCGGCCGCCCTGGGCGCCCTCCATGACGAGCGCGTCGGTGACGATCAGCCCGCGGAAGCCGAGCCGAGTGCGCAGGGCCTCAAGGATGACGGGAGACAGCGTCGCTGGCAGGCCACTCGGGTCCCAGTCGGGGAACGCCACATGAGCGGTCATGACCGCGCCGACACCGGCGTCCACGGCGGCCTTGAACGGAACCAGGTCGGCGGACTCCAGAGTGGCGAACGTCCCCGGCACTGCCGGGAGGCGATTGTGCGAGTCGTGCCGGGTGCGACCATGCCCCGGGTAATGCTTGGCCGAGGCCAGCACCCCTTCGGCCTGGGCGGACTTCACCCAGAGCGCCACCGCCTCACTCACCCGCACCGGATCGGCGCCGAACGCGCGGGTCTGCACGATGGGGTTTTCCGGCTCGAGGTCGAGATCGGCGACCGGGGCAAACACCCAGTTGAGACCGAGACTCCGCGCTTCCCGTGCCGTGGTGGCGGCGGCCCAGCGGATGACGGCGGGGTCGTCGAGCGCTGCCAGCGCGGCAGGCGGCGGACAGGGGGTGAGCCGGCGGGCCTGCTGCTGGGCGCCGCGTTCCAGGTCGGCGCCGAAGAAGATCGGCCGGGCGGCCCGCGCCCGGATGGACTCGGTCAGCGCGGCGATCTCATCGGCCCGGGCGCCGGGGACCCCGAAAATGATGAACCCGCCGGCACCCAGCTCCAGCGCCAGGGTGATGGCCTGGTCCTCGTGCGCAAAGCCGGTCTCCGGCCGCCATCGGAGCGCGGGGAGCACCAGGCGCGCCACGTTCATGCGGGGGTGATCTGGCCCAGGACTCGGGGGCCCGCCGCGCCGGTGGCCGCGGGCACGTTGCCGGGCTGCCCATGGATCGTGAGGTAGCCCAGGAGGGCGAAGGCCACCGCCTCCTTGGCATCGCCGGGGAAGAACAGCTCATCGAAGCGGTGCAGCCGCACACCCCGGGCGGCGAGCAGTGTCCGGAGCCGTTCCACCAGCACCGGATGATGCATCCCGCCCCCGGAACCCACCACTTCCAGGGGCCCCGCCGCCCAGCGGGCCAGCGACTCGTCCACGTTGCGTGCCGTCAGCTCCACCGCCGTGGCCACGCCATCCGCACCCGGAGCCTCGCGATGAATCTGCTGCGCCAGCGCCGGCCCAAACCGTTCCCGTCCCGTGCTCTTCGGTGGCGGGGCCGCAAAGTAGGGATCGGCCAGCAGCCTCGCGAGCGTGGCGGCGTGCACGGTGCCCCGCCGAGCCAGGAGCCCTTCCGCATCGTAGCTGAGCGCCGGCTCTACCAGGCGCGCGACGGCGTCAATCAGCACCATCCCCGGACCGGTGTCGAAGGCGAAGGCGCCCGGCTCCAGCGCGCGGCGCGGCACGAAGGTCACGTTGGCCATGCCGCCGAGGTTGAGCATCACCCGCGAATGCTCCGGATGGCCGAAGAGCAGCACGTCCGCGATCGGCACCAGCGGGGCCCCCTGCCCCCCCGCCGCGACATCCCGCGCCCGGAAGTTGCTCACCACCCGCACCCCAAAGCGCTCGGCCAGGACAGCCGGTTCTCCCAGCTGCCAGCTCACGGTCGGCGGTTCATGCCAGATGGTCTGGCCGTGCATCGCAATGAAGCCCAGGTCCGAGGCGCGAGTGTGCGACTCCGCCAGCAGCTGCTCCGTGGCCTCACCGGCCCACTCGGCCAGCCGGATGTCGAGGCGCGCCAGATCCCGCGCGGTGCCCCGGCCGATGGCGGCGAGGATGAGGTCCCGCTCCGGGCCCGAGTAGGGACGGGTGAGGTGGTGCAGCAGTTCGCAGTGGGTGGGGCCGCTGAACCGGACCAGCGCGGCATCCATGCCATCCAGTGAGGTACCGGACATCAGGCCGACCGCCAGCGTGGGGCGCTCCGTCACGTGCCGCTCACCGCGGGTGGGTCGCCGAGGACGTTCCGCAGACGGCCCCGGGACCCTTCCAGCATCCGCTCGGCGTCGGCGCGCCCGACCTGCCGCCCAAGCATGACGATCGCCGTCTTGACGCTGCCGCCAGCCGCGTCGAGTGCCCGGCGGGCATCGGGCCGGCTGAGCTGGGAGGTCTCCATCAGGATCCGCTCGCTCCGGTCGGTGAGCTTGTCGTTGAGGGCACGGAGATCCACCATGAGGTTGCCCCAGGTCTTGCCGATGCGGATCATGGCCCCGGTGGTCAGCATGTTGAGCACCATCTTGGTGGCGGTGCCGGCCTTCATGCGGGTGGACCCGGTGATCGCCTCAGGTCCGACCAGCAGTACGATGCAGACATCGCAGGTCTCGCGCAGCAGCGGCGGGGGCGTCGAGCAGGTCACCAGGACGGTGCGCGCGCCCAGGGCCTGGGCCCGGCCCAGCGCCGCGCGCACGAAGGGGGTCGTGCCGCTGGCGGCGATGCCCACCACCACGTCAGTCGGGCCGATGCGCTCCCCGTCCATTGCCGTCAGTCCCGCGTTGACGTCGTCCTCGGCCCCTTCAACCGACCGGAACATGGCGCGCTGCCCGCCGGCGATGATCCCGAGCACCATGGTCGGGTCGGTGCCGAAGGTGGGCGGGCACTCCGCGGCGTCCAGGACCCCCAGCCGGCCACTGGTGCCGGCGCCGACATAGCAGAGCCGCCCGCCCGCCCGGAACGCGGCCTCGAGCAGTTCGATGGTGCGGGCTATCTCCAGCCGCGCCGTGGCCACGGCCCCAGGCACGGCCGCGTCCTCGGCGGCAATGAGGTCCACCACCTCAAGCGCCGAGGCGGAGTCGATGGCTACGGTGCGCGGATTGCGGCGCTCGGTGAGCCGGGGGTCGAGATAGGGTTCGGTCATTGGTTGGAGGGACTGCAGGTCGTAAATTAGAGGCAACGTCCCCCGCCAGCAATGAGATCCCATCCCTGCGAGGCCCCGTTGCGGTTTCTCAAGCATCTCCCGGTCGCCGCCCTGCTGCTCCTGCTGGCCTGCGGCACTCCCCCGCTCACTCCCGCGCCGAACGCGGGCCAGACCTCAGGGATCAACCCGGCATGGCCGCTCGCCGGGAAAACCAGGGTCGCCGAGGCTCCCCGAGCCATGGTCGTATCGGGGAGCCCAGTGGCCAGCGCGGTGGGCCGCGACATCCTGCAGGCCGGCGGCAACGCCACCGACGCCGCCGTGGCGGTAGGACTGGCGCTGGCAGTGGTCCATCCGGAGGCGGGAAACCTCGGCGGCGGCGGGTTCATGGTGTTCCGCAACGCCGATGGTACCACCGCGTCCCTGGACTACCGGGAGGCCGCCCCGGCGGGCGCCTCCCGCGACATGTACCTCGACCGTGAGGGCGACCTCACCCTGCTGAGCGAGAAGGGCCATCTCGCGGCGGGGGTCCCCGGCGCCGTGGCCGGCATGATCGAAGCCCATCGCCGCTTCGGGCGGTTGCCGCTGGCGCAGGTGATCGCCCCGGCGATCGCGCTGGCCAACGACGGCTTCCTGGTAGACGAGTACCGCAGTGAGTCCATCGAGGACCACCGCTTCTGGCTCTCCATCTTCCCTGCCTCCCGGCGGTACTTCCTGCCGGACAGCGGGCATGCGCCGAAGCCGGGCACCATCTGGAAACAGCGAGACCTCGGGCGCACCCTGGAGGCCATTCGCGACCACGGCCACGACGGCTTCTACCGCGGCTGGGTGGCCGACTCCATCGTGGCGGAGATGCAGCGGGGCGGCGGCCTGATATCCCTCGCCGACCTGGGCGGCTACAAGGCGCTGTGGCGGGACCCGATCGTCATCCGGTACCGCAACCATACCATCTACTCGATGCCACCGGCCTCTTCCGGCGGCGTCACGATGGCCCTGATCCTCAACATCATGGAGGGGTACGGCCCGCTGCCGCCGTTCGGCTCTGCCGCCCTGCTGCATCGCGAGGCGGAGGCGATGCGGCGAGCCTTTACCGATCGCAACATCTATCTCGGCGACCCGGGGTTTGTCCGCATGCCGCTGGAGCGACTGCTCTCCAAGGCCTATGCCGACAGCCTCCGGGCCAGGATTGATGTCGAGAGGGCCACGCCCACCCCGCCCTTCGACCCGAGGCTCCGCGAAGGTGGCTCGACCACCCACTATTCGGTGGTTGACGCGGAAGGAAACGCGGTCAGCTGCACCACCACCCTCAACGACAGCTACGGCAGCGCCGTGGCCGTTTCCGGCGCGGGCTTCCTGCTCAACGACGAGATGGACGACTTCGCCACCGCCCCGGGAAAGCCCAACACTTACGGCCTGATCCAAGGCGAGGCCAACGCAATCGAGCCCGGGAAGCGGATGCTCTCGGCCATGACGCCGAGCATCGTGCTGGACCCGTCGGGCAAGCTCCTGCTGGTGGTCGGCACGCCGGGCGGCCCGACGATCATCACCCAGGTCTACCATGTGATCTCGAATGTGATCGACCACCGGATGTCACTGCCGGACGCGGTGGCCGCGCCCCGCACCCATCACCAGGCGCTGCCGGACTCGATCCGGATCGAGCGGAACGGCTTCCCGCCCGCCACCCTCGCGCAGCTGCAGGCGATGGGCCACCATTTGGACGTGCGGACCCGCTGGGGTGATGTCGAGGCCATCATCCGGACCCCGGCGGGGTGGCTGGGCGCGTCGGATCCCCGGCTGGGCGGGGGTGGTGCGGGGTACTGACTCGGCGAGCCGGAAGGCAGGACCGTAGAGACGGCAAACGGGGCCGCGACAGCGGCCCCGTTTGTCTTCGGCAGATTGTGGCGCGCCGCTATCTCGGCGTCAGCGTGAAGTCCGAGGTCAGCGCCATGATCACCGTGAAGCCGGGCCGGACAACCACATCCCGGTCGGCGGTCTGATTGGCCAGCACCGCGCCGCCGACCGCACCGGCAATGCCGCCGACGATGGCGCCGGTCTTGCCGCCGACGACCTTGCCGGCGACCGCACCGCCCGCCGCTCCGGCACCGACCCGCACGGCGCCACCGGCGGTGACGCCCTGCCCCACGAGATCGTGCTCGATGCCGTCGCGGATAGCCAGCCCGGTCAGGGCGTAGCTGGTGCCATCGACCGTCACCTCGGTGGCTTCCATCCGGATCTTGCCGTCCTTGTCGTTCTTGTTCTTGGCCGGCTCGAGGACGATCACCTTGAACTTGACCACCGCGCCGGCCGGGATCACCGTACGTCCCCGGGCGTCCTTGACGTCGGCGCTGACGGTGGCGCGGAAGGAATCGCCCAGCTTGTTGTGCCGCGAATGCATGGTGTCATTCGCGGTCGTGACGATTTCAGTGCCATTGGCGAGGGTGCCACCGTAGCCGGGAGCGGCGGGCGCCGCCGCCTGCGGCGCCGCGGTCGTCGGGGTCGCCGGCCGTGGCGCCGCCGGCCTCGGCTGGCTCGATGTCGGCGCGGGGGTCGCGGCCCCACCGACGACGGGCTGATCGTTGATCGGCGCAAGCGATTCGGCCGGCGCGAGTTCGAGATCCCGCTGCAGGCTGTCTGCCGCCGCCTGCTGCTGGTCCTTGGCGCCACCGCACGCGGCCAGCGCCATCAGGCCCAGGCCGGCGAGAGTTTTCCTGTACATTGTTTCCTCCTGAGGGATACCTTGCCCCCCCCGTTCGGGTGGAGCGACATTGACAGCGATGTTTCAACTCCAGCGTCTCCTACCCCATGCACGGCGCTTCTGGCCGGCGTTTGCCGGCGGTTTTGCCTGCGTGGTGGTGTCCAACTATTTCCTGACTCTCGGCCCGCAGTACCTGCAGCAGGGCATTGACGCTTTCAGTGCGGACGATAGCCACGCAGCAGTCCAGCGCGCCATCCGGTTGCTGCTGGCGGTGGCGCTGGCCGGCGGTGTCGCCCGCTTCGTGATGCGCCAGCTCCTCAATGGGGTCAGCCGGCGGGTGGAGACCGACCTGCGGGACCACCTCTATGTCCACCTGCAGCGGCTCTCCCCCCCGTTTTACGATCGCTTCACCACCGGCGACCTCATGGCCCGCGCCACCAACGACCTGCTGGCGGTACGGATGGTCGCCGGCCCGGGGGTCATGTACCTCTCCGACACGATTGTCCGCGCGGCGCTGGTCCTGCCCTACATGCTGCATCTCAGTCCGCGCCTGACCGGCCTGGCGCTGGCGCCGCTGGCGCTGCTGCCGATCGGCATGGCCGTCTTCGGTCAGGCCATCCACCGGCGTACGCTGCGCATCCAGGCCGCGTACAGCGACCTCACCAGTGCCGTGCATGAAAACCTCAGCGGCGCCCGTATCGTCCGTGCCTATCGACAGGAAGACGCGGAGACCGAGCGATTCTCCACAATAAACGCCGCGTACGCCGATCGCAATCTCGCGCTGGCACGCGTTGCCGGTGCGTTTCACCCGATGCTGGCCCTGCTAGGCGGGCTCGGCGGCGCGGCGGTGATCTGGATCGGCGGCCGCCTGGTCATCCAGGGCCAGCTCACCGCCGGGGAGTTTGTCGCCTTCGGAGTGTACCTCGTCACCCTCGTGTGGCCGATGATCGCGCTGGGCTGGGTGGTCAACCTTGTGCAGCGCGGCGAGGCCTCGATGGGCCGCATCAACGAGCTGCTGGATACCCGCCCGGAGATCGCCTCACCGCCACAGCCCACACCGCTCCCGCCGGCCCACGGGGCCCGCAGCCTCACGTTCGACGGCGTCTGGTTCCGCTACCCCACCGCCCCCGAGCGGGGCTGGGTGCTGCAGGACATCAGCTTCACGCTTCCTGCCGGGGGGTCACTCGGCATCGTCGGTGCCACCGGCTCAGGCAAATCCACCCTCGCCGAGCTGATCGTCCGCAGCTACGATCCGGATCGGGGCCGGGTTTTGCTGGACGGCGTGGACCTGCGCGAGGTGGAACTCGGGGCGCTCCATCGGGCGCTCGGCATCGTGCCCCAGGAGACCTTTCTGTTCAGCGATACCCTTCGCGCCAACGTCCTGCTCGGGGCGCCGGATGATGGTCGCCTTGAGCACGTGGGCGAGACCGCCCAGCTCTCCGCCGCCCTGGCGGACCTGCCCGCAGGCTATGACACGATGCTGGGTGAGCGGGGGATCAATCTCTCGGGCGGGCAGCGCCAGCGGGCGGCCATCGCCCGGGCCCTGGCTCAGGACCCGACCCTGGTGGTCCTGGATGACGCGCTCTCCGCGGTGGATGGGCATACCGAGGCCCGGATCCTGGGGCGGCTCCGGGACGCGCTCGCCGGGCGGAGCCGGGTGATCATCTCCCACCGGCTCTCCGCCGTGCGGGACACCGACCAGATCCTGGTTCTGGAGCAGGGGCGAGTGGTCGAGCGGGGGACCCACGCCGACCTGATGGCGCGCAAGGGGCGCTATCACGAGCTGCTGTGGAAGCAGCAGATGGAGGAGGAACTGGAGGAGGCAGAGCGCGACGCCTGAGAGGCCCCTGCCCCGGGCGGCCGCCCGCCGGCATCACCCCACGCCGTACCAAAAGCGGGCGACCAGCAGAATCGTGACAATGACGCAGACGGTCAGCGGGGCGCCGAGCCGGGCGTAATCGCTGAAGCGGTATCCACCAGGTCCATAGACCATGGTGTTGGTCTGGTAACCGATCGGGGTCAGGAACGATGTCGAGGCCATCGTCGCGACGACCATCGCGAACATCCGGGGATCGGCCCCGACCTTCTGGGCAGTCGCCCAGGCAATGGGAAACATGATGGCGGCTGCCGCATTGTTGGTGACCAGCTCGGTGACCAGGCTGGTGGCCAGGATGAGGCCCAGCAGGATGCCCATGGGGCCCAGGCCCTCGAACGCGCTGATGAGACCGCCGGCGATGGCATCGGAGAGCCCCGACTTCTCCATGCCGGCTCCCAGCCCGAACGACGCCGCCACCATCACGATCACGTCAAGGTCCACCGCATTCCGGGCCTCGGTGGCACTGAGCACGCCGAAGACCACCAGGGACACCGCCCCCACCAGGGCCACCTCGAGCATGGGCAGAAATCCGCCGCCCGCCACGAAGACCACCAGCCCCATCACCACGGCCACCAGTCCCGCCTTCCGCGTGATGCCGGGCGGCGTGCCCCCCAGCTGGCTCACCAGCAGGAAATCGTTGCGGTCCCGCCAGCGGCCGCGAAAGCCGGGGTCGGCCAGCATCAGCAGGGTATCGCCAGCGCGGAGCTCGATATCCCCGGGCTTGGCGTTGAGGCGCTGGCCGGCACGATGGATGGCCACGACCGCCGCCTGGTAGCGGGACCGGAACTGTGACTCCTTGAGCGTCTTGCCCACCAGCGGGCTGCTGGCGCCGATGACCGCCTCCCAGAAGGTATGCCGGGCGGTGTCGAACTCGGCCAGGTGCTGCTGCTCGGTCGATTCCAGGCCACGCATCGCGGTGAGGTCCACCACCAGGTCCACCCGGCCCACGAAGCAGAGCCGGTCGTCCCCGCGGAGCACCGTGGAGGAACTCACCGGCGCGATCTGTTCCCCCTCGCGCTCGATCTCCACCAGGAACACGCCCTGCAGGTTCCGCAGACCCGCCTCCTCCACGGTCTTCTCCTCGAGCGGTCCGGCGGGGACGACCCGCATCGAGACCGAGAACTCGCGAAACTCCTGCTCCAGGTCCTTTCGGGCCGGCCGCCGGGCCGGCAGCAGCCGGGAGGCGGTCAGGACCAGCACCGTGATGCCCACGATCGCTGCGGGAAGCCCGAACGGGGTGATCTCAAACATCCCCATCGGGCGGCCCATCTTGGCATCGAGGAGGCCCGATACCACCAGGTTGGTCGAGGTGCCGATCAGGGTGACGGCCCCGCCCAGGATGACCGCGTACGAGAGCGGCATCAGGTAGCGCGAGGGAGACTGTCCGGTCCGCTCGGCCCAGTCCGTGACCGGCGGGATCAGCATCGCCACCAGCGGCGTGTTGTTGAGGAAGGCGGACGCGGCGGCGGAGGACGCAGTCAGACGGGCGAGCGAGCTGTTGCCCCCGCGGGGACCGAGAAGGGCGGTGAGCAGCGGCTGCATCAGCCCGGTTCTTTCCACGCCCCGGGCGAGGATGTAGAGCGCGGCCACGGTTATGGGGGCGGAATTGCCGAAGCCCTGGAAGGCCTCCTGGGCGGTAATGATTCCCGGCAGCAACAGGGCGATGACCCCGCCCATCATGATGTTCGCCGGGCTATAACTCTCTCGCGCCAGGAAGTACAGCGCCGTGAGGGTGACCGCGAGGGTGTACCAGCCTTGCCATCCCATGAGGAGTCCCGGGAGAGTGGTGGGAACCGGAGGCACTCAGCGTCAGCGAGTCCTGCGCCTGGAAAGGGTCACCCCAGCCCCCGCCGCTGGCAGTCACGGCAGACTCCGTAGATCTCGACTCGGTGCCGCTCCGGCTGAAAACCGTATTCGTCCGCGATGATCGGCAACATTCGTTCCAGCCGGTCGTGGGAGAACTCCTCGACCTTGCCGCAGCGGACACAGATCAGGTGGTCGTGGTGGGCCTGGGCCGGCATCGGCTCAAACCGGCGGTAGCCCTGGCCAAAGTCATGGGCCCGTACCAAGCCGCTCTGCACCAGCAGGTCCAGCGTGCGGTAGATCGTCGCCAGGCCGACGGAGTTGCCGACCTCCTTGAGCCGGCGGCGGATCTGCTCCGCAGAGAGATGATCGTTGGAGGTCAGCACCACCTCCGCCACCCGGTCTCGCTGCCGGGTAAGCGGCTGGCGGTGGTCCCGGAGGTAGTGGCGGAACCGCTCCAGGAGGGCCGCGCCCTCACCCGAGGCGAGGCGCGCCATCCGGGGCCGGGAACCAGTCCACCACCGGGATCGGGCGGGGGTCCTCCTCCTCCATGCGCTTGCGGACGCCGGCCAGGAGCGTGTCGAGGGTTTCGACCGGACCGCTGCCCACCTCCTCCAGCCAGGCCTCGAACTTGCCCCGCTCCTTGCCCTTGAGCACGTGCACAAAACGGCCGGTGTAAATCCGGCGGCGCTCGGCCTGCTCGCCATCGATGCGCGAGAGCAGCGCGGTCCCCAGCTCCTTCCCGTCCCGCTTGATGGTACGGAACTGCCACACCCCCTCGATCTCCCCGGCGGGAATCTGGCCCGCCACGTACTCGGCGAGACGTCCCCAGCCGGAGCCGGGCTGGTTGAGAATCACGTTGCGAGCCCTTTCTCCACGTAAAACCGCAGCACGTGCATGAAGTCCTGCGCGTTGGTGACCACGCCGTAGGCCTGGTGGGTCCCGCGGTCCTTGAGCTTGTTGACCACAAACTCAGTCTGGTCCACACAGATAGTCATCAGCGGCGTGGGCACCCCACCGAGATGGGTGTGGTATGCCGGCAGCATGTTGCCGACCGCGATGGCATGGAGCGCGGAGGCAATGAGGATGGCGCCGGTGGCCAGGACCGTGTGCTCCCGCATGGCGTCCTGCGCCGCGAGCGCGTCGGAGTAGATGCCTGGCAGGGGCCCGTCGTCCCGGATCGAGCCGGCCAGGACAAAGGGTACCCGCTGGGTGACCAGGGCGTGCATGATCCCGGTCTTGATGATCCCGGCGCGCACCGCATTCTCGATGGAGCCCGCCGCCCGCACCTGGTTGATGGCGCGCATGTGGAGCCCGTGCCCGCCGTCGGTCGGCCTCCCGGTGTTGGTCATGCCGAGAGTGGTTCCGAAGATGGCGGCCTCGATGTCGTGGACGGCGACGGCGTTGCCGGCCAGGACCGCCTGGACGAAGCCTTGCCGGACGAACCATTCGAAGTCACCCCGGGCCCGGGCGTGCACCAGCGCGGGGCCCGCCACCCAGACGAGGTAGCCGCCCCGGGCACGCTCTTCCACCAGCCGCCCGGCCAGCTCCTCGTAGTTGACCGGCCGCTCGCGACTGACTTCCGTGGACATGAACCGGAACTCGTTGGCGCTGTGGGCGCCCCCGAGGAAGCCCGCCGTGTGAACATAGATCCCCTCGCTACCATCCTCAGCCAGCCCCATGGCGACCGCCTCTCCCGCCTTGAGTCGCCGGGGCTCGATCACCTCGACCCGGTCGCCGCGGCGCACGATGGCGCAGTCCATCCGGGGGCGGCTGGGCAGCTGCCACCGGCCACCGAGCCGGATGTAGGTGGGGAGATTTGAGGTGGAGAAGAACCCCTCCGGGAGCACGCCATCGGCCAGCAGCGGGGCGAACCGTGCCTCCGGCGCACCCGCCAGGAGGGGTGCCGTAAAGTCTGGTGCCTGATAGTTTTGCGGGGGCATAGATGGGCGGAATTTACGCCCCGCAGGGAGGCGATACAAGGCAAGCGGGGACTGGGGCATATGACCCGACGATGGGCCGGATGGCCCGCAAGGTTCCGGCTCCCGCGATCGCAGTGCGGGCGATGCGTCGGTGACCGCAGGCGACCCCGCCGCCGACCCGCACTACCCCGACGGCATGCGTCGTGCCTGTTAGGGTGTGGATTGGCCCCAAACTGGGCGAAATGCCCCACCTTCGAATTGGAAACCTCATGTTCCGGCTTAGTCTATTGGCAGTCGCTGTGCTCTTCGCCGCCCCACTCGCCGCCCAGGTTCCCACTCCACCGGACAGCGCCACCGGCGATTCCTCCGGGGTACGCCTGCCGGAAATCACCGTCACCGTAACCAGGAGCCCGGCGATCGTCTCCCGGATTCCGGCGGCCGTCGGCGTGGTAGACCGGCGGGACCTGCAGGGCGCGCAGGCCACGCTCGGGCTGGATGAGTCCATTGCGAACATTCCCGGTGTGTACGTCGCAAACCGGTACAACTACTCGCTGGACCAGCGCCTCTCGATCCGTGGCGCCGGCAGCCGCGCCAACTTCGGGCTGCGTGGGGTCAAGGTGCTGCTGGACGGCGTGCCGCAGACCCTCCCCGACGGGCAGAGCCAGCTTACCAACGTGGACTTCGGGAACCTGCGTCGCATCGAGGTGATCCGGGGCGCCAGTTCGTCGCTCTACGGCAACGCCTCCGGCGGCGTGCTGTCGCTGACCTCGGAGGGGGCGGCGCCGGGGCCGTTCTCCCAGTCGCTCCGAGTGGAAGGCGGTTCCTTCGGACTGCTCAAGATCCACAGCCGGACGACCGCCCGACGCGGCGCAGCCAGCGGGGTCCTGTCGGTCAGCCGCACCCAGGTCGATGGCTTCCGGCAGCACAGCGCGACCGAGTTCACCCAGCTGAATCTCGGCGGGGACTACCTGGCGGGGAGCCGGACCGCGCTGGGAGTGCGGTTCGGGTACACCGACGCTCCCAGGGCGGAAAACCCCGGCGCGCTCACCGCCACCGAGGTGGTCGCCAATCCCGACTCCGCCGCAGCCAACAATATCCGCCGCGAGGCCGACAAGGCGGTGAGGCAGGGCCAGCTGGCCTTTTCGCTGCGCCGCTACAACGACCGGGGGGAGTTCAGCGTCGCCGCGTTTGGGCTGGTGCGGGATCTGTCCAACCCCATCGCCGCACCGCCGCCGCAGGGCACCGGGCCGACCGTCGGGACCTTCGTCACCATCGATCGCCAGGTCTTCGGCGTCCGGCTCGCGGCCGACCAGCGGCTGGGTGGCCCAGCCTCCCCCGTACGCGTGCTGGCTGGCGTGGACCTGCAGCGCATGCGCGACGACCGCACCAACCATCGGGCGGTGGCCGGCGTCAAGGACACCCTGATCCTGGACCAGCGCGAGACGGTCACCGAGGTTGGTCCGTTTGTCCAGATCAACTGGCACCCGGCGCCGGACCTGATCATCTCGAGCGGCGGGCGCTATGACGCCGTCACGTTCGACGTGGAGGATCACTTCCTCCGTGAGGCCACGCCGACCGACAACAGCGGCAACCGCACCATGTCCGCGCTGTCGGGGAATGCCGGCGCCGTCTACGTGCGCGATCCCCGGCTCAGCCCGTACCTGAACATGTCGACCAGTTTCGAGACGCCCACGACCACCGAACTGGCTAATCAGCCGAACTCGAGCGGTGGCTTCAACAGCCAGCTCGACCCGCAGCGTACCCAGAACTACGAACTCGGCGTCCGGGGCACCAGCGGTCCGGTGACGTACTCGGTGTCCGGGTTCATCAGCAGGATCGAGGACGCCATCGTACAGTACAACGAGGTGAGCGGCCGGGCCTACTTCGTCAACGCGGGGAAGCTCAAGAACGACGGACTGGAACTCGGACTGAGCGCCCAGCTGCACCGGCAGGTACGGGTCTTCGGCAACTACACCTACGCCAACTACCGCTTCGGGAGATACCGTGTGGTCGACCAGCAGGCCGGCACGGTGGACACGCTCGATGGCAAGCGGCTGCCGGGCGTGCCCCAGGGCTTCGCCCGGCTGGGGCTCCGCGCCGGTCCGGTCCGGGGCGTGGCCCTGGACATCGACCACACCCTGGCGACCTCGATCTTCGCCGATGACCAGAACACCCTGTACGTGGCCGGGCTCGGCTCCAAGCACAGCGGCGAGATCGCCGGCGTCGGCAACGGCGTCACCAACCTCCGCCTGAGCTGGGAAGGACGCGCCGCGGGAGCCTGGGTCCGGCCGTTCATCGGCATCAACAACCTGTGGAACCGGGAATACGTCGGCTCGTTCACGCTCAACGGCACGTTCGGGCGGGTGTTCGAGACCGCGCCGGGCCGGAACTATTACATGGGCGGTGAGATCGGCTGGGCGGCGCGCTGAGCGCTCTCCGCCGCCGGCGGTACCGGGAGTCAGCAGCACGCGGGGCGGGGACGGGGCAGTAGCTCCTCCCCGCCCCGCTTGCGCGCCGGGCCGGGACAGCCCGCCGAGCGTTGTCAGGCGCCTGGCCACCGCGCCCTCCCTGCAAAACGCCTGACAGGCGCTTGTTCAAGGTTTGCGCCCCATTCCTGCAGAAACACGCCAGTTGTGTTATATTTCTGTGTTGGGCGACAGCGCGGCCCAATGGACGAACCCTACAACTGGCTTCATCCGTCGCGCGAGGCTCGCGCCGCACTGCCCGGCAGATCGGGTGGCTGCATGCCGTCCTCGCCGCTCATCACCCCCTGGAGGCTTTTTTGATGCGCAAGGTATGTGGAATGCTGGCGGCCCTGATGCTCACCCTGGTCACCCCCGCCCTGGCACAAAACGCCGGCACGGTGGAGGCCGGCCTGTTTGGCCGCTACACCTGGCTGGACTCGGACTTGAACTTCTCCAATGACGTCGGCGTTGGTGGCCGGCTCGGCGTGTTCGTCGTGAGGAACCTCGGCATCGAGGTGGATGCCAGCTACACCGCCCTCGACGGCCCCAACGGAGAGAAGATCACCTATATCCCCGGGCATGCACGACTGGTGTACAACCTGCCCGCCGGCGAGCACGCCGCCCTGCTGATCGGTGCCGGCTACACCCGCAACATGTTCCGCGACAGCTACGATGAGTCCGCCAATGGATTCGGCGGCCTGCTGGGCCTTAGACTCGGCACCGGCGGCCTGTTCTCCATCCGGCTGGACCTGACCGGCGATTACATCGGCGATCCCGAGAGCAAGAACAACCCACCGCCGCTGGCCGGCGTGAAGCGCACCGACGCGAACTTCCATCTCGGCGGCCAGGCCGGCATCTCCATGATGCTGGGCGGCAAGCGGGATGGGGACGGCGATGGCGACGGCGTCAAGAACTCCATGGATGCCTGTCCCGCCACCCCCGCCGGCGACCAGGTGGACGCCAGCGGCTGCTCGCTGCCCAAGGACGGGGACATGGACGGCGTGATGGACAATGTGGACCAGTGCCCCGCCACTCCCGCCGGTGACCAGGTGGACGCACGCGGCTGCACCCTGCCCAAGGATGCGGACAAGGACGGCGTGCTGGATACTGCCGACCGCTGCCCCAACACCCCCGCCGGCGATGCCGTGGACGCCACCGGTTGCTCGCTGCCCAAGGACGCGGACAAGGACGGCGTGCTGGATGCCGCGGACCGCTGCCCCAACACCCCCGCCGGTACGCCGGTGGATGCCAACGGCTGCCCGCGTGATAGCGACGGCGACGGCGTCGTAGACCGCGACGATCGCTGCCCCGACACCCCGGCAGGCGCCGCGGTGGATCAGTTCGGCTGCCGGACCGACAGCGACGGCGACGGCGTGATCGATAGCGCCGATCGTTGCCCCAACACCTCAGCCGGCGTCAAGGTGGACCAGGTGGGCTGTCCGCAAATCTTCGAGTCCGGCCGCCCGCTGGTGCTGCTGGGCGTCAACTTCGAGACCGGCCGTTCGGCGCTCCTGCCGGAGTCACAAGCCGTGCTGGACACCGTGGCGACCTCGCTCGTTAACAACCCCGAGGTGACGGTAGAGATCGGTGGCCACACCGACAATACCGGCAGCCGAGCCACCAACCTTCGCCTGTCGCAGGCGCGGGCAGACGCGGTGAAGGCGTACCTGGTCTCCAAGGGGATCAACGCCATCCGCATGACGACCAAGGGCTACGGACCGGACAGCCCGACCGCGGACAACGCCACCGCCGAAGGGCGCGCGGCCAACCGGCGGGTAGAACTCAGCAAGACGAACAACTAGACGCACCGATCGGGGAGTCCGGCCAGTCGGCCGGCCTCCCAGGCTGCGCCGGATACCCTCGGGTGTCCGGCGCAGTGCTTTCACCCATCCACGGGTTTTAGAAGGGAGACGAGCGAGAATGATGACACGCAGATGGCTTGCCACCGCCGTGGGACTCACGTTGCTGGCACTGCCCGTCGGGCTGGCGGCGCAGGAAGAGGCGCCCGAGCGTCCCTGGACCCTCGAGACCGATTTCGGCTTCGTGAACACGGCGGGCAACACGGCGACCACCACCCTCAATGCCGGCCAGCGGGCCAGTTACACCACCCGCGGCTGGACCCTCGGCCAGAGCTTTGCCGCGGTCTACGGAAAGACCGACGGCACGACCTCGGCAGAGAGCTACCAGGCCAGCCTCCGGGGCGACCGCGAGCTGTCTTCCCGGATCGGCATCTACGTGCTGGGAGGCTGGGACCGTAACGAGTTTGCCGGCATCTCGCGCCGGTTTGAGGAGGGAACGGGGCTCACCCTCAAGGCTATTGCCCTCGAGCGGACGTCGCTGGTGTTCGAGGCCGGCGTGGCCGCCAACCAGCAGCGGTCTACCCTCGGCCAGAATCAGAAGTACGCCAGCGGCCGGGGGGCGCTGCTCCTGAAGCAGTTCCTCAATGAGAAGGCCTACCTCACGCAGATGGCCGAGGTCCTGCCGAACTTCAACGACAGCGAAGACCTGCGGGTCAACTCGGAGACGGCGCTGGTGGCTCCCCTGTCGTCGCAGATCGCCTTCAAGGCGGGGTACGTCATCCGCTACGACAAGGCCCCGGAACCGGGCTTCGAGACCACCGACCGGTACCTGACGTCGGGCTTGCAGATCGTCTTCTAGGCGGCGCCGAGCGCGCTCCGGTGGCGGCTACAGCATGGTCACCGGATCGCGGTCGATGCTGACCCGGGTCCCCGGCGGATGGGGGAGCCGCCCCGCCGCGTAGCGCACCACCCGCCCGAGCACGGCACTCTCCCCCCGCACCACCACATGCCAGCGCCAGCGGCCCTTGATCCGCGCCAGGGCGCAGGGCGCAGGGCCGAGCACCTCGGCGTCCATCCGGCCGGCCTCGAGCAATCCTCGGCACCATTGGGCCACCACCCCGGCCGCATCGGCCACCCGAACATCCGACTCTCCGGAAATGACCAGGTTCACCAGCGACCGCGTCGGTGGGTAGGGCGGCGCCTGGCGGACGGCCAGCTCTGCCGCCAGGAACCCGCTGGCATCGTGCTGCGCGGCATGCACGAGGGCGTAGTGGCCGGGCGCACGCGTCTGGACCACCACCCGCCCGCCCTTGGGTCCCCGGCCAGCCCGTCCCGCCACCTGGGCCAGCAACTGGAAGGTCCGCTCGGCCGCCCGGAAATCGGGGAGATGCAGGCCGGTGTCGGCATCGATAACGCCCACCAGCGTCACGTTGGGAAAGTCGAGTCCCTTGGCGATCATCTGCGTGCCCAGCAGGATGTCCACCTCTCCCCGGCCGACCCGGTCGAGGATCGTCTGGTGCGACCACTTCGCGCTGGTCGTGTCCAGGTCCATCCGGGCGAGGCGCGCCGCCGGAAACCGGTCCGCCAGGAACCGCTCCAACTGCTGGGTTCCCACGCCCCGCATCCGCTGTACTCCGTGCCCGCAGGCCGCACAGGCCGCAGGAATGGGCTCATCACGGCCGCAGTAGTGACAGCGCATCCCGGCCGGCGCCTGATGAACAGTCAGGGCGATGCTGCAGCGATCGCAGCTCTGCACCGCCCCGCAGGCGGGGCACTGCAGGGTGGAGGCATAGCCACGGCGGTTGAGCAGCAGCAGCACCTGTTCCTGCCGGGCCAGCGCCGCCTGGGTCTCGAGATCCAGCCGCTCGCTCCAGGGGATCGCGCCCGCCTCGGGCAGCCTCGGCGCGGTGCGGAGATCCACGATCTCCACCGGCGGCATCGGGTGCGCGCCGGCCCGTTCCGGCAGGCGGAGCAGCGTCACCCGGTGGCCGACCAGGGCCATGGTCTCCGGGGCCGGTGTGGCGCTCCCCAGCACCAGCCTGGCCGACTCGAGCCGCGCCCGGACGAAAGCCACGTCCCGGGTGTGGTACCGCGGGGTCTCCCCGTTCTTGTAGCTCGACTCGTGCTCCTCATCCACGATGATCACGCCGAGATCGCGAACCGGCGCAAACACCGCCGAACGGGCCCCGACCGCCACCCGCCGCTCCCCTCGGCGGAGCGCCCGCCAGGCGTCGGCCCGCTCCCCATCGGAGAGCCCGCTGTGCAGCACCGCGACCTGATCGCCGAACGCCCCACGGACCCGGCTGACTGTCTGCGGCGTCAGGGCGATCTCGGGCACCAGCAGGATGGCGCCGCGGCCCGTTTCCAGCATCCGCCGCATCGCCTCGAGATAGACCAGCGTCTTGCCGCTCCCGGTGACGCCGAAGAGCAGCGCGCCGTCACCGGGGGAAAGTGCATTGATGGCGGCCACCGCGGCGACCTGCGCCTCGGTCGGCTGGGGCGGCGGCGGCGTACCGGGGAGATCCTGGAACGGGTCGCGGGTGGTCTCCACCGCCACAGCCTGGGCCAGCCCGCGACGCAGCAGGGCGTCCACCCCCGCGCGGGAGAGCTTGAGCCGGGTGAGCAGGTGGTCCAGCGCCGCCGCGCCGCCGAGCTCCTCGAGAGCTTCGAACACGGCCCGCTGGGCCGGTGCGCGGCGAAAGAGTTCCGTCCGCTCAAGCAGGGACAGGGATGGGCCCGCGAGCCGGATCAGCCGACGGGTGGCGAGGGCCGCCGCCGTCGGGGCCGGTTCCACCCGCAGGGAGAGCGCGCCCACCCGCGCCAGCCGGTCCACCGCGTCCCAGACCGGTCGCTGGAGCGCCCGGGCGATGCTGGTCACGGGGGCTTCCCCGCCCTTCCTGTCCAGGAACGCGGCCACCTCGCCGGCCACGCCACCAGGCGGCGCCGATCGGGACAGGGTGGCGATGACGCGGGACGCTCCCCACATCGCCGCGGGCAGCATGGCCCGAAGCGTCAGGCCGATCGGCGCACCGTAATAGCCGCTGACCCAGTGCGCGGCGGCCAGCAGCGGCTCGGGGAGTGCCGGTTCGCGGTCCGGCGCGGCCAGCAGATCACGGATCTGGTCGGGCGGGATATCCGGGACTTCGGAGGCAACGGCGACGACGATCCCGACCAGCTCGCGCTGGCGCACCGGGACCACGACCCGGGCCCCGGGCACCACCCGGTCCGCGAGGGATTCGGGAATGCGGTAGGTGTAGGGCTGGGCGAGCGGCAGCGGCAGCGCCACCTGCCCGAAGCCGGCGGTCATCTCTTCTGCAGGCCCAGCCCTGGTCCGGTGGGGAGCTGTACCTGACCGCCGGCAATCGAGGCCCCGGTGAACGGGTCCTCGGCCAGCAGCGCAGCACCATCGAGGTCCACGATGTCCACCAGGGGGGTGAAATGGGCCGCCGCGGTGATGGCAATGGAGCTTTCGATCATGCACCCGACCATGACCATCATGTGATGCGCCCGCGCGACCGAGATCATCCGGAGCGCCTCCCGCAGGCTGCCGCACTTGGCCAGCTTGATATTGATGCCATCCACCCGGCCCACCAGCCTGGGGATGTCGGCGGCGGTCAGGCAACTCTCGTCCGCGATGACGGGAATGTCGGAGGCCTGGGTTACCGTCGCCAGCCCTTCGAGATCCTCGGCGGGCAGCGGCTGCTCCAGCACCGTCACCCCAAACTCCTCCAGCACGGGGAGCATGCGGATGGCCTGCTTGACCGTCCAGCCGGTGTTGGCGTCCACCCGGAGCTCCTTGTCCGTCAGCGACCGGATGGTCTCCAGGATCTCCCGGTCGCGGTCGCTGCCCAGCTTGATCTTGAGGATCGGATAGGCCTCGGCCTCCCGCACCTTCTGGGCGAGCTTGTCGGCCGTGTCCATGCCGATGGTGAAAGTGGACCGAGGCGCCCGGGCGGCGTCGAGCCCCCAGATCCGGTACACCGGGATGCCCAGTCGCTTCCCCGCGAGATCATGCATGGCCGACGACAGCGCCCCGCGGGCAGACGGGTGGAGTCGGAGCGCCCGCTCCCAGGTCCGCTCGGCGGACTCCAGGTCAAGCACGTCCGATGGGAGGTGCTCGCTGTAGGCCTGCAGCGCGGCGAGCACCGTCTCGGTGGTCTCACCGTAGATCTTGGCCGGGGCTGCCTCCCCCCACCCCTCCACGCCATCGTGGTCGATCAGCCGGACCCAGACCGTGCGGTAGTCGCTCTGTCCTCCCCGCGCGATGATGAACGGGTGACGGGTGCGAAGATTCAGGACCTCGGCTTCCAGACGGAGCGCGTGCGACACGGGGATTCCTCGGGATGTGATGGCGGAGTAATGTGGCCGGTGGACCGGTTCGCGTGCCAGTGGGCGGGCGCCTCAGTCGGCGAGAGCCCAGACCGTGGACTGGACGCCCGCGACCAGCCGTTCGGGGATGTAGCCCCCTTCGAGTACCCCGATGATCGGCGTGCCGGGCAGCAGCTCTCTCAGGCGGCCGGTCAGGACCGCAAAGTGTTCCGGCTCCAGCGTAAAGCCTCCCAGCGGGTCCCCGGCCATGGCGTCGTAGCCGGCCGAGATCAGCACCAGGTCGGGCGCCCAGCCGCGCGCGGCCTGCACCACGGCGGCCCAGAGGTCCTCGACGTAGAGGTCGGGCGGGGCCCCCGGCCCACGGGGCACGTTGAAGACGTTTCCCACCCCGCGTTCCCCGGCCATGCCGGTCCCCGGGTACCACGGATGCTGATGGAGCGACACGAATCGGATGGAGGCATCCATCTCCACCAGTGCCTGGGTCCCGTTGCCGTGGTGGACGTCCCAGTCCACGACGAGCACCCGCTGGCGCCCCAGCCGCTGGGCCATGCGGGCGCTGACCACGATGTTGTTCACGAGGCAGAACCCCATCGCCCGATCCGCCAGCGCGTGGTGCCCGGGCGGGCGCACCGCGGCGAAGCAGTGGCCGGCCCCCCGGTGGGCATACTCCACCGCCGCCTGCACGGCCCCGGTCGCCCCGAGGACCGCCTTCCAGCTGGCGTCGTTCATCACCGTGTCGAGCGACAGCACGCCGCCGCCCTGCCCCGCCATCTCCTGCAGCCGGGCCACATGCCCCTCGGGATGGACCAGCAACAGGTCTTCCCGGGCTCCCGGCTTGACCTCGCGAATCTCGGCGATGGGGTCCCGGGACAGCCGGGCCACCAGCGCATGCAGCCGCGCCGGGGTCTCGGGATGCCCGGGACCGGGATCGTGACGAATGCAGTCAGGGTGGGTGAAGATCGGGACCGGCATGGATTCCTGGGGAGGGCGGCGGGTGGCCTAGCGCCGCAACAACTCGCGGAGCGCTCGCGCCTCGGTGCGCACCGCCTCCCGGGCGTCCGCCATCTCGGCGAGGAGCCGCTGCTGCCGCCGCCACAGCAGCAGCACGCCGGCCGCCAGCCCGCCGCAGAGGGCCGCAGCGCCGATCAGGCCCGGGCTGCGGGACCACAGCCCGGCGAGGAGCAGCAGGGCAGCGTCCAGCAGGAGGAACCCCACGGCGAGGTAGGTGAGCGCCCGGCCGCGCGGCGGGGTGTCCGGCATCCCGGCTCGGCTCAGCGTACCGGCCGGCGACGCCGGGGGATCACGATGAGGGAGGAGTTCGCCACCACCCCGGTTTCCGCCAGGCTCCTCTGCTCGTCCAGGATCTCCGCCCCGCGGAACTTCACCAGGAAATCGGCGGCCTCGCCGGACGTGTGGGTCAGGGCCAGCGCCCGTCGCTTGACCTCCGCGACGCTGGCGCCGGGCTGCAGATCGAGCGCCACCTGGTCCCAGGCCTCCTGCACCATGATGCGCACCGGGAGGCCGCTCATGCCAGGCGCTCCGGCACCGCCGGAAGGGTGCTGAAGAACCGGCCGATCGCCTGGTCGAAGAACAGGGTCGAGGCACGCACCCGGGTTCCCGCCCCGGTGACGGCCACCGCCAGCGCGATCTCTTCCCCTCCCTGGCCACGCAGGGTGAGGAAGGAGGGGCCTTCACGCTCGGGAAACGCGGCATTTCCGGGTACCCGCTCCTGGAAGAACCGCTTGGCCCTTACCAGCACCTGCGGCGCGGCAAGGGAGGTCATGGTCTCGTGGGTCATGGCTTGGCGGGTAAGGGGGCGGACACACGCAGGATGGCGATCCCGGTCGGCTGGGCCGGCACCGCGATGGAGGCAACGATGCGCCTGGTATCGAGGTCGAGCATGTCCACCGCGCCGGGGTCGGCGCCGATGGACTCCTGACTGATGAACGCATACCGGCCGTCGGGAGAATAGGCCACCCCGTGGACAATCTTCTTGGAGGTCGGCAGGCGCGCCACTTCGGTGCGGGTCCGGGCGTCAATCAGGCTGAAGCTCTGATCCTTCTTGTTGGTCACGATCACCCAGCGTCCGTCGGCGGAGGGCTCGACATTGTACGCCCCGGCACCGACCGGGATCTCCGCCAGCCGGGTAAGGGACGCGGCATCCCAGACCTGCAGCGTTCCCGACTTGTTGCAGGCCGCGTAGAGCGCCCGGTCGTCGGGGCTCACACTGACAAACGTGGGAGCGCACTCCGCTCCGGGCGAGGGAGCGCCGGGTGCAGAGGCGGTTCCGTGATCACCGTGCTGACTGGGCCCCGCCGCGCTGGCGGCCATGGCGTGGCCGGCGCCGGTCCTGGCCCGGCGGGCGATGCGGAGCGTACCCACGTCGATCTCCAGCAGTTCATCGGAGTGCATGCAGGAAACGTAGACCAGCGTCCCGGCCGCGTTGGACCTTACCCCGTGGGGCATGTCACACGCCGGCAGGTGGGTGATGGTCGTCATGGTCGGGGTGTGAACCACCGACACCACGTTTTCCCGGGGATGATCACCGTGGAAGTCGGAGTTGGCCACGAACGCGAGCTCGCCGTCGGGGGTGAGGCCGATCGTGGTGGGAAACATTTCCAGGGGTGCCCGCCCGAGCAGGGTATCGGCCGTGGCGTCGAGTTTCCACAGCGTCCCGAATGGCGTCCCGTGAGCGATGGTGACGTAGTAGGCGCGGCCGTCTGGCGCGACCGCCAGGTTGTGTGGACCGTCGATGTCCACCGGCATGATGCCGACGGGCACGACCCGGTCCACCGCCAGGGTGCCCGGTCCGGGTCGGAGCCAGGTGACGATATCGCCGGATTCGCTCACCACCCCGACCCGGTAGCCTGGGTCGGTGGCCTGGGCCATCACCGCGGCCGGGAGCAGCAAACCACCCAGCACAGCCAGCATTCTCATGTTCCTCTCCATGGCCCGGCGTGGCGCCGGGCCCGTTCCAAACATACCCTCGGCCCGCACGGCCCCGCAGGGGTCATCCGCCCGGGGGCACGACGGCGATCCCGGCCTGAAATGGGGGGTGGGTGAGGCGACGAAACATATCCCGCCAGCGTGCCTTCCGCCGCAGCACCAGGATCAGCTCGCCGGGCGGCGGGTGATCCACCCCCTCGATGCTCAGGAACGCCGGCAGGCTGGCTGCCGAGGGCAGGGTCGCCCGGTATTCCCGGCCATGCCAGCGGAGCGAGACGTCCGCCGGGGCGGCCGCTACCACCCGGTCCAGGAAGTAATCGTCGTCCAGACGGTAGATACCCTCCGCCACCCGTTCCGCGCAGAGGTGAAACAGCGGGTCGAATCGCTCTCCGTCGGCCCGCGCGAAGTTCTGTTCGGCAGCCCAGTCAAAGGCCTCGAGATCGGGCACCCGGGCGCGCCACTCCAGGTGGTGGCGCAGCTCGTGGCTCAGCGTCTCCCAGGCCTCGTCCCGCCAGTCGAAGTCATCGCGCTGTGCCGCGAGGGCCCGGAAGGACCCGTGATACAGCACCACCCGGCTCTGGATGTCTCCCTCGCCGAGCGCCTCCGCCGGCACCGGGATGCACTCCCCGAGGGTGTAGACCTCGGCCCGCTCCGGATGCGGCAGGGTCTTGGGAGAGACATCCACCCCGGCTACTCCGGCGAGAAACTCGGCCGGCACCTCCGCGAGCAGCCGGTGGACCAGGCGTTCAAAGTCATCACACCGCATGACCTCACACCGCCTCCAGGGCCTGACCCAGATCGGCCAGAATGTCCTCGAAGTGCTCGACGCCCACCGAGAGCCGGACCAGCCCCTCGGTGACTCCGAGGCGCAGCTTGGCTTCCGCGGGAACGTCGGCGTGGGTCATGCTGAAGGGGTGCTCCGCGAGCGATTCGGTGCCGCCCAGGCTCACCGCCAGCTTGACCAGGGTCAGTGCGTTCAGGAAACGGAACGCTCCCGCCTCGCCCTCCTCGACCTCGAAGGCGATGAGCGAACCGGGCGCGGTGCACTGGCGCCGGTAGAGTTCGTACATCGGGTGCCCCGGTTCCAGGTGCCCCAGGTAGTGAACCGTCCGTACGCGCGGGTGGTCCCGGAGGAAGTCCGCCACATAGCGGGCATTCTTCATGGACGCGGTCATTCTCATCTTGAGGGTCTCGAGACTCCTGAGCAGCAGCCAGCCGGTCCACGGTCCGGCCATCGTCCCCATGAAGGTCCGCAGCCCGCGCACCGGCGCCAGGGCCTCGCGCGAGCCGAGGCAGGCGCCGGCGATCAGGTCGCTGTGTCCGCCGAGAAACTTGGTGGCCGAGTACACCACCAGGTCCGCGCCGTGCTTGAGCGGCTGCTGCCAGAGCGGGCCGAGAAAGGTGTTGTCCACCACGACCACGGGCCGGCGCTCCCCCTGCGCCAGTCGCCGGGCCAGGGTGGCCACCGCGCGAATGTCCACCAGCGCATTGGTGGGGTTGGCGGGCGTCTCGACCAGAATGGCCGCCACTGGCCGCCCCGCCACCGCTGCCACCAGGCCGGCTTCGATCTCTGCGAGTGGCAGCCCGGCCTCCAGGGGAAGGGCCGTCACCCCGTACTGGGAGAAGAAGTGGTGCAGCAGGTGGTCGGACCCGCCGTAGAGGGGGCGGCTATAGAGGATCACATCGCCGGGGCGGGCGTACGCCAGCAGCGTGGTGCTGATCGCCGCCATGCCGCTTTCGAACACCGTGCACGCCTCGGCACCGTCCCACAGTGTCAGGCGGTCTTCCAGCACCTCGAGATCGGGGTTGTTGAGCCGGCTGTAGATCAGCCCCGACGCCTCGTCGGGCCGCTGCTCCCGGAGTCCGTACGCCACCTCGAAAAAGGCCTTCCCCGCCTCGGCGCTCTCAAAGACGAAGGTGGAGGTCTGAAAGATGGGGCACTTGATCGCGCCTTCGGAGAGCTTCGGATCGTACCCGTAGCTCATCATCAGGCTCTCCGGCTTGAGCTGGTGGCCCTTAATGGAGGTCTTGTGGCTTTCCTTCGAGCGTTGGCGGGGCACTCGGAGCTCCAGAGGAGGCGGGGGTGGGAGGAGAGTTGGGCGCGGGAGCTGGGAGGGGCCAGCCCGCGCACGCCGTAACCCTAGCCGTCCCTCCCCAACCCGACCAGCCCGAACCCCGACCCGCGTGGTTCCCAATCCTCCGGGAGCGGCCGGGTGGCTGCGGCGGGCTGGGGGGCGGGCAGACCTCCCGGGTGTCCGCGGAAGCGCTAGACCAGCCGCTCCTGGATCCAGGCCGCCAGCTGGTCCTGATGGACGCGGACCTGGGTCATCGAGTCCCGCTCCCGGACCGTCACAGTGCCGTCGGCGGCCGTCTGCCCGTCCACGGTGCAGCAGAACGGGGTACCGGCCTCGTCCATCCGCCGGTACCGGCGGCCGATCGCCCCACTGTCGTCATAGAAACACGGGAAGCGTCGCTTGAGGTCGTGATACAGCCGGTCCGCCAGCTCCGGCATCCCATCCTTCTTGACCAGCGGTAGCACGGCGGCCTTGATCGGTGCCACCGCCGGGTGGAAGCCCAGCACCACGCGGGTCTCCCCTTCGATCTCTTCCTCCCGGTAAGCATCCACCAGCAGGGTCAGGGTCACCCGGTCGGCGCCGGCGGAGGTCTCCACGATCGAGGGGAGGAAACGCTCGTTGGCGGCCTGGTCGAAGTACTCGAGCTTCTTGCCGGAGTATTCCTGGTGCTTGCCCAGGTCGTAGTCGCCACGGTTGTGAATGCCCTCGATCTCGTTCCAGCCAAAAGGAAACTCGTACTCGATATCGTAGGCCGCCTTGGCGTAGTGGGCCAGCTCCCCCGGACCGTGCTGATGCCAGCGCAGCTTCTGGGGGGCCAGCCCGATGTCGTGGTGCCAGGCCATGCGCAGCCCCCGCCAGGCCTCGAACCACTCCTCATCACTGCCCGGCTTGACGAAGAACTGCATCTCCATCTGCTCGAACTCGCGCGTGCGGAAGATGAAATTGCCCGGGGTAATCTCGTTGCGGAACGCCTTGCCGATCTGGGCGATGCCGAACGGGATCCGCTGGCGCGAGGCGTTCAGGACGTTCTGGTAGTTCACGTAGATGCCCTGCGCCGTCTCCGGGCGCAGGTAGACCACCGCAGCAGACTCCTCCACCGGCCCCATGAACGTCTTGAACATCAGGTTGAACATCCGCGGTGCGGTCAGCTCGCAGGCGCTGTGTTCCCCCGGCTTCTTCGAGGGCTTCTGGGGGCACTGGCCATCCTGGAGCTTGTCGGCCCGGAAGCGCGCCTTGCAGGTCTTGCAGTCCACCAGCGGATCGGTG
>CAYUYF010000038.1:0-30202 GCA_964449145.1 uncultured Gemmatimonadaceae bacterium | reverse complement strand
TCAACATCCTGCTGCAGGTGCTGGATGAGGGCCACCTGACCGACAACTACGGCCGGATGATCGACTTCAAGAACACCGTCGTCATCATGACGTCCAACGTGGGCGCCCGCGACATCATGCAGGGCAAGACGCTGGGCTTCCACGGACAGGACTTCAAGAGCTCGTTCGAGAAGATGCAGGAGAAGATCAAGGAAGAGATCCAGCGGACCTTCAACCCGGAGTTCCTCAACCGGATCGACGACGTGATCGTGTTCCACCCGCTCGCGAAGGAGCACATCGCCCAGGTGGTGACCATCCTGGTGCGGGACGTCCAGAAGCGGATCGGGGAGGAAGTCATCCGGCTGACGCCCGCGGCGGTGGAGTTCCTCGCCACCCAGGGATACGACCAGAACTATGGCGCCCGGCCGCTCAAGCGGGCCATCCAGAAGTACATCGAAGACCCACTGAGCGAAAAGATCCTGCTCGGCGAGTTCACCCGGACCGACGAGATCGAGATCGACGTGGCCCCGGATGCTGAGCGCCTCGTCTTTCGCGCCCTGAGCGGCTCGAAAGCCTGACACCTCCCTCCACGCGGTGGCCGGCACGCCCGGTCACCGCGCTTCGTCTCTCCCTGATGCGACTTCGGCGCTACCTCCTCCTCGCCAGCCTGCCGGTTGCCGTGCTTGCCGCCCCGCTGGGCGCGCAGGACCCGGCCGCCGTGGCTCCCACTCCCATCGTGGACAGCATCGCGATCGAGGGGAACAGCCGGCTCTCCACCCAGCAGGTCCTCGGGACGGCCGGCCTCCGCGCCGGCCAGGCCACCAACTACCGCGACATCCAGCGGGCCATCCTGGCCCTCTTTCGGACCGGTCAGTTTGACGATGTGGGCGTCTCGCAGGCGGACGATCCCTTCGGCCGGGTCATTTTGGTGTTCCGGGTCCGGGAGCGGCCGATCCTGCAGCGCTGGGCGCTCAAAGGCGTCGAGCACCTCTCCACGGGAAACGTGAAGGAGCAGGTCAAGCTGGTGCAGGGCCGGCCGCTGGACCGGGCGCTGGTGGAACGCTCCCGCGCCGCAATCGATTCGCTCTATCACGCCCAGGGCTACTACGCCGCCACCGTGAAGGTGATCGAGACCAGCCCGGGACCGGGCCAGGTCGGCATCATCTACGACATTGACGAGGGCAACCGGGTCGCCATCAGCCAGGTGATCGTGGACGGCAACGAGCGCTTCAGCGACAAGACCCTGGTCAAGCGCATGGACACCAGGCCCGAGGGGTTCTGGTGGTGGCAGAGTGGCCGGCTGGACGATGACAAGCTGCAGCAGGACATTCGGGAGAAACTCCCGGCCTGGTACGGCAGCAACGGGTACATCGACTTCCAGGTCGCGCGGGACTCCATCTCGGTAGACTCCGCCAACGGCAAGGCGGTCCTGCACCTGACCGTGGAGGAGGGAGCGGCGTACCGGATCGGCGGGTTCCAGATGACCGGCAACCGGCGGTTCAGCACCGAGGAGCTGATGGCGCTGTATCCCTTCGGGGCCGATGGCGGGGTGGGGCGGCCGTTCAACAGCGTCGAGTGGTCCACCGCCACGGAGGGCATCTCCACACTGTACAGCAACAATGGCTACATCTACGCGCAGATCGAGCCGGAGGAGACCCGGCACACCGGGCCCGACGGCGAGCCGCTGATCGACCTCAAATGGACCATTCGCGAGGGCCAGCCCGCCACGATCAACAAGATCAACATCGTGGGCAACGACGTGACCCACGAGCGGGTGGTCCGGGAAGCGATCGTGCTGGCCCCCGGAGAGCTGTTCAACCGTGACCGCCTGATCCGCAGCTGGCAGAACATCGGCAATCTCGGGTTCTTCCAGCAGCCGATGACCCCGCCCGATGTCCGGCCGGTGGAAGGCCAGGCCGACGTGGACATCACCTTCCGGGTCGAGGAGCGGCGCACCGGGAACATCAATTTCGGCGCCTCCCTGGGTCAGGGAACCGGCATCGGGGGCTTCCTCGGCCTCGAGGAGCCGAACCTCTTCGGCCGGGCCAAGCGGGGCCGGCTGCTGTGGCAGTTCGGCCGCAACATCAACGACTTCACGCTCAGCTTCACCGACCCGGCGATCCGCGAGAGCCGGATCTCCGGCACCGCGACGCTGTTCAACTCCCGCCAGCGCTTCACGGTCGGAGACCTCGGCCGGCGGCGCCAGATCGGCGGCAGCCTGCAGTTCGGGTTCCCGTTCTTCGGCTCCCGCTTCACCCGCGTGTATGCGAGCTATGGGCTGCAGCAGATCAAGTTCACCGGCGGATCGGACGACCTCCGGGCCCGATTCCGCTGCACCAACTGCACCCGATCCACGCTGGCGGGCAGCATCGTCCGCGACACCCGGATCGGCCTGCCGTTTGCCACCGGGGGGGCGATGTCCAACGTCTCCCTGGAGTTCAACGGCGGACCGCTGGGCGGAACCGGGGACTACCGCAAGCTGGACCTCGAGACCCGGTACTACGCGCCGCTGGGTACCCTTGGCGGCAACGCCCAGCTCGGCAGCGGGGTCCAGCTCGTGCTCGGCTTCACCGCCAAGACCGGGTTCATCTTCGGCGATGCCGGACCGTTCTTCACCGAGCTGTACTCGCTGGGCGGCACCCAGTTCGGCATTCCGCTCCGGGGCTACGACGAGTTCACCATCACGCCCAACGGGTTTGACCCGACCGCCGGCGGGAGCGCCGCCGCGAGCCCGGCCTCCTTCGGCAAGGCCTACGCGGCGTTCACGGTGGAGGCGGGGGCCCGGGTGAGCCAGTCGCTGTACGTCAGTTCGTTTCTTGATGCCGGCAACGTGTACCGCAGCGCCCGGCAGTACGACCCCAGCCGGCTGTTTCGCGGTGCCGGCTTCGGGGTGGCCGTGCTTTCACCCCTGGGTCCGATCGGCATCGACCTCGGCTACGGCTTCGACCGCGTCACCCGGACCGGCCGGCCCAATCCCGGCTGGCAGCTGCATTTCAAGCTGGGCCAGTTCTTCTAGGCTGGCGCCCTTCACCTTCAGCAGGGGAGTCTTTCGATGTTGCGTGTCTCATTCGCCCGGTGTCTGGCCGTGGCCGTGGCGCTGGTGGCCGTTCCTGCCACGCTCGGGGCGCAGCAGGGGGGCGGAGCCAAACTCGCCTTCATGAACGCCCGCGCCGTGCTGCTGGCCACCCCCGGGTACACTCAGGCTGAGTCTACGTACACCCGGGAGCTGACCGGCTTTCGGGGTGAAGTGGAGCGGCTGCAGGCCAGTTTCGATTCCGCCGCCGCCGACTTCGAGCAGCGCTCGGTCATGCTCTCCGCCACCGCCAAGACCGCCAAGCGACGGGAGCTGGAGGAGCAGCGGGAACGGCTGCAGGCCCGGGCCACCGAGCTGCAGCAACGCGCCCAGCAGCGGGAGCAGGAGCTGCTGGCACCGATCCACGGCCGGGTCAACGACGCGATCGAACAGGTCCGGTCGGAGGGCGGCTACACGGTCATCTTCGATGTGAGCGCCAATGACGGCCTGATCATCGCGGTGGACAAGACGCTCGACGTCACCCAGCGGGTCATCGACAAGATCAAGGCGACACCCTGACCCACGCGGCTCCCCCCGTTCGCCTCGCGGCACGGGCGCTCGCCGAACTGGTCGGCGGCCGCCTGCAGGGAGACGGGGACCTTCTTCTCCAGCGGCTGGCCCCGCTCGACCGGGCGGGGCCGGACGCTCTCAGCTTTCTGTTCACCCCCAGATACCTGGCCGAGTTCAGGGCCACCCGCGCGGGGGCGGCACTCATCGCCGCCTCCCTGGTTCATGCCGAGGGTGGCCCGGCGACCCGGATCATCGTGGCCGATCCAGCCACCGCCCTGACCCGGGCCGCCGGCGCCTTTTCACCCGACCCGGCGCGTCCGACCGGCATCGATCCCACCGCCCGGGTGGGGGACGGGGTGAGCCTGGGGTCGTCGGTGTGGATCGGTCCGTATGCGGTGGTCGAGCGGGGAGTGCGGCTGGGAGACCGGGTGAGTGTGGCTGCGGGCGCGTTCCTCGGGGCGGGAGCGGTCGTGGGCGATGACAGCGAGATCGGCCCCCACGCCGTATGTTACGCCGGCGTGACCCTGGGAGACCGGGTCGTGCTCAAGGCGGGGGCGGTCATCGGCGGGCCGGGGTTCGGCTACCTGCGCGGACCGGATGGGCACCAGCGGGTTCCCCACACCGGCCAGTGCGTGCTCGAGAGCGACGTCGAGGTTGGCTCCGGCAGCTGCGTGGACCGCGGCAGCTTCGACGACACCGTCATCGGCCAGGGCACCAAGATCGACAACCTCGTGCAAATCGGCCACAACGTCCGGGTCGGTCGCCGCTGCCTCGTCATGGCCACCAGCGGAATTGCGGGCAGCTGCCACATCGGCGACGATGTGACGATCGCGGGCGGGGTAGGGATCGCCGACCACGTCACCGTGGGGGCCGGGGCCGTGATCGGCGCCAAGAGCGTCGTCTTCGGTCCCGGCGAGGTCGCCGCGGGCGCGGTTGTGACGGGCTATCCGGCCCGGCCGCACCGGGAGTTCCTGCGGGCTCACGCCGCGCTCTACCGCCTGGCGCCGCTGTCCGGGAGACTGGAGCGCTTGGCCGCGGGAGAGGACCATGCCCAGACGGACCATCGCACACCCGGTTGAGGTCAGCGGCACCGGCCTCTTCAGCGGCATTGCGGCGACCCTGCGGGTCCGGCCTGCTCCCCCGGGAGCTGGAGTGGTGTTTCTGCGCGAGGACCTTGGGGGCGGGCAACCGATCCCGGCCCGCGCGGCCCACCACGTTCCCGCGGAGCGCCGCACCGCGCTGGAGCGGCAGGGCCACCGCGTGGACACCGTCGAGCACCTGCTGGCGGCGGTGCAGGTCCTGGAGATCGATGACGTTGTGCTGGCGCTGAATGGGCCGGAGATCCCGATCCTGGACGGGTCGTTCGCGCCGTTTCTGGAGCTGCTGGAATCGGCTGGGGTCGCGCTGACCGACAGCGAGCCCGCCACGCTCACGGTGGCGGGACCGCTCCGCATCACTGAGGGGGCGTCAGACTACCTGGTCGAGCCGGCGGACCGGCTGTCGGTCCGGGTAACCCTGGAGTACGCCGAGCCGGTGATCGGGACCCAGTCGGCGTGGTGGGCGGGAGACCGGGAGGCCTTCCGCCGGGAGATCGCTCCGGCGCGAACCTTCGGCTTCGAGCGGGAGGTCTCCGCGCTCAGCGGGCGCGGGCTGCTCCGGGGCGCGGCGGCGGGCAGCGGCCTGCTGCTCGCGCCCGATCGGGTGGTCCACGGCCGTCCCCGCTGGCCTGACGAGTTCGCCCGGCACAAGGCCGGGGACCTGGTCGGCGACCTGACCCTGCTGGGGGCCCGGCCGCGTCTCGGGATCGATGCCCGGCGTCCCAGCCACCGCGGCAACATCGCCTGTGTCCGCGCCATCCTGGCCGCGGCAAGAATCTTGGAGGAGTGATGCTCGACATCCAGAAGATCCAGGAGATCCTGCCACACCGCTATCCGTTCCTCCTGGTAGACCGGATCATCGCGGTGGAAGGGACCCAGCGGATTGTCGGGCTCAAGAACGTCACGATCAACGAGCCGTTCTTCCAGGGTCACTTCCCGGGGCATCCGATCATGCCGGGCGTGCTGATCGTCGAGGCGATGGCCCAGACCGGCGGCATGCTCCTGATGGAGCAGATCCCGGCGCGGGAGAAGAAAGTGGTCTACTTCATGTCGCTGGACAAGGTGAAGTTCCGCAAGCCGGTTGTCCCCGGCGACCAGCTGCGCATGGAAGTGGAGATGCTGCAGTTCCGCGGCAAGATCGCCCGGATGAAAGGAGTCGCGCTGGTGGATGGCGAAGTCACCACGGAAGCGGAGATGATGGCCTGCGTGGTGGACCGGTGACGGTCTCGATCCACCCCACCGCGGTGGTGGATGGGCTGGCCCAGCTCGGCCACGACGTCGAGCTGGGCCCGTACGTGGTGATCGGGCCCGACGTCGAGGTCGGCGATGGCTGCCGGCTCGGCCCCCATGTGGTGCTGGAGCGGAACGTGCGGCTCGCCGCCGGGGTGAGTATCGGCGCCGGCTCGGTGCTGGGCAGCCCACCGCAGGACGTCAAATACCGGGACGAGCCGACCTGGGTGGCGATCGGCCGGGGGACGGTCGTGCGCGAGCACAGCACCGTCAATCGCGGCACGGCGGCCACCGGCCAGACCCGGATCGGGGCCGACTGCTTCCTGATGACCTACGTGCATGTCGCCCACGACTGCGAGATCGGCGATGGAGTCACGATCGCCAACGCGACCCAGCTCTCCGGGCACGTCACCGTGGAGGCGCGGGCCACCCTGAGCGGGCTCATCGCGGTGCACCAGTTCGTCACGATCGGCACGCATGCGTTTGTGGGCGGCGCCTCCCGCATCAGCCAGGATATCCCGCCGTACGTGAAGGCTGTCGGCAACCCCGCCGAGCTGTTCGGGCTGAATACCGTGGGGCTGCAGCGAGCGGGAATGTCCCCCGAGACCCTGCGGGCCCTCAAGCACGCCTACCGGTTGCTGTTCAACTCGGCCATGCCCCGGGCGGACGCGGTGACAGCACTGGAGCCGGACGCCGGCCGCGTTCCCGAGGTCCGGCGACTGCTCGACTTCATTGCCCGGGCCAGCCGGGGGATCCCCGCGTGAGCGCTCCCATTCCCGTCGGCGTCATCGGTGTCGGCGCGTTGGGCTGGCATCATGCGCGGCACCTGGCGGCGATGCCAGAGGCCCAGCTGGTCGGGGTCTACGACATACGGCCGGAGCGGGCGCGTTACGTCGCCGAAGCGCTTGACACCCGGGCGTTCGGCAGCCGACAAGACCTGCTCCGGGCGGTGCGGGCGGTGACGGTAGCGGTGCCGACCGCGGCACACGCCGAGGTCGGCCTGGCGGCCCTGGCGGCGGGAGTGCCGGTGCTCATGGAGAAGCCGCTCTCGGCGACGATGGCAGAGGCCGACGCGCTGGTGGACCTGGCGGCACAGAGCGGGCTGCAGCTGCAGGTGGGACACATCGAGCGGTTCAACCGGGCGCTGCGCGCCGCGGAGCGCTACCTCGACCGGCCGCTGTTCATCGAGGGAGAACGGCTGGCGCCGTTCCAGCCGCGGGGCACCGACATCCCGGTCGTGCTGGACCTCATGATCCATGAGCTGGACCTGATCCTGCATCTGACCGGCGGCGCCGAGGCGTCCGACGTCCGGGCCAATGGCGCGACGGTGCTTTCTCCGCTGCTGGATGTGGCCCATGCGCGGGTCGAGTTCACGACCGGCGCCGTGGCCAGCGTGACGGCGTCCAGGATCGCCGAACAGCGGGTCCGCCGGCTCCGGGTGTATCAGGAGGAGGGCTACCTCTCCCTGGACTTGGACACCGGCCGAGGCGAGTTCCTGCGCCTGAGGAACCCCTGGCTGCCGGGGGATGCCTCGCGTCTGGAGGACATCGCGGAGCGAATTCCCCTGGAAGCCCCGGCGGCCGATGCGCTCAGGCTGGAGCTGGCCAGCTTCCTCCACGCGATTCACGGTGATCGGGAGGCGGTGGTCACCGGGCGCGAGGGCCGGGCGGCCCTGCGTCTCGCCTTGCGGGTGTCCGAGGCCATCGGCCAGGCCACTCCGGTCCCCATGTCCGGCAGGTGAGTCTGGCCCGGCCCACGCGGATCCTCGTCTCGGCCGGCGAGCCGTCGGGGGACCAGCACGGCGCCGGGGTGGTGGCCGCCCTCCGCGACGCGAGGCCGGGGCTTGAATGTGAGGGACCCGGCGGGCCAGCCATGGCCAGCGCGGGGCTGACCGTCCGCTTCCCGGTGGAGCGGCTGAGCGCGATCGGATTCACCGAGGTGGTGCGGAGCATCCCGCGGCATCTCGGCCTGATGCGGACCTTGATCAAGGACGCCCGGGCGGGCCGCTACTCCGCGGCGGTCCTGATTGACTATCCCGGGTTCCATCTGCGGCTGGGAAGCGCCCTTCGAAGGGCAGGTGTGCCGGTGGTCTGGTACATCGCCCCCCAGCTGTGGGCATGGTGGCCGGGACGCGTCCCCCGGCTCCGCGCTGCGGCCGACCGGCTGGCGGTGATCCTGCCCTTCGAAGCGGACTGGTTTGGAGCGCGGGGGATAGCGGCGGAGTTCGTCGGCCATCCGCTCATGGACCAGAGGTGGAGCCGCCGGGCGGATGCCAGGGGCCAGCTCGACCTGCCTTCGGACGGGCCCATACTGGGTATCTTTCCCGGCGTCCGGCAGGCCGAGCTCGCCCGCAACTGGCCGCTCTTCCGCGACGTGGGGAAGCGAATGCTGGCCGAAGGACTCGCGGCCCGGGTGATCGTCGCCGGCGTCGCCGGCGGCTCGTATCCGGACGCGGCGCCACTGCTTGTCCACTCTGGCCGGTCGGATCAGGTCCTCGCCGCCTCGACCGCGGCGCTGGTCAAGTCCGGTACCACCACGCTCGAAGCCGCCTGCGTGGGCACGCCAGTGGTTGTGGCATACCGGTCCTCCCGCCCGACCTATGCGATCGCCCGGCGGGTCCTGACAGCGCCGTGGATCAGCCTGGTGAATCTGGTGGCGGGGCGGAGGGTGGTGCCGGAGTTCTGGCACCTCCCGGTCAAGGCGGAGGAGGTGTGCGCGGCGCTACGGCCCTTGCTGGACGAGGCCACGCCCGGGCACCAGGCGCAGGTGGAAGGGTTGGCCTCGGTTCGGGCCGCGCTCGGCCAACCCGGGGCGTCACGCAGGGTTGCCCGGCTGCTCCTGGAGCAGGTGGGATGATGCAACGCTGGGGCAGCCGGGCCGTGCTCGGGCTGGGACCGCCCCTCATGGAAGCGCTGGCGAGAAGCTGGCGGGTGGAAGTCGTGAACCCGGAGGTCGGGAGGGCACTCCTCGTTCCGGACGGAATCTTCGTGCTGGTGGCGTGGCATGACGCGCTGCTCCCGGTACTGTGGCACCACCGCGGGCGGGGGATCGCCGCGGTAATCAGCGAAGCCAGGGACGGCAGATACCTCGCCCGGCTGGCGGACCGGCTGGGCTTCGGGGTGATCCCCGGTTCGAGCACCCGCGGAGGACGGCGGGCGCTGCTGGGCGCCATCCGCACCCTGCAGGCCGGCATACCGGTGGGACTCACCCCGGATGGCCCGCGGGGCCCACGGCGCGAGGTCAAGCCCGGAGCCGTGGCGGCCGCTCAGGCGGGAGAGGTGGCAGTGCTCCCGGTACATGCGGAGGCGCGCCCCGGTTGGCGGGCGGACTCGTGGGATCGCCTGCTGGTCCCCGGGCCGTTCGCCAGAGTACGATTGGCCTATGGCGAGCCGTTCCGCGTCGAGCGCGGAGCCGATGCGCGGGTCCGCGGGATGGTCAGGCTGGCTGAGGCCCTGAACGACGCAGCGAGGAAGGCGGCATGGCCCAACGGCGGGGCGACACCCACCGACTGATCCGCTGGCTCTGGACCAGCACCCGCGTGGACGCGCGGCTGGCCCGCACGGCGCTCCTGCCGGTGTCGGCCCTCTGGCATTCCTGGATGGCGGCCCGAGCCGTAGCCTATCGTCGCGGGCTCATGCCGGTGCACGACCTCCCGCTGCCTTCGGTGGCGGTGGGCAACCTGACGGTCGGCGGGTCGGGCAAGACCCCGGTGGCCATGTGGATCGCCGGGCACTACGCCGCCCGGGGCCTGGTGCCCGGTATCCTCCTGCGGGGGTACGGCGGCGGCGACGAAGCCGCGGTGCATCGCCGGGCGCTTCCCGCGGCCCAGGTCGTCGCCGATCCCGATCGTGTCGCCGGCGCCGAGCGCGCGCTCGCCCGTGGCGCGCAGGTCCTCATCCTGGACGACGCGTTTCAGCGGCTGGATGTGCGCCGGGATCTCAACGTGGTGGTGGTGAGTGCGGAGACCACCCGGGCGGTCCGCTGGCCGCTGCCGGCGGGACCGTGGCGGGAGGGGCTGGGAGCGCTCAGTCGGGCGGACATGGTCGTTGTCACCCGGAAGCGGGCGAGCGCGGACGCAGCGGTGGCCCTCGCCGACGAGTTGGGCCGGCGAGTTGGCCGGCCGGCCGCCATCGCCTACCTCGGGGTGGCACGGTACGAGGGCCTGGTCAGCGGCCGGGCGGTCCGGCCCGATGCGCTCAGCGGGCGGCGGGTGGTAGCGGCGGCGGCGATCGGCGATCCCGGCGCCTTTGTGGCCCAGACCAAGGCCACCGGCGCCCAGGTCCAGGTAGCCACCTGGAAGGACCATCACGTGTACGGCCCGGACGACGTGGCGTGGCTGGCGCACGCGGCCCGCCGGGCAGATCACCTCGTCATCACTGAGAAGGACGCGGTCAAACTGCGCGATCGCTGGCCCGGGGATGCACCCGAGCCGCTGGTGGCTGTGCTGGACCTGACCTGGGAACGAGGTGGCGAGGACATCGCCGTCGCCCTCGATGCCGTCACAACGCCGGCCGAGCGGCTGTAACGACAACTGGAGAAGATATGACCGCGAGCGGTAGCCGCACCATGCAGACCGTCATGCGCCCCGAGAAGGATGGATTCCTCCCGGCGGAGAACCCCTTCGAGGAAATGATGTCCCGGTTCGACGATGCGGCCGCACGGCTGGGGCTGGAGCCCGGCCTCTACAAGATCCTGCGGACGCCGGAGAAGCAGCTGATCGTGGCGGTCCCGGTGCTGCTCGACAACGGTCAGGTCGAGGTGTACACCGGCTATCGGGTCATCTACAACACCTCCCGGGGCCCCGCCAAGGGCGGCATCCGCTTCGACCTGCAGGTCACCCTGGACGAGGTCAAGGCCCTCGCCGGGTGGATGACCTGGAAATGCGCCGTGGTCAATCTCCCCTTCGGGGGCGCCAAGGGCGGGGTCATCTGCGACCCCTCCACGATGACCAACGGAGAGATCGAGCGCCTCACCCGGCGGTACACCTCCGGAATCATCGACTTCCTCGGCCCGGACTCCGATGTCCCGGCACCGGACGTCAATACCAATGAGCGGGTGATGGCATGGGTAATGGACACCTACTCGATGCAGAAGCGGCACACCGTCACCGCGGTGGTGACCGGCAAACCGATCGCCATCGGCGGGTCACTCGGCCGGCGGGAGGCCACCGGCCGGGGCTGCATGTTCGTGACCCGTGAGGCGCTCAAGAAACTCGGCATCCCGATCCAGGGAACCCGCGTGGCGGTCCAGGGCTTCGGCAACGTCGGGTCCATCGCGGCCGATCTCATGGCCCGCGAGGGGATGACTGTCGTGGCGGTCAGTGACAAGTCGGGCGGCCTGTACGACCCGAAGGGGCTGGACCTGGCCGACATCTTCCAGCACGTCAAGGAGCACCGCTTCCTGGCCAACTACGCCAAGGCCGAGACGATCACCAATGAGGAGCTGCTGACCCTCGACTGTGACGTCCTGCTCCCCGCGGCCCTCGAAAACGTGATCACCGACGAGAACGCCGGCCAGGTCAAGGCGAAGATCCTCTGCGAGGGCGCCAACGGGCCGACCACCACGGAAGCCGACCGCATCCTCAACGAGAACGGCGTGTTCATCATTCCCGACATCCTCGCCAACGCCGGCGGGGTGACCGTGAGCTACTTCGAGTGGGTCCAGGACCGCGGCGGGTACTTCTGGGATGAGGAGACCGTCAACACCCGGCTGGAGAAGATCATGGTGGACGCCTTTGGCCAGGTTACCGCCATGGCCGATCACCACAAGGTGGACAATCGGATCGGGGCGTACATGCTGGCGATCGAGCGGGTGGCTGCCGTTCACCGGCTGCGTGGCATGTATGCCTGAGTCGGGGCGCCAGCGGATCGCTGGCGCCGGCGGGCACTGACTGCCATGCACCTGACGCTGCTCGCCGTGGGCCGGCTCCGTCCGGCATTCCGCGAGGCGGCGGATGAATATCTCCGCCGCCTCGGTCGTTGCGTGCGGGCCGAGGAGCTGGAAGTGAAGGAGGCCGGCCGGGCCGCCAGTCCGGCGGAAGGTCGCCGGCTGGAGGCGGTCCGGCTCCGGGAAAAGCTCCGGGACCGGGCCCACGTGGTCGTCCTGGAGCGCGAGGCGCCCCCCTGGAGCAGCGAGGCGCTGGCCAGGCAGACCGAGCGCTGGGAACGCCTGGCCCGTCCCGTCGCCATCATCATCGGCGGCTCGACCGGCCTCGACCCGGACCTCCGGCGCCGTGCCGACCAGCAGTGGGGGCTGGGCCCCCTCACCCTGCCACACGAACTGGCCCGGGTGATCGTGCTGGAACAGCTGTACCGGGCCTGGACCATCCGGCGCGGGGAGCCGTATCACAAGTAGTCCCGGAGTCGCTTTCGATCTCCGGAGTCGGCCCCCGGGATTGCGGAGGTGCCGGATAGCTCTCACCCCCCAACTCATGCCCGAGTGGTTCGAGGAATGGTTCGGCGAGGAGTACCTTCACCTGTATCCGCACCGCGATGATCGCGATGCGGAGCTCGTGGTGGGCCTGCTCACGAGCACCCTGCCATGGCAGGCGGGCTGGCGGGTATTGGATGTCGCGTGTGGCGCGGGGCGGCACCTGCTGGCGCTGGAACGGGCGGGGGCTCGGCCCTTCGGATTTGACCTTTCGCGGGCGCTGCTCGAACGCGCCCGGAGCGCCACCAGGCGGCCGCTCATCCGGGCGGATATGCGCGCCCTCCCGGTGCGGGCCGGCAGCATGGACCTCACCGTGAACCTGTTCACCAGCTTCGGCTACTTCGCTGCCGATGAGGAGCACACCGATGCCCTGGGCCAGATGCTGGCCACGGTCCGACCGGGAGGGTGGTTCGCCATCGACTTCCTCAACGCCGAGCAGGTGCGGAGCGCGTTGGTCCCGCTGGAGTCGGCGACCTTCGGAGACCTCACTGCCGAGGTTCGGCGAGAACTCAGCGACGACGGGCGGTTCGTGCGGAAGACCATTGCAATGCCCGATGGCCGCCGCTTCGAAGAGCGCGTCCGGCTGCTCGGGGCCACGGAGCTGGAGCGCATGATCCAGGCCCATGGCGCCCTGGTCCGCGAACGATTCGGCGACTACGCCGGCGCCCCCCTGGGGCAGGGGCCCCGCACCATCCTGCTTGCCCAGGTGGCACCATGAGTTTTCGGATTGTGACGACCCCGCTCGAGGCCCCGGTGCGCTGGCCGGCACCCCGCCGGGGCGGGGTCAGTCCGGATCTACTCGAGGCCTTCGTGGGGGGCAATGGTGCCAGCCACAGTCTCGAGCGCCTGCGCGATCCGGCCGCCGTGGTGGTGACCACGGGGCAGCAGCCGGGGCTGCTCACCGGGCCGCTCTACACCATCCACAAGGCGCTCTCCGCCGTTGCCATGGCGCGGCTATGTGAGGCTCGGTGGCGGCGCCCGGTGGTCCCGGTGTTCTGGGCCGCGGGTGGCGATCACGACTTCGCCGAGGGGAATCACGCCTCCTGGACCGCGCCTGACGGCAGCACCGTGACCGCGGTGCTGCGCGAACGGGACCCGGAGGCGCCGCTCACCCCCCTGTATCGGGAGCCGGTCGGTCCCGAGATCGGTCCCATCCTTGACCGTCTCGCCGCCGACATGCCACCCTCGGAGTTTCGGGACCAGGTCCTGGACCTCTTCCGGCGCTGGTACCGGCCCGAATCGACCCTCGCCGACAGCTGTGCCCACACTCTCGCCGAGCTGCTGGCGCCCTTCGGCGTGGTGGTGTTCGATGCGACCCACCCGGCGATGAAGCGCGCCCAGATGCCCCACCTGCTGGCGGCGCTCTCCCGGGCGGAGCCGCTGGAGCGTGCCCTGATCGAACGCCACGCCGCCCTGACTGCCCAGGGCCGTGACCCGGGTGTGACCGTCGGGGATGGTGCCACGCTGGTGATGTTCGAGGGCCAGCAGGGACGGGACCGCCTCGCCGCCCGGAACCCCGGGTTCGTCACCCGTCGCAGCCGTGAGCAGCTCTCCTTTGCCGAGATCGAGCGCCTGGCCGCCGAGGATCCGGGGCGGTTCTCCCCCAACGTCCTGCTCAGGCCGGTGATCGAGAGCGCGGTCCTCCCGACCGTGGCCTACATGGCCGGTCCCGGGGAGCTGCGCTACCTCGTTCTCGCCGAGGCGGTCTATGCCCAGCTCGAGGTGCCGCCACAGCTGCCCCTGCCGCGCTGGTCGGGCCTCATCGTGGATGCGCGCACCGACCGGGTGCTGGACAAGTTCGGCGCCTCGTTGGAAGAGCTGATGGCCCCCGGGCAGCAGCTGGAGCGCCGGGTAGTGCGGGAACAGATCCCCGAGGAGGCCCGGGCGGCGCTTGCCGACCTCCGGGCCGCCATCGAGACCGACTACGAGGTGCTTGCCCGGGCGGCCGCGGAGATTGACCCGACCATCGAGAAGCCCATCCTGAGTCTGTGCAACCAGGCCATGAGGGGAACCCAGGAAGCGGAGAAGCGCCTCATCAACCACCTCAGGAAGCGCCAGGTCATCGAGAATCAGCAGATCGCCCGGGCCCGGGAGCTGGTCCTGCCGCTGGGCAAGCCCCAGGAGCGGGTCCTCACGGTCGGCCCATGGCTGGCCCGGTTCGGGCCCATCCTGACCGAGGAGCTGCTTCGGGTCATCGCCGGGTGGTACCGTGAGGGACTTGAAGCCACCCCGACACCGGCGTAGACTCGACCCATGGCCTTCCTCGGCATCATCCTCCTTGTGGCCCTCATGATCCCCATCGTGGGAATCGTGCTCGATTCTCCCGTCGGCAAGGCGCTCGGCCGGCGACTCGAGGGCCCCGATCATGCCCCTCCGGCCCTCACCGATCTGGCCCGGCGGGTCGAGGTCCTGGAATCCGAACTGGACGAGCTGCACCGCTCGGTCAAGTCACTCGAGGAGGAGAACCAGTTTCTCCAGCGCCTGCTGGAGGACAGCCCCCGTTTGGCTCTCCCGCCGCCGCCGCCGAAGCCCTGAACCAGCCGATCGCGCCTGCACCCCAGCACCACCGTACCGGCGCCCATGCCGCGCTGGTGGCCAGCGGCATCTTCCTGAGCCGGATCGCCGGACTGGTCCGGCAGAGAGTGCTGGCTCACTACCTCGGCCTGTCGGTCGGCAACGACGCCTTCACCGCCGCCTTCCGCATCCCGAACCTGCTGCAGAACCTGCTGGGAGAAGGGGTCCTCTCCGCCTCCTTCATTCCGGTCTATGCCCGGCTCCGTGCCGATGGCAGGGACACGGAGGCCCGGCAGGTCGCGGACGCCGTCTTTTCCCTCCTGACCGTCGCCATCGCGGCGCTGGTACTGGCCGGCGTGGCCCTCGCGGTGCCGCTCACCGATCTCATCGCGCCGGGGTTCCAGGGAGCCGCGCGCGAGCTCACGATCCGGCTGGTGCGTATTCTCTTCCCGGGAGCCGGCCTGCTGGTGCTTTCGGCCTGGTGCCTCGGGGTGCTCAACAGTCACCGGCGGTTTTTCCTTCCCTACGCCGCGCCGGTGATCTGGAACCTCGCGATCATTGTGACGGTCCTGCTGGCGCCTGGACGCCAGGACGAGTTCGCCGCCGCCGAGGCTGCCGCGCTGGGCTCGCTCATCGGCAGCGCACTCCAGTTTGCGATCCAGCTTCCGGCGGTGCTCCGCCTCCTCGGCGGACTCCGGCTGGTGCTCCTGCCGGTCATTGCGCCGGTGCGGCAGGTGCTGCGGAACCTGGGACCGGTGATCCTGGGCCGGGGGGTGGTGCAGGTCAGTGCCTTCGTGGATACGATGATCGCGAGCCTGCTCGGAGCGGGGGCGGTGGCAGGCATCGGGACGGCCCAGATGCTGTACATGCTCCCGGTGAGCCTGTTCGGGATCTCCATCTCCGCCGCCGAGCTGCCGGCGATGGCCTCGAGCCAGGGGACCGGACCGGAGGTCGCTGCCGCCCTCCAGCGCCGGCTGCACTCGGGGCTGCAGCGAATCGGGTTCTTCGTGATTCCCTGTGCGGTGGCCTTCCTGGCTCTTGGGGGCGTGATCATCGCGGCCCTGTTCCAGACCGGCAGGTTCACCGCGGGAGATTCCGCCTACGTCTGGACCATCCTGGCCGGATCGGCGATCGGCCTGGTGGCCTCCACCCAGGGCCGCCTGTACAGTTCGGCGTTTTACTCGATGAACGACACCCGGACACCATTGCGCGCCGCCGTTGTGCGAGTGGTGCTGGCGGCCGTGCTCGGGCTATCCGCGGCGCTCTACCTCCCGGCCCTGCTGCACGTCGGGCCCCAGTGGGGCGCGGCGGGCATCACCGCCGGCGCCGGGATCGCCGCCTGGGTGGAGCTGCGCCTCCTGCGCAGCGCCCTCCGGCGCCAGGTCGGCGCGGTGCCCCAGGTCCGGCAGCTGCACCTGTTGGGGGCGGCCGCCCTCGCCGGCCTGATCGGGCGGGGCCTCTTCCAGCTGCTCCCACCCATGGGACCGGTGCTCACCGCGCTGGCAGTCCTGGGTGCCTTTGGCGGTGCCTACCTCGTGGTCACGTTCGTCAGTGGCGACCCCACCGCCCGGGCGCTGTACGCCCAGATCCGGCCGAACCAGCAGTAATCCGCGCATGCCCGCCGATCCCTCCGCCGTCATCACAGTCCCCGAAGCGCTCCAGCGAAAGCTGGACACCTTGCCCGAGGCCCCCGGCGTGTACCTCTGGAAAGATGCCGAGGGGAACGTGCTGTACGTGGGGAAGGCCAAGCGGCTACCAGGGAGGGTACGGAGCTATTTCTCGGCCGCGTCGGCCGGGAACGCGCGGCACCTCTTTCTGCTCCGCCTGATCGCCGACGTGGAGACGATCGTCGTGCAGAACGAGGCCCAGTCGCTGCTGCTGGAGAACAACCTGATCAAGGAGTACCAGCCCAAGTTCAACGTCCGCCTGAAGGACGACAAGAGCTACCCATCCATCGCGGTGACGCTGGGAGAGCCGTTTCCGCGCGTCCTGGTGACCCGGCGGCGCGATCTGCCCGGAGCGCGATACTTCGGGCCCTATACCGATGTCTCGCTGCTGCGGAAAACCCTGGCGATCGTCCGTCGCCTCTACACCGTCCGCAGCTGCCACGACGACCTACCCCGGGAACGCCGGGACCGCCCCTGCCTGGACTATCACATCGGTCGCTGCCGGGCCCCTTGCGTAGGCTGGCAGGGGCGCGAGGACTATGGGGCCATGATCGCGGAGGTGGTGGACTTCCTCGAGGGGCGCACGGTGGATGTCCGGTCCCGGGTGCGCCAGGCCATGGTGCACGCCAGCGAGCGCCAGGACTTCGAGCGCGCCGGCGAGTACCGCGATCAGCTCAAGTGGCTCGAGCAGGTCGAGACACCCTCGAGCGTCGAGGTGATCGGCACCGGCGACGCCGACATTGTCGGCTACGCGCGCGACGGTGATGACGCGGTCGGCGTGCTCCTCAGGGTACGGGACGGCCGGGTCGTGGCCCGGGAGCATGCCTTCATGGAGAATCTCACCGACGACAGCGACGAGGAGATCCTCAATTTCTTCCTGGTCCGCACCTACATCCCGCTGACCGGACGGGTGCGCCGGCTGGTGCTCCCCTTTCCGCCGGCAGACATGGACCTGCTGCAGGAGCTGCTCCCCGACACCGAGTGGAACGTGCCCCACCGAGGCACGGCCCGCCGCTGGCTCGACCTCGCGGACCAGAACGCCCGTCACATGATGGAGAGCCTCCGGATCGAGTCCTTCGAGACGGATGAACGGGCGGGAGATCCGGTCTACGCCCTGGGCCGGGACCTCGGCCTGACCGATGTGCCACGCACCATGATCTGTATCGATATCTCCACCAGTCAGGGACGGGACACCGTCGGCTCGCTGGTGTGGTTCGAGGCCGGACGACCCCGGAAGAGCGAGTATCGCAAGTTCAAGATCAAGGGAGCGGGACAGCAGGACGACTTCGCCGCCATCCAGGAGGTCGTCACTCGGTACTTCACCCGGAGAATCGGGGAATCGAAACCCCTCCCGGACCTCATCGTCATTGACGGCGGCAAGGGGCAGCTGAGCGCGGCGCTCGGAGCGCTCCGCGCCCTGGACCTGGGTGAGCGGCCGCTGGTCAGCCTGGCCAAGAAGGAGGAGGAGATCTTCTTCCCCGAGCGCTCTGAGAGCCTGCGGCTTCCCCGCCGGAGTCCCTCCCTGCGTCTGCTGCAGCGTCTCCGTGATGAAACGCACCGTTTCGGGATCGCCTACAACCGGCAGCGCAGAAGCGAGCGCACCATCACCTCGGCCCTCCTCGAGATTCCCGGCGTCGGTCCCTCGCGACGCCGGCTGCTGCTCGAGCGATTCGGAAGCCTGGCTGGGGTCAAGTCGGCGACGGTCGCGGAGATCGCCTCGCTGCCCGGGCTCTCCACCCGGCTCGCCGAGCGGATCCTCGAGGCGGTCGGCAGGATGTAGTCGACCCCGCTAGCTTCCGCGTCATGTCTCGCGCCTTTGTCAAGGAAGACCCGGAAGAAGTCCCGGCCCGCTACGATCTGCCGCCGGCCGGAGACCCCGGCTTTCCGCTGGCGGCGGCGTGGGCATTGCTGGAAGGGGCGAACCGCGGCGACTCCTTCGGCGCCGAGGCCGCGACCGGCTACCGCTGGGGCGATCCGGTGCTCCGGTCCCACGTAGAGCTGATCCGGCTGCAGGCCATCGAGCGCCACGACGATCGCCTGGAAGAACTGGCCGACCGCTTCCTTGCCGCCGGCTGAACGGCCTTCGAACCCACTGCAGGTCTCGCTTCTCAATCCTCACCTCCGCACAACACTATGGACTGGCTTCTCGAGTGCTCCGGCTGCAGTACGCGCCGTGCCGCGGAGGGACTCCCCACCGTATGCGATGCCTGCGGGCAGCCCTGGCTGGTGCGCTATCCTGACCGGCCGGCGCCGAGCCTCACCGCCCGGGCCGAGGTCCGCCGCGGACACGGAATGTGGCGCTATCGTCCCTTCCTGCCGCTGGTGGACGGTGAGGTCCCCGTCAGCCTCGGCGAGGGAGACACGCCCCTGGTGGACGTGCCGCGGACCGGTCGCCGACTCGGGCAGCCCGATCTCTGGATCAAGGACGAGGGCGCCAACCCTACCGGTTCCTTCAAGGCACGCGGCCTGAGCGCGGCCGTCACCCGTGCGGTCCGGGCAGGCGTCAGCCGGTTCGTGATCCCGACCGCCGGCAACGCCGGTGTGGCCGCGGCGGCCTACGCCGCCCGCGCCGGCGTGTCGGTCAGGATCTACGCCCCGGTGTCCACCCCGCATCCGATCCTGGCCCAGATCCGGACTTTCGGCGCCGACCTGGTGTTGCTCGAGGGCCATATCGGCGATTGCGGCAAGGCCGCCCGGAGTTGGTCCGCAGAGCAGGGCGCTTTCGACCTCTCGACCCTGCGGGAGCCCTACCGCATCGAGGGGAAGAAGACCCTGGGGATCGAGCTGGCGATGCAAATGGGCTGGTCGCTGCCCCAGGCAATCATCTATCCCACCGGCGGCGGTACCGGGCTGATCGGGATGTGGAAGGCGTTCCGGGAGCTGCGCGAGGCCGGCTGGGTCACCGATGAGCCGCCGCGAATGTTCACCGTGCAGGCGGCGGGATGCGCCCCAATCGTGCGTGCCTTCGACACGGGCGCCGACCACGCCCAGCCGTGGCCCGATCCGAAGACTGTGGCCAGTGGGCTCCGTGTGCCGGGGCCCCTGGGCGATCGGCTGATCCTGAAGGCGCTGCGCGAAAGCGGTGGCGGGGCCGTCGCCGTGCCCGACGCCGTCCTGGAGCGGGAGGCCGCGGAGGGCAGCCGTGAGACGGGCATCGACTTCTCGCCGGAAGGCGGCGCGGGCCTCGCGGCGGTCCGGGTGCTGCGGGAGCAGGGGACCCTGCGGCCCGACGACCGGGTGGTGGTGTTCAATACGGGCGCCGGGTGGCTGTACCGGACCCCCGCCCAATTGCTCCCCGCCTGACCGGCAGGCGATATTACAGGCTTATGGCCTCCCGCCGGATTCTCATCCTCGACCCAGCAGCGGGCATCAGCGGCGACATGCTGCTGGGCGCGTTGCTGGATGTGGGCGCCCCCGCCGACCGGCTCCGCTCTCTTCCGGGTCGGCTGGGCTTCCCGGACGTGACGGTCGAGGTCGACCGGGCATCGCGCTGCGGCTTGGCCTGCACCAAGGTGAGCGTTCGGCTGCCGACGGGGGTCTTCGAGCCGCCGAGCCCGATCTGGGGCGAGCCCCATCATCACGCCCATGGCCAAGCCGATCACGCCCACGCCCCGGGTGCACACAGCCACGATCACCACGCCGATCACCGGCACCTCGGCGATCTCGTGGGGATTCTGGCGGGCGCCGACGTCAGCGCGTGGGTCCGCGCCCGGGCAGCGGAGGCCTTTCGGCTCCTCTGCGAAGCCGAGGGGGCGGCTCACGGTGTGCCGGCCGAGTCGGTGGCGCTGCACGAGGTCGGGGCGGTGGACGCCCTGGTGGACATCGTCGGCGCCATCGAGGCTGTGGAAGGACTGGGGGCCGGCAGCGTCTACCATCGTCCCGTAGCGCTTGGCACCGGGTGGGTGCATGCCGCCCATGGCGTCATCCCGGTCCCGGCGCCGGTGGTTACTCGGCTCCTGGAGGGCATCGAGGTCGGGCCCAATGGCCCAGTCACCGGCGAGGCGACGACGCCGACCGGGGCCGTGCTGCTCCGAGTGCTGGGGGCCGGGCCGCCCCCTGACCGGTGGCGTCCGGTGGCCACGGGCTGGGGCGCGGGGACGCGCGATCCCTCGCTGTACCCTAATGCCCTCCGAGTGCTAATCGCTGAGACGGCGGCGGAACTGTCCCAGATCGTGATGGTCGTCTCGGATCTGGACGATCTGAGTCCCGAGTATGTCGATCCGCTCCGGGAGGCGCTCTTCGCTGCCAGAGCACTGGATGTGCATGTGTGGTCGACACATACGAAGAAGGGCAGGCCCGGATTTCGAGTCGAAGTGATCTGTGACACTGCCGATGAGGCAGGGATTACGGAGGCATTCTTCCTGCACAGTACCACCGCGGGCGTGCGCCGCACGGTGCTGGAACGGGTGACACTCCCCCGGCGGCACATCACCGTCCCCGCGTCCGATGGCCAGCCGGTCCAGGTCAAGGTGCTCGATGCACCGGGTGGTCCGAGAGTAAAGGCCGAGTTTGATGATGTCCGCGCCGCCGCGGCCCGCCTGGGCCGCCCGGCGATTGAAATCGCGCGCGAGATCGAAACGACCGCGCGGGCACTGGTGGCCGGTCCGGCCCCGGTGCGTTCACGTTCACCGAAGGAGCAGGGATGACCAGGATGGCCTCTGCCGGCGTCGTGCTGCTGCTGCTCGCCGCCGCCCCTCTCGTCGCGCAGGATGACGGCGTCGCTAGCCGGGTGATCGGCGGCCTCGACACCAAGCTGGTGCAGCCGGAGTGCAAGCTGGATGGCGGCGACTTCCGCGTCTCCAGCGGCAAGACGTACTTGAAGACCGCCATCGAGACCAGTGAGCCAGCCAACAAGACCCGCGCGGTCACGTCCGGCATCCGGGTGGTCATCGAGGCACTGACCGAGGGCAAGCTCGCCACCAAGAGCGCCGGGGCGTGGTACTGGCTGGGCCGGCTGTACCTGCAGCACGGCGATCTGCTCGGCGCCGATTCCGCGTTCGTCCGGGCCCAGGCCATGGCGCCGGACTGCAAGCAGGACATCGGCAAGTACCGGTACCGCGCCTGGGTCAGCCTCTACAATGCCGGCAACGGCTTCCGGCAACAGAAGAACGACGATTCCGCGGCGGTGATGTACCGCGCGGCGAACCGTATTCACCGCGACGCCCCGCTGGCGTACATCAACCTGGCGGACATCTTCAGCCAGGCTCGCCAGACCGACAGTGCGCTGCACTACTTCGGCCTGGCGGCCGCCACGGAGCCGACCGACGGGTCACAGGTCCGGGCCCGGAATCAGGCCGTCTTCAATCAGGGCGTCCTCCTGCTCAACAACGGACGCGCCCCCGAAGCGGTGGTGGCGTTTCGCCGCTACGTCAGACTCGAACCGGAGGACGTGGCCGGAAAGAAGGCGCTCGCGCAGGCGTTCCGCGCAGCGGAGATGATAGACAGCGCCCAGGTGCTGGAGCACGAGTTGGTGAGCGCCGCCAGCACCAGCGGGGAGGAGTCCGAGGTTTCCGAGGGCGACCTGTTCGACATCGCGGTGCGGCAGTTCAACGACAAGGACTACCGTGAGGCCGCCGAGACCTTCGGCCGCATCACCGCCCGTAATCCCTGGAACCGCGACGCGCTCTTCAACCAGGCCAATGCCTACCTGGCGCTGCAGGATGGCCCGAACCTGGCTGCAACCGCTGAGAAGCTGCTGGCCATCGAGCCGTTCTCGGAGCACGACTACTCCCTGCTGGCCCAGGGCCACAAGCTGGCGGGCAACACGGACGGTACGTTCAAGGCGATCGTCGCGCGGGAGGGCCTGCTGGTCAACATCGAGTCCGACGGCCTCAAGCGCGCGGCGGACGGCATCACCTTCACCGCCGCGGTGACGGGACGGGAGGCGAGGGATGAGAACAACAAGCTGCTCGAGAACAAGCCGCTGACCCTGACCGTGGATTTCCTGGGAGAGGGCGGGACCGTGGTAAACAGCAAGGACGTGAACATCCCGGCCCTCAAGCCGGGTGAGAAGTTTGCCGTTTCCGTGACCGGTACAGGAGAGGGAATCCGGGCCTGGCGGTACAAGGCGCACTAGCCCGGCCGCACCGACGGCATCTGAGCGCCCCGGGAGTTCCCGGGGCGCTCGTCGTTTCTGACGCCGGGAACCGCCCACGGGCTGGCCGCGTTTGGTCCTCGCAAGGAGCCGAATCAAGGACCGACCCGGAGGTCAAAAAATGGACCGAGCCAGACACATTGCCCTGTCCGCCAGACCGGCGCGGCGTACCGCAATTCCCGCGCGGTACCGAGCCCATCGCACCCGGGTGCTGGCCATCCTCCACCGGTGGGAGCGGAGCTACCGACGGCAATGCGGATTCTGACGCTGGCCTGGGTCGAAACCAGGGAGGAGAGCCAGGCCCACGCTGCGCTGGTCCAGGCCCTCACCGGCCCGGGTGCAGAAGTCGCGCTGGTCCTGCCGGACCCGACCGGACCCTATGTCGTCACCGGCCTCCGGGTGCTTTGCGCCGAGGACGGAGCGCCTTTTCCAGCCGGGACCGACGGCCCCGGGCAAGCCACGCGGGCCCGCATCCATGCCGGGTCCTGGCCCGAGACCTCGCCGCGCCGGGACCCCGGAACCCGCCCCCTGATGGCCGAAATGGCCTGCGTGGCGTGAGCCGGGAACCTTCCGGCGGGTGCAGGCGTTGCCACCTCGAGAGTTGAATCCGGTGGCATTGCCGAGGGCCGCAATTCGAGGCACATTCAACCAATGCTGAAGGACGGTTGAGATGCGGATGGCACTGGCTGGACTTTCGGCCCGAGCGGGCCGGGACTGCGGCGTGAGCCCATGACCCCTCAGATCGAGTCGGCGAGTCCGGTGGCGACGGAGCTGGAGACGCTCCTGCTGCCGTTACTCAACAGCGCCTACGGGACGGCCATGCACCTGACCCGGAATCGGGCCGACGCGGAGGACCTGGTGCAGGAGGCCTCGTTGCTGGCATGCCGGGGCTTCGGGACCTTCGAGCAGGGCACCAACTTCAAGGCCTGGTTCTTCCGGATCCTCACCAACTGCTTCTACAGCAAGTATCGCAAGCGCAAGCGAGAGGGGACTCAACTGGAGCTGGAGGACTCGCCCGAGCTGTACCTGTACTGCCAGACGGCCGCCGCAGGGCTGCACGCGCGCACGGAGGACCCGGCCACGGCGGTCATGTCGCGGCTCGATTCCGAGCAAGTTGGCGGCGCCATTGATGCGCTGCCCGAGGAGTACCGGGTGGTCGCCACGCTGTACTTCCTGCAGGACTTTTCGTATCAGGAGATTGCTGAGGTGCTGGCTGTCCCCGTTGGCACGGTGCGCTCGCGACTTCACCGGGGACGCCGGATGCTGCAGAAGGCACTGTGGATGGTGGCACAGGAACGCGGCATCATCGGCGCGCTGACCCCACTGACGGAAGTCGAGGCGTGAACATGAACCATCCCAATCGATTGACGTGCGAGGAAGTCTTCGCCCGACTGGATGATTTCCTCGACCGGGAGCTGAGTCCGGAAGAAATGCGCCTGGTCGAAGCGCACATCGAGACCTGCGCCGCCTGCGCCAGCGAGCATCGTTTCGAGCGTCAGGTGGTAGACTCAGTGCGGGACAAGCTGCAGCGGATCGAACTGCCGGCCGCCCTGCGCCAGAGCATCCTCGCCCGGCTCGCTTCGGGAGGTGCTCAGTCGCCCTGAGGCAGGCCCTGCCGGATCACGGCGGCCAGGGCGGCGGCGGCGCCCGTCGCCAGGAGGAACTCGGCCGGCAGCGGTCCGGCCAGCAGGGTCGTCAGGTCCACCGCCGATTGACTGATGTGGCTGACCTCCCCCAACCCCAGCCCTCGCCAGAGTGTTGGGCACGCCGCCAGCACAGTTCTGCCGAAGATCGCGCGGTCGAACCGCGCCCCCGCCAGTTCCGCCTCGTAGAATAGCGTCCAGTTCAGATCCGCGTCCTTCAGCTCCGCCGCGCTCAGCCGAGTCCTCCGGAAACACGCCCCTGTCAGATTGGCGCCGTGAAACGACCCACCCTCACAATTGGCGTGGCTGAAATCGGCGTCGGTCAAGTCGGCGCCGGCGAAGCTGGAGCCGGGCAGGGTGGTGTGGGAAAAGTCGGCACGCTGGAGGATCGCATCGCCGAAGTCGGGGCCGGCTCCCTGGGTCGACGCCAGCCTGAAGGCCGCCCGGGTGAGGTTGGCGCCCCGCAGCACCGTCCCGCTGAGGGTCACACCCAGCAGGCGGGCGTCGGCCAGGTCCGCGCCCCGCAGGCTCGCGCCGGCCAGGTTCGACCCGCTGAGGTCCACATGGGTGGCCATTGCCCGATCCAGCCGTGCGCCGCTGAGATTGGAGAGGCACAGATCCGCCCCTCTGAGGTCCGCTCCCGACAGGTCCTGCCCATGCAGGTCCGCATAGGACAGGACCATATGCGGCAGCACGGCGCCCGCAAGACTGTCCCCCTCATGCCGGAGGATGACCTCGCCCGAACCGAGGTGCCTGACCTCGATCATCAGTGTGTCCTGTTGAGGGAGCGATAACATACCGCGCCAAGCGCCCGGGAACCATCCCGAACCGCCGGCCCTTATACCCCGCGGCCGGCGACCATCCGGTGATGCCGACCGAGGGACAGTGCATGAGGGCGGGTTCATGACGGGTTCGGAAGGGCAACAGGTGGAGCCGCTAGTCGGGCTTGACGGCCTCATCCGGACCCGGCTGCGGGCGATACAGGCCCCAGCGGGGCTCCATGACCGGGTCCGCGCGCTCATCGCCGCCGAATTCCGGGACGAGACATCCAGCGACAGCCAGTGGAGGACGTGATGGCCGAGACGGCAGAAGCCAGGCGGCTCCGTGAGGAGCGGGAGGGACGGGCACGGTGGCGCCAGTGGGGGCCTTACCTGTCGGAACGTCAGTGGGGCACGGTGCGGGAGGACTACAGCCCGGGCGGCGGTGCGTGGGACTACCTGCCGCATGACCACGCCCGCAGTCGCGCCTACCGCTGGGGAGAAGATGGTCTGGCGGGATTCTCCGACGACCAGCAACTGCTCTGCCTGAGCCTGGCGCTCTGGAATGGACGGGACCCGATCCTCAAGGAGCGGCTCTTCGGCCTGACCAACGGGGAGGGCAATCACGGGGAGGACGTCAAGGAGTGCTACTACTACCTGGATGCCACCCCCAGCCACGCCTACAACCGAATGTTGTACAAGTATCCGCAGCGCGAGTTCCCCTACGCTAACCTGGTGGAGGAGAACCGTCGGCGCGGGATCGGCGCCTCGGAGTATGAGCTGCTCGATAGCGGGGTCTTCGACGAGAATCGCTACTTCGACGTGGCCGTCGAGTACGCCAAGGCCGGCCCGGAAGACATCCTGCAGCGGATCAGTATCACCAATCACGGACCCGCCCCGGCTGCCCTTCATGTCCTGCCGCAGCTGTGGTTCCGCAATACCTGGAGCTGGACGCCCGGCGCCGAGCGGCCGTCGTTGCGGCAGCGGCTCGAGGGCGGGGTCGCGGTCGAGCACCCGGGCCTGGCCCCGTTCACGTGGGTGGTGGAAGGCCAGCCCGTCGCGCTGTTCACCGAGAACGACACCAACGTGCGGCGGCTCTACGGCTCGGACCAGCCGGGCCCCTTCAAGGACGCCTTTCACGAGGCCATCATCGGCGGCCGCCCCGAGGCGCTGGCCACGACGGGGCAGGGGACCAAGGCGGCCGCCCACCTCATCGTCGAGGTAGCACCGGGAGCCACGGTGGTGATCCGCAGCCGGCTGGCCCGGGCCCTGCCGCAGAATCCCTTCGACGGCTTCGATGCTCAGGTGGCCGCCCGGCGGCTTGAGGCGGATGCTTTCTACGGCGACCTGCAGCGGGACATGACCGACGCGGATGAGCGCCTTGTCCAGCGCCAGGCGCTGGCGGGCATGCTGTGGAGCAAGCAGTTCTTCTATTTCGACATCCCGGCCTGGCTTGAGGGAGATCCGGGTCAGCCGGCTCCGCCCGAAGGACGCCGCCGGGGCCGGAATCATGAGTGGAGCCACCTCAACAACGCCGACATCCTGTCCATGCCGGACGCCTGGGAGTACCCCTGGTACGCCGCATGGGACCTCGCCTTCCACTGCATTCCCCTCGCGCTGGTGGACCCCGACTTCGCCAAGGAACAGCTGGTGCTGCTCACCCGCGAATGGTACATGCACCCCAACGGACAGCTGCCGGCGTACGAGTGGGCCTTCGGGGACGTCAATCCACCGGTGCATGCCTGGGCGGCGTGGCGGGTGTTCCAGATGGACCGCAAGCGTCGTGGCGACCAGGGAGACCTCGAGTTCCTCGAGCGGGTGTTCCACAAGCTCATGCTCAACTTTACCTGGTGGGTCAATCGCAAGGATGCGCAGGGACGCAACGTCTTCCAGGGCGGGTTCCTCGGCCTGGACAACATCGGCGTCTTCGACCGCAGTGCGCCGCTCCCCACCGGCGGGTTCATCAACCAGGCCGACGGCACGGCGTGGATGGCCATGTACAGCCTCAACCTGATGCGGATCGCCCTCGAGCTGGCGCTCCACAACAAGGTGTACGAGGACATCGCCACCAAGTTCTTCGAGCACTTCCTGCATATCGCCCACGCGATGACCAACCTCGGGGACGAGGGCGTCGGGCTGTGGGACGACACCGACCAGTTTTTCTACGACGTGCTGCACACTCCGGACATGCGCCTCACTCCGCTCCGGGTGCGGTCCATGGTCGGACTGATCCCGCTGTTCGCCGTTGAAGTACTGGATGAGGACCTGCTGGACCGGCTGCCCGAGTTCAACCGGCGCCTCAAGTGGTACCTCAAGTATCGGCCGGAGCTGGCCGAGCTGGTCAGCCGTTGGGACGAACCCGGGGCCGGCGAGCGGCGGCTGCTGTCGTTGCTGCGGGGCCACCGCATGGGACGCCTGCTCCAGCGCATGCTGGACGAGGGGGAGTTCCTGGCGCCGCATGGCATCCGGGCGCTCTCCCGGCACCACGCTGAGCATCCCTACACCTTTGACGTGATGGGGCACCAGCTGGGCGTCCGGTACCAGCCGGCGGAGTCCGACTCCGGTCTCTTCGGCGGCAACTCCAACTGGCGCGGGCCGATCTGGTTCCCGGTCAACTACCTGCTGGTGGAGTCGCTGCAGAAGTTCGGGCACTACTACGGCGACCGGTTCCGGACCGAGTGCCCGGTGGGCTCGGGGATGCAGCTCACCCTGGACCAGGTGGCCGACGAGCTGGCGACCAGGCTGTGCCGCCTGTTCCTCAAGGATGCCAGCGGCCGGCGACCGGCCCTGGCGGCGCACCCCAAGCAGCAGGAGGATCCGCAGTTCCGGGACTACCCGCTGTTCCACGAGTACTTCCACGGCGACACCGGCCGGGGAGTGGGCGCCTCACACCAGACCGGATGGACCGGCCTGGTGGCCAAGCTGCTGCAGCCGCGGCGCTGCCCGATGACAGGCCACATGCTCGATCTGCCAGCCCGCGCGGGGCAGCGGACCGTCAACCCGGTGGAGGTGGCATGATGACCCTCACCCCGGAGCAGCTCGCCAGCGAGTGGCTGGAGACGGACGGACTCGGCGGCTTCGCCAGCGGCACGGCGGGCGGCTGGCGCTCCCGCCGCTACCACGGGCTGTTCATCCCGGCAGTCACCCCGCCCAGCGGCCGCGCGGTCATGCTGGCCGGCGTGGAGGCCCGCGTCGTCACCGACCATGGGGAGTTCTCCCTCTCGACCCAGCGCTACACGCCCGACGTGACCCATCCCGACGGTGTCTCGCGGCTGGCGACGTTCTCGATCGAGCCGTGGCCAATCTGGACGTGGGTGCTCCCGGGCGGCGCCCGCGCCACCCAGGAGCTGTTCCTCCCCCGGGACCGGTCCATCGCCTGCCTGCGCTGGCGGCTGGAAGGGGCCGAGGGGCGGTTGTTTGTGCGCCCGCTGCTCGCCGGCCGGGACTCTCACAGCATGCATCACGAGAACCCGGACTTCCGCATGGACACGGTGGTGAATGGCGAGTGGCTCCGCTGGCACCCCTACGGCTCGGGCCCGGCGTTGAACTCCCTCACCAACGGGACCTTCCGGCGAGACCCTTGCTGGTATCGCAACTTCCAGCTGGACGAAGAGCGGGCTCGTGGCTTCGACCACACCGAGGATCTCGCGTCGCCCGGAGAGCTGGCCTGGGGCGTCGGTGAAGAAGACGCCGTGTGGCTGATCACGCTGGACGGGACTCGCGGGCTGGAGGCCGTGGGACGCGCCCGGGCCCTGGCCACCGTCACCCGTCTGGCCCAGGCCGAAGCGCGCCGGCGGGCGGCGTTCCCCGGACCGCTCGAGCGCGCGGCGGACCAGTACCTCGTCCGCCGCGGCGGCGGCATGACGGTCATCGCCGGTTATCCATGGTTTACCGACTGGGGGCGGGACACGTTCATTGCGCTCCGCGGCCTGTGTCTGGCCGGCGGTCGATGGGACGACGCCCGCGCCATCCTGGTCGAATGGGCCGGGGCAGTCTCGGAGGGAATGCTGCCCAACCGGTTCGTGGAGGCCGGCGATGCGCCGGAATTCAACGCGGTGGATGCGGCGCTCTGGTACGTCGTGGCGGTGCATGAGTTCCTTGAGCTGGGTCGCCAGACCGGCAGGCGGCTGCCAGCCCCGGAACGGGAGCGCATGCTCGACGCCGTGGATGCCATCGTCGAAGGCTACGCCCGGGGCACCCGCTATGGAATCATGGCGGACAACGACGGCCTGCTGCGGGCCGGCGTCCCCGGCGTGCAGCTCACCTGGATGGACGCGAAGGTGGGCGACTGGGTGGTCACCCCCCGGATCGGCAAGCCGGTCGAGATCCAGGCGCTGTGGATCAACGCGCTCCGGATCGCGGCCGCGCGTGACCCTCGCTGGGCCCGGTTGCACGGACGCGCCATCGCCTCGTTCCGGAGCCGGTTCCTGCGGCCCGACGGTGAGGGCCTGCACGATGTCGTGGATGTGAATCACGAACGCGGGACGGTGGACGCGAGCTTCCGCCCCAACCAGCTGTTCGCGGTCGGCGGGCTGCCGTTCCCGGTCCTGGAAGGGGAAATCGCGGCGCGGATCGTGGCGGCCGTGGAGCGCCGGCTGTGGACCCCCCTCGGCCCGCGCAGCCTCGCGCCCGAAGAGCCGGGCTACACCCCGGTGTACGCCGGCGGTCCGGTCGAACGCGACGGAGCCTACCACCAGGGCACCGTCTGGCCCTGGCTGGCCGGTCCGTTCATCGAGGCCTGGCTCCGAGTCCGGGGCAACTCAACCGACGCGCGGGCGGAGGCCCGGTCGCGGTTCCTCGCGCCGCTGCTGGACCACCTGGAGACGGCCGGACTGGGGCACATCTCGGAGATCGCCGATGCATCGGCGCCCCACATTCCGCGGGGCTGCCCCTTCCAGGCCTGGTCGGTGGGGGAGCTGCTGCGACTCGACCGGGTGGTGCTGGCCGAACCGGCCGCCGCACCGGCCCGACCGGCGCCGCAGCCACAGCCCGCATGAGGACCCCATGGACGGAGTACCTGGCCGAGGCGCTCGGGCTGGGGATCTTCATGGTCTCCGCCTGCGGCTTCGGGGTGCTCCTCTTTCATCCCGACGCCGCGGGGGTCCGGCACCTCCCCGATCCGATGGCCCGGGGGGCGTTGATGGGCCTGATGATGGGGCTCACCGCGATTCTCAACATCTACGCACCCTGGGGCAAACGCTCCGGGGC
>CAYUYF010000037.1:0-32252 GCA_964449145.1 uncultured Gemmatimonadaceae bacterium | reverse complement strand
CCTTCACCATCGCCGACGCCACCACCCTCACCGAGGCCGGCTACGTCGGCGAGGATGTCGAGAACATCCTGGTGCGGCTGCTGCAGGCCGGCGAGTTCAACGTCGCCGAGTGCGAGCGGGGCATCGTCTACATCGACGAGATCGACAAGATTGCCCGCAAGTCCGAGAACCCGTCCATCACCCGGGACGTCTCCGGCGAGGGCGTGCAGCAGGCGCTGCTCAAGATCCTCGAGGGCACGGTGGCCTCGGTCCCGCCCCAGGGCGGCCGGAAGCACCCGCAGCAGGAGTACATCCAGATCAACACCAAGGACATCCTGTTCATCTGCGGCGGCGCCTTCGACGGGCTAGAGAAGATCATCCAGGCCCGCACCGGGCGGCAGCAGATCGGCTTCGGCAACGATGCCGCCGGCGGACCGGCCTTCGACAAGAAGAACCCCTTCGCCGAGGTGGAGCCGGACGACCTGCTCCGCTTCGGGCTGATCCCCGAACTGGTGGGCCGACTGCCGGTCGCGGTGGCGCTGGAAGCCCTGGACGAGGACTCGCTGATGCGGATCCTGGTCGAGCCCAAGAACGCGCTCAGCAAGCAGTACAAAAAGCTGTTCGAAATGGAATCGGTCGGCCTGACCTTCGACCCGGAATCGCTCCGCGCGGTGGCCCAGAAGGCCCTGAAGCGCGGCACCGGGGCCCGCGGCCTCCGCGCCATCCTCGAGGGCATGATGACCGATATCATGTTCGACCTGCCCACCCGGGACGACGTCCGCGAAGTGGTCATCACCAAGGAGTGCGTCACCGACGGCCAGCCGCCGCTGGTGGTCACGGAACGGGCGCGGCAGAAGCGGGAGGCCTAAGCGGCGATTGGGCGATTGGGCGAGCGAAGGCCCAATCTTGGCGATAGGAAAGCAAGCGGGGCGGGGTTTCCAGAGCGCGCGTCAGCTAGCCTCTCGTGGGTTGGGATCCCCGGTCAGGCAAACTGCAGCGTGCAGCGGACACCCCGCCCCGCCGAGTTTCCGGAAGGAAGCCCATCGAGAAGTACCCTGATCCACGCCGCATTCCAGCGTGACCCAGACCATCGGAGGAATCCTGCCGGCGTGCCGAAAGCATCTGTGACCCAGGAATCCAAAGTGGTGACCTACCCGCCGGCCCAGGAGAGCGACGCGCCCTTTGCCGCCCTCCCTGTGGTCTTTGCGGGCAGCTTCCCCGATGCCACCCGGGTGCTGGAGCCACGCCTGCCGGAAATCGTCCTGCTGGGCCGCTCCAACGTCGGCAAGTCGAGCCTCATCAATGCCCTGTTCGGGCGCAAGCTGGCCCGGGTCAGCAACACCCCGGGGCGCACCGCCCACATCAACGTCTTTCAGCTCCCGAGGCTGTACCTCCTGGACCTGCCAGGCTACGGCTTCGCCAAGGTGTCCAGGAGCGAGCGGGAGCGCTACCAGCGCCTGGTGCGCGCCGTGGTGCAGAAGCGCACCACCGTAAGTGGGGTACTCTGGCTGCTTGACGTCCGGCACGACCTGACCGCCGGGGACCGGGAATACGGCGAGCTGCTGGCGGAGAGCGGCGTGCCGGTCCTCGCGGCGCTCACCAAGGGAGACAAGCTCGCCTTCGCCCAGCGCAAGCGCAGACTCGCGGACGTCGCCCTGCGGCTGGCGCTCCCGGAGGAGCAGGTTCAGCTTACCAGCAGCTCCAGCGGAGAGGGAATCGCGGACCTGGGCGCGAGCCTCCTCTCCCTGGCCATCCCGGAGACCCAGTGACAACCATCCCGGTGCAGCCGCAGGGTGACCGCGCCTACCCCGCCTCGGCGTCCAGCAATGGTCTGGGCGCGGCGCCGATCCGACCAGCCCGCTGGCCCTGGGCCGCGGCCCTCCTGATCCTGGCCGCCTGTGCCGGGAGAGCCGGCGCCCAGAACGGCACTGTGACCGCCGACCTGCCGCCGGTGGGCTACGGCTCGTTCAACCAGGAGCAGTTGAGCGTCCGCTTCGGCGCTCAGGACCTGGAGGTCCGGTTCATGCCGCTGGACGAGCGGCTGCTGCGGCTGCTGGCGCCGGACGCCTACGAATCGCTCCATGGTCTGGTCGCCGAGCGTCAGGCGAAGATTGACACGGTTTCCCGGCAGAACGGCATCACCAGCCCCGGTCTGGCCCTGGTATCGTTCTTCGCGCTGCGGGGGGACGCCCGTTTCGAGCCGGAGAACCTCACGCTGCTGTACCGGAATCAGTTCCACCGCCCCTCCGGTATCCTCCCCTACACCGCCAATTTCTCCAGCCGGCAGCTGGGCGTCCGCGAGCAGGCGACGGCCATCTACGTCTTCGATGAGCCGCTGCCGGTGTTCGAGGAGTTCGGTATTGCCTACGGCGCCGCCAGCACCAGCGCGTGGAAGGAGGCCCTGCGCCGTATCGAGCGGGAACGCGCCCGGGTCATCGCCCGCTGGCAGACCGAGCGGGGACGAACCGACACGATCCCCGAGTGACCGCAGTCGCGCCGGTGCCCCGGCGCTCTACGATTCTCCCCCGTATCAGCGCCCCGCAAGTCAGCACCAGCCTCGCGACGGCAGCACCCAGCTCCCCTGCATCGCCCGCGTCGGACGACCACTCACCAGCAGCGCCTTGGCGAGCACATCCGCCTCGAGGCCCGTCGTCGCCACGACGGTGGCCTGCCAGCGGGCCGAGACTGGTGCGGCGGCGGCGGGATCCATGACGTGGCCCACGCTCCGCGAACCCAGGTACCGCCGCTCCGCCGACTGGCCACTGGTGGCGAGCGCCTGGTCGGCGAGGCGGACCGTGGCGAGGACAGGCGCGGTTGTCGCTGACGTGGCGGGAGAGTCGGTCCCGGAGACAGCCAGACCGCCGTCAGCCGCCGGCGCCCGCGCCACGATGTCCACCGGCCACCCCGGCTCTCCCGGGGGCGCCCCCAGTGCGAGGAGATCGCCGCTGATCTCGAGCAGCGCCTGCCTGATGCCGTGGCGGCGGAGCACCACGCCCGCCCGGTCCAGCCCATAACCGACCCCGATTCCGCCCAGATCGAGCCGGGTCTGAGCCGAGGGCAGGTAGACCCGTCCCTCCTCAATCCGGATCTCCGCGGCCGAGAGCGCGGCCTCGGCCTCGGCCAGCTCCCTGGCGCCGGGAGCGGCCTTGCGGCCCTCCCGGAAGCCCCAGACACGCATCAGCGGTTCGACGGCGATGTCGAAGGCCCCGCCTGAGGCAACGCGGTGTGCCGCCGCCGCGCCGAGGACCGCCACCAGGTCGGCGCTGGCACGCAGCCGCCGCCGGCCCGCCAGCCGGTGCAGCTCGTTCAGCTCGCTGGCCGGATCGAAGCGCGAGAGCAGTCCCTCCACCCGGCGCAGCTCGGCGAACGCCGCCTGCGCCGCCTCCAGGCCACGATCTTCCGACTCGGCGAAGAGACGAAGATGGACCGGCTGGCCCATAGCCCAGGACCAGCGGTCAACGAGCCGGGAGGAGGCGATTGGGCGATCGGGCGATTGGGCAATTCGTTCACCCCAGGGGTGGCGGAGCGCCACCAGGGCGGGCGGCAGGAGAGTCAGGAACCGGCGCCGATCCATGCTCACGATTCCCTCGACTCTTCCGGCCGGCTACGGAATCCGAGTTCCCGGAGCACCAGAGCCGACTGAAGGTAGAACGTCGCCGCCATCACGCCGCTGGAGAGGGCCAGCAGGACACTGAAGCGCGGATCGGCGTAGCGCATCAGCCACATGGCAGCGAAGCTCACCAGCAGCGCAACGAACGGCTCGACGATCAGGAAGCGCTTGCGGCCGTCGGGCACCCGCTCGCACAGGACGAGCGAAACACCGCTCAGGACGAAGATCACCGCCATCGCGAGCATGTGCGTGTGGGTGATGGACAGCATCTCCGAGAACGACTTGGGAAACTGCATCGCCCCCTCGGATCTCTCGCTGCCGCGGTAGTGATCCACGATGCCATCGGGGAAGAGCCGGGTGGTCTGCCAGACATACACCAGCGAGGTGGTGTAGCCGACCAGCTGGACGAGGGTGACCCAGCGGCCGAGGGCCCGCATGCTGGCCGGGAGCGTGCGCCAGGAGACCGGCGGGGCGCTCACAGCCGGCCCTCGTCGCGCCAGCGCAGGAAGTCCTGCAGGGTCCGGCGTACGGCGGAGGTCACCGCGTGCACACTGATCGTGGCGCCGGAGATGCCGCGGATGTCGGCGTCCGGCTTGAGGCGATCCTCGGGCCCCTTGCCGCGGAACTGCCGCCGCCACGGCTCGTAGGCGACCTCACCGCCGTAGGCCTCCCGATACACCAGGATATCGATGTCCCTGAGATGCAGAGTCGAATCGGTCGCCACCAGAAAGGTGATGGGCTGGTCCTTGCCCTTGACGTTGCGGACCTGCGCGTAGCCCCGCAGCGCGCCGTCCTGGACCACCCGGAAGATCATGGCGCCCTCGATCACCAGCGTGTCGGTCTGGAAACCGGCCCCGTAAACCCGGGCGAGGGCCTCGGCCACTTTTCTGGGCGACGCCAACTGTGCGGCGGCCCGGCCCGGTACCACGACGATCAGCACCGCCCCGAGCAGCGCCGACGCCCGTCCCCAGCGCCACCACGCCGGCCCGCTCCCCACGGCTGGCCAGCCTGCGGATGCGCCCACTAGAACTGGTAGCCCACGCCGAGGCTCATCATCTCCGATTCTCCCGCAGCGGCCGCGTTCCGGAAGAGCTGGTAGTCACCCTTGAAGACCACATTCCACAGCGGCTTGTAGGAGAGGCCGAAGGTGGTGTTCCGCCGGGCGTAGCCGTCGTTCTCCACGGTGCCGCTGGCCACGGCAGCATGGAGATCATAGCGCTCGTGCCGGACAAAGGCATTCAGCTTGTGGGTGGTGCCCGGGGCGAGATAGTGCAGCAGGTTCACCGCGCCCTCGACATACCCGCCCTGGATGCGCTCGCCGATGTCGCTGCCGAAACGGGCGTTGATATCCCCGGCGTCGGGGATAGTTATCCGGGCCAGCACGCCGCGGAAGGCAAATGGCCCCACATCGTAGCGCGCGTCGGCGGAGAGCAGCAAGAGAGGGCTGTCGAAGCTGCCCTCGCCGAGCGCCGAGTCCTGGGCCGCGGTGCCGCCATACCAGAACGACCCGCCCAGCCTGAGGCCCGGCCGGGCCCATTCCAGCCGTCCGGTCAGCGAGGGGTTGGCAAAGCTGGCTTCCTTGCCCGACTGCCGGCCGCCGCGGATACCGGTCCCACCACCAAATCCCCCGGCCTTGAGGCCGCTCACCAGGTAGACCCGGTAGTTCAGGCCACTCCCCCCCGCAAGGTTCCCCACCATGCCGATGCCGATGTCACGCCAGGTGCTGGGGATCACCTCGCGATCGAAGAGCGGCCGGGCCACGCCGTTGAAGGTCGGCGGCTCGTGGGTCTCGTTGATGATGCCGACGGGGGCCAGCACCAGTCCGGTGCGCAGGGTGACGGCTTCCGAGAGGTGATAGTCGAGGTAGGCCTGCTCCAGCGCCACCTCGCCGCCGTCCTCTCCCCCCTCGAGCTTGGTGTCCTCCAGTTCCAGTTCGGACCGGAATGTGATTCGGTCGCTGAAGGCGTGAGCCACGAACAGGACGAATCGCTTGACGTTGACCTCACCTGGCGTCCGGGGACCGCTCGCATTGGAGTAATGCACCTCGCCGTAGCCGCCGAGGGTGGTTCGGCTGGGGTCGTCCTGGGCGAGCGCAGGGAGGGTCATGACTGGGAGCGCGATCAGTGCTGCGGCGCAATTGAGAGCTCGCGAACGGGTGGCATGTGCCGGCACAGATTCTTCCTCGGGATCAGTTGAGAATCATTTTCATGTGGCCTTCGTTGAACCTAGCGGGCATTCCCGACTCGGTCAATCGGCAATGCTTGGCGCTCCTGCCCCCATCCCCGTAGACTCAATCCTGACATGCCTTCGCATCGCGTTCTCTCGCTCTCATGAGGCTGCCACCACGGGTGCTCCGGGGCATCCGGCTCCTGCCCGCGCTCGGCTGGCTGGCCGCGGCAGCGGCGCTGTGGGCCAGCGGCGGACCTGCGAGTGCGGTGGAGGCCACGCTGCTCGTTGCGGCCGGGCTGGCGCTGCTCCTCCCAGCAGCGCGGCTCAAGCCGCTGGTGGGATATGGCGCGAGCCTCACCTTGGCACTCGCGGTAACCGTGTGGGTGGGGTGGCCTGGCGCCATCGCCGGACTGGTGACCCTGCTCGGGCTGGTCCCCGAGCTGGGCGAGCAGGACCGGGAACTGGACCGGCTGCAGCGGCAACGGGACGAATTGGCCCGGACGGTGGACCGGCGCATCAATGAGATCTTCTCCCTCCAGGAGCTGAGCTACGTCCTGGCGGAGTCCCTCAACAGTGAACGCATCGCCGAACGAGTCACCCACTTTGTCACCCGCTTCTTGAACTCGGAGGGGGCGGCCCTCGCGCTGACGGCGCAGGACGGCAGGAGCCTGACCGTGGCGGCGGCCGAGGGCACCCTCGCGGGGTTCGCAGGCCTGGGCATCACCGACGAGCCGCCCTCGCTGGTGGGGCGGTCGGTGGCCACGGAGCGCATCGAGGTGGGCAAGAGCACCGAGGCGGAGCCGGTACATCTCTTCCCCGACCACCGGGTCGAGAGTGGTGCGGCAGCGCCGCTGCGGGCCCACGGCCTGACCATGGGAGTGCTTGCCGTCGCCGACTGCCGGGCCGGGAGCTTCAGCGCCGAGGACCTGTGGCTCCTGTCCACGGTCTCGACCCAGGTCGCGGTCGTGCTGGCCAACAGCCGGCTGTTCGAGATGGTCCGCCAGGCCAAGGAGGAGTGGGAGACGGCGTTCAACGCCCTGACCGAGGGAATTGCGGTCCTGGATCGACGGGGGATGATCAACCGGGGCAACCGGGCCCTGGCGCGGCTGCTCGACGTCCCGGCCCCGGCGCTGCTGGGCCGCCCGTTCTGGCCGGAGGTGGTGGGAGGGTCGGAGGGGGAGGAGTGGCTGATCGGCGCCACCGACCGGGGGGAGCGCCCCGCGCCGCTCACCCTGCGCAGCGATGCCCTGGGCCGGGTCCTGCGCCTGACCGTCGCCCCGCTGGCTGAGCCGTCCAACCACGCGGCGGTCGTGGTGCTGGTCGCGGACGTCACCGAGCAGCGGGCGCTGGAGGCCCAGCTCATCCAGAGCGAAAAGCTGGCCGCCGTGGGCCAGCTCGTCTCCGGCGTGGCCCACGAACTCAACAACCCGCTGACATCGATCGCCGGATTGTCGGAGTTTCTGCAGGAGCGGCCCGGGCTCCAGCAGGAGCGGGAGCACCTGCGGGTGATCCATGAGCAGGCGGAGCGGGCCGGTCGCATCGTACAGAACCTGCTGACCTTCGCACGGCGGGGGGCCGCCAGCGACGCGCTGGTGGACCTGAACGATGTGGTCGAACGCACGGCCCGGGTGGTGGCCTACGAGCTGGAGCTGCGCGGCATCCTGCTGGTGCAGCACCTGGCCGGGAGCCCGCTGCCAGTGCGAGGCAGCCGGGACGAGCTGCAGCAGGTGGTCGTGAATCTGGTGACCAACGCGATCCATGCCGTCCGGGACCTGCCCGAGGGCGAGCCGCGGGAGGTGACCCTGACCACGGCGGGCCAGGCTGGTACCGGCATTGTCCGGGTGCAGGATAGTGGGCCGGGCGTGGACCCTGCCCTGGTCCACGAGATCTTCACTCCGTTCTTCACCACCAAAGCGCCGGGAGAAGGCACCGGCCTCGGGCTCTCGCTGAGCTACCGGATCGTCGAGTCGCACGGGGGCCGACTCGCCTACGTGCCCAGGCCGACTGGCGGGGCAGAATTCTGGTTCGGCTTGCCGCTGGCCGGGGGGGATCAGCCCGCACCTGCCAGTGGCAGCACCAGCGCCGCTGCCGCAACTCCCGGGCGCGCGGTCCTGCTGGTGGATGCAGACCCGGGGATGGAGCTGGTGGTGCGGGCGCTGCTCGAGCCCGCGGGGTATGCGCTGACGGTGGCGCGGACCGCCGCGGCCGGGGCTGAGGAACTGACCGGGAAGAGCTGGAGCGTAATGATCGTGGACGGGTCGCTGTCGGCCGACGGCAAGCAGCTGCTGGCGGATCAGCTGGCCTTGAAGGGCGGCACCCGCCTGGTGGTGGCCACCAGCGATCCGGTTCTGGCGGCCCGCTGCCGGCGCCGGGGCCTCGCCGTGGCGCCGCGACCGTTTCTGCCGCGTGACCTGCTGGCCGTGGTGGGAGACCTCCTCGAAGGCCGGCCGGCCTAGGGTGAGGTCGTGCGGTAGTAGGCGGTCCCCGAGAGATTCATCCTGAGCGCCCGACCGCTGACCATATTGGTGAAGTCGACACGTTCTACCGCGCGTTCGTCGTTCCCCACCCGGAACTCGTGGCTGCCCAGCGGCACCAGCGGTTCCTCGTATCCCTCCGGCGACACCAGCAGCAGCGCCCCCTTCCGCAGCACGATGCGGTAGTTGCTGTCATACGGGACCTGGGCCCGGTAGTGGCCGGTGTAGCTGGTCCACTCGCCAGGGTGGGCAAAGCGGCGCGGCCCGTGGTAGCGCTGGCTGGTGTACCATTGCCCCCCGTACAGCAGTTCACTCACCGCGCCCTGCTCCCGGCCAAAGCGCACGGGGAAGAGCCGGAAGTCCGGATGGGTGGTCACGAAGGCCTCGTGCCCGGAGCGGAGCAGCGGTGCTCGGCCCTGGGGGGTCTCCAGGAAAAGCCGGCCCGCCGACGACTCAATCACCACGGCGGCGCCGGCGCTGTCGGCGTACCGGCCGGCATAATCCTCGGCGCCAGGGACGCTGTCCGGCGCCGCCGCGACCGCCACCGGCGGAAGCGGCCGCCCCCGCCGGGCGGCGATCAGCGCCCGCAGCGCATACTCCGCGAGGCGACGCGGGTTGCCCGGTCCGTTCATGAGCACGATCACCCCGAGCCCCTCATCCAGATCCCCGAGCATCATGGTGCGGAAGCCGGGCATGCCACCGCTATGCCAGAGCACCGGGTCCCCCTCCCTGCTGCCCAGCACGATCCCGTAGCCGTAAAACTCCCCCGCCCCCAGTTCTTCGGCGGACACGGTCCGCTGGACCATTCTCGCAAAGGTGGATGGCCGTACCAGCCGGGTGTCCGGCCCACTGCCCTGGTTGAGCAGCGCCCGCAGGAAGACGGCGAGATCGCGGGCCGTGGTCACGATGTTGGCGTCTCCCGCGGTGTTCTCCCCCCAGGTCGATGCCACCAGCGGCAGGCCGGGCACCGGCGGCCGGTCATCGAACAGGTATTGATAGCCGGTGGCGCCGCGGAGCCGCCCCTCCTGAGTGACGGAGGCACTCGTGTTCCCGAGACCCAGCGGCTCGAGCACCCGGGAGGTGATGATTTCGGCGAATGTACGCCCTTCGACTTCCTCGGCCACCAGACTCAGCAGCTGATACCCGATGTTCGAGTACGCAAAGCGGACGCCGGGTGCAACGCTCATCTCCCGGTCCTTCAGCGCGACCGCGGTGTAGGGCGAGGACGGGAGGTCGCTCCGGTCCCGGGGCAGCCCTGCGGTATGGGTCAGCAGGTGATGCAGGGTAATCGGGGCGTAGGGAGAACGAACCTTGAACCAGGGGAGGTATCTGGCCACCGGCTGGTTGAGATCCACCAGCCCTTCTTCCGAAAGCTGCAACAGGGCGGCAGCGGTGAAGGTCTTGGAGATGGAGCCGGCGAGAAACCTGGTCGTATCGGTGATCGGAAGGCCGGTGGAGAGGTCCCCGACGCCGAAGGACCGGGTCAGGAGGGCGCCCTCACGCGTGAGAATCGCCAGGGCGATCCCCGGAGTCCCCTCTTCCCGCCGGTGCTGTTCGGCGGCGGCCGCAACATAGGGCTCGGCCCGAAGCAGCGCCGAGTCGGTCTGGGCGGTCAGCCTTGGGCTGATCACCAGCAACAGTGCGGCACCCAGCCGGAGTAATCGCATCTCGTAAAGTCTAGAGGAGGAGTCGCCGGGGCGGGAGGCTGCCGGTCCGGCTCGAGTCACGATTCCGTGACATTGGCATTCGGCTGTTCAGCGGTTCGAGGCGAACGGTGGCCTCGTGACTCTTTCGTTGCACAGAAAAGCGTTGGCCGATACCCGGCCTGCGGATGTTCTGCGCCGTTGGATGGTGAGAACGCCCTTCCGGGCCAGTGTCGGACCCTCTTTTCTGTGAGCACTCATGCGGCAGCGCCGGTGGCTTCCTGTCCTGCTTCTTCTCTCGGCAACCTTGAGCGGACCGACGGTCCGCGAGCTGTCCGCCCAGGTCCAGACCGGCCGGATCGTGGGCCGGGTGCTGGAGGTCGAGCACGGATCCGCCATCGCAGGCGCGGTCATCGAAGTCGTCGGAACCTCGGTGCAAGCCCAGTCAGGCATCGATGGGCGTTACACCCTGCATGGAGTCCCCGCCGGGCTGGTGTCCCTCCGTACCCGGTACATCGGATTTCAGCCGAAAGTAGTCACCGGCATCGTGGTCGAGGCTGGCGCCGGTACGACGCAGGACATCGCCCTGTCGGTCCAGGTGGTGGAACTGGAAGAGATCACCGTGGCCGCGGTGGCGGAACAGGGGACGGTCAACCGGGCCCTGGAGGAGCAGCGCAACGCGGAGAACATCGTCAACGCGATCTCGGCGGAGCAGATCTCGAGAAGCCCCGACGGAGATGCAGGCCAGGCAGTCCAGCGGGTCAGCGGAGTGACGGTCCAGGACGGCAAGTACGTCCTCGTGCGGGGCCTGGGCGAGCGCTACACCACGACCTCGCTCAACGGGGCTCGGCTGCCGAGCGCAGAGCCGGAACGGAAAGTTGTGCCCCTGGACCTCTTTCCATCGAACCTGCTGGAGGCCATCACCACCTCGAAGACCTTCACCCCGGACCAGCCGGGCGACTTCAGCGGCGCATCGGTGAATCTCAAGACCCGCGAGTTTCCGGCCCGGCGGGTCATCACCTTCTCCACCTCGGTGGGCGCGAACTCGGCCGCGACCGGCCAGGAGCTGTTGCGGGCCCCGCGTACCGGGCTGGAGTGGCTGGCGGTCCCGGGGTCGGAGCGCAGCCTCCCGGCCGACGTCGCCGCGGCGGGGACGCTCGGCGGCGCCTCGACCGCCGAGCGCAACCGGTTGCTCTCGCTCTTCCGCAACAGTTGGAGCGCCCGTGACGGCAAGGGCTCTCCCAATGGCTCGCTGGGCCTCTCCGTGGGTGGTGAGGACCCGGTCTTCGGGCAGCCGGTCGGCTACCTGGCCTCGCTCACGTACGCCGCCACACAGGAGGTACGGGACCAGGAGTATCGCTCCGTTATCGACGGCAGCTCACTCCTGCCTGGTGGTACGCCCATCTCCGAGTACCGGGGCGGCACAGCGCGCAACTCGGTGCTCTATGGCGGCCTGCTCACCCTGAGCAGCCGGGTCGGTGCCGGGACCAAGCTCAGCCTCAACAACAGCTACACCAGGGGCGGCGACAACGAAGCCGCGGTGGTGCGCGGTCCCAACCGTGACTGGGGCGACCTGGAGCTGACCCGGCTCACCTTCGTGGAGCGGAGCGTCCGGTCCAACCAGATCCTGGGCGAGCACCTGGTCGGCGGGCGCCACATGGTCGGCTGGTCGGTCACCTCAAGCGGCGTGCGCAGGAACGAGCCGGACCGTTCGGACCTGGTGTACGAAACCGTGCCCTTCGGCGGCGGCACCCGGCAGGTGTGGTCCACCGCGCCGCAGGCCGCTACCCGGGCCTTCAGCGACCTGGCGGAGGACGCGTGGGAGTACTCGGGGCAGTTCCGTTACGCCTTGGATGCCACGGGGCAGAATGCCCTGAAGCTGGGCGTGCTGCACCGCCGGGTGTCTCGGGACGCCAACAGCCGGGCCTATGACATCAGCCAGAACAACCTGACGGACGACGAACGAGCCCAGCCGGCCGAGGTGATTTTCGACGGGGCCTACGCCCTGGCCGGCCGGCTGCGGTTGACCGCCAACGTCAACGGCGGGCGTTACGACGCCGAGGACCGGCTGACGGCCGGGTTCGCGCAGTTCGAGCTGCAGCTGCTGCCGCGGCTGCGCGCGGTGGGTGGGGTGCGGGTGGAGCAGGACCAGCTGGACGTCCGGACCCGGGAGACCCAGTCGGCGACGGTCCGCAACGCCAACCTCGATGACACCGACTTCCTGCCGGCGCTGGCGCTGACGTATTCCCTGAGCGACGACCAGAACCTGCGACTGGCCGCCACGCAGACGCTGTCGCGCCCCGAATACCGAGAGCTCGCCCCGGTGCGCTACTTCGACATCCTGGGCAACCTGCCGGTCCGCGGCAATGAGAACCTGCAGCGGGCCCTGATCCGCAACCTCGACGCCCGCTGGGAGTGGTTTCCCCGGGCCGGAGAGGTCGTGAGCGTAGGCGTCTTCGCCAAGTTCTTTGACCAGCCGATCGAGCGGGTCCTGGTCCTGGAGAACCCGCCGGGACTCTCCTTCGCCAATGCCAAGTCGGCGCGCAACTACGGCGTGGAGCTGGAGCTGCGCAAGAACCTCGATATCGTGACGGCGGCGCTGCGCAACTTCTCGCTCTTCACCAACGCCACCCTGATGCGCAGCGAGCTCACCCCGGGCAGCGACAGCCTCTCGGCCAGTACTTCGAAGCATCGTTCGATGGTGGGGCAGAGCGACTACGTCGTGAATGCCGGGCTGGGCTTTACCAGCGGCTCGGGGGCCCTGTATGCCAGCGTGCTCTACAACGTGGTGGGCCAGCGTATCGCGGAGGCGGCGCCGCGTCCGCTACCGGACACCTACGAGGAGGCCCGGCACGTGGTGGACGCCTCGCTGCAGCTGACGGCCTGGGACACCTGGCGCTTCCGGGTGGATGCCAAGAACCTGCTCGACGCACCCTACCGGCTGACCCAGGGCGACTTCACCCGCCTGCGCTACCTGGCCGGCCGCCAGTTCAGCTTCGGAGTGAGTGTGGGCCTGTAACACCTTCGCCGCGGCCATCCGGCCCGGTCCAAGTAGCCGCCCCCAGGGGCGAACCACCCAATCTGTCTGGAAGGAGTACTCATGCGATTCCGTACTTACGGCTGGCTCCTCGCGGGCGCGGCGCTGGTTGCCAGTGCGGCCTGCAGTTCCGATTCGAACGGCGGTAGCGGCCCCTCGGCGCCGAGCGCGCCGACCGGCCTGACGGTCCAGCAGACCTCGCTGACCACCGCGACGATCACTTGGAATGCCGCGGCCGGAGCCGACCGTTACATCCTGGAGCGAGCCGCGGCACCGACCCTGGGTACGTTTGCCAATATCGGTGGCGACACCCTAACCGGCACCGCTTACAACGACACCGGCCTCACCGCCGGCCTGCAGTACGCCTACCGCGTCACCACGGTGGAGGGCAACCTGCTGAGCAGTCCGTCCAGTGCCATCAACTTCACCTCCGGTGTCGCGTCCAAGGTCCTGTCTGGCAACATCACGGCCAACCGCACCCTGTACTCGGACACCGCCTACACCCTCCAGGGCGTGGTGCAGGTGGCCAACGGGGCCATCCTCACCATCCAGGCCGGCACCACCATCCTGGGCGACAGCGGCAGCGCGCTCTTCGTGCTGAAGGGGGCGCAGATCAACGCGAACGGCAATGCGGCCGAGCCGATCGTGTTCACTTCCTCCGCCACGCCCGGCACCCGGGCTCCGGGGGACTGGGGTGGGCTGGTGCTGGTCGGCAATGCCGACATCAACCGGACCGCCACCAACTGCCTGACCGAAGGTCCGGCGAACGCGACCCAGAACTACTGCAAGGCCAACGCCGGGGACTTCGACAACACCGATAACAGCGGCACCCTGCGCTACGTCCGGGTGGAGTTCGCGGGCTGGGATGCGGGCGGCACCGGTGGCAAGGAGATCAACGCACTGACGATGTACCGCGTGGGGCGTGGCACCACCCTGGAGTACATCGAAGCCCTGTCCGGCCTGGACGACTCGTTCGAATGGTTCGGTGGCACGGTGGATGCCCGCTACCTGGTGTCCTACGAGTCGGGCGACGATCACTTCGACTGGACCGAGGGCTACAGCGGGCGGAACCAGTACATGATCGCGCTGCAGACCCAGCGCCTCCTGCCCAGCACCCGGAGCCCCACCGGCCAGTACTCCAGCGATCCACGCGGCTTCGAGGGTGATGGCTGCGACTCCGCCGGCAACCCCGACTGCACCTTCAACTCGGCGCCGTACTCCATGCCGGTGTTCGCCAACTTCACCGTGGTCGGTCCCGGCAACATCGCCGGGCTCTCCTCGACCCTTCGCAACGTCTCTGGCGCCACGATCCGGCGCGGGTCGGGCGGTGTGCTGATCAACGGCATCATCGGCCGGTGGAAGGGCTACTGCCTGAACCTGGGAGACAACGAGACCGAGGCCCGGCGGGCCTCCGACTCCCTCAACGTGGTCAACGTGGTCTTCAGCGAGTGCCTGGGCGGAACCTATGACGCCGGCACCGGCGGCAGCGAGCTGGCCGGCGTGGCCGGCATCTGGGCCACCTCGAACCACCGGGTCTACGCCGGGAACGGTCTGTTCGACCTCATCTCCAACCTCAACCCCGCGGCCCTCAACTGGGCGCCGAAAACCGGCACCCTGGTCCTGCAGGGCGGCTCGGCGGATGCGGCCAACGGCGGCGTGGCGATCAGCGGCACCCAGCGGTTCAGCAACTTCTTCAGCAGCTCGCTGCCGCAGACCGCCTACGTGGGCGCCGCGAACACCGGCGACTCCTGGTGGACCGGTTGGACCAGTTACAGCATCAACTGACTTCGACCGGGGCGGCCCCGCCGGCCAAGGTGGCCGGCGGGGTCGTTCACAACGACCCATGCGACTCCGACTCTTCACCCTCGCGAGCCTCTGCTGGCTGTCGGCCTGTGACCGCAGCATGCCGGCCGACACGGCGGCGACCACCGCCGAGCGGCACCCCATCCACGTGGACAGCATCCTGCCCCTGGAGGAGGACCTGCGCCGGCTCCGGCAGGGGCTGGTGGAGCCCGCCGGGCTGACCGACGCCGCAGCAACCCTGGATGAGCTGGTCGCGCGGCTCGGCGACGCGGTCGCCGCCGGGGACCGCACGGCCCTGGACCGGATGACGATCTCGCTGGAGGAGTTCGCCTGGTTCTACTACCCGGAACAGCCGCAAGCGCAGCCGCCCACCCGCCTCGGCAGCGGGCTGATGTGGATGATGATCCGGGAGAACAGTGACAAGGGGCGCAATGCCGCGATCCAGAAGCTCGGCGGCCGCCCGCTGGCCATCGAGTCCCGCGAGTGTGCTGCGCCTGCCAAACGGGGCGGCACCACCATCGTCTATCCCTGTCGCTTTTGGATCGGGGGGTTCAGCGGTCCGGTGCGACTGTTTGGCGAGGTCCTGGTGCGGCCGGAAGGATTCAAGTTCGTGAGCCTGGCCAACACGCTGGACTAGGCATCAGCGACCAGGAGGCGGCGCCTAGTAGCCCGCGTCCCGGGCCTGCCGGAAGGGCTGCAGGTTGACCCGGCCGCGCACCTGGCGGCTCACCGTGGCGGGGTCGCGGCCGCCCCAGTAATTGCCCCCGGCGTCCAGCTGGACGGCATCAATGAGCCAGCGCCCGGCCGAGAGGAAGACGTTGCCCGAGAGCTCGGCGTCGGCGCCGAGGCTGTCCACCACCAGCGCATCCTCGACCCCATCCATCAGGTTCCCGCGGAGCTTGACGCGGGTAGTGCGCTCCAGCACGATCCCGCGCGCCACCTTGGCGATGGTGTTGTCGTCCACCCGGTAGAGCGTCGAGGCCTCCCCATGCTCCTCGGGGGCAAAGAGGTGGATGCCGGTCCCCCCGCCGATGATGACGTTCTCGGCCAGTTCGTTCTCCCCACCGTGCTCGATGGCGATGGCCGCCGTCCGGGTGCCCAGAATGATGTTGCCCCGCACCACCGTGCCGCGCGAGTAGCCCAGCCAGAAGCCGTAGTCTGAACTGTCGGCGTGATTCTCCAGGAAGACGTTCCACGCGCTGAAGGTGGCTTCAAAGGCGTTGTGGAACGCGTGTGAGGCGTCGTTCCGGTAGACCAGGTTGCCGATCGAGGGGGACACCAGGGGCCGATGGCCGCTCAGGAAGAAACCGTCCCCGGACCAGGTGAGGTTGTTGTCGGTGATGACGTTGGAGTCGCTCTGTTCCCGCAGCAGGAGCGCCGCGCTGTCGCAGCCGCGGCGGTAATTGGGGCTCCCGCAGCGCACGCTGCGGCTGGCGTTGTTGCGCACGATGGTGTTGCGGGAGGACTTCCAGAGGTGGATCCCCCAGCCGGAGTTCCCCGAGACGTCGTTGTCCGCGAGCCAGGCGTCCCGGCTCTCGAACAGGCCGATCCCGTTCTGGCTGCCGCGGGCGGTCACGCCGGTCACCTGAGCCCCGGTGGTGTGCCGGAGGTACAGGCCGGCACCGTAGGTCTCGAAGGTGTCGGGCCGGAAGATGTCGAGCCAGTCGGCCGGGTCGAACCGCTCCGGCGTGGACTGCAGCCGCTGGCTCCGGGAGCCGGAGAGGTCGATGCCCACGATCCGGTGCCCCTTCCCGCCCTCCAGCCGGATGCCATGGCGAAAGCCGCGGATTCGGCCGCCTCGGATGTAGATGCTGTCCGCGCCCCGGCTGGTGATCCCCATCCCGACGAAGCGGCTGGGGACGGAATCGCCGCTCTCCAGAGTCACGCCGGTCAGGTCCACCCGGGTGCCCGACCCCGTCACCACGATGATCCCGCGTTCGTCGCGGTCCATGATCCGGTAGCGGCCGGGACAGATCTTCACGTCCCCGGTGACGGTGGTCCCGGCCCGGTCCAGCCGGAGGCAGGCCGCCGTGCCGGCCCCGGCCGGCCCGCCCGCCGGCGCGGCGCCGGTGCCGGCGAGCAATCCCAGGATCAAGAGCAGCGGACGTGTCATGGCCTGACCGGTATCCCGCGTTGGCGAAGGAAGGCGCGCGCCTCGGGCAGTGAGCAGCCCTGGTCGTGAAAGATGGAGGCCGCGAGGACGCCGTGGGCGCCGGCATCGAAGGCCTCGGCGAGGTGACCCAGATCGCCCGCGCCACCCGAGGCAATTACCGGGATCCGCACCCGAGCGGTCACTGCACGCAGCAGTTCGAGATCATACCCCGACCGGGTGCCGTCGCGGTCCATGGAGGTGAGCAGGATCTCTCCAGCCCCGAGCCGCTCCAGTTCGGCGATCCACTCGAGCCCGCTCAGGGCGGTGGGCTCGCGGCCGCCGGTGACGTGCACCGTCCACCCGGCCCCAGCCCCGTCTCCGGATGGAGTATCGCGGCGGACATCCACCGCCGCCACCACGCACTGGCTGCCAAAGCTGTCGGCCAGCCGCCGCACCAGCGCGGGCTCGCGGACGGCGGCGGTATTCACCGCCACCTTGTCCGCCCCCGCCCGGAGCGCGGCCCCTGCGTCCTCCACCGAGCGGATGCCTCCCCCCACGGTGAAGGGGATGAAGATCGTGTCCGCCACGCGCGAGACCATTGCCAGCGTGGTATCGTGCCCCTCATGGCTGGCCATGATGTCCAGGAACACGAGTTCGTCCGCCCCCTCGGCGTCGTAGCGCCGCGCCTGCTCCACCGGGTCGCCGGCGTCGCGGAGGGACTCGAAGTGGACCCCCTTCACCACCCGCCCCTTGGCCACGTCGAGGCAGGGGATGATCCGGCGAGCCAGCATGGGGAGTGCGCGGGGTTGAGGTGAGAGCGGGGCAGTTAGCCGCGATCCGAGCCTACTGGACTGCCACTCGGAGGACATCTTCCAGCGGTCCCGCGTCGCCCTTGGCCAGCAGGATCTGGATGTCCTCCAGGGCCCGGCGCTCGCGGGGCCAGGCCAGGCGCCCCTGTGCGGCCGACAGCGAAAGCCATTCGGCCTGGTCGTGTTCCGGGCTGAGGCGAACCTCGGCGGAGGCCACGAATGCGGCGAACACCGGGATAAAGGCGATCTCGTCGGCGGCATGCCGGTAGAATGTCTCGGTGCGGCTCAAGTTGTATAGCCGCTCCGGCAGCAGGCCGGTCTCCTCGGCGAGTTCACGCCGGGCAGCGACTGGCGGGCTCTCGTTCCCCTCGATGCTGCCGTGGACCGCCTCCCAGGCACCGGGACAGCGCCCACCGGGAGCCCGGCGCAGCGCCAGAAGCTCCAGTCCCGTCGAGCCAGGCCGCAGGACATAGACGTCCACGAACGCGACCCGAAAGCCGGTCACGGCCGCCACTCGGCAAAGCGGGCCAGCAGCGCGATCCCGTCGGCCTGTGACTTCTCCGGATGGAACTGGGCGCCGAGGATGTTGCCCTGGCCCACCAGGGTGGGGAAGGCGCCGTCGTAATCGGCCGTGGCGAGCGCCGCCCCTTCCGGGAGTCCGGCAGGATGGTAGCTGTGGACGTGGTAGAAGAACCGCATGGTCCCGCGGAAGACCTCGGCGAGCACGGGGTGACGCTCCCCCGAGGCCGTGAGAGTCACTCCAGCCCATCCGACGTGCGGCACCGGCAACTCGGTGCGGAACCGGCGCACCTCGCCTGGAAACAGCCCGAGGCCGGCGGCGCCCGGGCCCTCTTCACTCTTCGAGAAGAAGAGTTGCATGCCGAGGCAGATCCCCATCACCGGGCGGCCGGAGGCGGCCACCTCACGCACCGCGTCTCCCAGCCCGCTGGTCGCCAGGTTCTTCGCGGCCTGACCGTAGTTGCCCACCCCGGGCACGAGCAGGTGGCCCGCCTGCCGCACGACGACGGGGTCGGCGGAGAGCGTCGCCTGATGCCCCCCAGCCGCCAGGGCGCGCACCACGCTGCGGAGGTTGTTGACCCCGTAATCCACCACCACGATCACAGGACACCCTTGGTGGAGGGGACTCCGACGACGCGCGGATCGAGGCGGGTGGCCCGTTCGAGGGCGCGGGCGAAGGCCTTGAACGTGGCCTCGACGATATGATGGGGGTTGTCACCGCGGATCAGGTCCAGATGCACCGTGAGCCCGGCATTGAGCACCACCGCCCGGAAGAACTCCGGTGTGAGCAGCACGTCGAAGTCGCCCAGCATCTGCCACTTGGCGACGTCCACGTGATAGGAGAGGAACGGCCGGCCGGAGACATCCACCACGGCACGGACCAGCGCTTCGTCCAGGGGGACCAGGGCTTCGGCGTAGCGGCGGATGCCAGCCCGGTCTCCCAGCGCCTTGGCGATGGCCTGCCCCAGGACGATGCCCACATCCTCGACGGTATGGTGGCCGTCCACCTGGAGGTCGCCGGCGCATTCCACCTCGAGATCCAGCAGCCCGTGACGGGCCAGGGCCTCGAGCATGTGGTCGAAGAAGCCGATGCCGGTCCGGACGGCCGCCCGGCCCGAGCCGTCCAGGCCGAGGACCAGCCGGATCCGGGTTTCCCGGGTGGTGCGGGAGATCTCTGCGGTGCGGGTCATGGCGGGAAGCTAAGTGAAGTACGGGTCACGGGCGACACCCGGCCGCACCGGTCACCAGCGGGCTCAGGCCAGGATATCCCGGAGGGCCTGGACCACCGCAGTGTTGTCCTCGGCCGTGCCCACCGTGATCCGCAGGCACTGCTGGAGTCCGGCGCCGCGGGAGACATCGCGGATCAGGATACGATACTCCGCGATGAGCTGCCGGAAGACGGTCTCGGCGGGCACCGAAGCGAAGCGCACCAGCACGAAGTTAGCGGCGCTGGGGAAGGCCTCGACGCCGGGGAGTGCAGCCAGCCGGGTGATCAGCCGCTCCCGCTCGGCGATGATCTCCCGGACCCGGGCCGCGAAGCGCTCGGGTTGCCCCAGCACCACCTCCGCGGCGGCGAGGGTCACGGCATTGACGTTGTACGGCAGCTTTCCCTTGGCGATCTCCCGGGCCACGTCGGGATGGGCCAGCGCGTATCCAAACCGGAGCCCGGCCATGCCCATGGCCTTGGAGAAGGTGCGGAACACGATCACCCGGGCGTTGCGCTCCGCCAGCCCCAGCGCGGAGGTCCCCCCGAACTCCTGGTAGGCTTCATCGCAGAAGACCAGCGCCGTGGTCTCGGCCAGCATCCGCTCGACGGCGCCCTCGGGCAGGACCGAGCCCGTCGGATTGTTGGGCGAGTTGAGCACGACCACCCGCGCCTGCTCCCGGCGGGTCGTCTCGATCACCTGGTCCACGTCGAACCGAAAGTCGGGGCGGAGCGGGACCGGCACGTATCGGCCGCCGTAGACGCCCGTGAGCAGGCGATAGAGCGAAAAGGTCGGCTCCGGAGCCACCACGACATCACCCTGCCCCACCGTCACCGCCAGCGCCGCCTGGATCACCTCGTTGGAGCCGTTGCCCACCAGCACGCCCTCGGCCGCCCATCCATGGCGGGCGCCGATGACCTCGGTGAGGTGGTGCGGGGTGAAGCCGGGATACCGATGCCACGGCGCGCGGACGGCGCGGGCGAGAATCTCCTGCTTGAGATCGGGGGGGAGATCGTCCGGCGCTTCGTTCTGGTTGAGCTTGCGTTCGGCGGGGGGAGCCTCGAGGCTGTAGGCGGCCAGCGCCCGCACCGCCGGCTTGATCAGTCCGAGAGCCACGGCGGAATCGGCGAACGGGGGTGCGGCGTCGGGTGGGATCAGTCCTTCTTTCTCGCCAGCATGACTTCAAGCCGCTTGGAGAGGGCCTTGGCACGGAACGGCTTGCTCAGAAAGTCGTCCGCGCCGAGCTCGAAGACCCGAACTTCGTTGTCCTCGTCCCCCTTGGCGGTCAGCACGATCACCGGGATGCGGGCGGTGGCAGGCCGGGCCCGCAGCTCCGAGAGCACCGAGTAGCCATCCATCCCGGGGAGATTCAGGTCCAGCACGACAATATCCGGCGCGTGGCGGTCCACCTGGTCGAGGGCCTCGGCCCCGGTCCGGGCCTCCACGACCTCGTAGCCGTCCCGCGCCAGCAGATCCTTCATGACCCGGCGCAGCGAGTCTTCATCGTCGACGAGCAGGACGGTTGCGCCACGACCGGCTGCGCGCCGGGGAGCTGGCGCCTCGGCAACACTCGCATCCTCCTCTTCAACGTCCAGCAGGTCGAACGCGCCGCCGATATCCGGCAGCGGCACGGCGACCGGTCGACCCTCCGGCGCGGCGCCCGGCACGACCGGCGAGGACGGTGGCGTGGAACGCCGCCCGGGGCCGCTGGGACGGGCCGGGGCTGGGCTGGGGGCCGCGGCCTTGGGGACGCTCTCCGTCATGGGTACGTCCACCACCCGCAACAGCTCATCCACGCCGGTGTCCCCGGCCAGCACATGCTTGAGGCCGCTGTCGAACAGCGACCGCATGCCGTTGGCGCGCGCCGCCTCCGCAATCTTCTCCGCCGTCCCGCCGGCGCCGATGATCCGCTCCATCTCCAGGTTCATGGTCAGGACTTCCACGACGCTGAAGCGGCCCCGGTAACCGGTCATGGAGCAGTCCGGACAGCCGACGGAGCGATAGACCTTGGTGCCCTCCGGGATGTACCGCCGGACCCGCTCCGGCAGCTCCTGGTCGGTGACCTCCTTGCAGGTGGCACAGAGCCGCCGCATCAGCCGCTGGGCCACCACACCGCGGAGCGCGGAGGCCAGCTTGTAGGCCTCGATGCCCATGTCCACCAGACGGGTGACGGCATTGGGGGCGTCGTTGGTGTGCAGCGTCGAGAGGACCAGGTGACCGGTGAGGGAAGCCTGCACGGCGATCTGTGCCGTCTCACGGTCGCGGATTTCGCCGACCAGCACGACGTCCGGGTCCTGGCGCAGGATCGAGCGCAGGGCGGAGGCAAAGGTGAGACCGGCCTTCTCGTGGACCTGCACCTGGACGATGCCCTTCCCCAGCCGGTATTCGACCGGGTCCTCGACCGTGACGATGTTCACCCCTTCACTCTGGACCACGCGCAGGAGCGAGTAGAGCGTGGTGGTCTTGCCCGAGCCGGTGGGCCCGGTCACCAGGATCACGCCTTCCTTCTGGTTGAGCAGCGAGAGGATCGGCTCCCGCTCATTCAGCGCCATGCCCAGCGACTCGAGCGTGAGCACGGTCGCCTTGGCGTTGAGGATCCGGATCACGACCTTCTCTCCCAGCGAGGCCGGGAGCGTCGAGACCCGGAGATCCACCGGCGAGCCGTTCACCGCCACCCGGGCCCGTCCGTCCTGGGGCCGCAGTCGGTCCGCGATGTCCAGGCCGGACATGATCTTGATGCGGGAGATGAGCGGGGCGCCGGCGGTGCGCGGGATATTCATCACCTGGCGCAGCACCCCGTCGATGCGGTAGCGCACCGCCACGCCCGCCTCGCCCGGCTCCACGTGGATATCACTGGCCCGGGAGAGGATGCCGTCGGAGAGCATCAGGTCCACCAGGCGCACCACCGGCCGTTGACTGGCCTCATCCGCGGAGGCCGCGAGGTCGGCGAGTTCATCCTCCTCCGAGAGCTGCTTGACCTGGAGGCTGTCGTCCATGCCGCCCAGCAGCGCCTTCATCACATCGGAGCCGCCGCCGCGGTAGAGCTCCTCCATCTTTTCCCGGATCCGGGCGGGGGAGGCCAGAAACGTCCGCACTTCGCGGCCGGTGGCAAAGGCGAGGTCCTTCTCCGCATCGATGTCGAAGGGATTGGCGGTGGCAATCTCGAGCAGGGAGTCCGTGAGCCTGAGCGGCAGGATCCCGAAGCGGCGCACCAGCGGCTCCGGCACCGCATCGCGGATGGAGCGGTCGAGCAGGCTGAGGTCGGCGACGGGCAGACGAAAACGCGCCGCCGCCGCACGCAGCACCTCGTCGTCGGTGACGAGCTTCCGCTGCACCACGGTGGCCCACAAAGACACCGGCTCCTTCCCCGGCTCCTGGCGAAGCGAGTCGATGGATTCGGAGGGAAGAATCTTCTCAATTGTGGGGACCAGCCACTCGTCGGTGAACTGCATGCAAGACCATGAAAAGGAAGTGCTTGAACTTAGTCTGGGGCGTGGATTGGGGAAACCGGCAATGGTCCCTACAGGATCTCCCACCAGGCCCGGCCCACATCCACCATCAGGCCCATCCGGCCAGTGTCCAGCGAGACCCCGGCGTCCACCCGAAGCAGCTCATGGAACCACTCCGCCGCCACCCCGGCCACCGGCCGAATCCGACCGCTGGGGCGCCACGGCACCCCGCGCACAGCACCACCCGCCCACCCCGCGGCGATGAACGGCGCCAGGGTCAGCGTCCGGCCGGTGGAGGCGAACGGCCCCAGTGGAACAGCGGGCACCCCGACCGGGAGCCGGAACTCCAGCGAAGCCAGCGCGAGGTGCCGCCCGCCCCAGGCCCGAAATGGGGTCCCGGGCAGGGTGCCCCAGCCCCCGATCGCAAAGGAGCGATAGCCCGGCAGCTCGGCCGAGCCGGCTCCGGCATGCAGCCTTGCCCGTACCCCGCCGGGACCGAGCGGGGTGAGTCCGCTGAAGTGGAGCGCGGCCCGAAGGTAGTCCCGGCTGCCGCTGCCGCCTTCGACGCGCAGTTCAAGGTCCACGTCCGAGCGCCGGTCCAGGCTGGCTCGCTCGACACGCAGGCCGAGCCGTCCCACCCCCTGGCGGCCCACCCCGAGCGCCGGATTGGGCCGGTAGCTGCCGGTGGCAGGGGAGGCCTCCACGGCGAGCGATGCGGTGCGCTCCAGGGCCGCGCCCATGGTCACTGCCGCAGTCCCGCTGAGCCGGGCCGACAGCGTGGCGCTGATCTGGTCCCGCAGCACGTAGTCGCCGTAGTCGCGGCCCCCCTCCTGTGCCAGCAGGGAGTTGACCACTCCGGACAGGAGCGGGCGGTCGGCGATATCCAGCACTCGGCGGCCAGCGCCGAGCCCCAGTTGCACCGCACCACCGGTCGCCTCGATGCGGAGCTCGCCCGTGAGGCGGGCATCGCTGGTGCCGATCGCTGCCCTGGGGCGCAGGGTTGCTCCCCGGCCCAGGTCCAGGGCGGCTCCCGCGCCGAGGGTGAGCCCCTGCACCCGGTTCACCCGGATCAGGTCGCTGACGGCGGGCACCCCGAGCCGCGCCGGCCGGAGCCCCGTCAGCGCGCCCGCACCGACGATTCGCGCCGCCTCGGCCCGCACCGCGTCCACGTCCTGGGCCTCCACCGGTCGCGCCACCTCAGCCACCGCATCGGCCAGCGGTGCGGCCCAGGCCTGGCCGCTGTCCCGCGGGGCGCGGAGACCGGCGATCGCGGGCCCGCGCAGCACCGCGTCCGGCAGGGCGACATTCAGGTCGTAGTCGCCGATCTCCCAGCGCCCGCGGATGATGGAGCGCAGCGGAAAGTCGAGCCAGGTGACCCGGCGGCGGATCTCGATCTCCTGCCGCCAGGGCAGCCACCAGCGGTCGTTCAGCCGGGCGTTTTCGAGGCTGATGCTGATGTCCTCCAGGGAGCTGTCGAGGTATGCCGCCGGGGTGAAGCTGAACCGGAACCGCACCAGGGTGCCGGTGGCCGCATCCAGCGAAAGGGTCCCGGCCACCAGCGGCAGGCGGCGATCGCGCGGCCGGACCTCCACTTCCTGGAGGCGGAGCACCCCGTCGCGACCCACCACCCGGACCGAGTCGGCCAGCCGGTAGTCGTAGCTCTGCGGACCATCGGGGGAGAGCGGATGCACCACGTCGCGGACCTCGTCGCCTTCCCCGATGCGAATCCGGTCGCCGAAGTCGTTGGTGACGATGCCCAGGTGATCGCGATGGTAGTTGATGTCGGTGGGGAGCCAGCGGCCGTCCCGCCAACCGAGGATCACCTGCTTGCTGGTGGCCGGGGCCTGCCAATACACTTCCACGTCCAGTTCATCGGCCTTGATCAGGCGCGGTGGCTGGACCAGCCCCTGCCCGGCCTGTGCCAGGAAGAAGACGAATCCGTGCGCCCGGGTGCGGTAGCTCGTCAGGGTGGAGTCGGGCTGGGTACGCTGCCGGGCCGCGATACCGCGTTCGATGAGCGCCAGCACCCCGGGGTCGTTCCATTCCTGCGCCGCGACGGGCGGAACGGACAGACTCATCAGGACGAGAAACGCCGGAAGCACCCGCATCGGCGTAAGCTACATGCGCAGGCCGGAAGAGGTGAGCGTGAGAGGCAGAGCACGATGCGTTCTCCTGGCGCTGGCCATTGCGGCCTGCGGCCGGGCCACCACCCAGGCGGGCAGCGATCCGAATGGTGACGGCACCCCGCGCGAGCGGCAGCTGTCCCAGCTGTACGTCCTGGAGATGAGCGGCATCCCGCCGGAGGACACGGTGGTCACCTTTCGCACCGGCCTGCCGAGGGTCATCGTCCTTCGGCACGGCCCGCCGGACAACAGCGTATTCGTGGAGCTTCACTTCCCTGACTCCGTCTTCCAGGGTGAGCAGTTCCCGGACTCGGTGACCGCCACCATCAAGCCCAGACCTGGGGTGTACGGCCTCGACCTCGACCTGACCGCCACGCCCCGGCGAGGGGCGACGATCCGGTTCAAGTATCCGGTGCATTTCCTGGCCCCGGTGGCGGCGCTCCGCAAGCACGGATCGGCCGTCCGGTTCGAGCGGACCCTGAGCGTGGCCCGCCGCATCGACGGGAACCGGTTTGTCCTGCTCCCCTCCGACCGCCCGGCCTCCGACAACCTGCGCGCCGCTCTGCCCGGATCGGGGACGTACCTCGTGGCGGGGGTGCAGTGAGGGAGGATGGCAGTGGGCCAACCGGGATCGGCCAGGGCTCGTAACGGGGGACGCCCCTTGCACCGGCCGCCTGACCCGCTAACCCTTGTCCCGGCGGATCGCGCTCCGCCCACCCTCAACTCCATCCCATGACCCTCGCCGAGTTCCTCGCGTCCGCCCGCCCCGGGATGGTGCCACTCACGCGCCAGGTGGTCCTTGACGGGGACACACCGGTCTCCGCCTTTGCCAAACTGCACCAGGGCCGGTACGGATTCCTGCTGGAATCGCTGGAGGGGGGCGAGCGGTGGGCCCGGTACACCTTCATGTCCACCGACCCCCGAGAGGTGTATCGCTACCGGGGGCGGGAGGTGTCCCGCTGGACTGCGGCCTCCGGGTGGCAGACGGTCGCAACCGACGTCGCGCCGCTGGACCACATGGCGGCGACGATGCGGCAGCATCCACCGGTGCAGTTGCCCGGGCTCCCCCGGTTCACCGGCGGGGCCGTGGGGTATATCGGCTACGATGTGGTGCGAAGCCTCGAGCGACTCCCCGCCCCGCCCCCCGACGATCGCGACCTGCCTGATGCCGTGATCATGGTTGCCGACACGGTGCTGGTGCTGGACAACCTGTTCAACCGTGCCACGATCATCGCCAACGTCGAGGTCACCGCCGGGATGCCGGCCGCCGCAGTCGAGGCGGGCTACCACGCCGCCTCGGCCCGGATTGACGACTGGCTGGCGCGGCTGGCCCGGCCCAGCGCGCTGCAGGCGCTGTCCATTGAGGAGCCGGCACCGCTTCCGGCGCGCAGCTCGCCCACCGCCGCTGGCGCCTATCAGGCGGGCGTTCGGAAGATCCAGGAGTACATTGCCGCCGGCGACACCTTCCAGACGGTGCTGTCGCGTCGCATCGACCTGGAGGCGCCGGAGCCGTTCCTGACCTACCGCTACCTCCGGGCGCTCAACCCTGCCCCCTACCTCTACTTCCTCCACTGCGACGACCTGCATGTAGTCGGCAGCTCGCCGGAAGTGCTGCTCCGGGTGGAGGATGGTGAGCTCACGGTGCGGCCCATCGCGGGCACCCGCCCGCGCGGCGCCACGCCGGAGGCGGACCGGGAGCTGCAGGCCGAGCTGGAGTCGGATCCGAAGGAGCGCGCCGAGCACCTGATGCTGGTGGATCTCGGACGCAACGACGTCGGGCGCGTGTCCCGGTTCGGCAGTGTGCGACTCACCTCGTTCATGACCGTGGAACGCTACAGCCACGTGATGCACCTGGTGAGCGAGGTTCGGGGGACGCTCCGGCCCGAGCTGGACGCGCTCGCGGCACTGGCCGCCTGCTTCCCGGCCGGCACCGTGAGCGGGGCGCCCAAGATCCGGGCCATGGAGATTATCGACGAGCTGGAGCCGGTACGCCGGGGCGTCTACGCCGGGGCGGTGGGCTACATCGCCTGGGGGGCGCGGACGCTGGACACCGCCATCGCCATCCGGACCGTCGTCATGCGCGGGGGCCGAGCCTGGGTCCAGGCCGGGGCCGGCGTGGTGGCGGACTCCGACGCCGAGGCCGAATACCATGAGACCGAAGCGAAGGCCCGGGCGGTCCTTGCGGCGCTGGGTCTGGCCGGGCGGACCCGGTAGCCGCGCCGTTCCGCCGGTTCGGTTCCAGCCCTATATTGCGACTCCATGGCCTACAAACTCGTCTCCTTCACCGGCGATCAGGACTTTGAGCTGAACGCGGACCACGTGTACATCGTGGGCCGCGCGGTGACGAGCGACATTCCCATCTTCGATCCGACGATCTCCCGCCGCCACGCCGAACTCCGGGTCATAAAAGGCGGGGTGAGCCTGAAGGACCTGGGCAGCTCCAACGGCACCTTCATCAACGGCACCAAGGTCACCGAGGGGACCCTGGAGGCCAACGACTCGGTGACCTTCGGCAAGGTCGTCTTCCAGCTCACCTCACCCGAGGCCCCCTCGCGCCCAGGCAACACCGGCCAGTCCCTCCCCCAGGCCGGCGGGACGATCGTCAAGCAGATCTCGATGAGCGGGGGGGTGCAGGCGGTCATCGCCGGACAGCAGGCGGCGGACGCGGAGGCCGCCGCCGCCGGCCAGCTCAAGCTGGATGCGGCCAGCGCGGTGGAGCGGACCGCCCGCAAGCTCTCGCTGCTGCTGGAGATCTCGCAGAAACTTTCGGGGGAGCTGGACCTGGACCGGGTGCTCGGCCGGGTGGTCACCACCACCTTCGAGGTGATGAACGTGGACCGGGTGTCTGTCCTGCTGGCCAACGAGGCCGGGGAACTGGTCCCCCGGGTCTCCAAGAGCCGCCTGGGAGACTCCTCGGCCCAGCACGTGCCGCGGACCATCGCCCGCAAGGCGGTGGAGGAGCGGGTGGCCATCCTGACCGACAATGCCGCCGCCGATGATCGCTTCAAGGGCGGCCAGTCGATCCTGCTGCAGAGCGTGCGGAGCGCCATGTGCATCCCGCTCATGGCCAGCGCCGAGCAGGTGCTGGGCATCCTCTACGTGGACAACCTCACCGCCACCAATTCGTTCAGCGACGAGGACCTGCAGTTCCTGATTGCGTTCGGCGGGCTGGGGGCCATCGCCATCAAGAACAGCCGCTTCGCCGAGCAGATCCAGCGGGAGGCGATGGTCCGCTCCAACTTCGAGCGTTACTTCGCCCCCAACGTGGCCGCCGAGATCGCCATGCAGCAGGGGGCGGTCAAGCTGGGCGGCGACAAGCGCCCCGTGACGATTCTCTTCTCCGACATCCGCGGCTTCACCAGCATGTCGGAACACATGAGCCCCGACGCCATTGCCAGCCTGCTGTCGGGATATTTCACCGAGATGGTGGATATCATCTTTGCCAACGGCGGCACGCTGGACAAGTTCATCGGCGATGCCATCATGGCGCTCTGGGGCGCCCCCATCCCCCACGCCGACGACCCGGATCGCGCCGTGGCGGCCGCCATCGCCATGCAGCGGGCCATCACCAGCCTGAACGAGAAGTGGGCTGACGAGGGCCGCCCCAAGATCAGCGTGGGGATCGGGATCAACTACGGGGACACCTTTGCGGGGAATATCGGCAGCCACCTGCGGCTGGAGTACACCGTGATCGGAGACGCGGTCAACGTGGCCAGCCGGCTCTGCTCCAACGCCAAGGGCGGCGAGATTCTCATCAGCGACCCGCTCTACCAGGTCCTCAAGCAGAAGCCCCCGGTGGAGGCTCGCGATCCGCTGAGCGTGAAGAACCGGGCCCAGGCGGTCCCCGTCTGGAAGGTCACCGTCTAGCGCCGCTTGCCTACGGTGCGGGCGCCATCTTCCAGAACGCGATCCCCCCCGCCTGCTGCCCCACCGCCACCGATCCCACTCGCCGCCGCGCTGCAAGATCCCACACATCCACCATCCCGGGGGCCGATCCCACCCCCTCGCTGCTCACAAACGCATAGCGCGAATCGGGACTGACGGCCACGCCATGGGTGATCGTGGTGGAACTCTGCTCCAGCATCACGCTCTGCCCGGAGGCCAGGTCGAACAGCTGCACGCTGCCCCCCTGCTTGAGGGTGGCGACGAGGAGCGCCCCGTCCGGCGTCACCGCGAGGTTGTACGGGCCACGTCCAGTGGGAAAGCGCCGGGTGATGGCCCAGGTTCGGCGGTCCACCTCGACGATCACGTCGGCCCGGTTGCAGGCCACGTAGATCCGGCTGCCGTCGACGGAGGGCTGGGCCCAGGTGGGCGAGCAGGTGGGCTTGGGCATTTCGTGCCCCGCGCCGTGATCGGCGTGGCCCATGGTCGCCGGGATGGGGCCCTCCCGTCCTGCCACCAGACCAAACCGCCGGGACACCTCGAAGCTCCGGGCATCGAGCTCGACCAGCTGGTCGTCCATCATGCAGGCGGAATACTGCCACATGCCATCGGGGCTCACCCGGCTGCCGTGGGGCATGGTGCAGGTCTCGGTGCGCGCCACCTCGGTGCCGGTGGGCGTGTAGACCACGGACACCGAGGACGGGACCATCCGTCCGTGCAGGTTGAAGTTCACAACGAAGGCGTACAACCCGTCGGGGGTGACATCCAGGGAGGCGGGAAAGCGGCCCAGAAAGATGCCCGGGCCCACCAGCGTATCGGGGCCGAGTGCGTAGCGCCAGTACTTGCCGTCGGGAGAGCCGTGGCCGGTGGTCAGGTGCAGCAACCGGCCGTCCCGGGAGATCTGCAGCCCATGCGGGCCCTCCACCTCCACCGCCGATTCTCCCACCGGGATCGTCCGCTCCAGCACCGTGCCGCCGGGCCCGAACCGCACCCGGTGGATGAGGTCGGCCGATTCGGCGCCCACGTAGACCCAGTAGTTCGCGGTCGGAGCCGCGACCGATGGCGCCGTGCCGGTGCTCTGGGCGCCGGCCAGCGCGGCCCGCAGCAGGAGCAGCCCGGCACCGACCCAGAACGAACCCGGCTTGCCTGCGGAGTAGAAGCGCATCACTATCCCTTCCGAGAGAGTCGGCCCGCCCGCCGGGTCCGGCCCGTGTTGGTTCATCGCGCCGCCGGTGCGTGGCTCACCCAGGGAGATCCCAGTGTCCAATCTAATGTCGCCATCCTTCGCCTTCGCCACGCTGCTGCTGGCCACCGCCGCTCCGGGCCAGGCCATGGCACAGGAACAGGCACCGCCCACCCCCATCGCCCGGATCGTGCCGGAGCCGGCCACCGTCACCGTGGAGGTGGGCCAGAGTGCTCCAGTGGCGATGACCGCCTACGATGCACAGGGGAATGTGGTCCCCGAGCCGGCCATCCGGGCCAGTGCACCGCGCCGGGCCCTCCGGCTCACCCGCACCAGCGTCACCGGGCTCGCGGCGGGGGAGTTCGAGATCGTCCTCAGTGCCGTCAGCAGCGCCGGAACGAATCCGGTGTCGGTCACCATCCCGGTGCGGGTCACCTGGCCCCGGCTGGATCGCGCCAGCATCCAGGCGGACTCCGGCCGCCTCTACAGCGGCGTCACCCTGGCGCTCCGGGCGCGGGCCTTCCACGCAGACAGCAGCGAGCGGCCCGGTTCGGAGTTGACCTGGCAGTGGCGGAGTTCCAATGAGGCCGTCGCCAGCGTCGACCGGTACGGGTACGTCACGGCCCACCGGCCCGGCACGGTGACGATCTCCGCGGGCAGCGAGGGCGTCCAGGCGACGCTCCGCCAGCAGGTGGTCGCCAACCCGGTCCGGAGCCTCGCGATTGAACTGGGCCAGACCAGCGTGCGCACCGGGGACGTCATCCACCTGAACGCCACCGCGCGCACCGCGGCTGGGACGCCGGTCCGCGACGTGCCGATCACCTGGAGCTACACCTACGCCCCGGACGACACCATCGCCGCACCCGGCGCCACCGGGGTCATTGACCGCGGGCTCTTCGCCGCCGAGGTCCCGGGGCGCTACACCCTGCTGGCCTCCGCGGGGACTGTCAGCAGCCGCTCGGTGCTGGAGGTCAAGCCGCGCGATGCCCGCCGGCGGATCACCGTCACCGGCCGGGGATCCATCACCCACGTGCACACCTCGGACTTCTGGCCATGGACCGGCAAGGACGGCCGGGACTACGCCCTGGTCGGCACCTGGGGCGGCGACGGCTGGGCCTACGTGGTGGACCTGACCGATCTCGCCAGCATGGTCCGCACCGACTCCATCAAGGTGGACGCCCGCACCATCAACGATGTGACCGTTTCGCCCGACGGGCGCTACGGGGTGCTCTCGCGGGAAGGGGCGTCCAACCGGGTCAACGGCGTGGTGATCCTCGACCTCGCCAACCCGGCGCACCCGACGGTCGCCGCGACCTTCGACCAGGAGCTGACCGGCGGCGTGCATAACATGTTCGCCACCAACGACTACCTCTTCGCCATCTCCGGCGGGGAGCGCTACATCATCATCGACGTGCGGGACATCTACCACCCCAAGTACGCCGGCCAGTACGACCACCCTGACTCCTACGTGCATGACGTCTGGGTGCGCGACGGCATCGCCTACTCCTCGGAGTGGGGCACCGGCGTGGTGGCGGTGGACGTGGGCAACGGCAAGTACGGCGGCAGCATCGAGAAGCCGGTGCTCATCGGCACCTTCCCCACCACCAGCGGCGCCACCCACGAGATCTTCCCCTACGTGCAGAAGGCGACCGGCAAGGTGTACCTCTTTTTGGGAGACGAGATCATGTCCCGCGAGGGACGGGTCTGGGAGGGCACCAACTACATGCGGGATCTCTTCACCGCCCAGCCCCGGCGGGGCGGCGTGCCCCAGACGTCCGCCGGCTACACCCACATCGTGGACTTCACCGATCCCCAGCACCCGAAGAACATCGCCAAGTACCACCAGGAGGAGTTCGGCGCCCACGACATCATCGTCGAGGACGATGTGATGTACCAGGCCTACTACGACGGCGGGGTCCGGGTGGTGGATGTCTCAGGAGAACTGGTGGGCAACCTGGCGGAGCAGCGGCGGGAGATCGCGGTCTACAAGCCCTTCGATCCGGACGGCTTCACGCCCAATGCGTCGTTCGTGATGAACGCGATGCCGTGGAAGGGACACATCCTGTTCACCGACTTCAACAGCGGCCTCTGGGCGGCGAAGCTGGAACCGAAGGGGCTGACACCGTAAGGGCCGACGGTCAGACGGACAGACGGACAGACGGACAGACGGACAGCACCGACGAGGATCTGATCCGTCCGCCCGAGGGGTCGGCCGACGGCCAATTCGGCGATCCCCTCGAATCGTCGAATCGCCGAATCGCCGAATCGCCTCATC
>CAYUYF010000036.1:25985-34308 GCA_964449145.1 uncultured Gemmatimonadaceae bacterium | reverse complement strand
CGGGTGGGCCGCCAGGGGCTCCGCGCGTCGGTCGAGAGCTACTCGATCAAGAAGATGGAGCCGTTCTATCAGTTCGACCGCCAGGTGGACCTCCGCGAGGCCAACGGCGCTCTCGCCAACTTCGAGGCCTGGCTGCAGCTCGGCGGATCAGCCGAAGAGGGGAACGTGCTCCTCGCCCCGATCGAGGGCTACAACAAGGACGACTGCATCTCCACCCTCAGGCTCCGCGACTGGCTGGAACAGCTCCGCGTCGAGGCCGGGAAGGGCGGAGAGGTCCCCGTCCCTCGCCCCACGCCGCCGAAGGCCGAAGTACCGGAGGAACTGGCCGAGAAGCTCCAGGAGATCCGCGACCTGATGGCCCAGCTCATGGCCGGGGTGCCGGAGCTACCGGAGCAGCGCACGCCGGAGCAGCACGGCCGCTGGCTGGTGGCGCAGATGCTGGAGTACCACCGCCGGGAGAACAAGGCGATGTGGTGGCAGTACTTCGCCTGGGTGAAGATGAGCGCCGAGGAGCTGCTGGAGGACGGCAGCGCGCTGGGGGGGCTGGAGTACGAGGGGGTGGTTGATCAGGTGAAGCAGTCGCTCGTCCATCGCTATCGTTTCCCGCCGCAGGAACACAAGATCAAGGTGGGCGGTGAGTCCCGCGATCCTGCCACCGGCAAGGGCGCCGGCGAGATCGTCGCGTTTGACGAGCTGGCCGGGACCATTGACCTGAAGCGAGGAAAGAACAGCCCGGTCCCCGATCCGGCGGCGCTCATTCCCTTTGAGTACATCAGGGATGACGTGCTGCGCGAGGGCCTGCTCCGGCTGGGCTACGCCGTCGAGGAGAACGGTTTGGTGCGCCGGGCGCCGTATCAGGCGGCGCTGGACCTGGTCCTCGCCGCTCCGCCCCGGGTGGGGCAGCCGGCCGGAGGGAGTCTCACCAACCCTGGCGAGGACCCGCAGGCCGCCGCCATCCGGCTGGTCCCGTCGCTGGATCACTCGGTCCTGCCGGTCCAGGGCCCGCCCGGCTCCGGCAAGACCTACACCGGGGCCCGGATGATCCTGGCGCTGCTCCAGGCGGGGAAGAAGGTCGGCGTCACCGCCACCAGCCACAAGGTGATCACCAATCTGCTCGAGGAGGTCTGCCGCGCGGCCGGTGAGGCGGGCCGGAAGATCCGCGGCATCCAGAAGGCGAAGGAGGAGCAGTGGTGCGGCATGAAGGAGATCGTCGCCTCCGACTCCAACGACGAGGTGCTGGAGGCGCTCCAGTCGGGTGAGGCACGGCTCGCCGCCGGCACCGCCTGGCTCTGGAGCAGGGAAGAGATGATGGCGTCGGTGGATGTGCTCTTCATTGACGAGGCTGGGCAGTTCTCACTCGCCAGCGCGCTCGCCGTGGCCCCCTCGGCCGGGAGTCTGGTGCTCCTGGGCGATCCTCGGCAGCTGCAGCAGCCGCAGCAGGGTTTGCATCCGCCGGGCACCGAGGTGTCGGCGCTGGATCATCTCCTCGGCGGTCAGGACACCATGCCGCCGGAGCGGGGACTCTTCCTCGCAGAGACTCGGCGGCTGCACCCGGAGATCTGCGCGTTCACATCGGAGATCTACTATGGGGACCGGCTCAAGCCCTATCCGGGGCTGGAGCGGCAGCGCATCAATGGAAGCGCCTCCGTGGCAGGGAGCGGCCTGCGGTGGTTCCCGGTGCCGCACCAGGGCAACCAGAATGACTCGCCGGAGGAGGTGGAGGCGGTCGCGGACCTCATCGGGAAGGTGGTTGACGCCGGCCTCAGCTGGACCGACAAAAACGGCACCGACAAGAAGATCACCCTGGCGGACATCCTGGTCGTGGCGCCGTACAACGCCCAGGTCGCGGCCATCGCCGAGCGGCTGCCGGAGGGAGCTCGGGTGGGGACGGTGGACAAGTTCCAGGGCCAGGAGGCGCCGCTGGTCATCTACTCCATGGCCAGCTCCAGCGCGGAGGACGCGCCGCGGGGGATGGAGTTCCTCTACAACCCCAACCGCCTCAACGTCGCCACCTCGCGGGCGCGCTGCCTGGTGGTGCTCGTTGCCAGCGACCGGCTCTCCTTCCCGGAGTGCCGCACGCCGCACCAGATGCGGCTGGCGAATGGGTTGTGCCGGTACCTGGAGATGGTGGGGGGGTAGGGGGGCAGGCGGCAGGGAGGACAACGGTGCTACCAAGCTCCCCAACCGATCGTTTTTACAATTGTAAAAAGTGATTACTTGGGTCCACGAGGAGGCGCTCAGGAGTCCCTCCCCATTGCGACTACCTTTGTGCGGTCACCGATAGCCTCTGGGTCACCCCTTGCTCGTCAAACCCCCATGCCCCTCCACCTCCTCGCCCTCTGGAACCCGGCCTACTCCGGCAGCGCCATGGATGCGCACCTCGACATTCTCCTGAGGGGCGCCGAGGCCCGGCGCCTCGGGGGCGGGGACGAGCCGTACGTCTGGTGGGCCAAGCTCCGGAGTGAGAACCGCCAATCCGCCCGGCCCCCGCACGCCGACGACGTGCTGGCGCTCCAGGCCCAGATTGACGGCGATACCGAGACCCATCTCTACCTCACCGACTACCGCTCCCTGTACGTGGGCCTCCTCGACGAGGTCACTGCGGAGAACATCCTCGCCGAGAGTCCCGATGAGGCGGACCACATGCCCGCCTATTACCGGGACCGGGCCGTGGACTTCTGGTTCCGGCTGCTCGACCTCCGCCGCCTCGTGGCCGACGACACCGAGGAGACCATCCGCACCCTGCAGGCGCTCCGGAACACCCGCTACCACGACCGGCCGGTCTCGCTCTACGGCGGCATGGTGGACCTGCCGCTCATCGTGCGGCCAGAGGAGGAGGTCGTCTGGTTCGCGGACCGCGACACCCTCACCGATGGCCGCCTCTGGGCCGAGCACGACGCGCGGAACCGCTCCGAGACCGAGCGGCTCGCCCGGGAGCTCCGCGATCACCTGCTGAGCGCAGAGGTGTGGGACCGGCTGGAGCCGGCCACCCGGAGCTTCCTCGCCTCCGGAGAAGCCATCTGGCGCGCCCGGGCCGCCGATCCCGGCTTCGACTTCTCCGGCCCCGCCGTCGAGTACGCCAAGGCGGTCGAGGCCGAACTCAACGCCCTGGTCTTCCGGTCGGCGCGGAAGATCCTCAAGTCCCGCGGCCCCGCCGATCGGGAGGTGCTGGTGGACGGCACCCGCCTCGACCTGGGCGGCCGTGTGAACCACCAGACCCTCGGCGCGATCCGGATGCTGCTCCAGAAGAATGACACCCTGCAGAAGGCCATCACCCAGGCGTTACCGCACGACCACAAGTGGCTCCTGGGAGAACTCCCGCCCCGGCTGCAGACCCTGAGCGACCTCCGCAACCCCGCCGCCCATTCTGGCCTGCTCTCCCGCGAGGACGCCAGGGCGGCGCGGGAACAGGTACTGGGGATCGGCTGTGAGGGGCTCGTGGTGCGGCTGGCGCGGGTACGGATGCGGGCGGGGATGTGACAAGGCCATGAAGCACCAGTACTTCGGCGACATCAACGACTACCGGAAGTACGGCCTCCTCCGCGCCCTCGCCGAAGCCAGCGGCCTCCCGCTCGGCGTCTACTGGCTCCTCACCGCCGATGACCAGCGGACCGATGGCGAGTTCCGGCAGTACCTCGAGCAGCCCTCGCGGTGGCGGAAGCACGATCCCGGCCTCTATGACAGGCTCCAGAAACTCCGCGAGCCGGGAGTGGCCCGGTCCGTCGACCATGCGGAAACATGGGAGCTGTTGCCCGGTGCCCGCTATTTCGCGGATCTGCTGGAGGACGGACTCGACCAGCGCAGGGACTACTTCAGGCGGTCATGGGAGGCACTGGCCGGATGTCCGCTCCTCTTCTTCGATCCCGATAACGGCCTCGAAGTCCAGAGCGTCCGCCGGGGCAGCAGGGGCTCCTGCAAGTACGTCTACTGGGCCGAGGTCAAGGAGGCGTACCGCCGCGGCCATTCGATGGTGATCTACCAGCACTGGCCGCGCGCCGAGCGGCAGGGCTACACCAGCCGCCTGGTCGAGGAATGCAGGGCCCGGCTCGGTGGTGTGGTCGTGGATACCTTCGCCACCGCGCACGTGCTGTTCCTGCTGGCGGCTCGGCCCGAGCATGCCGCCGGCTTCGAGCGGGCGCACCACCTGATCCTGGAACGGTGGGCCGGGCAGATCGCGCCGATGGCGCACGGGGCCGGGAATGGTGCAGCAGGTGAGGAACACCCTTGAGGCTGCTGGCCTGGAACCTCAACCACCGCGCCGCGAGACGGAAGATTCCCGCCTGGGTCAGTGAGGCCGTGGGCAAGGAGGCACCGGACGTTGTCATCCTCACTGAGTACGTGGCCGGACCCGACCACGAGCGGTTCCTGGCCGAATTGAAAGGAATCGGGCTTGGGCACGCGGCCCTGACGGCCCGAATCGGGCGGAGCAATCAGGTCCTCATCGCCGCCCGGGATGCGGTCGAAGGCGGTCCGTTGCGCGCTCCTGACTTCGAGGCCTCGGTACCGCCCAACTTCCTGCACGTGGTACTTCCCCTCACCGGGCTCAATGTTGTCGGATTCCGGATGCCGGCTTTCACGCCGGAGTTCCACCGGTTCAAGCGAGAGACTTTCGTGTGGCTGGAGGGGGCACTCGAATCAATCAAGGGACAGGCCAGCATCGTCGCTGGAGACTTCAACACCGATCCAGGCGACGCTCAATCCGCTTGCGGGGACTGCCTCGCCTCCATTGTAGCCAGAGGCTGGCGGCTGTCGATCCCGCCCCAAGGGCGGAGCTGGCCGGCCGATCCGGAGCGGAAGGGCCGGTGCATCGACCTGGCCCTGCTATCACCACGGGCCGGCGCGGCGGTATCCAGCTATTCATGGGACTTCAGGAGCATGAACGAGGAGGCCCGAAAGGGCTGGGTGGGACGCCCCGATCACGCGATGCTGCTTGTTGACCTTGAGCCGGCGCGCGTGTAGCCCATGCGCCGCCATTTGGCTTGCGCCCCCATCACCTCACGCGCCCCGCCGCTGCATGAACGCCTCGTAGGCCTGGCCCCGTGGCGCCGGCGTCCCCACAAAGAATCCCCTGGCGCTCAGGTCCTCGTCGACCTCAGGCCAGTGGACTCCGGTTCCGCTGCCGAGGATCTCGTACCGGCGCCGCTGCTCCGCCGTCGCTGCCTCCAGCCGCCAGGACCACCAGAGGGGGACACTCACCCGCCGGCCATCCTGGAAGGTGGCCGTGATCCAGCGGTCATCCACCTCCACGGCGGTCAGACGGGGCCAGTCATGCTCCACAGTGCTCATCCCACGCCTCCAGTATCTCGGGCAGATACTGCAAGATAATTCGCTCGATTACCAGTAGTTCATGCGCACGGAATCCGCCAGCACGTGCGATGGCAAGCGGCTGGAGCCAGAACTTCGCCTCGACCTGGTCCCGCCGGACATGGACGTGTGGTGGCTCCGCACAATCCTGGCTGACGAAGAACAACCGGTAGGGACCGGGGATACCCGGTACGGCTGGCATGCGCCAGGGTACTGGGCCACCCACAACGCCCGCTCAACCGGGGTAGGTACCACAATAATGCCGCCCGCCGACCGTACTGATCTGAGGACCAGCGCCCGTGACGTCGCATGGCTGGCCGCGGGAGTCGGTGCCGGGCCGCTCGGCCAGGTCAATGTAGAGAGAATCGGTGTCGGGGTAGTAGCGGAGCTTCATGTTGGACTTGTCTCGAACTCGGTTCGCCTACGCCGCCCCCGGTCCCGATCCGGTCGTGCGCACCGCCAGCAGGTCGTTGTCGCTCACCGCCCGGATGTCCGCCGCCATGAGCGTGCGGAGGGCATGGGTCCTGCCTGAGGCGGTCACGAACTCGATCTCGAAGGCCTCCGGCGTGTGCACATGCACGATCGCGCCAAGATCCCCGGCCCGCAGGTCGGAGTCGGCGAGATCGTGGGCCAGGACAACCGTGTCCAGTTCCCGAAAGGCTGGGGTCATCGCGAGTCCTCCGGATAGGCGGTCACGAAGCGGGGGCCGGCCGATCCCCTCAGCGCGTCCTGGCCCCCACCGTCTCCACCGGCACACTCCCCGCCCCCAGCCCCGACAGATCCAGGTGCTGGCTCGCCCGGTCAATATCAATGCCGACCAGGGCACCCTCCGCATCGAAATCCAGCACCACCCCCGGCGTCACCTCACGGGAGTCGGTGCCGGGCCGCTCGGCCAGGTCGATGTAGAGAGAATCGGTGTCGGGATAGTAGCGGAGCTTCATGGTGGCTGAGCGCCTCACCCTGTCAGCCGGCCGTGGGCCTGGTCGTACAGGACATACGGGTCAATATCCGCGCCGTTGGGCCACTCGAGGTGGCCCCACTCGGGATTGATCGAGACCTGTGCGAACCGCTCCGGATGTCGCAGCTCCGCGAAGACGCCATCCTCGTGCTCGAAGAGCAGGGTGGTGAAGTCCACCACGCCGCTGGTGCCGTCGTGAAACGTGAGCGCGAGGCGGTACCCCGGCAACACCTCGACAGCGCGAACCTCTGGCTGCATATCTCACTCCATTGGCGCGATTCTCGCCTTGAGGCTGCTGGCCTGGAACCTCAACCACCGCGCCGCGAGACGGATGGTTCCCCCCTACTCCAACCCCTCGAACACCGGCCCCAACGCCAGCTCCAGCGGGCTCGGCATCCCTGCCGGCCGCCAGCGGAGCCACTCGCGGACCGGCTCGTCCCGGGTCCCGTCCGGCCGGGAGATCAGCACCACCCGGTCCCGCGGATCCACCAGCCAGACCTCTCCCACGCCCAGCGCGAGGTAGGCGTCCCGCTTGAAGTCGCGATCGTAGACTCGCGACGACCGGCTCAGCACCTCCACCGCCAGCCACCAGCCCCGGATCTGGGTCCACCTGGCCCGGAGTGGATAGCTCGCGGGATAGACCAGGATGTCGGGGTCGAGCAGGGTCCTGGGGCGGAGCTCGATCTCACCGGGGGAGACGATCCGGGCCAGCCCGGCCGGATGGAGGTACTGCGCCAGCGCCTGATGAAGACGCCCCGCAATGACCTGATGGGCCTGGGTCGGCTGGGGGGTCACCAGCAGCACCCCATCCAGCAGCTCGTACCGCATCCCATCCCTGGGGAAGCGGCGGAGCATATCCGTGGTGTATCTCGGCACCGACAGTGGCATGGCCATAATGTGTTCGCTCCGCTCTTCGCTCGGCAAGGCATGCCCGACGATGGGCGGTCCAGTCTCAGTCCCGCTAACCGGATTCACGCGGGAGGGTCCCGTTCCGCAGGCTTCGGGACCACACCAGGCCCCGCCAACGGGGTCATCACGCTACTCTGGAACCCTGCCGCACCGACACCCGCACCTCAGCCCCCGCCTGGCCCAGCATCGCCACCAGCGTGTCCACGCTGAACCGATCAATCTTGCCCCGGAACAGGTCGCTGATCCGCGGCTGCGTCACACCCAGGGCGCTCGCGGCCTTCGCCTGGGTGAGTCCGCGAGCCTCAATCAGCTCCCGCAAGGCAATCATCAGCTCCGCGCGGAGACGCAGGTTGGCCGCCTCTTCCGCCCCGAAGCCCAGGGTGGCAAACACGTTGCCACTGGTTCGGGTCACCTTGATGGTCATGGCTTCTTCCCCCATCCCTGCCGGCGCTCCCGAATTACCCCTGCCAGCCGCTCCCGGCCAATCGCAATGTCGCGAGAACTCCAGAACAGCGGTTTCTCTGCGCCGGTGAATATACACATATTTATATAAACACACCATTGTGGCCAGGCCCGCGGATGCGCCACGGTAGTCCGCGCGCCTCAACGCTCCTTGAACCGAGCCGGCCGGCGATTCGTTCGGGGCCGGTTCCAGATCAGGCAAGGGGAATGACGCTCAGTTCCCAACGGAGGTGAGGCGTATCCGTGGTTGGTCATTCCGCCCGAGCGCACTCCTCCTGTCGCCGCACCCCCCGCCGGCCAGGTGCCCCCGGTTCGAACCGCGTGGCTCAGCCGGCCGTGCCGCGCGCCGGGGCCGCCCCCCGGCCCTCCGCGGTGTCTCAGTCTCGGATCGGAGCGTCCTGATCTGAGACTCCGTCCCCTCCCCCCCCCCGAATCCACCCGGAACACCCCCTTCAAGGACATCTCCCCTCCCCTCGACTAGCGACAGTGACTTCGCGACAGCGGCGCTAGTCAGGGGTCAGACGCCCCTGGGCCGCCCTAGGAGTCGTCCTATCTGTCCGAAAACCTCCCACCATCACCCTAACCGATTCCCAGACAAGCACTTCCCGGTCCTTTCCCGAACTTGGTGGGAATTGGGGAGCACCTGGATTTCATCGGAGAGCACTTGGACGATCCGGGTTAGCAGTTGGA
>CAYUYF010000036.1:0-25885 GCA_964449145.1 uncultured Gemmatimonadaceae bacterium | reverse complement strand
AGTCCCGGGTGCTGAGTGCTATCAGGCGGGACAGCAGTTGGATTTCCCTGGAGAGGACTTGGACAAGCCGCGACAGCACTTGGATTTCATTAGAGAGCACCTGGACGAGCCGGGTTAGCAGTTGGAAGTCCCGGGTGCTGAGTGCTATCAGGCGGGACAGCAGTTGGATTTCCCTGGAGAGCACTTGGACAAGCCGGGACAGCACCTGGAATTCATTGGAGAGCACCTGGAAGTGATTGGACCGCAACCAGAAGCGATTGGACCGCACCTGGAACTGCGCGGGCGAGACTTGGCAGTCCCGGGACAGCACCTGGATCTGTCACGACAGCACCTGGATCTCGCGCGAAAGCAGTTGGCAGGCCGGAAATTTTGTCCGGATCGGCCCGCCCCGCGGCCATCCAGAACAATCCTGACAACCGCCGACCGGCGACACCGGCGCGACCACCTCACACTGGTATCGGAATTCGTTCGGGGTGGCCGCGTTGCCTGACACTGCCCTGAAAAATGTGGCACGCCCTCTGCGATAGAGCCTCCGCCGGCCCTGGATCGGGCGGAGGCCGGCGCACCCTTCCAGATGTACCAGGGGCACGCCCGGTCCGTGACTCCCTAGGGATGAGCAGTCTCTGTGAAAGGCAGGTGCCGTATGGATGCGGCGATTCGTATCCGGTTGGACACCGGCGGTCGGGTGGTGGCGCACTCCAAGGCCAACCCCTCGGACGACCCGAATCACACCTCCCTGGTGGTTCGGCTCGAGGATCTGTACAAGCAGGGCACGGCCCTCAACGAGCAGGCGCTCAAGGGGGAACTGGCGGTGCACTCGTCCGTCAGAGGCAAGGATGAAGTGAAGGGGTTGATCAATCAGCAGTTGCAGGCGTTCAACGGAGTGGCCCAGCTGGCCTCGATCGAGAATGCCGGCGTGGAGGAGCTGGTCAGGGTGCCGAAGGTGACCGCGGCGTACAAGACGTACCTGGCTACCACCCGGGTCATGATTGATCACGCCACCCAGCACTCGGAGCTGTTCAAGAAGCATGGGCTGCCCGAGACGTTCGTGGCCGATCTCACCGCCCTCGCCGATGAGATGGAAGCGGCCATGGGCAAGAAGGAGTCGAGCAAATTGTCGCATGTCGGCGCCAACGCCGATCTCGACGACGTGGTGAGCGAAATGATGAAAGTGATCAAGGCGCTGGATCGTCTCAATCGGGTGCGCTATCGCAAGGACCCCGAGAGGCTGGCGGCCTGGAAGAGCGCCCGAGACGTCGCATGGCCGGCCGTCAAGCCGGAAGGACCCACGCCGGCCGAGCCGGCGGCGTGAGGAACAGTACAGGTTGAGCGCCCGGGCGGCTTCGGCTCCCGGGCGCTCGATGTTTGGCTTCGTCATGCCTCACTTCAACGGTGCGATTCTCCACGGGGCGTGGCCGGGATGCCCCCCATCACGCTATCGCCCGCGCAATGTCCCTCGGCGTCGCACCCAGGCTGAGCAGCGAGCGCACCAGCAGGTCCACCGACACCGTCGGGTCTGCCGCTTCCATCTTTGCCACCCGGGACTGGCTGGACCGGAGCCGCCGGGCCAGCTCCCCCTGCGTGAGGTTCCGGCGAGTCCGCCACTGCCTGAGGCTCTGGCTCAGCGCCACCTTCATCTCCACGAATGCCGCCTCCGCCGCGTCCAGACCGAGCAGCTCGGCCGGAGACCCCACCGCCCATCCCGCGGCCTCAAGCTTGGCGCGCTTGCTGGTCTTCACGGGCGCTCCTCGCTTTCCATAGCCTGATCGTACGCCCGAAAACGCCGCCTGCAGGTTTCGATCACGGCTCGGGGCGTGTGTGCGGTCTTCTTGGCGAATATCTCGCCAATCACGATCGCATCCGGGTCTGCACGGTAGATCACCCGCCAGCTCCCCTGCTCATCCGGGATGCGCAACTCGTGGCACCGCCGCCCGACCACCGGCATTGGCCGCGAGTGGGGCAGGTGCAACACTTCCCCCTGCTGCAGCCGCCGTAACAGGACCCCGGTCTCCACCCGCGCCCGAGCCGAGAAAGGCGGCGTCTTGACCTCGCCCCGGAGCCAGACCAGCGGCTTGCCGCCCTCCAGCGCCGAGGGAAGCATATGTCAGGACTGACATGGCCGCAAGCGGCCCGGTGAGCGGGCTGGGGTATCGGTGAGCACGCGGCCCACGATGCCGCCATCGCATCAACGGTCCGTCAACCGCACCGGCAAGAACCAGAATCGGACGCCGGACCCCTCAGCCCCTCAGCACGCCTTTCTCCGCCGGTCGGCCGGCCGGCAGTCGAAACCTCGCACCGCCCACAGGCCTCGGCCCTCCCGTTCCGCCGCCGACTCCGCCGCCGCGAAGCGCTCGGCGTAGCGGACATTGGGCGGGAACGTGAGCGTGACCGCCCAGCCCAGCCGCACCAGCGCCCAGTTGAGCATCTCTCCATCCAGCCAGAGGTAGGCCAGGAGGCGGCCGTTCCGGTCGCGGAGTTCCTTGTCGTACTCAAGCTGCAGGGTGGATCCCACCGGCAGCAGCGATGCCATGGCCGCGGTGGCGGCGGTGCCGAACGGCTCCTGGTCTCCCTCCGGCGTGTCCATCCCGATCAGGCGGACGCTGCCCTGGTCCCGGCACTCGATCGTGTCTCCGTCCTTGATCCTCGCCACCACGCATTCGGCATCGAACCGGCTGGGCGTCGATGGTCCCGCCTCCGGCAGCAGGCCGCGACCGGCGCCCGTCCCGGCCGGCCGTCCCGGCACCTCCGCCGCCGGCTCCGGGAAACAGAGTCGTCCCCCGTTCGGGCGGTAACCCCGCTGCCGTGCCTCCGGCTCGGTCAGGTACTCCCCCCGCTTGGTCCGGCCGTAGTACTCGCCGCCGGGGCAGTGATAGACCTTGGAGCTGAGGTTGACCCAGACGTGGGTGGGGCCGTCCGGCGGCCGCTGGGCGGCGGCCGGCCTGGTCAGGCAGGGGATGGCGAGGAACAGGACCACCGAAGCCCTGGAGAGGAGGTGCGTCACGAGTCGTGTCCCGGGGTGGAGAGAGACAGCCGCTGCCCAAGCCAACTTGCCGCACAAGGCCCTCTTGGACAAGTCGACCGCAGCCGCCCCGGACCAGAGAGGCCCTGCCCGCGGCGAGGCGGACGCCCGCGCCGCCAAGCGCCCTTCAGGTGGGTGGAAGCGGGGCTGGGACGTGTGCGCGGCGCGGAGGGCGCCCGCGCCGCTAAGCGCCTCCTTCAGGGGGACACCCCACGGCAGACCGCCACTCCGCGCAACGAGGAGTGAGCCGGCGCCGCTAAGCGATCTCACCAATCCCTTGCGGCCCGGCGAGCGACGAGAGGTGCGGAGTGGCGGTATGCCTCCCCAACCCTTGCGGCCGAGGCCGGCCCCGGCCCCGTGGGCTCAGGCAACGCCGACTCGGCGCGGTCCGGCCGCTTACAGGAACCCACCCCGGGCCCGTGACACGCATCGCCCCCGGGATGTGTCCCGGCACACCCTCCGCCGAATGTGCGCCGTCCCACAGCGACCCGCCGAATCCCGCAATACATAGAAGGGCCCCCTCCCCAGATCCGGAACGCCATGAAACGAGCCGTGCCCGCACCCGCCCGCGCCCAGGAACCCAGCGTGCTCTCCGGCGCGGGCAAGAGTCTCACCTGGGTCTTCACCACATTCGCCGCGCTCCTCACCGTGCTGCTCAACGCCCGGACCCTCGGCATCACCGACTGGCTCGGTGGTACCCGGCTCAGCTTCGCCGATCACGCCGCCCAGCGGGTGCTGGTGAGCCCGCGGGCCGATTCGCTCTTCGCCCTCGGCGACACCACCCTGCTCGCGGCGACCGTCACCGATCGCCTGGGCGCGGTGCTGTACGGGGCCCGGCTCCGCTGGGAGAGCCAGGATACCGCCATCGCGGCGGTGGATTCCTCCGGCGCAGTGGTGGCCCGGGGCCCGGGCCAGACGCTGGTCACCGCCTGGGTGCGGGAACGCTCCGCCAGCTCGCTCATCCGGGTCAGGCCCCGCCCGGCGCGGGTCATCATCCCCGGCGACAGCATCCTCCGGGTCCGCCTGGGCGATACCCTGCAACTCGCCGCCGTGGCCCTGGACGCGCGCGGCCACCGGATCGGCGGCACCGCGCCGCGCTGGACCAGCGCCGACACCGGCCTGGTCCGGGTGGATTCCATCGGCACCGCGATCGGCGTCCGGGCCGGGACCACCCGGCTCCGCGCCGCGGCGGGGGAGGCGAACGCCGAACTGAGTGTGCGGGTCGAACTCGCGGCGACCGGGCTGGTGCTGCTGGCCGGCGGCGGGCAACGGGTATCGGTGGGCCACCGGCTCCCGGAGCCGATCGTGGTGCAGGCCCACGCCGGACAGGGGCAGCCGGTGCCGGGCACCGTCGTCTACTTCAGCGTACCGGACGGAGAGGGCGGGGTAGACCCCGACAGCGCGGTCACCGACCGGGACGGGCGAGTGGTGGTGAGGTGGAGCCTGGGCCAGCGGGCCGGCCTGCAGCGGCTCTCCGCGCGGGTCGCGCATCTCGACAGCGCGCTCCGGATTGTGGCCGACGCCGATCCCGCGCCCGGGAATACCCGGTTGGAGCTGCTCTCCGGCGACACCACCGGCACCGCCGGCCTGGCGGGAGCCACTCCGATCCGCGTCCGTGTCACCGATTCCTCGGGTGTGGCGCTGGACGGGGTGCCGGTGCGGTGGAGCGCGCCGGACGGCGGCGTCGTCGTGGGCCAGGACCGCACCGACTCGCTGGGCCTGGCCACGGCCGAGTGGACCTTCGGTCCCCGCGCCGGTCGGCAGCGACTGCTCGCCCTGGTGGGGAATCCCCGCACCGCCGTGCCGCTCGGCATTACCGGGGTGGCGCTGCCCGGCGCCCCGGCCGCGATATCGCTCGACGGCGGCCAGGGGCAGCGCGGCATCGTGGGCACCCCGCTGGGGAAGCCGGTCACCGTGACGGTGCGGGACAGCCGGGGCAACCCGGTGCCCGGCGTGCCTGTCGCTCCGGTGCCTGACAAAGGCAGCGGCGCTGTGGAGCCGGGCACCACCGATGCGCGGGGACGGGCGGCGCTCATGTGGACCCTGGGGACGGGGGCGGGCGGGCAGGCGATGCGGGTGCGGCTCGCGGCGGTGGACAGCGTGCTGCTGGTCCGCGCCACGGCGGAGGCGGCTCTGCCGGCCAGGATCACTATCCGGGGGCTGCCGGGCAAGGCGGGCGCCACTGAGCAGCGGCTCGAGGCCAGCGTCGTGGATGCCCACGGCAACCCGGTGCCGGGGGTGTATCTCTCTGTCAGCGCCGAGAGCGGTCGCCTGGCGGCGACCCGAATCCGGAGCGATCAGGCGGGGCGAGCCGCCATCGGCTGGACCCCAGCCAAACCCAGGGCCGAGTCACGGTTGACCGTGCGGCTGATCGGGGGGAGCCTCAAGGCCACCCACGCGCTCGGCATCAAGTGACAGCGGAGCGGTCCTCGGACCGCCCGCCCGTTGGTCCCGGGCCACACCATCGTCCCGGGGACGGGACACTTTCGCCACGTCTCATTCAGGCATCCTCCGCGCTGACAACGTCTTGTCGTTCGCGGTGACCCTCGGCACATCGCTTGCACTTCCAACCCTGCCGGACTGAACGAAAATCTCCCTGGATGATCAACGGTTCCGGTTGCAGTGTCGGTTCTGGTTGCGGGGTAGTGCGCGGTGCTCGCTGGGAGCGCTGAAAAGCGCAACACGGACCTCCTGCCCAGCGAACCCCCGGCCAGGCTCGTGCGGTGCGCACGGGCAATGGCGCCCCTGAGGCGCAGACGACAGGTCGCCAGCCCAGCAACGGCCCCCATGAACGGGGGCCGTTGTTGCGTCGGGGGGGCTGCGCGAGGAGGCAAGCGGGGTTCTGTCATTGCGAGGCCGCGGAGCGACCCGATGAAGGCGAGGTGGGAACGCGCGCCCGACGGCGGCGCGAACCGGCTCAACCGCCGGATGCGAGCCAGGATGCCAGCCGCGCACGCTCCTGGGTTGCGCCCAGCGCATCCAGGCGCTCCATCGCGACCTCCGCATCTTCCTCGGACGCCGAGCGATTCCCCTCCAGCCGCCACAACCGGGCCCGCGCCTCGTACGCTTCAGCAGTGAGCAGGGCACTGGCATGCCGGTCCGCCAATGCCACGGCGCGATCCAGCGCCTTGTGGGCCTCGGCAAACAGGGAGCGTGCGGTCAGCGCGACTCCCATTACCCGCAGAGCATCGGCCTCGCCCAGTGCGTCGGGCAGGGCGGCGTATTGCCTTGCGCCAGCCCGCGCGCCCGCTTCCGCGACCTCCGGCTCCCCCCGCCGGAGGGCCAGATCGGCTCGTCCCACCTGGGCCATGGCCAGCAGGCGCTCGTCGCCGGCCTCCCGCCCGTACTCGATGGCCCGGCGCTCGTACCGGTCGGCCTGCTCCAGATCGCCGAGGTCCCGCTGGGTGATCGCCAGGTTATGACAGGTCTCCGCGAGACCGGACAGGCTCCCCACCCGTTGATAGGCAGGAATGGCGAGCCGATACCGGCTCACCGCCTCCGCGTGGTGGCGCCGGACGTTGGCGATCATCCCGAGGTTGTTGGTCGCCCTGGCAATGCCGAGCAGGTCCCCGGCGGCGTCGGCGAGTGCCAGCGCCTGCTCGAAGCTCAGCTCGGCGTCGGCCAGGACCCCAAGCTCGAACTGCGCGGCGCCCACCATGTTGACCCCTCGCCGGTATGTTGCCGGATCGCCTTGCCGCAGCGCGGGCAGGGCCGCCTGCAGGCGGTCGAGCGCCGGGCGCAGCAGGCCCTGGCGGAGTTCACGCTCCGCCTGCTGGAGGACGTCTGGCGGGACCAGCGGCACGGGTGTCACGAATCGGGCTCAGTAGGCAACGGCGTAACGGGTGAACCCGGGGATCTCGGTCTCGATTTCGTTCTCGAGAGGATCAAGAATCGAGGTCAGTGGCTGCCACGGGTCCACCGGGGTCTCCTGCCCCCAGATGGCGAAGCCGGATTCGAGCGCCGTATCGGCAGAGTCGATCACGCCGTCGCCATTGAAATCATGGTCCGCCTCCAGATACCAGAACGTCAGTTGCGCCTCCCGGTTCGGGGCGAAGACCAGCCCGGCTGGGCTGAACTCCACGATCATCCGCGCCGCGTCCACCACGGTGAGGGTAATCAGCAGGGAATCACCTGGGGCGATCGGGGTACCGTCGGGCCGGTTGACCAATGAGCGCTTGTCCAGCTTGAGCCGCACCAGGCGATTGCCGCTGCCGGCGCCCGGCTGCGGCAGGAAGCGGATCTCTCCTTGGCGGGTCTTGCCCCGCACCGCCCAGAAGCTCACGCTCTCTGCGGCCAGCGGCGGCGCGGCCGGATCAACGGCCAGAAAGAGCGGCGGTGTGCTTGCGGCCGCCCCGAACGACGCTGGGCCAATGGGCGATCCGGTCTCGGCGCTGCATCCGGCCAAGCCAAGCGTGACCGCCAGTCCCACCCATGTGTTCCGTGCCATGGTTCGCCCGTTCCGGTTGGGGTCCATTAGTAAGCCACCGCGTATCGGGTAAAGCCGTGGATGTCCGCCTCGACCTCCTGCTCCACGGTGTCCACCGTGCTGCTGATCAGGTCCCATGGCTCGCCGGCGTTTTCCTGGCGCCAGATACTCAGGTCGAACAGGAGGGATGTGTCGGCCGCCGAGACGATGCCGTCGTCGTTGAGGTCCGGATCGGCTTCACCGAACTTGAGCCACAGGCGCGCTGGGCGGCTCGGGTTGAACACCAGCCCCGAGGGCTGGAAGTCGGTGATGAGCCGCAGCGTGTCGATGATCGTCAGGGTGATGAGAATCGAGTCGCCCTGGGCGATGGGCTGTCCGTTCTGGTCATTCACCAGTGACCGGCTCTCGACCCGGAAGCGGGCAAACTCCACCGAGTCCGGCTGACCGGAGTGAGGCTGGTACATGAGCCGGATTTCCCGGGAGTCTCCACGCACCGCCCAGAAGCTCTCCACGCGATCGGCGAGCGGAGGAGCGGTGACGGCCGGGCGGAGAAACCGGAGGGCGGACTCGGGCACGGTCGAATCGACCGGCTCCGGTCCCGGCCCGGCTCCGGCACCAGGCTCGGAGCCGCACGCGATGAGCAGCCACAGGCCGAGGGTTGGCAGACGACAGTGCCTCACGATGCTACCTCCCGTAGAACAGCGTGTTTCCCGCGGGGTGCCAGCAGTCTGAGCAGCCGGGTACGGGAGATCTCCAGGCGCCGGGCCGCGTCACTCTTGTTGCCGTCACAGAGGCGGGTCATGGCGACGGCGGCGGCCCGGGTGATCTCCGCCATTGAGGCGGGGAAGGGAACCTCGCCCTCGCTGGCGGGACGGCGCTGGAGGTCCAGGCCAAGATCCGCGGCGTCCAGCACGCCTCCGCTCGCCAGTAGCACCGCCCGTTCCAGGGCATTGCGCAGTTCCCGGATGTTGCCCGACCAGGGATGAGTCAGCAGCCGCCGTTCCGCGGCCTGGGTCAGCGTTGGCACGCTGACCCCAAAGTCCTGGGCGAAACGAGCCAGGAACGCGCGCGTGAGCACCAGGACATCGCCGGCCCGCTCTCGCAGCGCTGGCAGCCGCAGACCAACCACGTTGAGGCGATAGTAGAGATCGGTGCGGAACTCCCCCTTCCTGGAGGCTTCCGCGAGGTCCACATGGGTGGCGGCGATGATCCGCACGTCCACCGCAATTGTGCTGGTGCCGCCAATGCGCCGGATCTCGCGCTGCTCGAGCACCCGGAGCAGCTTGCCCTGCAGGGGTAGTGACAGGTGCCCGATCTCATCCAGGAAGATCGTGCCACCGTTGGCCACCTCGAACAGGCCGGGTTTCGCGGAGGATGCGTCGGTGAAGGCCCCCTTCTCGTGGCCGAACAGTTCGCTTTCCAGCAGCTGCTCCGGAATGGCCGCGCAGTTGACATCGACGAACGGGGCCTTCTGCCGGGGACCGTTGTAGTGAATCGCGCGAGCGAGAAGCTCCTTGCCGGTTCCCGTCTCTCCCGCGATCAACACCGTCACCCCGGGGTGGGGAATCACCCGCGTCGCCAGGGCGATGGTCTCCCGAAGCGCGGCGCTTTCCCCGAGAATCCCGTCGAAGCGGTATTTCGCCGACTCCTGCTGCGCGAAGCGGGCGGAACCTTCCGCCTGACGCAGCGAGCCTGCCATCCCGTTGAGCCACGACCGGAGCAGCCCAAGATCGCTGGGCAGGGCGAAGTACTCCCGCGCCCCGCCGTGCAGGACGCGGACGGCAACCCGATAGTCCGCAAGCGCACCGACCACAGCGACCCCGCGTAGCCGGTCCGCGCCCAGTTCCAGCAGCCCCGGCAGCGCGTCCTCCCGGCCGGCCAGGTTGATCACCACGATGCCGCCGGCCCCGCTCGCCGGCAGGTCCGGCCGGCGTTCGAGCTCCAACCCACACTCCGTGGCCAGTTGGGGCCACAGGGTTGAGAAGGAGTCGCTGGCCTCCACGACGGTCAGACGGCTGGACTGGGCTCGCATTCGGCGCACCTGAGTAGGATCGGGACAAGCGCTCATCCCTCTCGCAGATACCAGGCCTCGGTGCGCCGGCTCACACGTGCTCCATAAGCGCTTCTGAGCCACAGACTTACCGATACCCGCCAAACCCGTGAAGCTTGGCGGCATTCCACGATTCGCTACACCTGTACCGTTACGATACAGGCCAAGCCTCGGCAGTCCGGCGCCGGCACTTACCATCGCCGCCTCACGGCGAAGGACATCTGATGGGCGACGTACTCCTTCCGCGGGTCGTTCGACCCCCGGGCCTCGAACTCGTAGCCCAGGGTGACCTCAGTAGCGAAGCCCACCCGGTGGGTGTACTCGAGGCCGGCGGTGACCCGATGGTCCCGCCGCAGCAGGGTCCGGCCATCTACGGCGACCGTCCGGTAGCGATAGCGCTGCGCCCGGAAGTTGAGGCCGAAGGAAAGGACGTGACTGGCGGCGGTCGGGCTCGACAGTTCAAGGCTGTAGAGTGTTCTCAGGTAGCGATTGTCGAGTCCCACCGAACGGTTGGACTCCCGGCGGACCCCGAGGGTCATCTCCCCGCCGGCGGGATAGCGCTGCCGCAGGTCGACAGCGAGGTAGGTGTTGACCGCGTCGCTCTCCGGGTCGCGTTCGTCCTGCTTGAGTCGGTACGCCCCGGTGAACCGGATGGCCGTGCGGCCGGTTGGTCGGAGTTCCAGGCGGGGCTTGAAGGCGTACTGGTTGCCGAGGTCTCGATCCTCCGAATTCCCCTTGATCGAAGCCTCAATCCCCGTCCGCAGGCGGAGCCACCGCGCCGCCCGCAGGGTGTACGCCCCCTCGAACTGCTGACTGACCCGGTTCCAGCGATCACTGGTGCTGTAGCGGTGACCGGCCACTTCGTACTGGGCCTCTACCGCGTGGCGCCCGCCATCGCGTTCGAGGCTCAGGCCGAGGCCCACCGCACCGCCGTAGGTATCCTGATCGGCGGCATCGTGGTCGATATTGCTGTCATACATTCCGGTGGTGGTCAGGAACACCGACAGCGGTGACGGCTCCTGGGCCGCGGCCGGCCGGGCGCCCGGCAGCAGTAATAGGAACAGCAGAAGCCGAGACGCGCGCTTCATGGTGCTCCCACGCGCTCGGACACAAGCGCCATCATGGCGGAAGCCTGCACCGCGGGATGCCCCGCCAGGAGCGCCAGCAGATGGTCGATGCGGTGGAAGTCGTCGGGCTCCGTCACCCCGTGATGGAGCATCATCCCGATCGGCCCCCCGCCGGCCAGCGCGCCGGCCAGCCGGGTAGCGAACTCGACGCCATCGAGCCGGACCCCGCGACGGTGGGCAAACCAGTCGATGGTAATCGGGAGCTCCTGAAGTCCGGGTAACCCCAGCGGCCGGGCCGTACGGTCACGGGAGAGGGCCGCGAACCCGAGTTCCCGGAGCGCGTTTCCCGTCTCCTCGCTGCAGCGGTTCCACGGCGGGGTGAAGATCGGATCCACCGCGGGACCCAGCAGTTCTGCCAGTCGACCCCGGCCGGCGGACAGATCGGCACGCACCTGGGCCGGGGTCCTTGCGGGACCGAATTCGCAGGCGCGGCCGGTGAGTTCGTGGTTGCGGTGCGACCAGCCATGCTGGTGCAGACCGATGCCGGCGCCCGCCCTGGCCCGGCGCTGCAGCAGCTCGCTTGCCAGCGCCGGTGTAAGCGCGTCCGGGATGACGGCCAGGTCGATCGGCAGCCGATACGCATGGAAGAGTTCGAGCAGCTGGAACAGGCGCGCGTCCTGCCAGCCGGCATCGTCGTCCCGGAAGAAGACCGGCACCGGCTCCGCCCGATCATTGAGAGCCCGGCACACGGGCGTGAGCCAGTCGCTCATGTCGCCGCCATCTGGTGTTCCAGTACCAGGGCATCGAGGAGACGGACACTTTGGCGCGCCCCGTCCATGGAGAGAGACACATCGGCCGGCTGGAAGTCCAGCAACCGCAGGACTTCCGCCGCCAGCCGATCCCCGTCGAGGGCCTCGGCCGGCATCGCCCTGAGCAGGCCAAGCCCGCTGAGCCGCTCGGCCCGGGTGCGCTGCTCGTTCTCGCCACCCTCCCCGAACGGCACCACCAGCGCCGGCACCCGGGCCCGAAGCAGATCCATGGCGGTGTTGTAGCCGCACTGACTGATCGAGGCGGCGGCCCCGGCCAGCTCGACCCGGAGGTCGGGCACGAAGCGGCGCATCCGCACACCGGCGGTGCCGGCGACGGTGCGCTGCAGCGATTGCCACGCCGGTTCCGGCAGGAAGGGACCGGTGATGAGGGTCATCGGAAGCTGGAGCCGCGGCCACAGCCGGGTCTGCGCCTCGATGGCCGCACGGAAGAGCGGCTCGCCAACCAGCCCACCCCCTGCGCTCACCAGCAGTCCGTGGCGCCCCCTGGTTGTCGTGGGTCCGGAAAGATCCCCGCCCGGGACCACGAACCCGGTGTAGTGGACGGGCGCCGTGAGCGGGGCCGTCGGGGAGAAGCTGTCTTCCAGTCGCGCGAAGGTCGGGTCCGCGTGGACCAGAACAGCATCGAGATATCGGTTGGCCATCGCGGCGACCCAGTCGTCGTGGAGCTGACGATGCTGCCGTCCGGTGACCAGGAGATCCCGTACGCTGGACACGATGAGCGGGCGCCGCTCAGCGGGGGCGCGCGCCGCATCCAGCATAGGGGCAAGCTCATCGGCAAACTTCTTCCGGCCAAAGGGAAAGAGCTCCAGCAGGATCACCGCAGGAGAGGTCCGCTGGTAGGTAGACAGGATGAGCTTCTGACGGAGCGCGCGCGCTTCGGCGGCTGTGTACCTGACGTCACGGGAAACCAGCTGGTGGGCATCGTCCTGGGTGATGGGCGGAAGCGCGACGGCCTCCACGCCGGAGGGGATGCGCACGCCTGGCGGCAGCGGCCCACCGTTCAGCAGCACGACATCGAAGCGTTCCGTCAACGCCTCGGCGAGGGCCAGGGATCTCACCAGGTGGCCCATCCCCAGGGAATGATGGGAATAGAAGAGGCAGGTGCGGCGCGGGGTCATGAGGACGCCGCCTCGGCCACGGCCTTGCGGGTGCAGAACGGAATCGTGGAGACGCCGGGCGGACAGCTCATGACCAGCCGATACAGGCGGTCGTGCTGGACCGCGGTGGTCACTGCGGTCTCCGGGTCCCATCCCAGGAGGGCGGCGAGAATGGCGCGGTTGGTGTTGCGATGCCCCACAATCAGCAGCGCCCCCTCGGAGTGATCGGCCAGGATGCGACGAACGGCGGATCCGACCCGGAGGCCGAGTTCTGCGAAGGTCTCCCCCCCCGGGGCGCGGAAGCCGAGCGGGTCGGCCTTGCGGGCCCGCCACAACGCCTCCGCTTCCGGATCGCGTGCATCCCGGAACCGGCCCTGCAGCGCCCCAAAGTGGAGCTCGCGCAAGGCATCGAGTGCCTGGACCTCCAGCCCTTGCAGCTCGGCCACCGGCCGAGCCGTTTCCCGGCTCCGCGTGAGGTCACTGGCGAAGACCGCCGATAGGCGGACGCCCGTAAGCCGAGCTGCCAGCGCCCTGGCCTGGGCCCGTCCCTCGGGCGCGAGCGCGGGGTCGAGCTGGCCAGTCACCCGCTTGCAGCGGTTCCACTCGCTCTGGCCATGGCGGGCGAGGAAGATCGTCGCGGCGCTCACGCGGCGGCCACTCCCGCTGCGACCAGCGTCGTGGGGCGGGTGCCGGGCACGCCGGCCAGCGCCAGATCCAGGGTGCGCTCGGCGCGAAGGTCACCATCGGCCGCGAAGGAGCGTGCCATCCGCAGGGCCTTCGCCAGCCGCTTGTGGGCCCGGTAGGCCGAGAGCAACTCGAGGTCGAGGGGCCCGGCAACCGACTCGTAGGCGGCCAGGAAGTGACCGCCCAGCCGGTCCTCCGGAATCGCAAGGCCGCCCTCGAATTCCAGCTCCCCGAGGAAGGTGGCGGCATCGAGTTCCGGATCGCCGAGCGCCAGCCGATCGAAATCGACCAACCCGAGCCCGGATCCGGACATCAGCCACTGACTGGGATGGGGCGCGCCGTGAATCGGGCGGAGCAGGCGGTGACCGCGGCTCGCGTGCAGGGCGGCGAGTCGCTCCAGCAGGCCGCCGGCGATCGGGGCCAGCCGCGGGACCGTGCGGCTCAACTCCCTGACATACCGCCGGGAGCGTTCCACCTGGCTGTTGCCATCGAAGACCAGCGCCGGCTCCAGCATGGTGCCCGTGATCGACGCCGCGGCCCTGCCGATCCGCTGCACCAGCGGCATTGCGTCCGGCCCAGCCATCGCCTCCAGCACCGGCACACCCGTCACCTCATGCTGCCACAGCGTCCGAGTCTCCGGCTCATAGCGATCCGGCCGGGCGACCACAAATCCCAGCGCTCCGCCCTGCGTGGCCCGCCAGAGCCACTCGCTCTCCGCAAACAGTCTGGCGCCCGCATCGTCGTCAAAGACCTTGGCGTAGCGGGTGACCCGGCCGTAGTTGACCCGAAGCGTGCAGCGCTTGCCCGGCCGGTAGCGCACGACCCGCACATCCCCGGGTTGAGCCAGCAGCCCCGCGAGGCCCGGAAGGGCGGGATCGGCCTCGATCCGGGTGACCCGCAGCCAACCCAGCGCTTCATCGCAGTCGTAGGCGGCGGATTCTCCGACGGCCGTCGGGCGACCGGCGCTCACTTCGAGGTGCACGAGCTGCTGCCTCGGCACGGCGGCTTCATAGACCAGCGTGGCATACGATGAGCGGCCCGGCGTGAACCGACCGTAGGTCCGGACCCAGGGTGTTGCCGGGTCCCACCAGCGCCGCCGCTCACCGATGCGGGCCAGGGCTGCGCAGGCGGATTGGTCATCGGCCAATGCCGCCAGTCGATGGGCATAACTGACGCGGGGATCGTCAGACATCGCTGGGTTCCTCCAGTTGGGCCATCGCGGCGTTGAGCAGGTCCTCGAGATGCCGCAATCCATCGACCCGGAACCGGGTGACGGCTCGGAGCGCCCGTTCGGCGAGCAGGGCGGCGGCGGTGTGCCAGCGCAGGGATTCGGTGGCGGGCAGCGGCCGGAAAGCCTGGTAGCCGGAGCAGAGCGCCTGGCGCAGCGCGCGCACCTCCGCCGCCGACCACTCCCCGATGATCTCCCGGTACTTGAGGCCGGCCAGCGCAGCGCCGAGATCGGCGGCAGCGGGACCCATGGCCACCTGATCGAGATCGATGAGGGCCACGCGGTCGTCCTGCAGCAGCCAATTGCGGGAGTTCACGTCACCGTGGAGGCAGACGAGCGGTTCGCGGCCGGGGCGGTAGCGCCCCGCCAGGAGCTGTGACAGGCTCTCCGACAATGCGGCCAGCTCGGGCCGGGCCCACCCCACCAGCCGGCCGGCCTGCTGCAGACGGGAAGCTTCCAGGCGACGGAACCGGTCCGTCAGCTCCAGGGGAGCCGAGTGTAACCGCGCCAGTGCGGCGCCGAGCCTGCGGTACCCGTCGATCCGGCGAGCCGGCTCGAGTTCTCCCACCGGCCGTCCGTCCAGCGCTTCCACCAGCAGCAGCCGGTCGACCGCGCTGTAGCCAAGTGCGCGGGGCAGCTCGAGTTCAGCGACCGCCCCGACCCCGCGGACCAGCCGGTGGTGCAGTTCCTGGCTGCGCGCGCCATCTTCGCCGGCATACACCTTGGCATAGCCGAGCACCTCCCCGGCCGGTCCCAGGCACTGGGCCGTCGCCGCCCGCTCCGGCGCATACGCGACCACCCGCGTACCGGTCCATGGCCCCGGGAGCACGGAATCGAACTCGGGCCGGGGCCGGACCAGCGACGCCAGGTGGCGGATGCGGCGGTCATTGGGGAAGGCCCAGAAGACGATGCCGTTCTCTTCGTCGCAGCCGACCGGACGTAGCGGCCCAGCCGGGACGGCGTGCGTCAGTGCCTCGCTGTAGGTGGCAGCGGCGCGGCCATCGGGGAACATCCGCGCCGCCACGAACTGGGACGCCTCGCCCACGTGCACCCGGAACAGGACCCGGAGGCTTTCCCCGATTCGGTACTTGGCCTTGACCCGGTGGCAGGCGGAGATCACCGGCCCGGCCGGGACTTCGAGGTGGCGCGCCACCAGCGCCGGGGCGAGGTCGGCATCGAGCAGCAGATCTCGTGCGGGCAGTGCCTCATCCGGGGCGAGCAGGGGGCTCAGGGCGATCGTCATGCGATGGTCTCCACGGCCGAGCGCCTGGCAGGCAAGCCGTTCACGTAGCGGCGCCTCCACTCGACGGCTGGGGTCTCCAGGGTGGTTGCGACGGCGAGGTCGCGAAGGACGAGGCGGTCTGAGCCCGTGCCACCCGCCACGCCGGCGATCTCCACCGCGAGGCCCGCCCCGGCGTCCTGCCAGTGCAGCACCTCCGCGCTGGGGATGGGCGTGGTGGCCTCGGCGGGGAGGATGACGGTGAGAAAGTCGGCATGCGCGGCGTGGCGTCGGACCGAGATGACCGGCGCTTCGAGCCTGGTGCCGTAGGTGGGCGCGTACCAGCCCGGCTCGATCTGCGGGCGGCTGGCGCCTTCGCAGAGGAGCAGCAGGCCGGGTGCCCGCACCACCCACTGCCCCCGGTGCAGGCGGATATCGGTCTGCCCCATCGCTTCAGGCGCCAGGTGAAAGCGGAGGTCGTACTCGTGGGCCGTCGCGGCGGTGAGCCGATCGTGCAGCAGCCAGTACTCGTTTGCGACGAACAACACGGTGCGAACATGGCGAGCGTCGTACGCCGGACTCAGCGCCTCTCCGACGATCAAGTCGAGCCCCTGGGCTTCCCCGCGCCCCAGCAGCCGGCCGGTTGCGGGCGCGCCCTTGGGCTTGCTGCGCCGATAGGGTGTCTGGTCCAGGCCATCCACCAGCACCGTGTTGTGGGCCGCCGTCCCCTTGAACCAGCGCCGCCAATCGGGCGCCTCGTCGGAGTAGGTGTAGCGTCCCGGATCCACGATCAGCGGCCGCCCTCCTGCTGCCACCTCCACGCTGAGCAGGTCGTAGTGGCCGTGGCCACCGGCGCCAAGCGGTCCACAGTCGAGCATGAGGAAGCGTTCGTCCACGAAGGCCCACGTTTCACCCCAGCCGCTGCGCTGGATGAAGTAGCCACCATGTGGGAAGCTGATGCCCCGCCGTTCTGGAGGAGTTCCTTCCGCACCCTGGGAGGCCACGTAGCGGAAGTCCGGCCGATCGAGCAGCCCTGCAGCCAGGGCCAGGAGGTCGTGGTAGCTGCCGGTGTCCGAGTCGGAGAAGGCCGGGATGCCTCCGTCGGGGCGGTGGCAGTGCAGCGCGAACTCACAGGCGCGGGTCAGCCGTTCGTGGTAGGCAGCCGGGAACGCGAAGCCGAACTGGGCGGCATTCTGGAGGGCGCCAAGATAGGTGCGGAGCGCAATGCAGTGATAGTGGGTGGACTGTTCCCGGTGCACCCCATCCGGCAGCACATCCTCCAGCAGGTTGCGCGTCAGCTCCGCAGTGGCGAAGTCCCGCAGGTCACCGTGCTGGTCGAGCGCGGGAAGCGCCAGCGCCGCAATGAAGAGCGCGTACAGTTCGAGGGTCCGATGGTTGCGCTCCGGGGTGAGGTGGGTGCGCACGAACGCGAGCTGCGCTCCCAGGCTCTCCAGCAGCGCCTCGGCCAGTGGATCGGCCAGCACGGCGCCCGCGGCCTGGAAGCGGAGCCAGGCATAGATCCAGTTCTGGATCCGGCGCGCCGTGATATCGCTGCGGTCATGGTCGGCCGGCACCTGGCGAATCCAGCTCCGCACCAGCCGCTCCCAGCACTCCGAGAATCGCGGGTCGCCGGATTCGGCAAAGGCGTGGGCCAGGTCGAGGCCGAAGTAGAACTTGCTCCACTCGATTCGCCATTCCTTGTCCGCGGGGAATGGGGCACCGAGCCAGTCCGGCTCCGCGCCGAGTTCGAGCGTCATTCCTACGTGCGTGAACCGGCCGGCCACGACCGCCTCTGCCACCTCCAGGTCGCGGCAGGCGTGGTCGATCACGCAGAACACCGGCCGCGGAGTGCGGTCCAGCAGCAGGCCGGTCACGCGGTGTGCCTCACGACACCTGGCCGCTGCCGCGAGGCCGGCGTGTCGGCGCAGAGGGCGCCACCTTCGAGGCGATACACCTGATCGGCATGGTCGAGCAGCAGGGGCTCGTGGGTGATCGCCAGGCAGGTGCGCTCCCGCTTCACTCGCGCGATCGCCGCCAGGATGACCCGGGCCGAGATCTCATCCACGTTCGCCAGCGGTTCGTCCAGCAGCAGGATGGGCCGGTCGAGCAGCAGGGCCCGCCCGAGCGAGAGGCGCTGACGCTGCCCGCCGGACAGATTGAGGCCGTCCTCGCCCAGGTGGGTGTCGAGTCCGTTGGGCAAGCCGCGAACGAAGTCCGCCATGGCGACCAGCTCCAGCACCTGCCAGAGCGCGTCGTCCGCCACCGACTGGTCGGGCGGCGCGAGCGCGTCGCGCAAGGAGCCGGCCAGGAGGTGGAGGTCCTGGGTCATGATGGCGATCTGGGAACGCAACGACCGCAACGCGATCAAGGGCAGCGGGTGGCCGTCGAGTCTGATCTCACCAGCGGTCGGATCGAACAACCGGACCAGCAGGCTCAGGATGGTGCTCTTGCCCGCGCCACTCCGCCCGATCAGCACCGTGAGCCGACCGGGGTGGAGCGTCATGCTGGCGCCGCGCAGAACCGCCACCGACCGACCCTGTGGATCGGGGTAACCGAAGCCAACATCGCGGAGCTCCACCACGCCGCGGACCTGTTCGAGAACCAGGGCGCCGGGCCGGTCGGTCACCAGCGGCGCCTGCGCCAGCAGGGCCGACATCCGCTCTGCCGCCGCCACACCGCGCGAGGTCGCCTCGGCCAGGTCGTTCGCCTTGTCGATGGGTTTGAGCAACTGGGCGACGTAGGCGGCGAGCACGGTCAGCTCCCCAACGGTGAGAATGCCGCCCAGCGCCAGCAGCGCCCCGCCCCCGGTCACGACGCCGATGGCAAGTCCGCGGGCGCCTTCGAGGCTCCACTCGAGGCGGGCGCTCAGCCGGGTCTCCTCCACACCAGCGCGCAGGCTCGCCGCATTCAGGTCGGCGAATCGGGCCCGGACCTGCCGGTCGCCGCCCAGTGCCTGGATGACCGGCAACCCGCGAATGATCTCCTGGGCCAGCCCCGCGACTTCTCCCTCCCGCCGCCGCTTGCGCCGTGCGGCGGCTGTGATGCGGGGGCCGTAGCGCAACACCAGCAGGCACAGCGCGGGCAGGAGCCCAACGACCAGGAACGCCTCCCGGGGAGCCAGCCACAGCATCGCGACAATGGTGAACACCCCGGTCGCCACGAACCGGAACAGCAGGGGCAGGGTGCGAGTGAGCAGCTTGACCACGAGGTCCACATCGCCCACCAGCCGGAGCACCAGTTCGCCGCTCTTGTGTGAGACCCGGATCGTCGGTGGCAGCGTCTGCAGATGGCCCAGCATCCGGTCGCGGAGCGCCACGGCAAGGCGCTCGCGCACCTGTGCCAGAGTCACCCGGCTCATCGCCGCCGCCGCCGCGCCCAGGACCATGAGACCCACGAACGCCGACGACAAGGCGACGATCTGACCGGCCGGCACGAAGATGACATCGAGCCCGGCGAGCCACGCCGGCAGCGGCTGATGCTGCAGCCCGTGGTCGATGATGAGCTTGAGCGGCCACGGAGCGAGGACCCCGGTCAGGATGGCGGTCAGCTCGAGCAGGTAGGCCTTGATGAGCGGTCCTGCGTGCGGCCGCGCATCGGGCAGGAACGCCCGGGCCAGGGTCGCGAGATCCGCCCGGGTGTCGGGGATCATGCCGCGGCTCCCGTGAGCAGGCCCGCGAGGGTAGCCGCCAGGCGGTCTCCATCGAAGCGCTCCAGCACCGCCGAGCGCCCCGCCCGACCCAATGCCGCGGCGAGGTGCGTATCCTGATGCAACCGCAGCAGCGCGGCGGCCAGGGCCTGGGGATCATCGGGCCGCACCAGGAGGCCGTTCTCCTCATGGATTACCAGCTCCGGAATGCCGGACACCGGCGTGGTCACCACCGCGAGGCCCGAGGCCATCGCCTCGACCAGGACATTGGGAATCCCGTCGCGATCACCGTCGTCCAGCACCCGGCAGGGGAGGCAGAACACCGTGGCGCGCCGGTATTGGTCGTACAACCGCCGCTGGTCCAGTACCCCGACCAGGTGCACCTGCTGATCGAGCCTGTGGGCCGCGATCCGGCCACGGAGCTCTGCGGTATGGGGGCCATCGCCGCCAGCGAGCACCAGTTCGACGGCAACGCCTTGCCGGGCCAGCAGCGCAACCGCCTCCACCAGCACGTCGAAGCCCTTCTTCGGCACCAGTCGGCCCACCCCCAGAATGCGGAGCGGGCCGGAGCCGACAGGACGGCCGGCTGCAGACGCGAGCAGGGCGGTGAAATCAGCGTTCACCCCGTGGTAGATCCGGTGCACTTGCGCATCAGGGGCGATCCCGAGCAGCCAGGTGCGGTTGGCCTCGGTGCAGGTCACCGCGAAGCGGGCAGCGCGGAGTTTCCGAGCCAGCAAGCCGGCGGGATTGAGCGACTCGCAGTAGATGTCCCGGGCGTGCCCGGTGAAGGAGAAGGGCAGCCCGGTGATCAACGACGCCAGCCAGGTGACCGTGGTCGCGGCGTGAGCGTAGTGGGCGTGCAGATGGCGGACCTCAGGCGCGCCCGCCAGCCGATCGGCCAGGTCCACCGCCAGCAGGAATTCCTTGACATAGAGCCGGGCCTCGCCGGCCCATGTGCTGCTGCGGGTCCGCCGAGCCTGTGCCAAGGCCTCCGTAAGCGCGCGACCGAAGCCGAACGGGTGCCGGACGAACGTGCGCAAGAGGGCAGGGACAAAGCCTGGCAGGTGCCGGAGGAACCAGTGCGGCAGGCTGGTGCGGGAGAGACCCTCGGACCGGCGCAGGAACTCGCAGCGCGCGGTGATTCGATCCACGACCGGGTGCCGCGGCTCCCGGTCCTTCGCCTCCGCCGGTTTGATGGCGTAGAGACGCAGCGGCAGCCCGGCCTGCTCGACCCGGAAGATCTCGCTCAGGATGAACAGCTCGGAGGTCCGGGGATAGGCCTTGAGGATGTAGGCCACGCTCCCCCCGGCCGCCTGGCCCGCACGAGGCTCAGACATAGGCCGCCTCCAGCACCCGCTCCAGCCGCCGGGTGCACCGATCGAGATCGAAACGATCCTCCACCAGGCGCCGGGCATGCCGGCCGAACTCAACCGCAAGGGTCGGCTGCCGCGACAGGCGCTCCAGCGCGCGGGCGAGCGCCAAGGCATTGCCCGGCGGGATCAGCAGGCCGGTCCGTCCCGGGGTCACCGCACCCGCGATGGCGCCGACGTCGCTGGCCACCACGGGCCGCCCGCTCGCCATCGCCTCCAGCACCACGTTGGGCAGCCCGTCCCGATCGCCGGTTTCGTCCTCCACTGATGGCACTACCACGGCATGTGCGGCGGCGTACATCCCGGGGAGTTCCGCGTGGGTGCGGCTCCCGGCAAAGTGCACCCGGTCCGCCAGGCCCCGGGCACCCACCAACCCCTCCAGCCGGTCACGCTCGGGCCCGTCGCCAACCAGGGTCAACTGCCAGGGCCCTCGCAACGCCGTCACCGCATCCAGCAGCACATCGAACCCCTTCTTCGGGACCAGCCGACCCACCGCCAGCAGCCGCGTCGGCGGGCCGACGGGGACCGGGGTGGCCGGGAAGTGATCGAGGTCGACGCCATGGGGGATGAGCCGGGTGTCGATCCCTTCGTTGCGAAGGGTCCGGGCGACGTCGGTGTTGCAGGCGACGACGCAGGCTGCCTCACGGCCCCGCCGGCGCAATGCGTCCGCCGGCACCTTGCGCGCATCCTTCGCGTGGGTGCTGAAGCCGTAGCGCACCCCCAGCCGCCGGCTGGCCACGCGGGCCACATCCGTCGGCGTGTGGGCGAAATAGGCGTGCACCCCTGACACGCGGCGCCCGCGGAGCCTGGCCACCAGGGCCTCGCCCTGCTCCTCGGGCGTACCCTCCGGCAACTGCTCGATCAACGGAGCCAGCGCGGTCGCCCTTGGATGCGGCGCCTGCCCATCGCCGGACTTGGTGGCGAAGACAGCGGCCAGCATCCCGCGGGCGGCCAGCGCGGCGACCTCATTCAGGGCGAAGGTCTCGGAACGGCGGGGAAAGCCGCTCAGCACCATTACCAGGCCATCACGCGTCATGGCCCGACTCCTCCAGCAGGGCCTGCGCCCGCTCCCGCACTCGGGTCAGCCCACCGAGATCGATCGCCGGGACCACGTGGTCCCCTCGTGCGGCAGCGGCCAATACCTTTCGCAGCAGTTCGCCCGGCGTCAGGTCAGCCGGCTCCACCAGGTCGAAAATCCCGCGCTCGGCGAAGAGCCGCGCCCGGATCAGCTGCTCCATCACCGGTTCCGCCCGCGGCACCAGCACCGCCCGGCGGCGCATTGCCAGCAGTTCGCAGACGGTGTTGTACCCGGCCATCGAGACGACCACATCCGCCTCGGCATAGCGCCGGGTGAGGTCCGCCTCGAAGTCGATGAAGTCCACGTCGGCGAGGGCGCCGTACTGGGCCAGCAGCTGGTCCCGCCGCACCGTGGCCATCTGGGGGCCGAAGATGATGGTCGTTCTGAGGGCCACCGAGCGCGGCAGCTCGATCAGGCCGCGGAGATAGGTCTCGATCAGCTCGCTGCCATCACCGCCACCGCCGGTGGTCACCAGCACCCGGGGCGGTCCGCTCCGCGCCACCGGCACCTGGGTGGGGCGCATCAGGTATCCGACGTAGCGCGTCCGGGCGGCAACTGCCGAAGGGAAGTTGTAGACCCGCGCGGCGTCGAAGATGGACTCCTCGCCGTAGATCCAGACCTCGTCGTAGTAGCGCTCGACCAACTCCATACAGCGGCTGCGCTTGAGCGAAGCGCAGGTCCGTGCCGGCTCGTCGAGGATGTCCCGCACGCCGAGCACCAGTCTGGTGTTGGGCCTGGCGCGGCGCAGTGCCCGAAGCGTATCCACCAGTTCGCCATCGATGCCGGCGGCCCGCTTGTCCACGATCATGAGATCGGGCGCAAAGCCCATGACGGTCCGATGCAGGATCGAGCGACGGATCCGGGTGACTTCGGCCGACCAGGTTGCCAGGAACCGGGGCTGGTACCGATCGGCCTCAATCCGGTCCAGGCAGGGGAGCTTGATGTAGTCGAGCCCGTCGGGGATCCTGAACGCGTGGATCATCGGTGACCCCGTCACCAGCAACAGCGCCGCCCCGGGATACTGCTCGCGGAGTGCTTGTGCCAGCACCAGGGTCCGGCGGATGTTCCCGAGCCCGAACGTGTCGTGCGAGTAGAGCAGGACCTTCGGGGCGGTAGCGAGCCGCAGGTTGGGTCGCCCGGTTGCGGGGGCCGCCAGGTGGGTCACGGCACGCAGCGCGTCAGCAGTCATCGGTGGACCTCCAACGGAGAAGCCTGGCGAGCGAAGGAAGCGTGAGGCGATGGCCGTGATCGCGGCTGCCCCGGGTACGCCACCCCTCCGTGCAATCGATGTGCTGCATGGGTCGTGTCGTGGGCGACGCGACCATCTGCTTGCGCCACAACTGGTTAGGCCGCGATGGAAGCGCGAGGTTGCAGCGGCCGAGCCAGTCGATTCGAGTCAGCCCGTAGCGCCGCGCTACAAGCCCAGGACCGGGTGTCGGAGAAGCGAAGGGGCCGTGGACGTGTGCGTGGCGCTCAGGGCTGCCTCCCCCTACGCCCTTGCGGCCGGGCCCTCCATCGGCGCCCGTCACCCTGGCCCTCGCCGAGCCGTTCCGGCCGATATAGAGTCCAGTCGCGAGGAGCGGAGCCTCCCCGGGTGGCCCCTCGAAACGGAACCACCGCCGCGCCGTAGGGCGGCGCCACTGCAACCGGGTTTCCATGACCACCCCAGACACCGCCATGACCCACGACCCCTCCTACGAGACCCTCGACCCCACCGACTGGGCCGCCATGCGGGCACTCGGCCATCGCATGGTGGACGACGCCATCACCTACCTCGAGACCGTCCGCGACCGCCCCGTCTGGCAGCCGGTGCCGTCCGAGGTGGCTGCGCGCTTCGCCGCGCCGGCGCCCCAGCAGCCGGCCGGCGCCGAGGCGGCGTACCAGGAGTTCCTGGCGGATGTCTTCCCCTACCCGATGGGCAACATCCATCCCCGCTTCTGGGCCTGGTACATGGGGAACGGGACGGTACTCGGCGCGCTCGCGGACTTCATGGCGTCGGTCATGAATCCCAACGTCGGCGGCGGCAACCACGTCGCCAACCTGGTGGAGGAGCAGGTCATCAACTGGATGAAGGCGATGATCGGCTTCCCCAGGGAGGCCAGCGGCCTGCTGGTGAGCGGCGGCTCGATGGCCAACGTCCTCGGCATCACCATCGCCCGCAACGCCCGCGCCGGGTTCGATGCCCGCACCGTCGGCCTCCACGGCGGCCCGCCGCTGGTGGTCTACGGCTCCACCGAGGTCCACAGCTGCAACCAGAAGGCGGTCGAGCTGCTGGGGCTGGGCAGCGCCGGCCTTCACAAGGTGGCGGTAAAGGGCGACTACACCATCGATCTCGACGCGCTCCGGGCCGCCATCGTTGCGGACCGCGCCGAGGGACGGCGGCCGGTCTGCGTCATCGCCAGCGCGGGCACCGTCAACACCGGCGCCGTGGACGACCTCGACGCGGTGGCCGACCTGTGCCAGCGGGAGGGACTCTGGTTCCACGTCGACGGCGCCATCGGCGCCGTGGCGGTCCTGGCGGAGAATGTGAAGCCCTTGCTCCGGGGCATGGAGCGCGCCGACTCGGTCGCGCTCGACCTCCACAAATGGCTGCACGTCCCCTTCGAGGCCGGCTGCCTGCTGGTGCGGCACGAGGAGCCCCACCGGCGGAGCTTCACGCATACGGTGGAATACCTGCAGCACGAGTCGCGCGGCCTGGCGGGCGGGCACCTCTGGTTCAGCGACTACGGCCTCCAGCTCTCGCGCCAGTTCCGGGCCCTCAAGGTCTGGATGTCCATCAAGGAGCACGGGTTGGAGCGCTTCGGCAGGATGATCGCCCGGAACGTGGAGCAGGCGCACTACTTCGGGAAGCTGGTAGACAAGGCGCCGGAGCTCGAACTCATGGCGCCCATCGGGCTCGACATCGTCTGCTTCCGGTTCAACCCCGGCGGGCTGAATGACGAGGCGCTCAACCCGCTCAACAAGGAACTCCTCACCCGGCTGCAGGAGCAGGGCATCGCCGCGCCGTCCTACACCACGCTCAAGGGCCGCTACTGCCTCCGCATGGCTATCGCGAACCACCGGAGTGTGCAGGAGGACTTCGACCTGCTGGCGCGGGAAGTGGTGCGGATCGGGCGGGAGCTGGTGGCGGAGGGGCGGTAGATTGCTTCGTCGGGCTCCTCTCGGGGGCCTCCTCGCAATGACTAGATCCCACCAGGCCGGGAGGCAGCGTGCTGGTCCTCAACCGCTCCGACGTCGTACGCCTCCTCCCGATGCCCGTCTGCATCGCCCTCATGCGGGAGGCCTTTGCCGCCCGGGCCGGGGGCCAGACCATCCAGCCGTCGCGGAGCGCCGTCCGGACTCCCGACGGCCTCGGCACCATGCTCACCATGCCCGCCTGGATCTCCGACCCCGCAGCGCTCGGCGTCAAGGTGGTCTCGGTCTTCCCCGGCAACCCCCAGCGCGGACTCGACAGCCACCAGGGCGCGGTGCTCTCGCTCGATCCCGCCACCGGCCAGGTCATGGCCATCCTGGAGGCCGGCGCCGTCACCGCGATCCGCACCGCCGCCGTCTCCGCCGTCGCCACCGACCTGCTCGCCAATCCCGACGCCGCCGACCTCGCCCTCCTCGGCGCGGGCGCCGAGGCCCGCACCCACCTCGCGGCGATGGCGGCCGTGCGGAAGCTCCGCCGGGTGCGGGTCTGGTCCCGCTCGACCGAGCGGGCCCGCGCCTTTGCCGAGGCGGCTACGGTGCCCGGTGAGGTGCCGGTCGAGGTGATGGCGTCCGCAGCGGACGCCGTGGCGGATGCCAGTCTCATCTGCACCCTCACCGCCAGCCCCACCCCGGTGCTGGAGGGGAGGTTGATCGCGCCCGGCGCCCACATCAACGCCGTCGGCGCCCACACGCCCGAGACCCGGGAGCTGGACACCGACGCCGTCGCCAGGGCCCGGATCGTGGTGGATGCCCGAGAGAGCGCGCTCCAGGAAGCGGGCGACCTCCTCATCCCCATCAAGGAACGCCGGCTCCGTACCGCCGACATCGCGGCGGAGCTGGGCGAGGTGCTCACCGGCACCCGCCCCGGCCGCACCTCGGCCGCGGAGATCACCCTGTTCAAGTCCCTTGGGCTGGCCATCGAGGACGTAGCGCGCGGCGGCTGGGCGTGGGGCAGGAGATCGCGTTCTAGCCGGGCCGG